>CAZEII010000131.1:0-1553 GCA_964511835.1 uncultured Acidobacteriota bacterium | reverse complement strand
TGAATCGACGACATGCGGCACGCCCTCGCCACAAGAAGCGGCACGTTGACGGAGGATTCCACGATCTACCGGCACGCGAGCGGCACGTTTGGAGCGAAAAACGAGGCTCGGCGACCGTCGCGAACGTTCTGAATCAGCCCGTCTCGTTGAGTTTCGGGGCCTTCTCCCCTCCCGCTCAACGGGAAGACTCGGCGGAACTCGTTCCGACGTGCCGCTTCCTGGGGCGAAAACCGGGCCCGAATCGGCGATGCGGGAACGAACTTGATCCCTTCCAGCGCGACCGGGAACGGATTCGATCCCGAGAGGCGTCCGCTAACGGCGGTTTTGACCGACGAGTCAGTTCGGGCCGAGCGGAATGACCGATCGGCGGGGCATCGTCCCGAAACGTGCTTGGGGCCCTCCGAATCGCTGCCGCGACCAGGCGATGCAGTCGTACGTGAATGCCAACGAGAAATGATTCGTGCCGAGCTTCTTGTATCGGTAGACCTGGGGTCCCGACTCGGGGTCTTCCTCGAGGCGCTTGGCGTCGTTGGCGATGTGCTCCGCAAACTCCTCGACCATTTCGCTTTGCCGGGGGAGGACCACCTTTTCATCGCGGATGATCCTCCGGCTCGCATCCATCGCCTCCGTTCGATTCTCTCTCACGATCCGATCGTCCCGATTCCACAGGTAGCACCCACGCTGGCTCTCCTGGAAGAAGTTCAGCCAAACCCTCCCTGCGTGCTTCGCGGCAAACGCTCGCGTCATGTGGATCTCTTGCATGGCGTCGATGACGCACGTCCCCACCTTGAACCGCTCCATGAGCGAGTCGAAAGGCCGGCCGATTCGCGGAGTCGAGTCGCAAGTCTCCCGCGGGCTGGCCGAGTTCTATCAAGAGGGCGGTGGTGTGCGGTGCGGATCGCGTAGTCGTATCGACGAGTCCGAAGCTCAATCAGCACAGGGACTCATCGTGCGACGAGGCGACATGATCATCGCGGTCGTCGCCAGCGACGGCAGCACAAGAAGAGTCAGGGATATCGGCGCATGCATGATCGCGGATGCAATGATGGCCGAGGCCCAGAGGACCGAGTTGGCGACGATGTACTTGCGAGTCATGGGAGCCTCCCATTAGTACTACGACAAATCCTTCAATCTAGTTTCCGATTTGCTACCTTGCCGCCAGTCCCCCAACTATCCCGTCTGGGGCCCTCGTTGGACGCAGATTCGTGCGAGCAGATACCCCACAACGGCGACGTTCAAGATTAAAGTTCCGGCGCGCAGCCCGGTCCGCCGATGCCACAGGGCCATCGCCTCCAAAGGCAGGAACGACACCGTGGCGGTAACCGTCAGGTACTCGGCCCATCGCCGGGCCAACGCCAAGCCAACACCCTCAACAAGGAATAGCGTCGCAAAAAGGAACGAGCCCGCCACAAGCTTGCTAATGCCGTTCGGCTCGAACAGGTTCAGAAGGGCAAGAGCGCGCTCCGCGACCGCGGCGGCCAAGTGATGACCTTGATCAAGGGCGAGGCCTTCCAGCCAGAGTTGAACCGAGGCGGCGTGGTCCGGACTCAACA
>CAZEII010000130.1:0-1694 GCA_964511835.1 uncultured Acidobacteriota bacterium | reverse complement strand
GAAAGGGGCCGCCGGCGGCTCGGATGGATCGACCGCGAGCGCCGCGGCCGCCCACAGCAGAACGACGGGACCGACGATCGGATGCCGCATGACGCTCATGGCTCCCCCAAGCCTGGTCACCCCGTTATACTCGCGCCCGTCATGAAGACGCGAGCGCTGATCGGCGCGGCGGCCATCGTCGCTCTCGCTGCCTGCCGGAACCTCGCGCGCACCTCCGTAACCCTCAACGACGTCCACTCGCGTCTGAACGCGACCGAAGTTGCGGAGATTCACTCGCCGACGACCAAAAGCGAGATCGTCGCTCTCGTGCAAAGGGCGCGAAGATCCCACCGCGCCATCAGCATTTCCGGTGGGCGCCACGCAATGGGCGGGCAACAGTTCGGGAAGGGCACGATCCACCTCGATCTCTCGCGCTACAACCGGATCCTCCGCCTCGATGAACAGCGCGGTCTCATCACCGTCGAGTCCGGCGCGCAGTGGCCCGAGCTCATCGATTGGCTCGTCGCGCAACAGGCTGGGCGGGAGCACCCGTGGGGGATTCGGCAGAAGCAAACGGGTGCGGACCGCCTGAGCCTCGGCGGTGCGCTCTCGGCGAACGCTCATGGTCGCGGATTGACGCTCCAGCCGATCGTCGGTGACGTCGACAGCTTCGAGCTGATCGATGCGGACGGCGAGCTGCGACGTTGCAGCCGTGCCGAGAACACGGAGCTGTTCCGCCTGGCGATCGGCGGCTACGGTCTCTTCGGGGTCATCGCCGAGGTCACGCTCCGGCTCTCGCCGCGGACGAAGGTCGAGCGTAGGGTGGACATCGTCCGCCGGAACGATGTGCCCGAGCTCGTCGAGCAGAAGATCCGCGATGGGTTCCTCTACGGCGACTTCCAGTTCAAGACCGACGAAAGGGCCGAGGGCTTCCTTGACGTCGGTGTGTTCTCGTTCTATCGTCCGGTGCCCGCCGAAACGCCGATGCCTTCGCAGCAAAAAAGTCTTTCCGACAAGCGGTGGGAGGAGTTGTACCTCCTGGCCCACTTGAACAAGAGCAAGGCGTTCCAAATGTATTCGGACTACTACCTGTCGACGAACGGGCAGATCTACTGGAGCGACACCCACCAGTTGGCGTCCTACCCGCACGGCCTCGACGAGGTCGTCGACAAGGCGCGAAACGCCAGAGCGCCTGGAAGCCTGATGATCTCCGAGTTGTACGTTCCTCGGGAGCGGCTCCCACAATTCCTGGCCGAAGCGGAGAAGGTCGTTCGCACGCAGCAGGCCGATCTCATTTATGGCACGGTGCGCTTCATCGAGAAGGATGACGAGACGTTCCTCGCATGGGCGAGAGAACGCTACGCCTGCATCGTGATGAATTTGCGCGTCACACACGATGATGCCGGAATGGAAGCGGCGAAGGAGCAGTTCCGCGCTCTCATCGACGCGGCGCTGTCGATGGGCGGGAGCTACTACCTGACCTATCACCGGTGGGCGCGGAAGGATCAGGTGCTCGCCGCCTACCCGCAGTTCCCGGAGTTTCTGCGCAAGAAGCTGCAGTACGATCCCGAGGAGCGCTTCCAGAGCGAATGGTATCGGCACTACAAGGAGATGTTCGCGGCGGAGCTCGGGCAGGAATGAGCGCGCGCTTCCCCGCGCGATTCATCCGGCGGGTTGGCCTCTTCGACGGCTAATCGCCGTCCTTCGTCGGAAGG
>CAZEII010000129.1:0-2194 GCA_964511835.1 uncultured Acidobacteriota bacterium | reverse complement strand
CGACGCCGATCGGCCTCGCCTGGACCGAGGCCGAGACGCGCGCGCGCGCCGATCGACTAGCCGCCGCGGTCCGGTCAGCGCTCGACTAGCATCGTACGACTTCGGCGTCTGCGTCAGCGACGGGGGCGACGCGAGCTTTTCCACGGTGATGCAGCTGTTCGACCCAGCGGGAGCGCTGATCATCGAATGGTCGCACCTGAAGATCGATCATTCCGGCATCGCCGTGCCCCAGTAGTTCGCGTCGAAGAACGGGGCGTAGTCCTTGCCGGTCATCACGTGGAGGAGATCCGCCACGAGCTTCGTCGAGCCCGACTTGCCGTGCAGCGTCTTGAGATAGGACTTGAGGAACGTCAGGAACTTCTCGTCGCCGAGCTCGTCGTGCAACCGGGCGAGGAGCCACGGGCCCTTCGCGTACAAGAGTCCGAATCGGTTCTCGAATCCGGTCGCCGGGTCCTTCCAGGAGATCCGATTCGCGAGCGCGATGGGGGCGACGTGCGTGGCGGTCTTCGCGCGGAGCTTCCACGTCGCCTTCAGGTTGTCGAAGTACCCTTTGCCCTGCGCGCGCTTGATCATCAGCCCCGCGGAGTATTCCGCGAACGACTCGCACAGCCACGTCTCCTCGTCGTTCGGCCACCGCAGGGCGTGACCCCACCATTGATGCGCGATCTCGTGGGCGAAGCGCTCGTTGATGCCTTGCGTGTAGAAGTGCGCGATCTCCGGGGGCAGCGCCCTGTCGAACGCCTCGTTGGTGATCAGCATCATGCCGAGCGGCGCCTGCCCCCAGCCGAGATCGTTGACCTGGACGATGTTGAGCTCGGGGACCGGAAACGGCCCGAGGAACCGCTGCATGTGGTCGATCATGGCGAAGGCGAGCTCCGAGAGCTGTTCTTGCGACCGCGCGTTCCTCCCGGCATAGGTCGCGACGCGCACGGTCAGCCCGTCGCGGACGAGCTCGTTGAAATGGTAGCGTCCTGCAACGACCGCCGTGAAGCAGCTCGGCAGCTCGGAGCGAACCTCGAGGAGATTCTCCTCGCCCTCCTCGGCGCGCCGCACCGTCGTGCCGGAGGCCAGGGCCACGAACGGCTTCTTGACCCGGATGACGCCGTGGGTCGTGTATTGCCGGCCCTCAAGCGGCGGTTGAGGGAACAGCCCTTCGCCTTTCAGGATCCAGTAGTTGTCGCCGTTGGGACGGATCAGGAAGTTGCCTTCGACGCGGAACACGAGGTCCGTGGGCTGATCCTTGGCGGCGGGGCGGCCGAGATCGACCAGAAGCCACCCCTTCTCCTGCGCGTAGGCGAGCGGCGTCCCGCGCGCATCGGCGACCGAGACGACGCGGTATTCCCGCTCGGTCGAGCTCCCCGCCCCACTCCGGAACAGGATCGGCCCGGGCAGCTCGAATCTCAAGACGCGGAGCCGCTCCCTCGCCGGCACGACCGTCGTGCGCGCCACGATCGCCACGGAATCCCCGGCGGTCGCCCGCAACTCGTAGTCGACGGCCGTCATGACGAACGGCCAAGAGGCGGGAACGCGATGCTCTCTCCCGACGAGCTGCTCGGAGAGCACGGTCGAGCGCGGCCACTTGCGCCGCTCGCCGTCGTCCGTCGCCCGGCTTCCGAGGATCACGAGCGATTCGGATCGCTCGTTCACCGGATCGAACGTATAGACGAGCGGCCCGTCGTCGCCGTCGAGCTCGACCCGGACCGTCGGTGAGGGGACGCCGTCGAGCAACGCGGCGCCGACCATACGCCCCGTCGACACGCCGTCGTACCTCAGGAACGCCTCGCGATGATTCCGATACGGCTCGGGCGCCGAGGCGCCGCCGTCCCCCGTGAGCGCGGGCGTGTCGCCGGAGGTCGCCCAGAGGATCGTCTTCGCGACGCCCCGAATCGCGATGCCGCCTTCGACGTCCGCGACGTCGACGCGTCCTTCGGTCTTCGCGTTGAAGCGGAGAACCGGGTGCTCGATGGGGTCCCGCGACAGATAGCGGAACTTCGCGCTCCCCGCATAGAACCAGCCGACTTTCGCCGCCCCCAAGGAGACCGGGCAAGCCGTCCCGCCCGCGAGCAGGACCTCGAGATTCGCGTGGGCGAGCCGGGCTTCCGACACGGCGACGCACGGGGCTCCGACGGTCGGCTCGGGGAAAGGGGCCGCCGGCGGCTCGGATGGATCGACCGCGAGCGCCGCGGCCGCCCAC
>CAZEII010000128.1:0-2307 GCA_964511835.1 uncultured Acidobacteriota bacterium | reverse complement strand
GACAGCCCGGGGGCCAAAGCCTTCGGATCGATTCCCGCCGAACGGATGAGATTGCGCGCCGCCTGCGAGCCCTTCCGAATTTGAGGTGTCGGAACCGGCAGAAAAACGGCGCCTGCATCGTTTCCCCGATCACTCGCCGCATAGCGCGACACAACAGAACGGTGACATGCGGCACACCCTCGGCAATCCGATCGGCACATTGGCGGCGTTTCTAGCGATCTCGCGCGCTCCACCGGCACGCCATCGGCACGTTTTGGGGCTGAAAACGCGGTTTCGGACGAGGCCTGGAGGGGGCGTTCCGGCCGCTACTTGCGACGAGTCATCGATTTACGGCGATCGTCTCAACCGGCAGACCACGGTACGACCGCCTCCGAGAGGCCGAAGTCTGCCGCTTAAACGCACCCTGAAAGGCGGATTCCGATCGATAAACGCACCCTAGCGGCCCGCCACCATCGGATAACTGCACCCTGGTAGGGTCTCCGGCGTCGATAAATGCACCCTTCCAGGTATCAAATCCAGGGCCCGCGGTTGCGCCTCATCCACTTCATGTATTCCATCAACCCGCGCCAGCTCGTGTTGCACGTCGCCGCCATCCAGGCGTACGTAAACGCGAGCGAGAAGTGATTCGTGCCGGTCTTGATGTACCGGTACTTCTTGATGCCGGTCTCCTCGTCCTCGTCCAGGACCTTGGCGTCGCAGGTCATGTGCTGCGCGAACGTCTCGACGATCGGCTGGCGGCGGGGAAGGACGACGAGCTTCTCGCGCACCGCGGCGCGGGACGCATCGAGTGCTTCCGTGCGATTGACCGCGACCTGTTGCGCGTCATGATTCCAGTTCGGGCCGCCGCGCTGAGAGTCCTGAAAGAAGCAAAGGTGGACGTAGCCTTGATGCCGTCTGGCGAACTCCCGCGTCGCGTGGGTCTCCGGTAGCCCGTCGATCACGCATTCGCCGATCTTGAACCGCTTCATCAGATCGTCGAGTTCCGCGAACTCGCGGCATTCTGCAAGATAGACCAGCGTCTCCGGCCCCTTGAGGCTGGGATCGGACCGCAGGATCACCGTGTGAAGCGCCCGTCCCGTATCGACGCCCATCGTGTACCACGCGTGCTTGTCGTCTTGAGCTTCGGCCATCGGGGAATCGCCGCAGAGTGCCAAGACGCTCGCGGCATCCAGCCGGCGCTCGAGATCGGCCCAGGCGATGCCGATCTTCAAGTTGTAGAACCGCTCCGGGTAGCGGGTGGATCGGTACTCTTCGAGGATCTCGCCCGGGTCGACCTTCGAGCTGATCAGTTGGCTAATTCGGTAGCCGTGCGTGGGGCGCGAGGGAAGCATCGGCACCCACTCCCCGGCGGCCATGTCGAGTTCCGCGTCGCACTTGGGGCAGGCCCGATAGAAGCCCACGTCGCCCGGTCGTGGCCGGATGATCTTGACGTCCTGCCCGAGCTTTCGGGGGAACTCCAGGTCGAGCGCGGTCCACGCCCCACAGGCCGGGCACTTCACATGCCACGACCTCTGATCGCTTCTCTCGAAGGCCTCATCGATCCCGTAGCCGGGGATGCTCGGGTTGGAGAGCTCGAGTACCCGCTTGTAGTCGGAGTGCGACAGCCGCTCCCTCGCCATCGTCTTGCTCTCGGGCGTGGCTTCGTCCAACTCGTCCAGGATCAGCACATCGGCGGGAACGCTCTTGAGACTGACCTCGGATTGCATGCCTCGGAGATGGAGGTGGGCGGCTCCGATCTTCTTCAGGCCAACGTTGTCGGTGTCTTTCATGAGCTTGGCGAGGAAGGGGTTCTCAGCGATGAGGGGACTGACACGCGAGCGCGAGAAGTCCTGAACGTCCGTCCGGGTCGGGAACAGGTACATCACGTTCAATCCCACGATGCACGAATGGATCGCGCGCAAAACGGCGAGCGTTGTTCCGCCAACTTGCGCACTTTTTTCGAGCACAAGGTGCGGCCAGGTGTCGTCGTAGATGGCGCGCAGAAACTCGTGGCCTTCGAAGCTGAAAGGCTTCCCATCCAGGCGGATTCTGCGAACCGCCCACTCCGCGAGCGGTTCCGCCACCGCCCGCGTCTCGACACTCGCGACCTCCATCATCCGGGCGCGGATGTAACTGTCGATCCGTCGCGGCGTGCTCATGCGTTCGCGACCGCTTCGTCGGCGCCCAGTGGAACGAGCTCAAGGATGGAGCGCGCGATGCGGTCCCTCACCTCGGGGTCATGGACCTCCCGCTTGATCGCATTCAGGAACGTATCGACCACGTGGCGAGTTTCCGCGGCTGCCTCCGCCCGGATCTGCTCCTCCGACT
>CAZEII010000127.1:0-2673 GCA_964511835.1 uncultured Acidobacteriota bacterium | reverse complement strand
CGCGGTCCGATCACCCAGAACGTCCGAGCCTCGGCGCCGAGCGATCTCCCGGTGGCGTCCTTCACCGTCACGAGCACGGTCGCCTCGTAGGGCGTACCCGCCCACGGGAGTTGGCCGGCGTCGAAGAGATCGTCGCGGCCGACGCGGCAGGACGCGTCTCCCTCGCGCCAGGCGCGGCTCGCGAACGGCAGATCGCGCTCCGGAAGGCGGAGCACCGTTTCCACCGAGAGCGTCCCCCGCACCTTGGATCCGCGGCACAGCGACGTGGCGAGCGACAGCGCACGATCGGCGCGCGCCATGCCGAACCGCAAGGGCGTCCACCCGGCCTTGCGCGCGGCTTCGCCCTCGGCGACGAACGACGCGGCTTCCCAGTGCAAGAGCTCGGGAGGGCGCACGAAGCCGACCTCGTTCTTGCGAGGGCGAGCCAGCACCCCCGCGGCCGTGCCACGGGCCAACCCGGGGCCGCCCGCTTCCTGGGCGACCCCGACGATCGAGTAGGGACCGAATGGAATCGTCACGGATTTCTCGAAGACGACCTTCGGGCCGGGGGACGTGACGCGCAGGCCGCCGTATCCCGACACGCGGGACGAGGCGAAGTAGTTGACGCCGACGTCCCATCCGGCGGGGATCGCCTCAGCGCTCGGGCCGGTCTCGACCTCGAACTGGATCCGTGCCGTCGCCCGCGAGCCGTCCGCGCCCAGCGGAACCAGCGAGACCCCGGCCGTGAGCACCCCCGGCCAGCGGCCCGATCGCAGGACCATCGCCGCCTCCTGCTCTCGCCGTCGTCGCTCGTTCGGGATGGTCACGTCGGGGATCGTCCGCGCGGACAGAGCGCGCCGGAGCGGAGCCTTCAGCCTGATCTTTGGCTGGAGCAAGCGGTCGCGAGGCAGCCCGGCGGCATCGAGGCTCACGACGTACAGGCAGCTCAAGTCGGACCGGACGCGCTCCACGATCCGGTCCGCGTCCTTCGGCCTGAAGCCGCCGAACCCGAAGCGCCCCCCCGTGTGATCCGAGAGCGCGTACAGCGACGTCGTGATGATCGCGCCTGGGTCGTTCGCGGTGGACCGACTGGGGTCGTAGACGGGCATTCCGTCCGCTTTCACGGCGTACACCGGGACACCCGCACGGATGGCGGTGTCGACGATCATCTCGCGGAACGACTGGCCCATCTCGGCGAAGTAGATCAGCGCCTTGGGACTGGGAAGGCTCCCCATCTCGTAGAGGGCTCTCGCGAGCTGGAGCGTCGGACCTTCGATGCTGAGCTGCGACGCCGCCTCGGCGTCGCGCGCGACGGCGATCGCGTCGTCCACCCTTCCGCTCGCGAGAAGCGTGCGGAGGACTCCTGCTTGGTCCTCCTCGGCCTCGGACGCGGCATCCGGATCGAAGAGCGCCGCCACCTCCCGCTGCAGCCGTTCGACGTCGTCCGTCCATGCCGTTTCGGGACGAGGCAGCACCTTCATCCGGTAGCCGCCGGCCGCCATCTGGGGAATCATCCGCGCGAGCATCGTCCTCGCGTTGTCCTGCCCTTCCGGTCCGAGCTCGTCCACGAAGAACAGCGCGTACTTTCCGGGGTTGCTTCGGCCGGCCGGTGCGGCCGGTACGGGCTCCTCGAACTCGGGGCAGTAGTTGTCCAGCTCGAAGCGCGACGCCGGGATCTCGGTCTGGTCGATCACGATGGAGAAGTCGTCCTTGGTCAGATGCGCCGCCCGCTGCCGGTCCTGGGGCGTTGCCGGGTGGATCCTGACGGTCAACTGGACGAGCGTACGCTCCGCGCGCTCGACGAGGCCGAGATCCTTCGGAGGCTCCCCGAAGCACACGGCGCCGCAGAGCAGAGCGCAGAGCGCGACGAGAAACCAACCGGGGAACCGCACGGCGCGACGAGACTACCGCGTGTGGCGAAGCCGCGCCGCCTCTTTCTCCCGCTCATGATGGACATCGAGTCGGATCGTCGGGATTGCGCCTTGGGCCGGCGGCTCCATACTGGACCAATGACACGGGAGCTCGTCATCGACGCCGGAGGTCGGTCCGGCGAGGTCGCAGGGCTGCTGGCGGTTCCGCCGCGCGCGCCCCGTCTCTTGGTGTTCGCCCATGGCGCCGGCGCGGGGATGCGTCACTCGTTCATGGACTCGGCGGCCTCCTTCCTCGGCGCGCACGGGATCGCGACCTTGCGCTATCAGTTCCCGTACATGCAAAAGAAGATGGGCCGGCCCGACCCGCCGGCGGTGCTCCAGGCGACCGTGCGGGCCGCCGTTCGGGCCGCAGCGGCGAATGCCCCGGACCTGGCACTGTTCGCCGGAGGCAAGTCGATGGGCGGCCGCATGACGTCGCTGGCGGCCGCGACCGAGCCGCTCGAAGGAGTGCGCGGGCTCGTCTTCTTCGGCTTTCCGCTCCACCCGGCCGGGAGTCCGTCCGGCGAGCGCGGCGTGCATCTCTCACGGGTCACGGTGCCGATGCTGTTCCTCCAGGGAACCCGCGACCGGCTGGCCGATCTCGACCTTCTCCGCCCTCTGCTCGCGGGGATCCCCCGCGCCACGCTGAAGGTCTTCGAAGGGGCGGATCACTCGTTCCATCTCCCGAAATCGGCCGGCCGCGCGGACGACGACCTCCTCTCGGAGATCGCGGGGACGGTCGCGGAGTGGGCTGGCTCTCTGCGGCAGACGTGATCAGCCGAGG
>CAZEII010000126.1:0-2761 GCA_964511835.1 uncultured Acidobacteriota bacterium | reverse complement strand
GAGATCCGGCACCTGTTCACGAAGCACGGCGGCGATCTCGGACAGCCCAACAGCGTGTCCTGGATGTTCGAGAAGAAGGGGCAGTTCTCCGTCCCGTCCGCCGCGGTTTCCGAGGAGCAGCTCATGGACGTCGTCCTCGACGCGGGAGCCGAAGACCTCCAATCCGGCGACGGGATGTTCGAAGTCACGTGCGCGGCGTCGGCGTTCGGCCTGGTGCACGACGCTCTCGAGAAAGCCAAGATCGTTCCGGAGCAGGCCAAGCTCGCGATGCTGCCCACGACGGTCGTCGAGCTCGACGCCAAGAAGGCCGGGCAGTGCATCAGGCTCCTGGAAGTGCTCGAGGACCACGACGACGTGCAAAACGTCTACGCCAACCTTTCCTTCGATGCCGACGCCATTTCGGAGGCCGCCTCCTGACCATCGCGCGAACGGTCTTGGGGGTCGACCCGGGCACCCGATGCGCCGGTTGGGCCGTGCTCGCGGGCACCCCGAGCCAGCCCCAGCTCGTCGCGTGCGGAGAGATTCGGCTGTCCGAGCGAGTCGATCTCGCGGGCCGTTTGGCCAGGCTGCACCACGACATGCTCTCGGTCGTCGACGCCCATCGTCCGTTCGAGGCGGCCGTCGAGGCGCCCTTCCACGGCGCGAGCGCGCGATCGGCGCTTCAGCTCGCCCATGCCCGCGGCGCCGTGCTCGCCGCGCTCGGAACCGTGGGCGTGCGCGTGTTCGAATACGCGCCTGCGACGATCAAGAAATCGGTCACGGGAAACGGGCGCGCCGAAAAGGAACAGGTCCAGGTCATGGTCTCGCGGCTCGTCCGCGGAGCGGCGATTCGCCTCCGGCCGGACATCGCGGACGCGATCGCGGCCGCGCTCTGCCATCTCGCGATCCAGACCCATGCCGAGGTACTCGCGAGGACGCGAAGCGATCGGATGGCGCAAGGTGGGCCCGCGGTCGAGTCCCGTCGCTGATCCCGTGACCGGCGAAGCGGCCGCGCGTTCATGGTACCATCCGCTCTCGTCCCGGCGACGAACACCCGGGCGACCACCCATGATCGGTCGACTCTCTGGAACCGTCGTCGCGTCTCGACCGGACGAAATCGTCGTCGATGTCGGGGGCGTCGGCTATCGCGTCCACATCCCGCTGAGCACGTTTTATAGGCTCGGTCAGCCTCAGGGCGCCGTTTCGCTTCACGTTCATACACACGTCCGCGAGGACGCGATCGACCTGTTCGGCTTCTGGACCGCCGAGGAATTGGCGTCGTTCAAGCGGCTGATCGCCGTGTCCGGGATCGGTCCCAAGATCGCCCTCGCGGTTCTCTCCGGGATCGGAGCGGACGATCTCGAGCGCGCCGTGCGTGAGGGTGATCGCGGCATGCTCGAGCGCATCCCGGGTATCGGCCGAAAGACCGCCGAGCGAGTCATCCTCGAGCTCCGAGACCATCCGGCGACGCGTCGGGGCCGCTCCGCCGCGCCGGTGGTCTCCGCCTCCGTCGGGGCCGCGGCTGCAGGTCCGGACGCCGACGCCGTCGCGGCGCTTTTCCACCTCGGTTACTCGGATCGTGCAGCCCACGATGCGGTTGCCGGTGCCCGACGCGAGCTGGGCGCCGAGGCTCCTATCGAATCTCTGCTCCGCACGGCGCTGCGCGCGCTCGTGCGTTAGGTTGCGGATGCCCGCGTGACGGACGAATCACGCATTCTCGGGGCTGGGGCGCGGCACGACGACGAGGCGGCCTTCGAGCAGAGCCTCCGGCCTCAGCGGCTTCGCGAATACATCGGTCAGTCGCGGGTCAAGGAAAACCTGGCCGTGTTCCTCGAGGCGGCGCGCAAACGCTCGGAGCCCCTGGATCACGTACTCCTGTACGGCCCTCCAGGCCTCGGCAAGACGACTCTCGCCCACATCATCGCCCGCGAGATGGCGGGTGAGATCCGCGTCACGTCCGGGCCGTCGATCGAGCGCGCCGGAGATCTCGCCGCGATCGTCACGAACCTGCAGGCCGGCGACGTTCTATTCATCGACGAGATCCACCGGCTCGGGCGCGCGATCGAAGAGATTCTCTATCCTGCCATGGAGGATTTCGCCCTCGATCTGGTGGTCGGGAGCGGTCCCGGGGCTCGGACCGTCCGTCTCGATCTCCCACGCTTCACGCTCGTTGGCGCCACGACGCGCGTGGGATTGCTCTCGCCGCCGCTGCGGGAGCGGTTCGGCATCGTGCACCACCTCGACTACTACGCGGTCGACGACCTGGCGACGATCGCCGCCCGCTCCTCGGAAATCCTGGACGTCCAGCTCGTACCCCAGGGTGCGCGCGAGATCGCGCGGCGGGCGCGCGGCACCCCCCGCATCGTGAACCGCCTCCTTCGCCGCGTGCGGGACTTCGCGGAGGTCGCGGCGCAGTCCACCATCAGCGAGGAGCTCGCAGCGGATGCGCTCGAGCGACTCCAGGTCGACCGCTTCGGTCTCGACGAGATCGACCGCCGCATTCTCGGCGCCATCCTCGACACGTTCCGCGGGGGCCCAGTCGGTTTGTCGACGCTCGCCGCGGCGGTCGGCGAAGACGGCGAGACGTTGGAGGAGATTTACGAACCCTATCTGATCCAGATCGGGTTTCTCGAGAGGACGCCTCGAGGGAGAAGGGCGACGCGGGCCGCTGCGGAGCACCTCGGCGCCCAGCGTCCCCGCAGCTTGATCTGACGCTCCCCCCGCCAACAACGTGGTGCGGAGCTTGTTGCTCCCGACTCGTGGAGCGGGTCGGTGGGCTCGA
>CAZEII010000125.1:0-2980 GCA_964511835.1 uncultured Acidobacteriota bacterium | reverse complement strand
CGTCGATGCGCTTGCCGAATCCGAGGGAGGCGACCTTTGGATCGGAACTCACGCCACTCGCCTCCCGCCTGAGGTAAATTCCGCGAATGGAACTGACGACCAGCTCCTCTTTGCGGCGTGACGTGATCCGATGACGCTCGCGCCCGGCGCGCGACTCGGGCCCTACGAGATCCTCAGCCCCCTCGGGGCGGGAGGAATGGGGGAGGTCTATCGCGCGCTTGACACTCGGCTCGGTCGCCAGGTGGCGATCAAAGTCTTGTCCGCGCGCTTCGCGGCGGATGCCGAAAGCTTGCAACGCTTCGAGATCGAGGCCAGGGCTGCCGCGAAGATCGATCACCCCGCGATCGTCGCCGTTTACGACGTGGGGGTCGAAGGCGGATCCCCTTATCTGGTCACCGAGCTCTTGTCGGGCGGCACCCTGCGCGAGCTGCTGGCGCGCGGCCCACTGACGCTCGCGCGCACGCTCGACATCGTTCGCGCGCTGCTGACCGGACTCGGCGAGGCGCACACGCACGGGATCGTGCACCGCGACCTCAAACCCGAGAACGTATTCCTCACGCGTGACGGGCGCGTGAAATTGCTGGATTTCGGTATCGCGAAGCTCGTTCGCCCGGTAGACGGGGCTTCCGCTGGGACAGGCGGGCTCACTCAGACCAGGCAGCTGCTCGGGACGGCCGGCTACATGGCGCCCGAGCAGGTGCGCGGCGATCCCGTGGATCATCGGGCCGACCTGTTTGCGGTGGGCGTCATGCTCTACGAGATGCTGACCAGTGAGCGCCCCTTCCGTGGCGACGACATGGTGGACACGCTCCACGCCGTGCTGCACGCCGAGCCGCCGCCGGCAAGCCGCAAGGCGCCGGGGCTGCCCTCTTCGTTCGACGCGATCGTGAGCCGCTGCCTCGCCAAATTGCCGGATCAGCGGTTCCAATCCGCGAGGGATTTGGTCTTTGCACTGGCGCTGGCGGAGGGAAATGCCCTGGCCACCGCCGACGCCGCGCCGCGCAGTCCGAGGAAGCTGTCCGCGGCCGCGGTGCCGGCGATTCTTCTGACGCTCGCCGCCGCGCTGGCCGTGTGGGCGCTCATCGCCATGCGCGCGGCACCCTCGACGGCGTCGTCGGAGTGGGCGAGCGCCACGCTGACCCCGCTTACAGTCGATCCGGGCTACGAAGGGCAAGGCACGTTGTCCCCCGATGGCGAGACCGTCGCCTACACGTCGGACCGGAGCGGGAATTTCGAGCTCTACCTCCAACAGGTGGGGGGCGGCGCCGTCGTCAACGTTTCGAAGAACCCCGCCGCCGACGCTCAACCTGCGTTCTCGCCGGACGGGCGCGAGCTCGCGTTCGTCTCCACGCGCGCGAGTCGTCTCGACCTGATCTATCGTTCGCCCGAAACCCCGATGATGGGAGGCGACATCTGGGTGATGCCCTCGCTCGGCGGGATGGCGCGCCGCGTCGCCGAAGACGCGAATTTCCCGGCGTGGTCGCGGGACGGGAAGACCATCTACTTCGTCCGCGCTCGCTGGTTCAGTCCTGAAATCCGCCGCGTGGACGCCGCCGGGGGGGTGAGCGTCCAGGTGCCCGTCGAGCTCCCGCCGGGTTTTCGCTCCTCCAATTTCCAGGAGCCGCATGTCTCGCCCGACGGCCGCCGCCTGTTGTTCGCGGCGGGGGACCAGATGGTCACGATGCCGGTTGACGGTGGGCGAGCCGTCCCCCTCGCCGTCGGTCGAGGCGGGACGTGGGACCCAACTGGCCGGGCGGTCTTTTACTGCGATACGCGCCCGGGCCGAAACTCCGGTTTGTGGCGTATCACGGTGTCCGACTCGGGAAGCCCGGCCGCCCCTGCGGAACCGCTTCTCGTCGGCACGGCAGGCTGCGACATGATCGAGATGGATCGCTCCGGCCGACGCATGGTGATCACGACGCATGACGTCACGGGCAACCTTGAGGAGCTGACGCTCGACGCCGATGCCGGTGTCGCGGGGAGCACGCCGCGCCTGCTCACCGAGGGCGCGAACGAGATCACGTTCTTCACGCCATCACCCGACGGTCGCTCGCAGGTGTACACGAGCGCGCGCGGGGCCGCCGCGCACCTCTGGCGGGTCGACGACGGAGGCGAGCCGGTGCAGCTCACCACCGACACGACGTGGTCGGAGTCGTTTCCTCGCTGGTCCCCTGAGGGCGACGCCATCGCCTTCACGCGCAGGCCTGCGGGAACGGCGCTTGGGCCGGAGAACGCGCAGCTCTGGGTCATGGCGCCGGACGGCGGATCGCCGCGGCGCATCGCGGAGCGCGGGGGGAACATGTGTTGGCTGCCGGGCAGGCGGCTCCTTTACCTCGACCAGAGCCGTCTCCGAATCGTCGACATCGGCACAGGCAGGGACGAGTCGTTCGAGATTCGCGGCCCCGAGCCGATGCCCATCTTTGCCGCCAGCCCGGACGGCCGATGGCTGGTCTACCAGAGCTCGGTGAAGGACAAAGGGGTCGACATCGCGGTCGCATCGATTCCCGAAGGCCAAGGGCGTTGGCTGGTGCGCACCGACAAGGAGGACTATCACCCGAGCTTCTCGCGCTCGGGCCAGTGGGTCTACTTCCAGGAGGATCACCGGAACATGTGGCGCGTGCCGGGGCCGGCCCAGGGCTGGCGTGAGGCGTCGCCGCAGCAGATCACGTTCATGAAGGAGCCGGGTCTGTTCTTCGAAGACCCGCAGGTCAGCGGCGACGGCAAGCGGCTCTTCTATTCGAAAGTGCGGACGCGCGCGGACCTCTGGGTGGTGGACCTGCCACCCGCCCAGCCCACGAAGGGCCGGCCGTAGTCAGAGAACCGAACCCGTCGCGTTGCCCGTGATCCACGGTGGCGTTCACGCCTCGAAACGATCGCGCGCGAGCTCCGTAAGATAGTCGACGCCTCGGCGTCCCGGGCTCCAGGACCATGAAGAGCCGATCGATCCTGACGCTGTGCTTCCTTGCCGCGACCGCCGCCG
>CAZEII010000124.1:0-2981 GCA_964511835.1 uncultured Acidobacteriota bacterium | reverse complement strand
CCGCGCGCGCCGCGGGGCCGGCCGCCCCGCCCGTGGCAGCCCCGGCACCCCCGCCCCCGCCGAAAGAGGCGCACACGGTGCGCGAGGTTCCGGCAGCGAAGCCCAAGGAGAAGCCCCTTCCTAAGAAGAAGGAAGAGACGCCGAAGCCAGCGGAGAGTCCTGCGCCCTCCGTGGCACCCGAAGGGACGCCTCGCCCGGGGGCCGGAGCCTCGGCCGGCTCGAAGGAAGCGGCCCCCGCTCCGGGCGCCGGGGCTGTGACGGCGACCGTCGGCGGTGGAGATTCCACGCTTGGCTGGTACGGCGCCGCGGTGAAGGCGGCGCTCGAGGGCGTCTGGCAGAAGCCGTATCTCGAGGACAGCCACGGGACGGCATCGGTCGTGGTCACGTTCGAGATCGCTCGCGACGGCACGACGCGCAACATCAGGATCCAGCAGTCGAGCGGCATCCCGAGCCTGGACCGCTCGGCGCAGCGTGCCGTGATCGAGGCCACTCCCCTCCCGGCCGTGCCTCCGACCTGGACGGAGGAGATCCTCCCGGTCACCATGCGTTTCGACCTGACCCCCGAAGCCCACTGAGCGTTCCGGAGAGCTCGATGCATCGATCCGTTCCGAGAGCCCCGACCGCCGCTCTGGCCGCGCTCGCGCTGGTCGCGGCGCCGGTTCTTGCGCTCGCTCAAGGAGAGCCGACGCAGAAGCCGGGCGGGCTGTCGGGGGTGATCTCCGGGAGCGGCTTCACGAAGATCAAGATCGCGATCCCGACGCCCGCGTGCGAGGCGCTCCTTCAAGGGACGGCGATCGAGATGGCGCAGACGATTCGGGACGATCTCGCCTACAGCGGCTACTTCGACGTCATCGACCCCAGCCTCTACCCGCTGACGGCGAGCTCTCCGGAGACGACGGCGGCCGACAAGTGGGCGAGCCTCGGCGCGGCGGCGGTCGTGCTCGGACAGCTCAAGGTCAGCGCGGGGCGAGTCGATCTGCGGTCGAAGCTTCTGAACACGCAGCCCTCGACGACCCTGTTCGATCGCCGCTACGGCGGCCCGACCGACCTCGCGCGCCGCGTCGCGCACCAGATCTCCGACGACATCGTCCAGCAGCTGACCGGCCAGCCGGGGATCGCGCTCACGTGGATCGCCTTCGCGAGCAAGCACGGAAACGCGAAGGAGATCTACATGATGGACTACGACGGGCAGCGCATCCGCCGGATCACCACGACGGGCTCGATCAACCTGATGCCCACCTGGTCGCCGGTGGCTCAACGCCTGGCCTACATCTCGTGGCGCACCGGGGCACCGGCCATCGACATCCTCGAAAGCGACGGAAAGATCGCGCGGGCTTCGACGGCGGGAGGGACGCTCAACGTCTCGCCGGACTGGTCTCCGGACGGCCGCAAGCTGGTCTACGCCTCGAATGCCTCAGGAAATGCCGAGATCTACATCCTCGATTTGGCCACCGGGCGCAGCGCGCGCCTCACGAGCTCCCCCGCGATCGACACGAGCCCTTCCTGGTCGCCGAAGGGGCGGGAGATCGCGTTCACGTCCGACCGCTCGGGCTCGCCGCAGATCTACGTCATGGACGCGGAGGGCTTGAACGCTCGTCGCGTGACCAACGAAGACGAGTACGCCGACGCGGCGACCTGGTCGCCGAAAGGAGACAAGCTCGCCTACGCCTCGCGCCATGAAGGCAGGCTCGACGTCGCGGTGCTCGACGTCGCGACGGGATCGAGAACGCAGCTGACGCACGGCGAGGGGAACAGCGAGAATCCGCGCTGGTCGCCTGACGGAAGGCATATCGTCTTTGCGTCGAATCGCGCGGGCTCGTTCGATCTCTTCACGATGCGCGCCGACGGCAGCGAAGTGCGCCGATTGACGCGCGGCGGCGATTGTTTCACTCCCGATTGGTCGCGCCGCTTGCCCTGATCACGCGATTTCGTCTTGCGGCCACCGGAACCCACCGATAAGATCGCTCCGACGTCTCCAAGAGAAAGGAGTCGCACTCGATGAGACACCCAACCCCCCCTTGGCTCGCGGTTGCCGTCGTCGCTCTGGTGGCGCTCGGCACGTTCTCCTGTCAGAAGAAAGCCAAACCGAGCACAGTTCCCGAGACGGCGACCCCCGCCGTGACCGCACCTGCCCCGCCGGCGCATACCGAGACGGCACCGCCCGTGGCAGAGCCGTTCCCCAAGTCCAACGTCGAGACGGCACCGGTCGAGCCCTCGATCGACGAGCTGAACCGGCAGGGCGTGCTGCGTACGATCTATTTCGCCTATGACAGCAACGCCTTGGACGATTCGAGCCGGACGACGCTTCAGAGCAACGCCTCGTGGCTGAAGTCCCATTCCGGCCATCCGGTGGAGATCGGCGGCCACTGCGACGAGCGTGGATCGATCGGCTACAACATCGCGCTCGGCGACCGTCGCGCAGGCGCCGTGAAAGACTACCTCACAGGTCTCGGGGTGACCGGCTCGCAGCTCGTCGCCGTCTCGTACGGCGAGGAGAAGCCCGCGGTTCCGGGTCACGACGAGGCCGCGTGGTCGAAGAACCGTCGCGCCGAGTTCACGATCAAGCCGTGATCTCACTGCGCCCCGTAACGGTGCTCCCGCTCGTCCTCGCGGCGGTCGGGTGCATCATGCCGGACCAGCTGGCCGAGTATCAAAAGGACGTGGCCGACGTTCAGCGGTCGCTGGCCAATCTGACCAAGCAGCAGTCGGACCTTCAGGCGCGCATCGCCGCGCTCGAGGCCAAGACCGGCGGGGACGACACGGTCAAGCGTGCGGAGGTTGCCGACCTCAAGGCGCGGCTCGATCAGGTCGAGCGTCAGACGGCAGCGACGGCGGACAAGATCGACCAGGCCAACGCGCGCGCCGACCGGATGTCGCAGGACGTTCAGGCGGCACGCGATGCGGCGCGGCGCGCGGCGCCGCTGGTGCCGGCGGGCGCGGATCCCGGTGCGCCGGGTGCCAACGGTGCCGCGGCCGGAGTC
>CAZEII010000123.1:0-3226 GCA_964511835.1 uncultured Acidobacteriota bacterium | reverse complement strand
TTGGCATCGTCAGCGGTTGCCCACGGCACACTTGACGCATTTCCCGCATCAGGTCAGCCCGTAATCCCCAACTTCGCGACGAGCGCCTCGAACCCGGGGTGCACGCGGATCCCGTTCCATTCGGGCTCGCACGCGAGCTCGGTCATTTCGGCGTCGCGCCGCTCGTAGCCTTCCCCGAGCCGGGCGACGGCGTGATCGGTCTCACCGAGGGCGGCATGGAGCCGCGCGATGTGGACTCGTGAGACGTAGCTGCCGTGGTCGTTGGACGCGAGCGCCGCCAGGGCGTCGCGCGCGATGCCCGGACGACCGGAGCGCGCCGCCGCGACCCCGCGCGTGGCGATGATGGCGGGGATCTCGGCACCGCGCGCGAGGCCGCGCTCCGCCGCGTCGAACGCCTCGGCGGGGCGGTCGAGGACCAGAAGGGCGCGCGCGCGCGAGTTGTGCGCGATCGGATACTCGGGATCGATCTCTTGGACGGCGGCCACGGCCGTCAGCCCCTCCGCGGGCCGCCCGGCGTTCACCAGAATGCTGCACTCCTCCGCGCCGAGGACGAGCGCGGACGGATTCAGTCGGCGTGCGAGCCGGATCGCCGCGATCGCCTCGTCGTTGCGGCCGAGGTGAGAGAGCAGCGTCGCGTAGTTGTGGAGCGTGTCGACGCAGCTCGGGTTGAGCTGGCGGGCGTACAGGTACGACGTTTCGGCGCCGTCCCAGTCGTACTCGGTCCGGTGCCGGATGAACCCCAGGATGAGATGCCCGTTGGACACCATGGGGTCGACCTCGAGCGCTCGCAGCGCCAACCTCTTCGCGGCGGGAATCGCCTCGTCGGGGCGGGAGAGGCCGTACTGGAGCCCGAGGACGTACATCTGCGCGAGTCCCGAGAGGCAAACGGCGCACTCCGTGTCCTCCGGGACGGCGTCCCGAAAATGGAGCAGCGCGTTCCGGAATCCCTCGTGCGTCCGCGCGTGGAGCCAGTGCTGCATCGCGAAGTGCCGCTTGCGGCAGCGCGGCACGGACGCCGGTGCTACGACCGCCGCGTCGGCGTGCGGCGGAAGGACCTCGCGGGCGAGCGATCCCGCGGCTTGGATGGCGATCTCGCGCTGGAGCGTGAACTCGTCGGTCGCGTCCCCTTCCCAGGTGTCGGCCCAGAGCAGCGTCCGGCCGGCGACCTCCACGAGCTGCGCGCCGATGCGGACGCGGCCGTTCACGCGCCGGAGCGTGCCGTCGAGCACCCAGTCGACGCCGAGCTCCCGCCCGACGCGATCGGCGCTCCGGTCTTGGTCCCGGTACCGCGCGACCGAGTTCGACGCGATCACGCCGACGCTGTTCCGCAGCAGACTGCCGAGCCGGATGATCATCTCCTGCGTGAGGCCCTCGCAGAACGGCTCATTCGCGGGATCGGCGGTTGCGTTGGCGAACGGGAGGACCGCGAGCCGGCGGCGGCGGTCCTCGATCGGGGGGATGACCGATGCGGCGTTCGGAGGGGCGAGGAACCGGTATCCGCGGCGGGGAAGCGTCTCGATGAAGCGCGGGTTGGCGGCCGAGTCGCCGAGCGCCTCCCGCAGCTTGTTCACGGCGGCGTCGAGTCCGTGATCGAAGTCGACGAACGTGTCCGCGGCCCAGAGCATCTCGCGCAGCTGCTGCCGGGTCACGACCTCGTTCGGGCGTGACAGCAGCGTCACGAGGATGCGGAACGGGCGCTCCTGCAGGCGCACCCGGGCGCCGCGGCGCCGCAGCTCGCCCGAATCGAGGTCCGCCTCGAACACCCCGAACCGGATGACCCGTCCCCCATCTCCTACGCTGTCTTGCATGATCCCCTCGATGGAGGAGACGATTCTACCGGCCGGTTCGCGGAGGCGGCAACAAACGGGCGGGGGAGATCTCCGCGGAACTCGCATCGGCTCACCAGTTACAAGATGAGGAACGTTTGAGGCGAAGCCGAGACGTAGAGCAGACCGGTGAGCGCCTCATCCTGGTCAGCTTGCGAGCATGCGACGCCCGCATGCACCTCTCGCAGTTCTCTTCGTGTTTCTCACCGGGTCGGTCGCCGCGGGAACGCCCCCCGCCCCGTCTGATGCCAACCGGACCCAGGTGCTCGAGCCGGTGAGGGGTCTCGCTCCGGTGCTCTCCTGGGCCTACGACCGCTCCGTGACGCTGCGCGGGTTGCTCGACGCCGTGGAGATGCTGGAAGGCTCCCACCTGTCGGTGTCTCAGCGGCCCCAGCCCAGCTCGATCCGCGCGCACACGGATCTGACGGTGCGCCGCGGGCCGGAGATTCGCGTCGACGGAAGCGTGATGCTCCCGCCGGCGCTCTCGCGCGCCGAGGCGGGAGCGCTTCTTGCGCACGAGATCGCGCACGTCCTCGCGATCGCAGGACTGATTCCGCACCGCCCGCACGACCCGCACGACGAGGCGCTCGCGCACGAGTTCGAAGATGCGGTGCGGCGCGAGCTGCGGGGCGAGTCCTAGGTTCCGAGCCTTGGCAACGGAAGTCGCGCGCTATCGCTCTTTTCGTTTGAAGAGGCTCCCGCGCTTCAGTGCAACCTACGGACAGTCGTCGTCACCCTCGTGCCGGGAGACGCTCGAGCCCGCTCGAAGAGTAGGCGGGTATGCTCGCTACCTTTGCATTCGGCATCCCGGTCGCGCTAAGGTCGGTCAGGTGAGGGTCAGTCGATGACTGCGGACGTGACGGCTCGTGTGCTCTACCTGACGCCGCTCTCGCACTTCTCCCGAAAGGTCCGAATCGTCCTGAGGGAGATCGGTCTCGCGTGCGAAGAATCGTACGTGCCGAATCTCCTGTCCGACGACCCCGCGGACTTCGGCGGGAACCCGATTCTGCGCGTTCCCGTGCTCCGGGATGGTTCGCATTGGGTGGTCGAATCCGACCAGATCGTCCGGTATTTGCTCGAAGCCTACGACCGCGGCAGCGACCGGTTCGCGTTCTTCTCCATGACCACCGCCCAGCGGAACGCTCTATCGATCGTCTCGGCGATCATGGGCGCCGACGTCGAGCTGATCCTGTCCAAGAGAAGCGGCCTCTCCGACCATGCAGGCGGGCTCTACTTCAGGAGATACCGTGAGGTCATCGAGCATGGCCTCGCCTGGCTCGAACGAAACGGCGGGTCGATCTGGCCTGCTGTGGAGTTCTCGTACCTCGATATCGCTCTGCTGTGCATGTGGGACCACCTGAGATACAACCGGCTCCTCGACGAAACGGTCTCCTACTCAT
>CAZEII010000122.1:0-3245 GCA_964511835.1 uncultured Acidobacteriota bacterium | reverse complement strand
TGCGCGTGCCCGGTCGGTTCGTCGACGTCGTGCATGCGACGCTGGTCTCCCTCCGGGCGATCGCGCGGCAGGCGGCGAGCATGCTGCGGGCGAGATCAGCGCGCGGGACCGGGCGCGCACCCTGGTCCGCGCTCGCGGTGGCGCCGGTCGAGACGCTCCGCGGGTTCGGCCGCACCGTCGCCGCACTCCTCCTCCGTTCGCTCGAGCGCGCCGAAGGCTTGGAGCGGGCGCGCCGCGCGCGAAGCGCGGGACCCTCGTGAGCGCTCCGGTCCGCGCGGTGTCCGTGGAGCTGACCGCGCCCGGATACCACTACCCCGACGGCGTGCCGGCTCTGGGCGACGTCCGGCTGGCGGTCGCGGCCGGAGAGCGCGTCGCGCTCCTGGGACCGAACGGCGCGGGAAAGACGACGCTGTTGCTCCACCTCGCGGCCCTGCTCCCCGAGCGGCAGCAGTACCTTCACCGCCACGCCCACGACGACCGACCGCACCGTCATGACGCCGTCTCGCAGGTGACGATCGACGGCATCGCCGTCTCCGACAAGACGATTGGAAGCGTGCGCGAGCGGGTCGGAGTCGTGTTCCAGGATCCGGACGATCAGCTCATCGGGCTCACGGTCGATGAGGATGTGGCCTACGGGCCGCGCGCGCGGGGCTGGCCCGCTGCGGAGGTTGGGGCGACGGTCGGCGAGGCGCTGGCGGTCGTCGGCCTCGCCGGATTCGGATCCCGTCCGCCGCATCACCTTTCGGCGGGAGAGAAACGGCGGGTCTGCCTCGCCGGCGTTCTCGCCTCCCGCCCGGGCCTCCTGCTGCTCGACGAGCCCTCGAGCGGGCTCGACCCGCGGGGCCGGCGCGAGCTCGCCGCGACGCTCTGCGGCCTTTCGGCGACCCAAGTCGTCGCCTCGCACGATCTCGATTTCGTCGCGGCGGTATGCGCCCGCGCCGTGATTCTCGACCGCGGCGTGATCGTCGCCCAGGGGGCGGCCGGGGCGCTCTTGTCGGATCGGGCGATGCTGCGCCAATATGGGCTCGTTTGAAGGGAGCTCCCCATGGTCAGAACGCTTCGATCCCTCAAATTCCTCTTCACGGCGCCGTTCATCCTCGTGCTCCTGGTCATCATCAACTGGATGACGACTCCGGGCCGCTGGTGGGTCCAGTGGGCGGCTCTGGGCATCGGGATCGCGTGGCTGATCGCGCTGTTCCGGGTGATGCGGGCCATCGTCGTCGTCGGCGGGCTCGCCGCCCTGGGAGCTTGGCTCCACCAGCGATCCAAGGACAACGCCGGGCGTGGCGGCCCGGTCCGCTGAGGGAAGGGTGCGGGACGGCGACCGTTCGGCCGCCGCCCCGAACGAGCTATTGAGGACAGATCTGGTCGGTGCAGATCAGAACTTGGCACCGCTTGTAGGCCGTCACGACGCCCCAGCTGATCGGCTCGCCGCAGCAGCCCGACCCTCTCGCGCCGACGACCTTCTTGTACGTCGCATCCGAATAGTACGAGCAGACGTACCCGCCGCCGGCATCGGACTTCGGCAGGCTCACCACGTAAATCGCGACCGCGACGAGAACGATCATCGTGGCGATGGCAACCTTCCCTGACAGGAACGCGCGGATCCGGCTCATGGTCTATCTCCTCTCTTCATGTTCGACGCGTGGCCCAGCCCACGATCGGCGCCGAGCTTAGTCCGACCGGGAGGCGCTCGTCCATCCGGAACGGTGTTATTCTCGATCCGTTTCGGGGGTGGGAATTGGCCGGGAGGCTCCAAATCGTTGCACCTGCGCTCGCGATGGCTCTCGTCGCGTGCGGCGTGGCTTGCGGCTCGAAGGCGAATGGGACGCAACGCAGCGGCGGCATCGTCTTGCCGTTCATCGAGAACGACTTTTCCCGCGCCCTCGACAAGGCGCGCGAGTCGAATTTACCGCTGTTCGTCGAGGTCTGGGCCCCCTGGTGACATACCTGCCGCTTCATGCGCGCCACAGTCTTCAGGGACGCGGCGCTCGCGAAGCAGGCCGGGCGGTTCGTCTGGCTCTCGATCGACACGGAAGATGCCAAGAACGCCCCGTTCCTCGAGCGCTACCCCTTTCAGGCGGTCCCGACCTTCGACGTGATCGACGGCAAATCCAAGGCGATCGCCTATCAGTGGATCGGCGCGGTCGATGCCGGCGAGCTCGTGCGCCGGTTCGACGAGGCCGAGCACGCCTACCGCAATCCCGGGTCTTCCACGCAGCCGTCCTCTCCGGACGCGGAGGTCGTGGCGCTGTCCATGGCGAACAAGAACGTCGAGTGCGCGGATCGCGCGCTCGCGCTTCTTCCGGGCGTCGAAAATGTCGGCGTGAAGGCGAACGTCGCCGGCACGGGCCTCGATTGCGCGCTCTCGATGGCCGAGGACGCTCCGAACCGGAAGGCGGCGATCGACAAGCTCGAAGCGGCCGTGCGCGAGGCGGTGCACTACGACGGGCTGCTCGACGACGACCGCTCGGGGCTCTACGGCACGCTCGTCGACGCGCGCGAGCGGCAGAAGGACGAGGCCGGGGCGAAGGCCGCGGCGGCGCAGTGGATGGACTGGCTGGACGAGCAGGCGAAGGCGGCCCCGTCCGCCGAGGCTCGCGCCGCGCTCGACGGCTACCGCGTCGATGCCTCGCGACGAGCGGGGACGCCGGAGCGTGCGCTCGCGCCGATTCAAGCGTCCCAGCGCGATCTCCCCGCCGACTACAACCCGCCGGCGCGCCTCGCGATCGTCCTCAGGGAGATGGGCCGGTACGACGAGGCGCTCCGCGCCTCCGACCTCGCGCTCTCCAAGGTCTACGGGCCGCGCACGCTGACCGTTCTCGACGCGCGCGCGAAGATCCTCGAGAAGAAGGGGGACACCGCGGCGATGAAGACCACGCTCCAGGAAGCGGTCGCGTTCGCCGCGACCCTCCCGGCTTCGCAGCGGCCGAAGGGGATGATCGCCCGGATCGAAAAGCGGCTTGGACAAGTGAGCACCGCGGACTAACATTCTTTAGCGCGTGAGACAGTCGCTCTTGGGCCCCGCCGGCCTCGCGCTCTTCGCGGTGCTCGCTCTTTGCGTCGTCGCACCGCCCGAGGTTCGCGGAACCGGGATGGCGGCCGTCGCTCTGCTCATCCTCGTCGCCTCCGTGGCCGCGCCTCCCCGCGGGGCAGCGGCGCGCGCGTGGGCGTGGCTGCTGGCCGCGCTCCCGCTCGCGCTGTTCGCCGTTCGCGCCGCGATCGCGCCGGGCGAAGCGGTCGAG
>CAZEII010000121.1:0-3246 GCA_964511835.1 uncultured Acidobacteriota bacterium | reverse complement strand
CGTTGGAGCGACGTTCCAGCTTGCCTTCCCGTGAACCTGGGCGCGCACATCGCCACCGAGGAGACGAACCAGATCGGCCCACGGCATCATCAGCGTGAATCGGGCGCACACCGGGGGAGTGTCGCACGGAGCGATCGGCATGGACAGATCGGCGATCGCCGCGCGAGCACACAGAAACAGATGACCCGTATGGAGGCTCGGCTTGCCACCCCCGCCGCGGCAGCGTAGCTCGGTCGCGCCTACGGCCCCCCGCAGCAAACTTGGGGAACTTAGAGAGCGGTCCGCACGACGTGTGCAGGCACTCTCCGAATGCCGCGAGGGGTCACTGCACATGTTACTCTCCTCGCCCCCTCGGAGGGTTCCTCGTGCCACCCCGCCCCACAATGAAGAACAGCCTCCGCGCCATCGAGCGCGCGTTTGCAGACATCGAGAAGCAGCTCGCGGGGTTGGCCCGTCGCGTGCGTCGCGCTGAACGTGCCGCCCAGGCGAAGGCGTCGCCAGCGCGCCGCCGCCACCAGCGCCTCAGCCCGAAGCGCCGCGCCCAGCTGAAGCTTCAGGGTCGGTACATGACCGCGATGCGCCAGCTCAAGCCGCGGCAGAAGGCGCGAGTGAGGGCGGTGAAGGAGAAGAAGGGGTTTGAGGCGGCGATTAGGGCCGCCAAGAAACTAGCGGACAACTAGGCGCTGACGCTAGGCGATCGTTACGATCCGAATCCGGTCACCACGCAGTTTTTCGCACCGGCGCAGGCCGCGATGCAAGAGTTGCAGTAGGTGTGCCCGTTGTCGCACGTGACCCCGATGCAGATTTGCGGACAGATTCCGCACTTTGCCATCACAGGCGTCGCGGTGGCCGTGAGCAGCGCGAAGCCCCCGGCGACGATGGCGAAAACGGTGAGCGCGACGACGCAGGCCGAGCACAGTTTCTTCATGGGATTCCCTCCTTGGGTTAAGTTCCGACGGTGAATGCTACGCTGGTGCTTCGCAGCGATCAAACCGGTACCTCGGGATTCGCTGCCCCCGGTCTACCGATCAGAACTCCCATCTCGCGCCGACGTTGAACGTTCGACCCTCGATAGGGGCCCATGGGTCGGTCGTCCAACTTCCGTCGGGTGCCTGGGTCGGGCGGACGAGCGGATCGAAGCCAGACTGGCGCACGTCAGTCAGATTGATCGCGTTGACGAACAAGCTGGTCTCGCCGAATCGAATCTCCCCGAGGGCGTTGACCGTCACGTAGGCCTGGCTGACGTCTCGGTACGGATCATCCTCGAGGCGCTGCCGGCCCGTGTAGGACAACTCGATGCCGAATCGGCCGCGCCTTTCCTTCTCCCAGATGCCGGCCAGCTCCGCGGTATACCAGGGCGTCAACGGAATGTCCCGTCGGACTGTACTCGTCGAATCCTCGCCCACCGAATGCACGTAGGTGGTGCTGGCGATCGCCTGCAGAAAGCCACGATGGTATCGGGCCAAGAACTCGCCGCCGTAAGTCCTCGTGGACGTCTGCGCGTTGACGAACTCGAGCATTCCGGGCTGCGGGGAAAAGTCACGAAGGATCAGAGGACGACGCACCTCCGATGCGAAAAGCGTCCCGTCCACTTCCCAAGCTCCGCCGGTCCATCCGACGTCGAGGAGAGCACCCCCTGCATGCTCGGGTTCGACACCGAGAAACGGGAGCACTCGCGAAAGTCCCACGATGTCTGTTTTCTCGGTTCTCGGCACAGGCGCCGCATGGCCCGTACCGGCGGACAACCGGACGATCCATCCTCTCCCTGGTCGAAAAAGCGCTGAGACTCGCGCGTCTAGAAACGTCCCGAATGCGGAGTGGAAGTCCGCGCGGCCGCTGGCCGAAAGGGAAAACCATCGCGTCGGGGCGATCTCGTCCTGAAGGAAAAGACCGGGAACGGTGTAGGCGTAATCGAATCCGTCGAGGTCTCGGACCCGGAACACGTCCCGCTCGGCGGCTGTCCCGACGATCCACGTATGGCCGCGGTCCGTCCCGCTCAGACTCACCTCGAGGAAACCGAACCGCCCCTCGTCGCGCTGCCGGCTCA
Organism: uncultured Acidobacteriota bacterium; assembly: GCA_964511835.1. Taxonomy (GTDB): domain Bacteria; phylum Acidobacteriota; class Polarisedimenticolia; order Polarisedimenticolales; family DASRJG01; genus DASRJG01. The sequence continues at coordinate 1,199 of CAZEII010000121.1, read as the reverse complement.
AGCCGAACTCGAGCTCGTGTCTCGTGTCCGTGAACGAGCCGCGGACAACGACGAGACGATCCGTCCAGACCAAGAATCTCTCGACGAGGCCAAGGTCCGCCCGGCGAGTGTCGAGGCTCTGCGCAAATGGCTCGCCGGCCGGCGTCATCCCACCGTCGGTCGTTCCGCCGTCCCGGTCCTCTGCGGTGTACCCCGCCGTCAGGAACAGGGAATCGCCGGTACCGCTATTCCAGAAGAAGCGGGGTCGGAGCTCGCCCCGTCGGTAACCCGGCGCATCCGTCCAGCCGTCACCATTGATGTCCTTCCGCCCCTGGTAGTGAACGCCACCGATGTTGGTCATCCCCCATTGACTCCCGAGCGGGATCGGCACGAAGCCCACGGCGTCCGCGCCGCCGAGAGAGGTCACGCTGACGAGGGCTTCGGGCTCCGCTGGGGGCCTGCGGGAGATCAGGTCCACGACGCCGCCCAGCGCCGATCCGCCGTACAGCGCGGAGGCGGCTCCCTTGATGAGCTCGACGTGCGCCAGGTCGAGCGGTGGGACTTGGAGCACGCTGAAGACGTCCGGCTGGTCACCGAACAAGGGAAGCTCGTCGGCGAGGATCTGCGTGTAGCGGCCAGTCAGTCCCTGCAGTCGCAGGCTCGCGCCGCCCAGCGAGGAGGATCCGGCTTGAACGTGCACGCCCGGCAGCTCGTTGAGTAGGCTGGAGACATTCCCCGGCGCCACGGTCAGGTTCTCTTCGATCTCATCTTCGGGCACGGTCTCGACCCGCACGGGCTGATCCTCGACGATCCGGCCGCTTCTGGACCCGAGCACCGTGACCACTTCAGTCGGCATCTGCAGCGGGCTCAACTGCACGACAACGATCGTCTCCTGTCCACCCCGAACGTCCGCTCGTACCGTCGCCGAAAGGAATCCAAGCCGGCTGACCGAAATGGTCTGCTCGCCTTCGGAAACGCCGAGCGTCACGCTCCCCTGCGCGTCACTCACCGACGTCGAGCCCCCGACGGCAACTTCGGCTCCGGGGATCGGCGCAGATCCGTTCCGCACGCGAACGGTCAGAGTTCCTTGCTCGCCGGCCGGCGCCGCCCCGGCGCGGAGAAGCAGTCCGACCGCCAGGCTCGCCGCCCGAAACGTCTGCGAGAGCTTCGCAGGAAATCGGTCGGCGCTCGTCACGCGTCTACAATAGGCTGGTTGCGCT
>CAZEII010000120.1:0-3247 GCA_964511835.1 uncultured Acidobacteriota bacterium | reverse complement strand
TGGCGCCCATGCAGAACCACTGGTGGCAGTCAGCGCTCTACGTCACGCCGCGCGGCCTGTCCACCTCTCCGGTGCCTTACGAAGATCGGACGTTCGAAGTCGAGTTCGATTTCATCGAGCACCAGCTCGTCGTCCGCACCAGCGACGGCCGTCAGGCGACGCTGCCGCTCGAGCCGCAGACTGTGGCGGACTTCTACCACCGCTACCTCGACACGCTGCGCTCGGTCCGCGTCCCGGCGCAGATTCGCCACCCGTGGCCCAACGAAGTCTCGAACTCGATCCGGTTCGACAACGACACGGTGCATGCCTCATACGACGTCAACGCGATTGGACGCTTCCGGCACGCGCTCGTCCAGGCCGATCGCGTGCTGAAGGAGTTCCGCAGCCGGTTCATCGGCAAGTGCAGCCCGGTTCACTTCTGGTGGGGTTCGTTCGATCTGGCGTGCACGCGCTTCAACGGACGCCCGGCGCCACCCCACCCCGGGGGCATCCCCAATCTGCCCGACCGGGTGACGCGCGAGGCGTACTCGCACGAATGCATCAGCGCCGGATGGTGGCCCGGCAACGGCGGCGGCCCGTTGCGCGAGCCGGCGTTCTACGCCTATGCCTACCCCGAGCCGGTGGGGTGCCCGCACGCGGATATCCGTCTGGACGAGGCGTCGTATCACTTGACCCTACGCGAATGGATTCTCCCCTACGAAGCGGTGCGGCGGTCGCACTCACCGGACCAGCTCGTCCTCGATTTTTTCCAGAGCACCTACGAGGCCGCGGCGCGGCTCGGTGGCTGGGACCGCACCGCGCTCGAGAGATAGCTGTTCGGCGACCCCGAGCATCCCTGAAGCTGTTCAAGACTGGCCGGCGCACCTGCCAAAGACGGTAGTGCCCCGTTTTGTCAATAAAGACCGGCTGTTTATGACGTCAATTCGTTCTTGGATCTTGGCGCCCTCAGGTCGAGAACACTGTTGCGTGACCGCTTAGGTTCAGACGCCGGAATCGCAATTCTCGAAGCGTCGACCCGCTCCCTTATTTTCGGGAGCAGGCCAATGCGAAGGACTCCTGCCCGTAGAATCGCGGGCGTGCACCACTCCGGCGCCCCGGCGGCCTCTCATGCCCACTGAACGGGATCGCGACCTGCCCCTCGAGATCGGGCATGTTCTCTTCCTCGACATCGTGGGCTACTCGAAGCTGCTCATCAACGAGCAGAGCGAGGTCCTGGAGCACCTCAACGGAATGGTCCGCGGTTCGGAGCACGTCCGCGCCGCGGAAGCGGAGGGGAAGCTGATTCGGCTCCCCACCGGCGACGGCATGGCGCTCGTGTTCCGCAGCACCGCAGAAGCTCCCGTCCGATGCGCTGTCGAGCTGAGCCGCGCGATCAAACTCACCGAGCTGCTCGTCCGGATGGGGATCCACAGCGGACCGATCAACGAGGTCCGCGACGTGAACGAGCGGGCGAACGTCACGGGAGCGGGTATCAACCTCGCGCAGCGCGTCATGGACTGCGGCGACGCGGGCCACATCCTGTTGTCGAGCCGGGTCGCCGACGATCTCGCGCATTACAGGCAGTGGCAGCCGCTGCTGCACGACCTGGGCGAATGCGAGGTCAAGCACGGCGTGCGCATCGCGATCGTCAATCTTTACTCCGAGGACATCGGCAACCCGACACGACCCAGGAAACTCGAGGCGCGTGAGGAAGACAAGCAACGGGTGGCTGTGCGGGAGGCCCAGCTGTCGATTGCGGTCCTGCCGTTTTCCGACATGAGCGCCGCGAAGGACCAGGAGGACCTCTGCGAAGGGATGGCCGAGGAGATCATGAATGCGCTGATGGGCATCGACGGATTTCGCGTCGCGTCCCGAACATCGGCGTTCCGTGCGGGAAGGAGCGGCGACGACCTCGTCGCGATCGCCCGCGCGCTGTCGGTCGGTCACGTGCTCGAAGGCAGCGTGCGGACGGCGAGCGGGCGGCTGCGCGTCACCGCCCGGCTCACCGACGTTGCGACCGGCTATCAGCTCTGGTCGGAGCGGTTCGATAGGGAGGCTGTCGACGTGTTCGCGATCCAGGACGAGATTTCCGCTGGCGTGGTCGCGGCGGTGAAGGCGCGGCTATCCCCTGCCGCTCGAACGATCCAAGCCCGGCCGCAAGCGGTGAACCTGGATGCGTACCGTAGCTATCTCAAGGGTCGGCACCTCCGCGGAATCGAGGACTTCGCCGGAGCCGTTCGAGCCTTCGAGGAGGCCGTCCGCCTCGATCCCGCTCACGCGCCCTCGTGGACCGGTCTCGCGGAGATCACCGTGCTCTCCGCCCACATGGGCATGATCCAGCCGCGCGCGGCATGCACGGCCGCGAGGAAGATGCTGGCCACCGCGAGGGAGTTGCAGGGAGAATCGGCGGACGGCCTTCACGTCGAAGCGTTCGCGGCGTTCCTCGAGCGCGACTGGGACGCGATGGAGAAGGCTTGGCGCCGCGCGATCGAGCTTCAACACGATCACGTCCTCGCCCTGGGCTCGTTCGCCGTCACGCTGTGCGGGCGCCGGCGTCTTGCCGAGGCGCTCTCGCTCTTCAAGCGTGCCAAGGAAGCCGATCCTCTCGCGTCGTTTCCTTACATGCTCGCCGGTTGGGGACTGCTTCTCTGCGGGAAGCCGGAGGAAGCGCTGCGCGAGATCGACGACGCCCTCACCTTCCAGAAGGACGACGCTTCGGCAATCGCCTCGTCATGCATGGCGAACATCGCTCTGGGACGATTCGAGGAAGGCATCCGGGCCGGCGAGCGCGGCGTCTTCGTTTCGTACCGCGCGCCCTACTTTCTCGGCACCCTCGGCTGGGCGCTCGCGGTGGCGGGCCGCGATGACGAGGCCCGCGCGATTCTCGCCGAACTACGAGCGCGACCGGCGGGCGCACCGACCGCCGTTACGGAGGCGTGGGTCCTGGGTGCGCTCGCGATGATCGACGACGCGTTCGACGTCCTTTCGCGGGCCGAAGAGGAGCATCAAGGCCTCCTCTGCTACACCGGCTTGCCCGGCTTCGATCCGTTCCGCTCCGACGCGCGATTCACGGCGCTCCTGCGCAGGCTGGGGTTCGCACCGGCGTGAGCTCGACGTGGTGCCGGAGGCTGGACTCGAACCAGCACTCCCTTGCGGGAAGGGGATTTTAAGTCGTGAAATCGGTGGCGACAGCTCAACGTTTTGTTGACTCGTTGCCTTTTCGCATTACGAGGGTTACGGGCAGCGACCGTGGTTTACGAGGGTTATG
>CAZEII010000119.1:0-3459 GCA_964511835.1 uncultured Acidobacteriota bacterium | reverse complement strand
GTGACCAACTCCGAAGGCCCGGTGAACGAGGCCACGTCCACCTCGACGGCGGATACCGGGACGTTGTTCCGGTACAGCGCTTCGGACGATCAATACATCTTCAACCTCGGGACCAAGGGCTTGACCGAGGGCACCTGGAACCTCGGCATCGATCTTCACGACGGTGTGGGTATCCGGGTCGTCACGTTTGGATTGAGGAAGTAGCTGCCGGGACCCGGCTCGCCTAGCTGCCCTCGGTCACCGTGATGTCGCCATTGACGGTCTTGACGGTGACCGCGTGGCCGCCGCCGTTGACCGAGCCCGATTTCCGGATGTACTTCCGCGGGCTGCCCCGGCCGTAGTCCCAGTCGGGGCTGACGGTCGGCGGCGTTCCGCCGGGCGCGACGATCTCGTACTCTTTCCGGCTGTTCTTCGTGAAGGCGATCTCGAGGTCGAGCTTCATGCCGAATCCCTTGGGTACGTGAAGGACGATGTTTCCGCCCATCGAGGTGAGCGTCACGTCACCACCCGCGCCCGTCACGGTGACGTCGACATTGCCGCCCATGGTCGTCGCCTGAACCCACCCGTCGATCGAGTCGACCGCGATGTCTCCGCCCATCGTCTTGGCCCGCACGAACCGCCGGGCGTTCTTAATCTCGATGTCGCCTCCCATGGTCATCACGTCGGCGCCCTCCGGGGCGTCCTCCGTCCGGATCTCTCCTCCCATGGTCGATATCTGCACCGTATCCGGCGTGATGTCGGACAACGCGGAGCCGTCGTTGCGGGGAGGGGAGGCGACGTTGCCGTCCTTCCGGCGGACGTTCTTGTATCGGACGTCCCCGCCCATGGAGCTGCCCTTGACGTCGCCCACGACGTTCTCGATCGTGACGCGACCCCCCATCGTATGGAGCGATCCGTCGAGAGTCGAGTCGGTGACGCTGATGGCGCCGCCCATGGTCTTGAGCTTGGCGTCACCCTCGACGGCGTGGAGCGTGATCTCGCCTCCCTTCGTCTCGCCGGTGAACGTCCCCGTCACGCCGTCGATCGAGAGGCCCCCTCCCATCGAGTCGAGCGCGACGTCGAAACGGCTGGGAACGCGGATGTCGAGGTCGACGTCCGCGTTCTGGTGTGACGACGACCGCTCGAAGCGGGTCGCGACTTTCACGTCGCTCCCGCTCGGCTCGAAGTTGATCTCGCAGCCGGGAGTGCAGGAGAGCTTGTAGGTCACGACCACCGACGAGCCTCCGGTGCCCGCGATCTTCACGCTCCCTCCCGACTCGAGATCCAGCGTCAGCTTGCCGCCCGCGGCGGCCTTGAACTCGCGGGTTCCGGATTGCGGCTCGGCTGCGGCGACCTGCGCGACGGCGCCGGCGACGATCAAAACGGCGATGAGCGTTCCTCTGATCATCTCGGATCCTCCATCAAGGTTTTCTTTCCAGCTCGGCGAGGCGCACCATGAGCGCCTCGCCGCCCGGTCGTTCCGGCTCCCGGATCGCCTCGCGGATCCGGCGGTGGTCGACGCGATGGGATGCGAGCGATTCGAGAGCCGCGAGCCGGACTTGGACCGACGGGTCGTCACGGAGCGCGGCCATCAACGCCAATTGCGCGTCCTCGTCGTCCGGGCGGCCGGCGAGGACGCCCAGCGCCGCGAGTCTGACGGCGACGCTTTCGTCACGGCGCAAGGCGAAGACGATCGCTTGCTGCAGCTTCGGGTCGACCTCTCCCGCGGCGAGCGACACGGCCTTCAGGCGCTCGCCGACGCTCGACGGGTTCAGGAGCGATTGTGCGAGGATCTCGCGGACGAGCGGGGAGCGTGGGGACTCGACGGTCGCCAGGTGGGTGGTCACGTCGAAGTCGAGCTCGACCCGGTCCCCGGCGATTCTGCGGAACGACACGTTCGAGTAGCTGAACGGCGAGTCCTCGACGTCTCCGAGGCCGCGGTTCGACGCTGCTTCGGCGTGGAGCGCATCGATCAGTCGCGGGGACGATACGGGGCTGCCCGGGCGTCCGGCGAGCGCGCGGCCCGCCAGCAAGCCGCCCAAGAACGGCAAGACGACGCCCGCCGCGATCGCGGCGAGGCGGAGGGGGCGGCGGGCCCGCCGACCCTTGATCTCGCTCAGCACCCGCTGTTGACGAAGGTCGAGCTCGGTCTCCTCCGGCTCCGGGACCCTCGCCCCGGCCGCGGCGAGGTCGCCGTGAATCGCCAGCAGCCGCCGGCAGTCCTCGCAGCTCTTGGTGTGCGCGAGAAGAGGCGGCAGGGACTGCGGGTCGAGTTGGGATGCGGCGAGGCTTCCGACCATCGCTTCGAATCGTCGACATTCGCTCACCGTAGTGACTCCTCGGATGCGGTCATCATCGAGCGCAGCTTCGCGAGGCCGCGGAACAGCACGTTGCGAGCGGTTCCCTCGCTGCATTCCAGCGTTGATGCGATCTCGCGCGTGGAGCGCTCGCCGAAGTAGCGGAGCACGATCGCGAGCCGCTGTCGGGGGGCGAGCGCGGCGAGCGAGTGCTCGAGCGCCCGCTGGGCCGTGGCGCGCTCCGCGACGTCGTTCTCTTCTTGAGGGTCGGGGCGGAGGAACACCGACTCGTCGAGCCCGGTCGTCTCGAAGCGCGACGAGGATCGATTCCAGTTCATCGCCTCGTTCGCCGCGATCCGCACCACCCAGTTCCTCAGCTCGCCCTCGCCCCGGAAAGTCCCGAGCCGGTTGTGAACCTTGAGAAAAGTCTCCTGCACGACGTCCAAGGCGCTCTCCCGGTCGCCGCTGAAGCCGTACGCCACCCGGTAGACGAGCCGGCGGTAGCGTCGCATCAAACGGTCGAAGGCGAGGTCGGAGCCGGACCCGATCTCCGAGAGCAGCTCGTGGTCGGTCGGCTCCAACGGATCCCTCCGGATCATAGGGACACCGCCCGCCCGGTTTTGTTAGCAGCGGCGGCGGAAGATTCCCGATTCTTCGGGGGGTGATACGCCCACGGTGGCCGCAAGGTTGTTGGGGGCTCGGGCATCCACCCGATCAACCCATTGATTCGACGAGCCTTTTCCGCAACGATCTGGTCTCGAGTCACCGGCCGGCAAGCCGGTGCAATGCCCGATAGGCGGCCGCCGAGGACCGCAGAGGTTTTGTGCGCGCAACGCGAGATTCTCCTCACCGGCAGGCCGCGCAGGCGCGTGCGGATCTCAAAAGAGCCAACAACCTTGCGGCCACCGTGGGCATCCTGGTCTGTGTGCTGCTGTCGCGACCTTGCCGCGCCGAGCGCCTCGCGCTCCGCGCCTACACGGCGGCCGACGGCCTCGCGAGCAATCAGGTCAACCAGGCGCTCCAGGATTCGCGCGGGTTCCTGTGGATCGCAACCGAGGACGGCCTCTCACGGTTCGACGGGCGCACGTTCCGGAACTTCACCCGCGCGGACGGACTGCCGGACTCCGCCGTCGATGCGCTTGCCGAATCCGAGGGAGGCGACCTTTGGATCGGAACTCACGCC
>CAZEII010000118.1:0-3839 GCA_964511835.1 uncultured Acidobacteriota bacterium | reverse complement strand
GCTGCGGCTGGCCCTGGCTCCGCCCCCTCCGGCTCGAACCGGAGCAGGTCGCCGGGCTGGCACGAGAGCGCTTCGCAGACCGCCTCGAGCGTCGAGAAGCGAATCGCGCGCGCCTTGCCGGTCTTGAGGATCGAGAGGTTGGCCAGCGTCATCCCGATCCGATCGGCGAGCTCGGTCAGCGTCATCCGCCGATCGTGAAGGACGTCGTCGAGCTTGACGGCGATGGCCACGTCAGACCGTCCCTTCGAGGTCGTCGCGCATGCGCGTCCCCTCGGCGAAGACGTGGGCCAGCAGGAACGCGAGGAGCACGGCGAGCCAGCCGTTGATCGAAAAGCCGTGGATCTGGACGGGATGCGCCGGCGTCGAAACCGCGTGCGCGATCGCGCTGACGGCGAGCCCGAGCACCTGAAGCGCGAGCAGCGTCCAGGCGATCATGCGCAAACGAGAGGCGTTCGCGGCGACGAACGGGTCGCCCTCGCGAACCGTCGCGACGATCTCCAACAGCCGCTTGAGGACCAGGTAGTTCAATGGAATCGCGACGAGGCCGACCACCGCGATGACGTTCAAGCCCGCGATGATCCGGTCGGCCTCGGGCGAAGGAGACAGATCGAGCGCGCTCATGATCCATCGCCGGGTGGGCATCGCGACCAAGAGCGTCGCGATCGCGGCGCCGGACGCCCAGTTCAGGACGATGAGAATCCACAGGACGATGTGCGCGGTGGGAAGTGCGGCGGAACGGGCTGGCGCTGCCATGCTTCGTGTCCCTCGGATTTATCGAATATCAATACCTAGCTTATCGAATATCGTCAAGCGAAATATCGAGAACCGATAACCCGAGGGTCACGAACAGCTTGGCGAAGGCAACCGGCTTTGCGAGCGGGGTGTAAGTCGTACACAGAACAAGCACCGGAATGCATGGAAAGACGATGCGCGCGACTGGCACGCTCCTGGCAACTCGAACGCTCGAGACCCGAGGCCACGGGGAGCAGCTTCGAGGGTCGGAAAGGAGTTGGCACAATGATCACGGTCACCGACGGAACATCGACCTTGTTGCCCTTCGGGCTGGAATTCGCCCTCGTTCTCGCGGCACTCTCGTTCGTCGCCCTGGTGGCGTGCGTCGTGCCGATCGCTTTCGAGATCCGGCGTCGCGTCATGAGGGCGGCGAGGTTGGTCGAAGAAATGAGACGTCGCGCCGATCTTCTTCTCGACGACTGCCGGCGAACGGTGCGCAACGTCGGCGATCTGGCAGCCATCACGACGACAGGAGGCCCACGATGACTGAACTCAACTCAACCCGGATGGGCGGCCTGCTGGCCGCGTTCGCAGTCGGAGCGGCTCTGGGAGCCGGCATCGCCCTGCTGTACGCCCCCTACTCGGGCGACGAGACTCGTCACCGCCTGGCACGGAAGAGCCGCGACATCAAGAACCGAGTGACCGGCGCGATGACGGCGGCGAGGGACGCGGTGCGCGACCAATGGACGGCTCAACCTACGAAGGCCTGAAGGCGAAGACTACTCCGCTTTCCGCGCCAGGCCGGAGCGGACGGCGTCTTTGAGGATCCGGTTGAGCGCGTGCTGGATCTCCTTCGAGACGCGCTCTTGGATCTGATTGACGATCTCCTGCTGGCCGTTGATCACGTGCTGTTCGGCGTTGATCTTTTTTTGCTCTTCGTTGACGACGCTCTGCCGCGCGTTCACCTCGGACTGCATCTCGTTCACGCGCGACTGAGCGTTTGAGTCGGTAACTCCGGCGTGCGCGCTCTCGTTGACCGATCGCTGCTCTTCGGAGACCTCGGCCTGAGCGCGATTGACGACGCTCTGGTGACCGTTGACATCCGCCTGGTGTCGGTTGACCTCGGCTTGGGCCCGATTGACCTCCGATTGCTTTTCATTCACTTCCTTCTGCGGGGCCATGGCCTCCCGGAGGTCGGCAAGCGTCCGATCATCCGTCACGAAGTAGTCCTGGCCGCCAAGACGGAACCAGGCGAACTTGGAGCCGTACTTCGTGCGCCAAGCGCTCATGCGCGTTTCGTCGCTGCTGTCCCATGAGCCGCTCATGGAGTCGCCGTCGACGATGAGGTACCGATTGATTTCGGCCGGCTTGATTTCGTCCGACTCCTGCGCCGCTTCAGCCGGGTGCCCGCTCGTCGAAGACGCGCCGGACGAGGCCTCGGCGGGCGGCGTGGACTTATGGCGAACGGACGCGGTGGGACGGCGGCCCGAAGCCGACCGTGCGGGAGGTGGCGGCACGGGCGCCGACAGAGGCGCGGGCCGCTGCGGCTCAGGACTTGTCGGGCTCACCGCTGCTGCCAGGAACGCGGCCGGCGCGGCGATCGCGAAGATCGCAGCCAACCCGGCTCGCGTCACGGTGCGCGACTGACGGGTTCCGTCCAGGATCCGATGAATACGCTCCTGGGTGCTCCCGTAGCGCGCCATGGCCAGCCCCGCCCAATGGGAGCGCTTCCCTCCGCGCTGCAGGAAGTGCAGAAGCACCTCGGCATAGGACGCGCGGTCGCCGGAGACCGCGAGCGCCGCATCGTCGCTGGCCTCTTCCCCCAGCCGAACGATGCTGCGATGCATCCACCAGCTCGCGGGGCTGAACCACAGCAGCGCGCGATGCGTTGCGGAGAGCAGCTGGACGGCGGGATCGTGGCGGCTGACGTGCGAGGTCTCGTGGGCGAGGACAGCGTCTAACTTCGCTGGCTCCCACTCCGTCCAGCCTTCGGGTAGCACCACCGAGACCCGCCGAACGCCCAGAACTGCGGGCACCGTGAGGTCGCGCGATTCGAGGATCGGCACCCCGTCGGCCCTTCGGCCGGTGGAGGTGCTCCGCCGGAGCATGCGCCGCGTCAGCGCCACACCCGTCACGATGCGAGCCAGAAGCAACCCGGATCCCAGTCCGTAGATCACAAGGAGCCAAGACTGCAGCGCGGCCGGATTCCTGCTGCCGGCGGTGGCCGGAGTAGGAGGGGCCGCGTCGAGCTCGGACGGCACCGCTGTCCGCGAAATCAAGGGTCGCTCGGCGAGGGCGGTGGTCGACCCACCGGCGAATGCCGTGGGGACGCGGATCGCGGGGAGGATCGGCGCCAGCGCCGGGATCAGAAGAGAAACGAAAAGCGCGGCGGTCCAGGAGGCGAGGCGCACCGAGGAGCTTCGAACGCGCAGGAGGGCGAGCACAGTGGCTGTGACGATGACGACGATCGCGGAGCGAACGGCCCACGCACCGAGGAACAGGATGGGATTCATGATCTCTTCTCCTTGCGCGCCGCGATCTTCTCGGCCAGTCGGCGCAGCTGGGCGGGCTTCAAGACCTGGCTGTCCACCAGGCCGACCAACAGCTCTTCCATCGATCCGCCGCAGAACTTGTGGACGAGCTGCGTCACGAGACCGGCGGCGACGTCGCGCTTCGTATCGGCGGCACGATAGAGGAACGTTCGGCCCTGGATGGTGTGCGTCACGTAGCCCTTTTCCTCGAGGCGGCGGAGGATGGTGCGGACGGTCGAATCCTTGAGGGCGCGCCGGCGCGAAAGGCCCTCGCGGCAGGAATCGGCCGTGCAGTCCGGATGGCTCCAGACGAACTCCATGGCCGCATGCTCGAGGCGGGTCAGGTGTTTGCGGTCTCCCTGAGCGTTAGACATATTAACGTTACAGAAAGTAACAGTTATGCTCGAGGTTGTCAACCCTACAACGGATGGCTGTATGCCGGTCGTCCCACGGATCTATCCACCAGCCGGCTTGCTAATCCTATAATCCCCGGACGTAATGTCCCTCGCCGCCGGAACCAAACTCGGCCCGTACGAGATCGAAGCGCCGCTCGGTGCCGGCGGCATGGGAGAGGTC
>CAZEII010000117.1:0-4430 GCA_964511835.1 uncultured Acidobacteriota bacterium | reverse complement strand
GAGGTCTATCGGGCGAAGGACGCGCGGCTCGGGCGCGAGGTCGCGATCAAGGCGCTCCCCGCGGACGTCGCGCAGGACAACGAGAGGCGGATCCGGTTCGAGCGCGAGGCCCAGCTCCTGGCCTCTCTCAAGCACCCGAACATCGCGACGATCCACGGGCTCGAGGAGGCCGGCGGGGCGAAGTACCTGGTGCTCGAGCTGGTCGAAGGGCGCACGCTCTCCGGATTGCTGGCGGGTGGAGCGCTGCCGGTCGAGGAGGCGATCGCCCTCGCGACGCAAATCGCGGAGGCGCTCGCCGCCGCGCACGAGAAAGGGATCATCCATCGCGACCTGAAGCCGGGGAACGTGATGGTCACGCCGGAAGGGCAGGTCAAGGTCCTCGACTTTGGCCTGGGAAAATCCCTCGATGCGGAGGCATCGCGCTCGGGAGAGCCGGCGGGATCCACGGCGCACTCCCCGACGATGACGATGGCGGCGACGCAGATGGGGTTCATTCTCGGAACCGCCGGCTACATGAGCCCGGAGCAGGCGAAAGGACGCCCCGCGGACCGGCGCAGCGACGTGTGGGGATTCGGCTGTCTTCTCTACGAGATGCTCGCGGGCAAGCGGGCCTTCGACGGCGAGGACGTCACCGAGATTCTGGCCCACGTCGTTCGCGGAGAGCCCGACTGGCAGGCGCTTCCCGCCTCGGTGCCCGCGGCGATTCGTACTTTGACGGAGCGCTGCCTCATCAAGGACCGCGCGCAGCGTCTGTCCGACATGTCCGTGGTGCGGTTCCTTCTTCAAGAGCGCTCGTCCTTGATCTCAACACCCGCCGCGCAAGAGCTGCCGGCCTCGGAGAGGCGCTCGATCGGTTGGCCCGTCGCCCTCGGACTCGTCGCCCTGGCCGTCGTCGCCACCGCGAGCGTGCTGCGCTTGTGGTCGCCGAGGTCGACGGACGAACCGCCGGGTCGCGTCTCGCGCCTCAGCATCACGCTTCCCGACGACGACGAGCTGGCGGGAACGAACATGCGGCCGCTGGCGATCGCGCCCGACGGCGGGTCGGTGGTCTACGTCGGAAAGCGGGGCGACGGCGTTCCGCAGCTCTATGTGCGCAAGCTCGACGCCGTGGAGCCGTCGGCGCTTCCGGGCACGGAGACGGCGAGGAGTCCTTTCTTTTCGCCGGACGGGCGTTGGATCGGGTTCTTCGCTCGAGCCAAGCTCATGAAAGTGACCGTGGGAGGGACGGCGCTTCAGACCGTCGCCGATGCGCCCGATGCCCGCGGGGGGTGCTGGGGGACCGACGACACGATCTATTTCGCCCCTCTCAACGTTTCGGGAATCATGAAGGTCTCGGCGTCGGGCGGAGCGGTGACGGCCCTCAGCAAGCCGGACCGCGCAGCAGGCGAGGTCAGCCACCGCTGGCCCCACGTGCTCGCGGACAATCGCACGATCTTGTACACGATCTGGACCGGACCCGGAACCGACGAGCGGCAGATCGTCGCGCAGTCCCTCGCCTCGGGAGATCGCAAGGTGATCCTGCGCGGAGGAGACGGCGCTCAGTACATCGCTCCGGACTACCTGCTCTATGGCCGCCTCGACGGGCTGTTCGCCATGCCGTGGCGGCCGGGAGAAGCGGACCTCGGCGGCGTGGTGCCGGTCACGCTTCCCGAAACCCCGCGCCTCGAAAACGAAGGTGTCTCGGACTACGCCATCTCGGCGAACGGCACGATGGCCTATCTGGCGGGAGGCCCGGAGCGCATCGCTCGGCGCATCGTGTGGGTCGACCGCGCAGGAAACACGGAGGCGTTGTCGCTTCCGGAGCGGGACTACGAGGCGGTCGCGATCTCTCCCGACGGCCGGCAGGCGGCCGTCCAGATCCAGGACAGCGCGATCGGAATCTGGCTCTACGATTTCTCTCGCCAGACTCTCTCACCGTTCGTCACGAGCGGCGGAAGCAGCCAAGCTCCGGTCTGGACCCCCGACGGCTCGCACATCATTTACAGGGGCACGCGGAAAGGGCATCGCAATCTTTATTGGAAGCCATCCGACGGAACGGGTGCGGAGGAGCAGCTGACCACCAAGGAAGACGTCGTCCAGACGCCGACGTCGGTCTCCCCCGACGGTCGATTCTTGATCTTCACGGAGGGCGGCGGGCAGGCCCTGACGGAGAACATGATCTGGGTGCTCCGGCTGGACGGCGACCGCACGCCTCGTCCGCTCTCGGAGAAATCCTGCTTGAACGCCCACGTCTCTCCCGACGGACGATGGATGGCGTTCCAATCGTTCGAGTCGGGGCGCAGCGAGATCTACGTCCAGCCCTTCCCGGGGCCCGGTCCGCGCCGCCAAATTTCGGTCGGCGGTGGCGAGGCGCCGCGCTGGTCGCACGACGGACGAGAGCTGTTCTACGCCGCGTCCGACAAGTTCATGGCCGTGGACGTTTCCCACGGGTCCGGGTTCTCGGCCGGCACGCCCGGCCTCTTGTACCAGGGGCGGTACCGCGCGTCCCTGAACGCCAACACAGCGTACGACGTCTCTCCCGACGGCCGTCACTTTCTTCGCGTGCGGCAAGCGCAGCCCGAGCGTGCCGTGACGCGCATCGACGTCGTGTTGAACTGGTTCACGGAGCTGCGGGCGATCGCCGCGGGAGGCCCACCCACGAAATGAAGCCGCTCTTGACCGATGCGTTGAACCGCGCCCTGGCCTTCCTCGACGAGCTACCGGATCGAAAGGTCGCGGCCGACGTCGATCTCGCCGCGCTGCGCGAGACGATGGGAGGGCCGATCCCGGAGCGCGGCGCAACCGCTCTGGACGTGATCGAGGGCCTGGACGCAACGGTCCGGCCTGCCGCCACGGCGAGCGCTGGACCGCGCTTTTTCGGCTTCGTCATCGGCGGCGTGCACCCGGTCGCGCTGGCCGCCGACTGGCTCGTCTCGACGTGGGACGCGAACCACGGCCTCTACGTGCTGGGCCCCGGCGCCTCGGTCGCCGAGGAAGTCGCCGGGCGTTGGCTCCTGGAGCTCCTCGGCCTCCCCGCGCACGCGAGCTTCGCCTTCGTCACCGGCGGCCAGATGGCGAATTTCACGGCGCTCGCCGCCGCGCGCCACGAACTGCTCCGCCGCGCGGGATGGGACGTCGAAACCCAAGGACTACATGGGTCCCCGGGGATCGACGTCGTGGCCAGCGACGAGTCGCACATCACCGTCCATCGAGCCTTGCGCTACCTCGGGCTCGGCACCGATGCGGTCCGAAGGGTCGAGAGCGACGCCCAGGGTCGGGTCGTGCCCGGAGCCCTTAGGCGCGTCCTGTCGGACTGCCGGAGACCCGCGATCGTCTGCGCTCAGGCGGGCGACGTGAACTCGGGGGCGTTCGACCTCTTCGAAGAGATCGTCCCGATCGCGCGCCAGAAGGACGCCTGGCTGCACGTCGACGGCGCCTTCGGCTTGTGGGCCGGCGCGAGCGCGAAGCACCGCTCCCTCGTCCGCGGCGTCGACGGCGCCGATTCGTGGGCCATCGACGCCCACAAGTGGCTCAACGTTCCTCAGGACTGCGGCGTCGCGATCGTCGCCCACCCCGAAGCCCATCGGGCGTCGATGTCGACGACCACCGCCTATCTCGTCAAATCGAGCGGCGCCGAGCGCGACCCCGTCGATTGGAACCCCGAGTTCTCGCGCCGAGCGCGGGCGATCCCCGTCTACGCGACGCTGAAGCACCTGGGTCGAAGCGGCGTGCAGGACCTCGTCGATCGCTGCTGCGCGCTCACGCGGCGGATGGTCAAGCGTCTTTCGGTCTCGAGGGACGTTTCCGTGCTCAACGACGTCGTCCTGAACCAGGCGCTGATTCGATTCCGGAGCGATGACGACGTCACGCGCGACGTCATCGCGCGCGTGCAGCGCGACGGCACCTGCTGGCTCGGCGGCACGGTCTGGAAGGGTGTCGCCGCGATGCGGATCTCCATCATCAACTGGAGCACCACCGAGGCGGACGTCGACCGGTCGGCCGAGGCGATCCTCGGATGCCTGGCGCAGTCGCGCGCGGACCGCGTCTGAACAAGAGGCCCCATGAAAAAACTCGACCCCCGCTCGTTCAAGTCCGTCCCAGGCCGCTACTACGACACGCCCAAGGAGCTGTGGGGCTTCCAAAGCGAGCCGGGAAGCGGGAGTCCCGAGCACATCGCGAGGATCTTTCTCGAGGCCAACCGTGCCAACCTGGGAATCGAGCTCGGGACGATCATCGGGGCCAAGCCTCGGATCCTCCACGGTCTCGGCGCCGCGCACGTGATCTTCCAGCAGCGGTGGAAGAGGCGGCGCGTTCACCGCGCGTACGTGACGGTTCACATCGGCGCGCGCGACCGGCGCGTCTACCTGGTCAAGAGCCGCGCGGCGCCCCACGCCGTGCTCGCCGCCGCGCGCGAGGCCAGGATCGGCGAGGCGGCCGCGGTGCGCGCGGCC
>CAZEII010000116.1:0-4449 GCA_964511835.1 uncultured Acidobacteriota bacterium | reverse complement strand
GTCCGAGGTGTACGTCACTCCCTTTCCCGGTCCGGGACGCAAGTGGCAGGTTTCCACCAGCGGAGGCACTCTCCCCCGCTGGTCCGGCACGGGAACAGAGATTTTCTTTGATGCTCCGGACGAACACGTCATGGCGGCAGAAGTGATCGCCCGCGGCGATACGTTCCAGGCGGGACGCACGCAACCGCTCTTCGAGATTCGCCCGCAGCGGCCGGGGAGCTTCTTCGACGTCACCCCGGACGGCCAGCGGTTCCTCGTGAACACCGCCACTCAGCCGCAAAACTCCGCGCCCATGACCCTGTTGGTGAACTGGCCCGCCGAGCTGAAAAAGAAGTAGGACCTGGTCTCAGAACGCGTCACGCCGCGAGAGCAGCCAGCCGCCGCCGACGGCCGTCACGACGAAGCCACGTCGGCTCAGCGGGCGGCGAAGCTCGCGATCTCCTTCAACCAGATGTCGCGCGGCTTGAGGAAAAGCGCGACGCCCTGGCCTTCGCTGAATTGCTTTTCGAGGGCGCCGGCGATGCCGCAGCGCGTGATGGGCGATTTGCCGGCATCGTCGAGCAACAGGATGCGGCCGACGAATTGCGTCGAGTGAAACGTGATCTCCTCGTTGTTCGCCCAGGAGCTGGAGCAGGTGGACAGGCCGACGATCCGAATGTCCGCCTCGCCGAGCCGCGCGCCGATCATGAGGGCGATCACCGCTCCCTTCGAAAAGCCGACGAGCGTGATGTGCGACGCCGGAACGCCCGCGTCGAGCAGCTTCCGAACGGCGGGCGCCGATCGGTCGGCCTCTTCGATCCAGGGCAGCTCCTGCGGGCGCACTTCACTCACGACGGTGAACCCTTCCGCGCGCAGCGCCGCCAGAGTGCCCTCGTAATCGTACCCGACGGACGCCAGGCGGTCGGTCGAGCCCGGCGGAAAGCGCGGGTGGAAGTAGAAGATGTACTTCGCGGTGGGGTCGATCGGACCCGCACTCACGGCAGCCACGCTGGCCGGCGCGACCGGTCGCGGCGGGGCCGCCGACCCGTTCGCATGCGCCAGCAGCCAATCCGTCATCGTCTCCATGAAGCCAGGGGCGAGCAGAGGACGTCCCGCTTTCGACGTCGTGAGGAGGCTGTGGTCGGCGCCCTGAAAAATCTTGATCTCCGCTTCGGCGTTCTCTCGGCTTCGCAGCGTTTTCTCGAGCAACGGCGCCGACTCGGACACTCGTACGTTCTTGTCGTCGCTTCCGTAGAGAGCGAGGACGGGCACACGCACCTTCTTCCAGAGCGGCACCGGGTCGAAGTCGAGCACACGGGCAAACCACGCGCGCGTCCCGTCGTCGCGGCCCGGCAGGCCGATGGGCTTGGCCCACTCCGACTTCTGCGTGGAGATCAGCGCATCGATTTTCTCGTCCGGTGCGCGAGTCGCGATCATCTGCATCACGGTGCGCTTGAGAGCGAGGGCGTCTCGGATCTCATCCTCGCTCAGGCCCGCATCCCGGAGCCGCGCCTCCGACTCGTATTGAATGTTCTCGCCGACCGTCACGGCCGGCGGGGAGATGACGATCACGAAGGCGATGTCTTTCGAGCGCGTCGCAACGATCGGTGCGATCCAGCCCCCTTGACTGACGGCGAACAAGCCGATCTTCCGCGAATCGATATCGCGGCGGCTTGCGAGCAGCTTCGCGGCCCTCGCGGTGTCGGAGGCGAGCTGGTCGAATGTCGCGCGACGGTCGCCGCTGGACTGCCCTTGACCGCGATTGTCGTAGATCAGCGCCGCCACACCGTGTCGGGCGAAGTGATCGGCGTAGAAGCGCCATACCTCGCGAGTCTCGGCGTACGCTGCATGCTGAAAAATGATGGCCCCGTGGGGTGCTTGACCCTCCGGCAAGAGAAGAGTTCCGGAGAGGGTCACATCGCCGTTGCGCCAGGTCAGCAACTCTTCGCGGTAGGGCCGCGCCTCCGGCGTACGGCGCGTCAGCGTGAAGGGCAGCATCGCCTGCCCATAGCGAAGCGTCCCGGTCATCGAATCGCCGCTGACCGTCGCTTCGAAGGGTATGGAGCTCGATCCTTGCGGCAGGGAGAATCGGACGGTCGTGCCGTCGATGGAAACACCGGTCAGCTCGCGCGCGGACATGCCCGTGTCGGGGTGGTCGAAAAAACCTCTCACGGCGGCGGACTCACTGCGGAAGGTGATGCTGAACGTGCTCGTTTCGTCGCCGATCTGGCTGGAACCGGTCCAGAACCCGTCGAGGATGCCGGATACGGCGACGACACTGATGAGCAGTCGTTTCATGGGCCCTCAGAAGACGAGGCGGTCTTTGAGCTCGCGGATGCGCTCGCGCGCGATCGGAAGCTTGGTGCCATGCTCATCGCGCAATCGCACTCGCGCCGGTCTGCCGTCGAGTTGTTCGATCTCTTCGACGAAGACGAGGTTCACCACGACGGAGCGGTGAATCCGTAGGAACGGCTGCGACCTCAACCGCTGCTCCAGCTCGGTCAGGCTGTAATCGACGATCTGCCTCCGGCCCGCCGCCACCGCGTAGGTCAGCTTCTCTGCGGCGATGAAGTGCGTGATCGCCGCGAGATCGATGAGCTGCATCCGGCCGCCGAGGCGCGACATCAAGCGCCGCGGAACTCCCGGTGCCGCGGACGCGAGCGCCTGCGCCAGCGCACGCCAGTCCGGCTGCGGGGTCACGTGCCGGCGGTCGAGCTTCGCGACGGCTCTCTCGAGGTGTCGGCTCTCGATCGGCTTGAGCAGATAGTCGACGGAATTCACCTCGAACGCTCGCAGCGCGTACTGGTGGTAGGCCGTCGTGAAGATCACCGGTGGAGGCTCCGGCAGACGCGCAAGAAGCTCGAACCCGTTCATCTCCGGCATCTCGATATCCAGAAAGACCACCTCGACGGGCTCGCGCTGAAGGTACGCTTCCGCTTCGTTCGGGTCGGTGAAGCGGTTCACGACGCGAAGCCGTCCCGTGGCGTCGATGAGCCGTTCCAGCCGGCGGAGGGCGAGCTGCTCGTCGTCCACGAGCACCGCGGTGAGCGCTGGTCCGGCCATCGTCGCCTCCGTCATCTCGATCGTCCCCACGCCGGCATGACCAGCGTGACGACCGTGGTGCCGGGTCGGGAGGCGACGGAGAGCTCGCCCCGGCCGTCGAAGAGCATAGCGAGGCGTGATCGAAGGTTGTGGAGCCCATGGCCGGGCGCGATGTCGCGTTCCGTGAATCCCGGTCCATCGTCGCGAACTTCCAGCGCCAGATTCGGGCCGCGCCTGGTCGCACCTATGGAGATCCGGCCGCCGGCGCTCCGGGATGCGACGACGTGCCGCACGCTGTTCTCGACGAGCGTCTGCAGCGCGAACGGCGCCACGCGAAGCGAGCGCAGATCGTCCTCGACGTGCGCCGAGTAGTGCAGGCTCTCGCGGTATCGCGCCTTCTCGATCTCGAGATAGTCGGTGGTGATGTCGAGCTCGAGCCCCAGCGCGATCGTCTGAGTCGAGGCCGCGTCGAGCGAGAATCGCAGCAGGGCTGCCAGACGCTCGATCATCCGCTCGGCCGACGCCGGCTCTTCGCCGATCAGCGCCGAGATCGAGTTGAGCGTGTTGAAGAGGAAGTGCGGCCTGATCCGAGACTCCAGCGACGAGAGGCTCGCCTCGGCCGCGAGCTGTCTCGCGCGCATCTCTTCGAATTCGCGCGCGCGAAGCACGCGTGTGACCGCGTCCAGGCGCATCCGGATCGAATGGAACCCGTACAGACCAAGAGCAAAACCGACGCCGAGGAGAAGCCCCAGCCCCATGCGGTGCGGGGCCAGCCACTCGAAGTCGCGGGGAAACCAGCCGAAGGCCATGAGAATCGACGCGGCGACGACGGTGCCGGCGATGGAGACGAGGAGAGCGGCGATGGTCAGAGCCGCCCAGTCCGCCGGAAACGGAAGACGCGACAGCCGCGGTGCGCCGAGCAGCACGAGAATCGCGACGCCGGTACCGATGCAGTTTGCGTAGATCAACGCGTGAATGAAGTGCTGTGAGACAAGGGCCCCAGCTTCCGGCGGCTGGAACGTCGCGTCGAACAACAGCGAGGCGATCGACCCGACGAGGTTCCATGTGGCGATGACGATCGCCAGGCGGCCGAATTCCCGGCGGCCGGATTCAGGCGCTGCCAGCGAAGAGCTCGTCCCGCTCAGCGGCATGTGCATGATGGTGGTATATACGTCCCGGGCCCGGTCGTGTTAGGCCTTCCGACGGACGACGGCGATTACCTGTCGAAGAGGCCAACCCGCTGGATGAACCGCACTCAGTCGGTCTTCTTGGGAGCGCCGATCTCGTAAACGCCGAGGCGCGCGCCTTTCCTCAGGGCCATGGCGCCGCGATCTTGCAGGGTGGAGCGCCCCGAGCGGCTGGTCCCAGGCTAGCGAACCGGTCAGCCCCGACAGCTGCGGATCAGATCCTCTCGATCGGCGTCGCTGA
>CAZEII010000115.1:0-4536 GCA_964511835.1 uncultured Acidobacteriota bacterium | reverse complement strand
ACCATGAAGATGATGAGCAGCACGAGCACCACGTCGACGAGCGGCGTGACGTTGATCGCCGAGCGGATCTTGGCGGGCTCACCGAGTCGCATGAGCCTCCCTCGGCATCCGGAACAGGACGTTCACGATCTCGTTCGAGGCCTGATTCATCTCGGCCTGGAAGCGCTCGAGCGTCCCGGTGAAGTGGTTGAAGGCGACGACCGCCGGGATCGCCACGAAGATGCCCAACGCCGTGGCGACGAGGGCCTCGGCGATACCGCCCGAGACCGCGGCCATCCCGCCGGAGCCCGTGGCCGCGATCCCCCGGAAGGCGTTGATGATCCCGACCACGGTCCCGAAGAGGCCGATGAAAGGCGCCGTGGAGCCGATCGTGGCCAGGGACCCGAGACCCCGCCGCATCTCGATCAACGCCTCGATCTTGCCGTGCTCGAGTGCGCTGGTGACGATCTCGAGCGACGTCTCCGCGTTGCTCCCGCTCTGCTTCGCGCCGTCGTACTCGATGAGGCCCGCCGAGACCACCTGCGCCACGTACGAATCGTGGTGCTGCTTCGCGGCGGCGATCACCTCCTTGACCTCACCCGCGCGAAGCGACTTCGCGAACGCGGGCCGGAACATCTGCCACTGGCGCGACGCCGCGCGGAAGCGGCGATACTTCTCCAGGATGACCCCCACGGAGAAGATGGACAGCACGGCGAGGCAACCCATCACCGCGAGGCCGAAAAGACCGACATTTCCCAACAGCTCCGTCAAGCTCATGACTTGCTCCTGTGCACGCCGTCCTGGCGCGTCGTTTCCGATCGGATCTCGTAGTAGCTCAGGGCCCGCAGGAACACGTCCCGGTCCACCGGTGCCCGGGAGTCGTCGAGCATCGGCACGATGCCGAGCGCGTCGCCGAGCTCCGAGGTCTTCCACGGGACGATGACCAGCGCCTTGGGCGCTTCCTGGTTGCCCAGAATGGACATCCCGTCGAGCAGCTTCGGATCGTTCTTCGCCGGCTCCTTCGCCGGCTCGGCCTTCGCCTTCTGGGCCGAGGCGGCTTGCTTGGCCTCGGGAACCTCATCGGCCATCACGACGCTCGCCGCCAAGAGAAGCGGCGGCACGAGCCACAGGCTCCGTCTCATGGCTTCTCCTCTTGGCCGCCGCGGCTCTCGAGGTCGGCGATCCACTTGTTGACCTCGGGGTCGTCCAGGACCAGCCGGCTGTAGGCCTCGTAATGCGCGAGCGCGCACGCCTTGTCTCCGATGTAGATGTCGCACAGGATGGCGAGGTTCTTGTGCGCGTAGTGATAGTCCGGAAAGCTCGCCAAGGCGGCCTCGTAGCTGGCGCGCGCGTCGGCGAACTGCCCCTTGCGCCGCTGCACCATGCCGAGCTCGTTGTAGGCCACGGGGTGCCGGGGGTTCAGCTCGAGCGCCCGACGGAGGCTCGCCTCCGCTCGGTCCAGGTCGCCGGTGCGCGCGTAAGCGATGCCGAGATCGATGTGCGCCGCCGTCCATGTGGGCGCTTTCTCGGTCACCTTCTGCAAGAGCGCGATCGCAGGCTCGTATCGCGCCGCTTGGAGCAGGCGGACCGCCGACTCGTAATCCGAGCGCGCGTCCGTGGAGACGTGCACGCGCTGCGTGATCGTGAACCCGTCCGCATCCTTGGCGACCTCCACGCGCGCGGCGTGCCGGTCGACGGGCTTCTCCGTCGTCGTCTTGCCCGAGGCGGATGCGGCCACGAAGAGGATCAACAACGGGACAACGCGGCGGATTTGCATGGCTGGGCCTCTCATTCCTTCACCGCCGCCGAGGCCAGGCGTGTGTCTTTGTCCTGCTCGACCGGAGGCGGACTCGCGAGACCGCTCAGCGTCGGGCCGTAGACTTGCGACAGCGGCGTCCGGTAGACGTAGACGTCGATCGGGCCGAGGAAGCCGCCGCTCACCTCGTTCTTCGCGTAGCGCCCCGGCATCAGATCGACGAGCCTGTCGAGGCTCTTCTGGGTCCACGGGTTGAGGACACCGGTCCGCAGCAGCTCCAGGTTCTTCTCGTGGAGCCCGATGGCCTTCTGCTCGACGGGGAACGCTTCCTGGTCGAGGGTCGCCTCGTACTCTTCGAGGTCCGCGCCCTGGAGGTCGACCGGACGCTCCGACTCCCTCAAGGCGCGGCTGAACTCGTGGTAGGTCTCACCCATGTAGAACGTAGCGGCCGCCGCGACGTCGGCGATCTCGTACTCCACCAGGTGGCTCAGCGCGGCGAGCACGGCGTCCATGCGCTGCTTCTTCTCTTGCAGGCTGGTCTCGAACGGCTGCCGCAGCTTCACCGCCGTGAACTCCTGTTCGAGCTGCTCCGCGAGGACCAGCGCCGAGCGCGCGGCGAGCGTCCGCGTCCGGAGGGTCCTCTCCTCGCCGGCTTCCGCGTCGATGCGAACGATCTCCTTCAATTCCTGCTGATAGAGCGCGTCGTCGTGCGCCGCCTTGTGGAGGTCGGCGATCTTGCCGCGCGCTTCGAGCGCTGCCTCGACCGGGCGCGGGAACTCGTCGACGTAGCGCTGGTACGCTTCCAGCGCCTTGGCCGGGTCGCCGGATTGCGCGTGAAGGTCCCCGGCGACGAGCAAGGCCTCGCTGCGAAGCGCCGGATCGTCGGACTGGGTCGCCAGGCGGTCGTACTCGCCGGCGGCGCGCGACAGCTGGCCGCTCTCGCGGTAGGCGAGGGCGATCTGTCGCGTGGCCTCGCGCTGCATCGGGTGATCGGGGTAGGCGTCGCGAAACGCCTCGAGCACGCCGGCCGCCCTGGTCCAGTCCTGGAGCGCCATCAGGGCCGCGCCGGCGTCGTAGGCAGCCGTCGAAGCGATGGTGGACGTGGGCGCCGCGGAGCGGACCCTGAGGAAGTGGTCGGCGGCCGCGCGATAATCCTTCGCGTCCCGTGCCGCTTCGCCCTGCTTGTAGATCGAGGCGGCGAGGTTGTCCACGAACCCGGCGCGCGACGCGTCGTCCTCCGGCGTCGCCGCCAAGACCTGCGCATAGGCCTTCTCGGCGCGCGGGAAGTCGGCGAGCTCGAACGAGCCGTGCGCGACGACGATCCAGGCGGAGCGCCGGATGGCTGGCTCCGCGGCTGCGTACGTGTCGATCACGCGCTGGGCGGTGGCGACGCCGGCGGGGAAGTCCTTCATCTCGTAGAGGTCGTCGGCGGCCGCCCCGAGGATGGCCGCGGCGCTCTCGTGATCGGGGAAGGTGTCGGCGAACTTGATCGAGCTGGCGACGGTGTCCCGCTTGACGGCGTCCTTCACGTCGTCCGAGGCCACCTTCAGCTGCTCGCGGTACGCGAACACCGCGGCGTACCCAGCCGCGGCCGACTGCGGGTGCGACGGGTACTGGTAGGCCGTGCGCTCGTATTGCTTGGCCGCCTCGCCGAAATCCTTGTTTTCGAGGATCAGGCCCGCCAGCTCGTAGTTGATTCGCGGCGCGTCGGCGTCCGTCGGGAAGGAATCGAGGTAGTCCCCGTACCACCGGCGGGCCTCGCGATAGCTCGCGGCCTTCTCGTCGGCGTCCGTCGCGCTCTGATACTGCGCGTGATAGTGATTCGCGAGGTCGGTCAGGTTCGACTTCACGTAGGCGAGCACCTCGGGGGACTCTTCGGGGGTGAAATGCTTCCAGTAGGGGGCCTGGAGACCGTAGGTCGCCGCGAAATCCCGCTTCGCCTCCAAGACGAGCTTGGGGAATCCGCCCTCTGTGAACGTGTCGATGACACGCATGCTGAACTTCGGCGCGGAGCGGTGGAACGGATAGAGCGCCACGAACGCCTTGAACGTGTTCGCCGCGTCGTCGTAGCGCAGCTTGGCGAGATAGTGGTCGCCAAGATTGTTGTAAATGCGGTCCTCGTAGGAGCGATTGCCGAACTTGGCGAAATACTGGCGGACCGAGTCCGCGCCCCCGCCGAGGTTGCTGAAACTCAGGCTGATGACCCGGAAGGTGTCGGCGACGCGCCGCTCGTCGTCCTCCTCGTGCGCCTTGTCGAACTCGTAGCCGATCGACACCTTGTAATCGAGGAGGGCCATGTACTTCTGCAGCGCGTCCTCGTAGAACTCCTGCTTGTAGAGCGTCCATCCGAGCTTGTAGAGGGCGAACTCGTAGTACGACGAGCGAGGTCCGAGACCGATGACCGCACCGTAGGCGCTCTCGGCATCGCGGAACCGCCGGCGCATGAAGAAGTACTCGCCTCGTCGATATTGCACCTCGTCGAAGTGCGGGGATTGCGGGTTCGCGCGGATCAGGCGCTCCATCGTGTCGATCGCCTCTTCCGTGCGGCCGAGCTCGTCGAACGCCCGCGCCTTCTGGTAGAGGATCTGATCGCTGTCCTTGTAGTTCGGATAGTCGGCGAGCAGCTTGTCGTAGAGCGCGATCGCCTCGAGGGGACCGGTGGGATCCGCGACGGCGCGACCGCCGCCCGCGGCGCCGGAGCCGTCCGCCCACGAGATCGCGCTCTTGGCGGTGGTGCGCTGCTCGAAATCCTCATCGGACTCGCGCGGCCCGGCCGCTGCCGCGCCCGGCCGGGGCGTGTC
>CAZEII010000114.1:0-4754 GCA_964511835.1 uncultured Acidobacteriota bacterium | reverse complement strand
AGGATGTGGTTCAGGCCGCCCTCTCGGCCGCGGTGGCGAAGCTCGCGACCTACCGCGGCGAAGCGGCGCTCTTCACGTGGCTGTGCACGTTCTGCCGGCACGAGATCTCGGCGTACTTCGAGCGCAACCGCCGGGCTCGCACCGCGGTCGAGCTGGTCGAGGACGACCCGGAGGTGGCCGCGGCCCTGGACGCCCTGACCGCCGAAGTCGGCGGGCCGGAAGCCGCTGCGGCTCGAGGGGAGACGGTCCGTCTGGTTCACGTTCTGCTGGACCGGCTCCCACCGCGCTACGCGGCGGCCCTCGAGTGGAAATACATCGACAGCCTTCCCGTCGGCGAGATCGCCGGCCGCCTCGGCATCTCGCCGAAGGCGGCGGAGTCGATCTTGACGCGCGCCCGCGAGGCGTTTCGCGAAGGGTTCACCGTTCTGATGGGGGCTCGCGGCGTCCGCCCGTCGACGCTGCCGGACCTTCCGTGAACGCGAGGACGACCATGAGTGGCGACGAACCGAACGATCTGTCCGACCGCGCGATCGAGGCGATTCTCAAGTCGTCGGGACGTCGGCCGACCGTGCCGCGCGACCGGTTCGAGCGCGTGCGATCGATCGTGCGCACGGAGTGGCAGAGCGTGGCGGCGCGGCGGAGTCGCAGCCGTAGGCTCTTCGGGTGGAGCCTGGCGCTCGCGGCGGCGGTGGCGCTCGTCGCGGTCGGGCTGGGCATCCGTCGCGCTCCCGTGATCGCTCCGCCGCAGGGTTCGAGCGTCCTCGTCGAGCGCGCCGTCGGTGGAACGAGCCTGCCTCGTCCCGGGTCGGCCGTCCCCTGGACGACGACGGTCGCCACGGTATCCGGCGAGCGTCTCGCGCTTCGCGCGCCCACCGGTCATTCGTTGCGTCTCGATGCCGGCTGCCGGCTTCGGGTGATCTCCGACCGTGTCTTCCAGCTCGACAGGGGCCGGCTGTACGTCGACGTCCCGGGACCGGCGCACGCGCCTCACGAGTCGATCGAGATACGGACGCGCCTCGGCCGCATCGAGGACACCGGCACGCAGTTCGCGGTCAGCCTGGAAGCCGAGAGCTTGGCGGTCAGGGTGCGCGAAGGCGCCGTCACCTTGAGAAGCGGGGACGATGCCGCGGAAGCGAAGGCCGGAGAGCTGATGCGCCTCGACGGCGCCGGTCGGATCCATCGCGCGGCCGACCCCTCCCCCGGCGACGATTGGGGCTGGATCGAGGCGATCGCGCCGGCGATGCGGATCGAAGGGCGAAGCCTCGGAGAGTTCCTCGAATGGATCGCCCGAGAGCGCGGCGTCGCTCTTCGCTACACCGGAGCGGGGGTCGCCGAGCGGGCACCCGGCATCAGTCTGCGCGGCTCGATCGAGGGCATGACGCTCGACGAGGCCACGACATCGGTCCTGGCCACCTGCGGCCTCAGCCATCGCTGGGAAAACGGGGCGCTCGTCGTCGGCGAATTCGGGGGATCCGCGCCAGCGAAGGCCGATAGCACGCATTCACGTTGAATCGGAGCGGGGTGCGCAGCACAATCTCCGCGTGGGGACCCTCGTCCTCGCCGTCGCGCTCGCGCTTGCGCCCGAAGCTTCCGCTGGGGCGCCGCCGGCGTACCGCGGCCGGCGGCTCGCCGACGTCCTCGACGAGATGCACGCGCGGGGACTGAACGTGATGTACAGCTCCGCGGTCGTGCCGCCCGAGCTCATCGTCGCCGACGAGCCGGCCGCGACCGAGCCGCGCGCGATCCTCGACCAGATCCTCCCCTCCCTGGGGCTGCGCGCGGTGGACGGGGCGCGAGGCGCGATCCTGATCGTTCGCGCCTCCGAGGCCGACCGAAGCGTCACGCAACCGGCCGCACCGTCCTCACGCGGCCTGCCCGCGACCCCGCGTTTCGTCGAGAACGTCGTCGTCACCCCCAGCCGCCACGAGATCGTTCCGAGCGATCTCGCTCCGGCTCGTACCTTGACGTCGCAGGACGTCGACCTCGTCCCCACGATCGGCGGCGACGCCAGCCGCACGCTCGCCCTCCTGCCTGGAGTCGCGGCCGCGGACAACTCGGCGGCGCTCAGCGCGCGCGGCAGCACGGCAAACGACGTCTCTCTCGTGCTCGACGGCCTCGAGCTGTACGATCCCTTTCACTTGAGCAGCTTCCAGAGCCCGTTCAGCTTCGTCGACGGCCGGTCGGTCGACTCGGTGGATCTGCTGAGCGGCGGCTTCACGGCCGATCGAGGGGACCGGCACGGCGGGTTCGCGCTGATGACGAGCGCCTCGCCCGCAGAGAGCGCGGCGACACAGCTCGAGGTGGGCACGATCGGGAGCCGGCTATCCTACGAGGCGCCGACGCCGCGGGGGACGCTCCTGGTTTCCGGACGCTACGGATACCCCGACGCCGTCGGGAGCTCGATCGAGCTGGGCGAGCGCGGACTGAACACGAGGCTCGCCGATCTCTACGTCAAGTGCGGGCTCGTCGCGACGCCGCGGACGATGGTCAGCGGCCACGCATTGATGGGTTACGACACGGCGCATTTCCAGGAATCCGGAGGTGTCGAGCAGGGGGACTCTGCGAATCGAAGCGCTTACCTTTGGCTGCGCGTGATCAACGCGTGGGCCCCCGCGCTCGCGATGGAGACCGTCGTCTCCGCGGGCCGCCTCACGCGGTACCGGCAGGGCCTCGTGCAGCCGGCCGACGAGCCGGTCTTCGTCCGCGACGACCGGGAGACGCGATTCGTCGGGGTTCGATCGGACGCCACGTGGACGCTGGGACGGTCGCAGCTCCTCAAGGCCGGTTTCGACGTGCGGCGGCTCGGCGCGGACTTCGACTACGCGCGCGGCCCGGTGAGCGCCGCCCCACCGACGCTGGTGAGCGCGTCGGGCGACTCGCTCGCGGCCTACGTCGCCCATCGCACCGCCGTCTCGGATCGCCTCGCGACGGAGGTCGGACTGCGCTGGGACCGCCAATCGTACGTCGGCGGCGCGCAATGGAGCCCGCGGCTGAACGCCGCATGGCGCCCGAGCTTGCGCTCCGAGCTGCGTCTCGGCGCCGGCGTCTACTATCAATCCCAGAGAATCCACGAGCTGCAGATCCAGGACGGCGAGACCGCCTATCACCCCGCCGAGCGCTCGCGACAGATCGATCTCGCCTACCTGCAAGGCGTCACCGATCGCTTCAGCCTTCGAATCGACGCCTATCGCAACGACCTGACCCGGCTGCGGCCGCGGTACGAGAACCTCTTCCGCCCGGTGGAGCTGTTCCCCGACGCCGAGACCGACCGGGTGACGGTCGCGCCGGAGAGCGCCACGCTCCAGGGGATCGAGATTTCGCTCCAGGGCGAGGGCGCGGGGTCGTTCCAGTGGTGGGCGAGCGCCACCTGGTCCTCGGCCACGGACCTCGTCGGCGGCGCCGAGGTGCCGAGAAGCTGGGATCAGCCGTACGCCGGAAAGTTCCTCGTCTCCTACCGTTGGCGCCGCGGCTGGTACGCCTCGATCAGCGGGACGGCTCACACCGGGTGGCCGTCGACTCCGGTCAGCGGAAGCGTCGTGACGCTCCCCGACGGCTCGACCTCGGTCGAGCCGGTCGTCGGCCCGCGCAACTCGATTCGCTTCCCGATCTATGCCCGCCTCGACGCGAAGCTCGGCCGTGATCTCGCCGTGCGGCGGGGCCTGCTGCGCGTGGAGCTCGAGGTCGAGAATCTCACCGATCGCGAAAACCCCTGCTGTGTCAACGAGGACACCTTCGTCATGCGCCCGGACGGGTCCGTGGGAACAGAGCGGAGTTACGACTACTGGCTCGGCGTCACGCCGTCGTTTCGAATCCTCTGGACGTTCTAGCCGGCGAGAGCTTCGCGCAGCCTTTCGACCTCTTTGGCGAACCGGGGGCACTGACACCGGGCGACGAGGGCGGCGTACGCATCGAAGCGTGCCCGTGCCTCGTCGCGCCGACCGAGGGCGAGAAGCGATTCGACGTGGGGCGGTCCGAGCCAGATGCGGCTGACGCTGCTGTCGGTGCCGCCGGTCAGCTCGAGGATGGACTCGAACAGGCGGATCGCCTCCTCTCGCCGTCCGCGCTCGATCAGGATCTCGGCGAGACAGCGACGCGCTTCGGTCCGCATGTAGAGCAGCTTGGAGGCGTCCGCCCGCTCGATGGCCTGCGTCGCCGTCCGCTCCGCCTTGTCCAGATCTCCGAGCCTCGCCTGCGCCAGCGCGATGTACGGCGGAAAAAGCAACGCAACGCGCCGCTCTCCGATCGCCTCGGCGAGCGCGATCCCGGCTTCGAGCTCTTCCTGCGCGCGCTCCGCCTCGCCGAGCAAGAGATGCGCGGAGCCGGCGTAAAGATGCGTCCAGGTCACCCGCTCGCGCGAGTGGAGCCGGCCTGCGATCTCGCGCTCGATCCGCGCGTGCTCGAGGGCTTCCCGCCAGGCGCCGGTGGTGAAGCCGTTCTCCCCCATGAACTCGTGGCCGACGGCCTGCGCGAGGAGCACGTTGTTCGCCTCTCCGAACGCGATCGCTTTCCGGGCCCACATGTTGGAATCGTCGAACAGGCACAGATGCTGGAGCGCGCCGGCGGTGTAGGCGAAGATCTGCGTCATCGTCGAGGCCTGCAAGGTCGAGAGCGCCGATCCGTCCGCGGGGGGCGCCGCGAGCACAGCCGCCTTGTCGAGAAGCATCGCCGCCTTGCGGTGCTGGCCGGCCAGGTGGTGGAAGCGCGCCTCGATCATCATCGCGTTCGCGGTCTCGACCGGCTGCGTCCTCGGATCG
>CAZEII010000113.1:0-4785 GCA_964511835.1 uncultured Acidobacteriota bacterium | reverse complement strand
GCGTTCACTCGACGCGATTCGTGCGCGTAGGGGCATGACCGGGTGCAATCGTTGCGCCAGACCGGTTCGATCGGCTCGACCGGTGGTCGACGCGTAACGATGTCCGCGCGCTGATTCACAAATTCCGTCGTCGTGGCAGGAACGCGGGACGCCACGTATCCTTCTCCTCGTGATTGACCCGTCGGCACGTGGTCACTTGCGGGTCTCCGCGGAATGGAACCGTTCGCAAGCGCCGTCGTGCGCGTTCTGTCACGGAACCGGACACTGCGGACTCTGCAACGGAACGGGGAAACGATTCCGTCACGCGCGCTGGCTGAGATGGCGCGTCGAGGTCGCCTGCACGGCGTGCTCCGGGTCGGGGACTTGCGCGTTGTGCCGAGGGCAGCGCGCGGTCTGACCGGCGCTTCGTGACGTCGGCAGCACGATGAGCGACTTCAGGACTCGGCAAATTCGCGTGATGTACGTCGCCGGGTGCCCTCACGTCGCCCCAACGCTCGACCTGGTTCGCCGAGTCGTGTCGCAGCTTGGCGTGGTGGCGCACGTCGAATCGATCGAAGTGAGCCTTGAAGAAGACGCGCGCCATCTCGGGTTCCTGGGTTCTCCGACCGTCCAGGTCGACGGCATCGATATCGACCCGCGCGCCCAAGAGCGGACCGACCGATGGATGGCATGTCGCTTGTACGATGGCTCGGGAGTTCCGCCGGCGGAAACAATCTCTACAGCCCTGTTGAACCCCGCTCGCTGAGCTGACTCGAGTGCTCGCGGCGCTCAGAGTCCCGTGAGCTGACGTGCGCCGGTCCCGTCGGCGTTCGTCACCCACACTTCCATGCGGCCGGTCCGGTTGCTCTGGAACGCGAGATGCTTCCCGTCGGGAAACCACGACGGCGTCTCGTCGAGGTAGGCGCGGTCGTGCGCGCCGAGCTTGCGCCCCTCCCCTGTCGCCACGTCCACGACCCAGATGTGGGCGCTGCCCTTCTGCACGCGGCTATTGACCTGAACCGCGAGGCTGGCTCCGTCGGGGGACCAGACCGGCCACTGCGCGCCGCCCTCTTCGGCAGGAATCCGCGTGACCTGCCTTCGTTCCGTGCCGTCGGCGCTCATGACGAACACGGCCAGCTCGCCGTCCGGCTGATTCCGTCCCGTGAAGGCGATCCGCTTTCCGTCGGGCGACCAGTGGCTGTTCCACGCGATCGATGAGCCGTCGGTGATCGTTCGCGCCTGCGAGCCGTCGAGCGCCGAGACGAAAAGCCGCGTCGCAGCCCACGTGCCGCCCATGGCGACGACGTGCGCTCCGTCGGGCGCGAGCATCGGCGTGCGGCCCGGGACTGAGCCGAGCTCCCGCGAGCGTTTCCCCTTCGGGTCGATCGCGTAGATCCCGCTCGTGTCGTCCGTCAGGATCGAATAGACGATCTCCTTTCCATCGGCGCTCCACTGCAAGCCGGTCTCGGTCTCGGGGGTGTTCGTCAGCCTCTTCTCGCCGCCCCCGCCCACCCCGATGACGTACACGTCCTCCGCGCCGGAGCGATTCGACAGGAACGCGATCCGATCGCCGCGGGGCGAGACCACCGGCTGCGCGCCATTGGCGACGGGATTCGGCGCGGGCGCGGCCGCGACCGAGACGCCGGCAACGAGCAGGGCCACCGAGAGGCCCGAGGCCGCAGGAGTCCGGCGTCGCATTGAGACGCCCATGTTACCGTCGCGTGACAGTCCTGGGATAAGACTCTGCGCCCCACGAAGCGATTCGAGATGAAAGGAGTACGGCGATGATCGGTGTATTCGTAACGTTTCGCTACGGAGACAAGTTCGATGAGCAAGCCGTGAGGAAGCTTGCGGAGACAGCACGCGCGCCGTTCGAGGGAATGTCCGGATTACGTTCAAAGGCCTTCACGATCAACCCCGGAAAGCGTGAGGCCACGAACTTTTACGTCTGGAACTCGGAAGCCGCGGCGAAAGCGTTTTTTACCGATTCGCTTTTGGAGCGCGTGACAGGCCTCTACGGCGTTCGCCCTGGCATCGAGTTCGTGCAGATTGCCGCGCTCGTGGAGAACGCTGGTGCATGACCTCGCGCGAGAGACTACAGGACGCTTGGGGAGCCGAGGCGTCGAGCGTTTCGAGCCGTCCGCCATACTTTCGGTACTTAGGTTAGGAGGCTGCTGAGGAACGCGGCTCGTGTCCCGTGTGTAATGCTCAGGGCGTCTTCGAACGAACCGCTCTGGCCCAGTCAAAGTAACGATAAGTAACCGATCGGTTGGCCTCTTTTACGGTGAGATCCGTGGTCTGCAATTCCACCTGGTAGGACATCTCCTGCTTCTCCTGCTCGCCCGATGCGCGGGTCGAGCGAAGCCCGATTGCGGGATGCTTCGAAGTTCTGACGACGGTGTTCGCTTCGTAGTCCGATTCAGGTCGTCCGTGCTTCGTCAGAGCTTCTGAAAGGACTCTCCCTTCTGCCCTCGGAAGATCCAGCGCCATGATCCGTGCGACCGTCGCCGCGACGTCCACGTTTGCGCTTGGAAGCGGGTCGCGATAACCCGCACGAAAATGCGGCCCGCGGGCCATCAGCACGTTGTGAACGTCTATCGGGCTGAACGAGCCGTGCATTCCGCGATTGCTGCTGCCCGTATCGGACCAGGAAGGGAAGCTCACGCTCGCGAACTCCGTCCCTGGAACTCCATGGACCCTGGCGGAATCGTTCCAGCTGTAGCTAAAGACGATATCTGGAGCACGCGGACTCTGTAAGTGGATCTCATCCAGGGGAATCGTTCCCGGTAGATCTCCGTCCCTGCTGTTCACGAAGATTGCGCCGACCTCTTCGCGTGCCTGGAGAGCGCTTACCACCTTGGGTGCGATCTCTCTTCGCCGGGCGGCGTCGTCAGGAAGATAGATGTAGTCGCTCCCGCCGTTGGCGGCTACCACGATCGCATGGCCCGTCTCGGGACTGGTCGGAGGCAACCTACGATCTTTCGTGACGAACGGCTTACCGCCGCAAACGCCGGCGAGCGTCCCGCTGGGATGTGTAATCTCGGCGTTCCCGGTGATTCCGGACAACACCGTGTTATTGACGCAAGGAAGCCCATCGTACGCATCTCCGACCTCTCTCGAGAGCAATTCTGCGATGCGAACCTCGCCCGAGACCGACCACCCCGACGTCGATTCCGGATCGGGATTGGCGATTCTTCCCGGTGTTCGCTCGATCCTTCCGAGGCCGTCCGTGCTCGCAGCGATCATACGAAGCGGGAATTCGTCGAGTGGTCCCGAGACCGTACTGTGACCGTGATCGGATACTACGAGCACGTCGGTCGTGCTGGCCAAGCCGAGCTCGTGGAGCCGCAAGAGAAGACGGCCGAAAAGCGCATCCTGTGATGCAAGCGCGCGATAGTAAGCAGGGCTCCCGGGGCCGTAGTCATGCTCTGCGGAGTCCGGGTTCCGAAGCCAGATGACCGATAGGTCCGGCTTCTTTTTTGGAAGGATGTAATCGAGGAATACCCGCATCAGGTAGCCGTTGGCGCTATGTTGCCGAGTCAAGGGCGTCATGTCACCGAGCGGATCGGGTGTCCAACCGTCCGCCATGCGGGCTACGCCTTCGATCTTGGTGGGATCCGGTGAGCCGGATTCGACTGTCTTGTCGTAGGCAAGCGGGGTTGCGTGTGGAATCTCGAACCCGTCGGACAGGAGGTCATCTGCAAATCCCTTGGGAAACGCCAGGTTCTCGTCAAGCACCAGAGAGTAACGTTCCTGTCCTTCTTCGGGTGGAACGATGTCCTGGAGATAGGCAGGACCGCTTTTCCCGACGGTTGCTGTCGTCAGCTTCTTCCTATGGGCCTGCCGAAAGAGTGTTTCGACCGAGATCAATCCGCTACATTTACCAGTCGTCCCACGTTCCTGCCCGCCCGTCGTCTTGTAGTGATCGTAGAGTCTGCGAAGCACGGCATAGTCTTCCGTGAATACAGGCTGGTGAAAATCGACGGGCTTGCCGTCTGCTTTCTTGTCCTTCGCTTTGTTTTGGTCGTCCGTGGGCCAGCCGGTTCCGACCCAGAACGTGTTGCCGAAAAAGCACGTCTCGTCCGGATACGCACCCGTTGCAAGGCTTGCGGCATTCATCATCGTGAAGGTCGGATACGTCGAGTGATGCTTGCTGAAATCGACCCCGGTGCTTCGGAACTCTTGCAAGTTTGGCGTCGTTGCTTCGTTCACAGAGTCATATCGCAAGCCATCCCACACGAAAATGATCACTTTGGTGCTCGAATCGAGTCCGGTCGCGGGCAACTGCGCCGTCGTGAGCAGCGGGAACCAGACCAGCGGAAAGATGCGACGCCCAACTCTCATCGAGTCCCCCTGGGCTATGAGCTGGCTGCGGCTGCCGCCGCGGCGCCTGCGTCGGATTGTCGCTGCTTCAGTAGAGCCGCTGCCGTAGGAACCTGCCTCCCGCCTGCGATGGTCACGAATCCCACCCCGAGGCCCTTGAGTTTGTTGTGCCACAGGACCGACCCGGTCGCCGGATCGAGGGAGAACATCTCGCCCTTTGTCGACGCATAAAGGCCGGCGCCGACGGAGGCGACGTTGACGAAATAGGCGCCCGGAAGATCGGTCCTCCAGATCTCCTGACCGGTCGAAGCATCGAGCGCGACCACAGTGCCCTTGATTCCGATGAAGACGTTGGATTGCTCGCTCATGGCCCCTCCCTTCTCTGGACTTATCCCTAAGACCGTGCTGCGTTCGTGGTAAGCCTCGACCCCGTTCTCTCCCACGACTGTCACGCGACGGTAACATTGACCGCCCCGACTTGAT
>CAZEII010000112.1:0-4796 GCA_964511835.1 uncultured Acidobacteriota bacterium | reverse complement strand
CGATCGGCGCGCGCGCGCGTCTCGGCCTCGGTCCAGGCGAGGCCGATCGGCGTCGAGATCGCGCGGCTCATCCACGCGTCCGACGCCGGGAACGTCTTCGCCTCGTACGCCGACATCGCCTCGCGGAGCTGCGGCGCCCAAGGGGACAGCGTGGCGCCCCGTCGTAGGTGGTCCCAGCGTCGGACGTAGTGCCAGTTGTTGTCGTACCAGTACAGGGCGACGAGCCCGCCTCCCGCATGCTTGATCGCGTCCGCCGCCGCGCGGGCCTGCCGCTCCTCGGGCAGGAAGAACGTCAGGAACGAGGCGCTGTCCCCGTCGGGGTCGGGGAGGCGGCGAAACGTGACGGCTCGGATCGCGGCGAGCGCGTCCTTCAGCAGCCGCTTGTTGCGCCGCTGGATCTCGAGGAACCGCGGGAGCTTGCGGAGCTGGGCGAGGCCGACGGCGGCGTGCAGCTCGGAGATCCGGTAGTTGTAGCCGAGGAACGGGTGCTGATCCGCGCCCCGATCGGCGCCGAGGTGATCGTGCCCGTGATCGGCGTAGCCGTCGCAGCGCTGCCAAAGGGTTTGATCGGCGGTGACGACGGCCCCTCCCTCGGCGCACGTGACCGTCTTGACGAAATCGAAGGAGAACACGCCCGCCTGGCCGAAGGTGCCGACCGAGCGGCCCTTGTACGTGGCGCCGATCGCCTGGCACGCGTCCTCGAGCAACAGAACGCCGTGCTCGCGACAGATCGCGTCGAGCGCCTCGAGGTCGGCCATGGCGCCGCACATGTGAACGGGCATGACGAGGCGCGTGCGGGGCGTCATGGCGGCGCGAGCTGCCGCGGGCGCCAGCGTGAGCGTGTCGTCGACGTCGGCCAGCACCGGCGTGGCGCCGACGGAGAGAACGGCCTCGAAGCTCGCGACGAACGTGAACGTCGGCAGGATCACCTCGTGACCTGCGCCGACGCCGAGCACGGCGAGCGCCGTGGTGAGCGCCGACGTGCCGCTCGACGTCAGAAGGGCGTAGCGCGCGCCCAGGGTGCGGCACAGCTCCGCCTCGAGCTCGCGTGCCTTCCAGCGCCCGTGCCGCGCGGCGTCGAAACCGTAGCGCATGAGGATCCCGGTCTCGAGGACCTGCTGAACCTCGCGGCGCTCCTCGTCGTCGAACAGCTCGTGCCCCGGCACGGCGGAGATCCTACTAGACGCGAGCGAAAAGGGCGCGCAGGCGCTCGCGCGTCATCTGGCGCTCCCAGTCGGGGCCGAGCGCGTTCCGCCAGAGGGGCGCCAGGCCGAGCGAGACGGTGACCATCCGGTCCACTTGTTCGACCGGCAGCTCTCGCGTGACGCGCCGCGGAAGCTCGATCCGGTGCCTGACGAGCATCTCCCGGAACGCGCGCACGCCGTCGGGGTAGAACTCCTCGAGCTCCTTGAAGACCATGCAGTTGCCGATCCCGTGCCTCGTCCCGAGCACGAAGCCGAGGCCATAGCTCATCGCGTGCGTCACCCCCACCTGCGACAGCGCGATGCTCATTCCGCCCGCGTAAGAGGCCATCATCAAGCGCTCGTCGCTCTCTCCGTCCCAGCGCGCGTCCTCGAGGAAGACTTCCTGGCAGAGCCGCAGCGCGGTCTCGCCGAACGTCCGGCTGAAGGCGTTGGCGTCGGTCCCGGTCAGCGACTCGATGCAATGGATGTAGCAGTCGATCCCGGTGAAGAACCGCTGGGCCGGCGGGGCGTCCGCAATGAGATCGGGGTCGAGAACGATCTGGTCGAACGGCGTGAAGTCCGAGTTCAAGCCCAGCTTCCGCGTCGGTCCCGTGAGAACCGCGGTGCGCGAGACTTCCGCGCCGGTCCCCGCCAACGTGGGGACGCCGACCTTGTAGACGCCGGGCTCGCGGACCAGGTCCCAGCCTTGATAGTCGGCCGAGGACCCCGGATTGGTGAGCATCAGGGCGACGGCCTTGGCCAGGTCCATCGTGGAGCCGCCGCCCACGCCCACGATCCCCGAGACCGAGCCGAACGCGTCGCGAATCCGGTCGCGGAGCGCATCCACCTGAGCGGTCGTGGGCTCGTGCGAGACGTCGGCGAACAGGATCCGATCGCCCTCGACGATGGGCAGCAGGCCGAGAACGGAAGGCTTGTCGTCGAAGAAGTGATCGACCAGGAACACGATGGGCGCGCCGTCGCGGCGGTTGGGGCTCAGGATCTCCCCGAGCTGCCGAATCGAGCCCCGGCCGAAGACCACGCGGCCGACCGATTTGACGTTGCGATGATTGCTCATGGCATTACGCGCTGGGTGAGGGGCGGAGTGCGGACGCAACTGCTCAGTCGCCGATCGGATCGGAGTGCAAGCCCGCGTTCAGCAGGGGGGTGGGCGTCGCCAGCGCGAGCATCGCCGGGGCGGCCACGACCAACCGCGAGGCCAAGCCAGACTTCTTCAACGAGGCCCTCCACCTCGCCGATGCAACGCACCCCGCGGGCGAGAATACGCGGTTGGCTCGCCGAAGGCAATCGGCCTATGGCCCCGTCACGCTGACGAGCTGCGCGATTTCGGTTGCGCCGGTCAGGGACTGCTCGAGCGCGATGCCGATGCCGGGCGCGTAGATCTTCAGGTCGTACGCACCGGGCTCGATCCGGGTCGCCTCGAGTGTCGTCAGCGTGTTGCGTAGCTTTCCGTAGGGCACCGTGACGGTTCCCCCGAGCTCGACGACCCAGGCGGTGTCCTCGGCCTGCCCGACGAGCAGCTCCTGCCTGTAGGCATCCGGGATCTGAGGATTCGCTTCCATGATGAGTCCGGGCTGAGCGCCGCGAACGCCCCCCAGCCACGAACCGGAGGTATCGGTCTTCCCGTGCGCCAGGAAGTGGGTGGTGTCCTCGCCCAGATACCAGACGTTGCCCTGGTTGTCCTGCGCGTAATAGTCGAACGTCTTCTCCAGCAATGTGCCGTCGTGGGTGGACACGTCGCTCACCACCGTCGCAGTGATGCCCAGGATGACTTTGGTCTGGTTGGTGACCGTGAACGTGTCGACCTGCGTCTGACCGTCCTTGATCCCTTCGTAGACCAGGGTTCTACCCACCGGCAGGGGGAAGTAGGGATTGTCGATCACGGAAACGAAATCTTGGGGAGCGGGCAGCTGCAACGCGTTTGTGCTTGCTCCCGGGCCGTTCGAAGCCCGGAATCCGCCCGCGACGGCGCCGGTCACGGCAGCGGCGGCTAAGATGGTAAACAGCTTACTCGACATCGGAATCCTCCTCTCCCACGCCACGTTTAGAATTGTCCGTCCCTCTCTATCGTCCGTCGAACGGCGATCCATTCGATCGTTAGAGGGGGGTGGCGGCCGGATTCCTTCGGCGGGAGCTGCGGTGGCCGCGCGGCCTCACGGACCTCCGCGCACGGGCCAAACGTAAAAAGTGTAGGACTTGTCGTAGTTGGGAGCGTAGCCGTTGTCGATGTTGACGCTCCATGCGTTCGTCGGGACCGGGACCAGGGTCGTGGACGCCCAGTAGTTGACGTTGTACACGCTGAACGGATGGCCGGGGGGGAGCGCCGGGCTCGAGTGGCCGTAATCGATCACGCTCAGCAGTTCCTTGAGGTTCGGCAACCGCCAGTCCCCCGCCACGGAGCCGTCCGTCAGGCCGCAGGCCCCGCTGGCCAGGGTGTTCGCGTCCGACAGCGCGGCGTTCCAAATCCCTGCGGGGAAGCAGATCGCGTTCTTCAGCCAGACCAATCCCGTCAGGTTGTCTCTGACGGCGCCGTTGCCTAGATCGGTGAACCGCGGGGAGGTGGACACGCCTTTCTGGAGCGCGCCGTCCTGGCCCGTGCCGGTGCACGCGATCGGCGTCCCGGCGGCGTTCCAGCAGACCGCCTGGCCCGTCTTGGGGACGGCGGCGCCGGCAACGATCTTGTCGTAGATCTGCTGGAGCGTGACCATCGTCGGAGCCGGAGGCCCCGGCGGATCCAAGGTGCCCGCCAGCGTCGTCCCGGCCACCGCGAGCGTCAGCGCCACCCCGAACGTGCTCTTCATCATCGTCGATTGCATCACGTGCCTTCCTTGTGTCATGACGCCCCGGTCAGGGGCAGTCGTTTCCCGATGCTGCGATCTCAGGATCACGCAGCCCGATCTGCGTGGGTCCATCCGCGTCGTACGATCCATGACCTCCGCAATTCCCGGCGCGCACGAGGAACCAGTAGCCATCCCCGGGACTCGGCGAGCCGCTCGCGGTGAACGACGACGCCGGGGTGTCGTTGACCAGGCACGCCTGAGTCGCCAACTGGAAATTGCCGTTCGAGGTGCGAAGAACGGAGAGCCCGCCCTGCACGACGTCGAACGACGTCGCGCCCGATACCGCCGTCCACGAAAGGAGCACGTCGGCGCCGGCGGCCTTGGTCGCGCTCAACTGGGGCGCTCCCGCCGGCGGAAGTCGCCGCCACGCGGTCGCAACGCGATAAGGATCAGGGCCGGCCGACGAGAACGTGATCCACCCCGCGTTCTCCGACCAGGCCCGGCCGCTGAAGATCCCGGTCTTGGGATCGATCACGACTCCCGCGCCCGTCGGCGCGAAGTTGATCCAACCGGCGTTCTCGGACCATGCATAACCCGTGAGCCCGCCGCACGCATCGTTCATGACGCCGTAGCTCGCCCCCGCGAGACTGATCCAGCCCGCGTTCTCCGACCATGCCCAGCCTGTCAGCCCCGAATCCGCGACCTGCACGCCCGACCCGCCCGGTCCCCCCGGCTGCGCGTTGATCCATCCGAGATTCTCGGACCAGGCGTACTTCGACCCGTCGTTGCCCGGGTCGATGTTCTCAGCGAGCGC
>CAZEII010000111.1:0-5028 GCA_964511835.1 uncultured Acidobacteriota bacterium | reverse complement strand
CCGCCGGACGCAGCCTCTGTCCTGAGCGCGTGAACGCCCGTCGAAGCGACGACGACGATGCCGAGAATCCACCCTGCACGCAGAAGCGTCCTTGCTTTCATTGCATTTCTCCTGGTTATGACCCCTCGTGAATATACGTCGAGTGGCCCACGGTGGCTCGGCGAGAACTTCTGCTCAGAGGTTAAGACTTGAGCTCCGTGGCTAAAGTTGTCGGGAAGAAGCACGCGCAGGTGCAGTGCCGCGACGTCGTCGACGACGTGCAGTTTCCGCCGGCCTTCTCCCGCGATTCGATCTCTTCGATCTCCAGATCCAGCGGCAGCGTCGTATGCTCGTTCATCCTTGTTTCCTCCTTGCCGCGTGAAGGACCCTCCCGCACGCGAGCACTTCCTTCTACGTCGGCAGTCGGCTGCAAGCAAGCGAATAGAAAGGTCGCGTTAACGAAGGATGAGCTGGCGAGACCGCCACGACCGAGAGGCGGCCCGCTGACCGACCCTCGTCCGTCGTACCACTGCTCAAGTTCGTCCGAACCCCATTGCTGGCCAGTGGAGCGTAGCGGAACCCGATGGAACCAGCGCTCCTCCGGGTCGGATTGGACTACTTCGTGTACCCCGGCGGTGGACAGGTGCAAAGCGGATTGGTCGACGAGCTATTGTTGCATCCTGGTCTGGTGCGGTTCTCGATCTCTTCGACTTCCAGGCTGAGCGAAACGGGGGCCTTCTCTTTCATCGTTCCTCCTTCGCCGCGCTCGCTGTTGCGGTGTCGACCATCGACCGCCAGCAATCGCTGGGTTTGGAGCGCGGGTGCGCAAACCATTACGCCCGAACTAGGAGCGCGTCAAGCGGCCACGCGGCTTGTGCTGGCGAACCTGCCAGCACGCTAGTCAATCCCGTCGACTGCTTCCAAGGGCATGTCGCCGGGAGCGCGAGTCTGAATTACGAGCAGAGGTGCTGCGTGCAGATGACCTTGCTCCCGACCCGGCAACAGGTGTTGCAGTCGACCGTCCAGCAATTTCCGGCCGCAGCCGGCGGCGTAGCCATCAGCGCCGCAATTCCCGTGGCGGCAACGGCGGCGAACAGCACTACGGCGACAAATCTGATGTTCTTTCTCATCTCCCACCTCCTCGGTGCGGAAGCTAACACGCTCGTTCGGATGCGTGTTGCGCATTCGACGGAGGATGGTCGAAGCAAATGACGTGCCCGGCCGCGCTGCCCGGTGTAGACCGTGGTAGTCAGCGGCGACACATGCCTCGCAACCGCTGCGCCAAGAGAGCGGGGCAATAGTTAGCAACCCGTGGAGCTGCCCGTCCACGTGCCGCTCTTAGACCCCCCCGTCCACGTACCACTGACGTTCGTCCCGTCGATGGTCCCCTGGGCCGTGCCACCACCCTGGGTCGATATCGTCACCGAATTGCCGTTCACGGTACCGGTCAGAATCCCGGAGCCGCTGGTACCCGTGTAGCTGCCGGACAGTGTCGTTCCCGAGATCGTGAAATTCCAGGTACCGGAATCGGACCCGCTGAACGTTCCGCAGTAGTTCGTC
Organism: uncultured Acidobacteriota bacterium; assembly: GCA_964511835.1. Taxonomy (GTDB): domain Bacteria; phylum Acidobacteriota; class Polarisedimenticolia; order Polarisedimenticolales; family DASRJG01; genus DASRJG01. The sequence continues at coordinate 3,489 of CAZEII010000111.1, read as the reverse complement.
ACGGAGCTCGAGCCGCCGGCAAGCGCGCTGAACGAGCCGTTCGAGCTGGGGCCTGTCCAGGTTCCGCTCAGCACTCCATTCGTCAGTGTTCCTTGGAACGTGTACCCACCGCCCGAAACATTGAGAGGTCCGTTCGGTGTCGTGAACGTCCCCGAAAGCGTGATCGCAGATCCGCCCGTGAGCGTCAACGTGCCTGAGACCGTCTCGGTCGACGAAGGAAGGAAGGCTGCCGGCTGCAGCATCGCGGCCGCAGCCCCGATCGTGAATGAGAGCGTGCCGCTAGCGCCGCCAGTACCCGTCAGCGTTCCGGAGTAGGTCGTCGGCGATGCGCTGTTGTTCCCGGACGACGAGTTCGAGCTGCACCCGACGCCCACAAACAATCCGAGCCCCAGACCGGCGACGATTGCAGAAGTCGCCCATAAGTGTGATCGATTCACCTTGTGCATGGCCACCCCCGGCAGAACCTAACGAAAGCGTCGTCCCGTCCATCCGAGACGCGCCGATGATTGAGTGTACCGCGAAAACCCCGCCCCGATCGAACTGACTCATGACCAGCCGATCATTCCCGACGAATTAGTGGGTTTAACTGTTTGCGTTTGTCGGAGGTGTTCCCGACACGTCCAAACATTCGAACGACGTGCGGCGGTGTCGCCTGGCTCCCAGCAGCGCGAGGGCGTTGGGGTATATTCGGAGGCACTCGCGGGGGCGATATGAGACATAGGTCGGGCGCGCTTCTCCTCGCCGGGGGCCTCGTCGTCCCGGCTGCGATGGCCGCCGATCCGGGCGCGCCGCCTCCGCCCGAAATCCTCGTGACGCGGGACATGGGGCTGCTCGAGACGAATCCGCTCATCGCCTTGCGGGACGGGGCCTTCAGCACGCGGGTTGGCGGCATCTCGGTGTGGGTTTACGGGGACACCGGCCTGACCGCACCCGGCGCGGACGGTGGAAACTGGCGTCACAACACGCTGTCGTGGACCCAGGATCTCTACGCGACCAACGGGATCTCGGGATTCCAGGACTGGGTGGACTCGACGCGCTCCCCTATCAGCTTCCTTCCCCTGACTCAGGACGAGATCGACACGAACGCGCTGCACCACGGCGACAACTGCCAGGTTCCTCCTTGCAACTACGAGTTCGGTCTCTGGCCGGGAAATCCGATCTACGATCCCGAAGGCGGTCGCGTCCTCTACACGTACTTGAAAGAGTGGCTCGGGCCGGGCGCTTGGAACTTCACGACGATCGGAAGCGGAATTGCGGTCGGTCCGGCCATGCCCGGCGGAGCGATCGTGCGGCCCGTCGAGAGCCCGGGCAGCGCCGACCCGACTCTGATGTTCCTGCAGGGGGAGCCGATCTACACGAACGCCGCCCTCAAAACCACGGTCGGGGGAGCCACGTGGGTCTACCTCTATGACTGCTCGGGAGGAAACGGATTCACGAAACCGATGCACGTGGCGCGCGTGCCGATGACCGGGATCCTGGACCGATCCCAGTGGCGGTTCTACGCCGGGAACGGCGTCTGGAGCCCGGTCGCCTCCGACGCCGTCCAGATCTTCGACGGCTCGGACCAGCTCTCCGTCTACTGGAGCGCCTTTCTCGGACGCTACGTCGCGATGTACTTGCAGCCTCTGTCGCAAAACGCCGTGGCGCGGGTCGCCGACCGTCCGGAAGGCCCTTGGTCCGATCCCGCGTTGATGTTCTTCGCGAGGCCGCCGTCCTCGGGAGGCCTCGACTACTCCGGCACCGCACACCTCGAGATGGAGGGAGACGGCGGCCGGCTCGAGTACTTCACCTACGTTCGCGACACCGGCACGCTTTCGCAGGAGCGTCGCCTCGTCGAGGTCGAGTTCAAGAATCGGGTGGATTCCAACGATCGGGACGCCGACTTCGACCCGGTGGATGGCGTGATGCTGAGCGACCTCCTCTACCCCGAGCAGATCTGCATGGGGATGGACCCGCATCAGTGGCGTCAAGCGGCGCTCCAGTTCCGTGTCAACGTCCCGAACCCATCGACGATCACGTCGGCGACGGTCCAGTTGATCTCGTCGGGGCAGAATCAAGGCACCTACACCGGAACGGTTCGCGCCATCGCTCAAGATGACGTCGCGCCGTTGACCTCCGGCTCGACGACGCCGCTGACGAGCGCCTATCCGTTGAGCACGGCGGGAGTGGCGTGGACGCCCGACAATCTCCCGGCCGGCGCGATGGTGGCGACGCCCGACCTTCGATCTTTGATTCAGGAAGTGGTCGATCGGCCCGGCTGGTCCGCCGGCAATCACCTCGGGCTCGTATTCCCCGAGATGCGTAACAAGCAGCAGATCCGCTGCTTCGACGATCTCGCTCACGGCGCGTCGACGGCGGCCGTCGTCCGATTGGGATACTACCCGAACGGGTCGCCGGTGTGTCTCGACGCGCGCGGCGGCGTGGACGCCCTCGATGTCTCCCGCGAGCCCGCCGGCGGCTGCGCTCGGGCACCGGCGGGGCCGTCGCTCGAGTTCGTCTTCGGGCGGATCGGTGCCTTGCGTCTGCTCGGGGGCAGCGTCGACATGGGCCCGGTGCATTGCGGAGGAACGTCGAGTCCGACGAGCGACCAGGTCGTTCGCGCCGCCGATCCGGACCAGCCGACCGCAGACGGCTCGTACTACCTCGTGCGCACGTCCGGAGCCCCGGACTTCGGTCAAGCGAGAATGCCGGACGGGACGACGCCGTCGCGCATTCCGGGACCGTCGAGCTGCCCCTGATACCTCATTTCTCCTTAACCGCGAGCCACGGAGGACGAGGATCGAGAGTCGCTTTGCACCCAACCGATAGGTCGCCTAAATCGACGGGCTCGCCCGCCGAGCAACGCGCGGCCACGGCGTCGTAGGCCAAGTGGCCTTCGCGCGACACGTCCTTCCCCTCGATGCTTTCGAGCTCGATCTTGGACTTCAGCGTCGCGCACCTCTCGCCTCCGTCGATCACCAGCGTTCCTGATCCGCGGGACACGCTGCAGTGCCCGCCACAATCGCCACGCATCACTTCGACGAGCGCCGCTTGCGCCCATGCCTCTCTCTCTTCCATGGGCATGTCGTCCGGGCGGGATTCCAGTTGTAGGCCCTCGTTCGCGAATGCCGCGATGGTCCTCTCGAGCCGATCGGGCATCGGGCGATGAACGAAATCGTCGATGAACTGCGCCGATGGCGAATCGGCGAGCTCACCGAGGGTCGCGAGATAGAGAGTCTCGTCGTACGTCCTCGACGGCGCTGCGTTGAACATCCTTCGCCAAAACGTGTGCAGGTCTGCCGTCGGATCCTTCCTCCTCACGGCCGCCTCGGTCAGCCAAGCGAGGGCTGACCCGCATGCGTACACCGATCGGAAGTCGTGATGGGCCTCGGCATCATCGAGCGCGCGTGCGCCGATGCCGGCGAGGCACCGATTGAGATCTGCCGCCTGACGCGCATCGAGCTCGGAATCCGTCAGAAGATTCGCGCGCCGCATGGCGCGGTAGGCGAA
>CAZEII010000110.1:1956-5310 GCA_964511835.1 uncultured Acidobacteriota bacterium | reverse complement strand
GGACACCCAGGTGGACACCTGTGTGGCGTAAACCGGGTTGCCAAGTTCCTAACGGCCTTCGTCGGGAAAGAACTCTTCAAGCCACAACTGCAATGTCGCCGCCTCGCGGCGCTCGTTGAGAACGTACGGGCGTAGTTCTTTGTCGAATCGATCTTCGAGCGTCTTCCGTCTGAGTGCACCCTTCCGAACCAGGAAAGCCACGTCCTCGCGGTCACGTGGAGTATTGCGACCAAGCTTCGCCAGGACGAGATCGTGTGCCTCGAATGCCAAGAGGCGAAGCCAACGGAATCCGAGCGGCGTGATTTCGAGAAGACGCGAAACGTAGCCTTCCGGGTATTCGGCGATCGTCACCTGGTGGATCTTCAAGCGATACTTCGCGGATAGCTCGCTCGCTTCTCCCCCCAGGCTGAGCAATCGTTCGACTGCTTCCGAAGGCCTGACATCAATGACGTCGACGTCGCCCGTAGCGCGTGGAAGATCCCAAAGCACGGTGAGAACGAATCCGCCGAGGCAGTGGACTTCGACGCTCGTCCCGAGGCCAGCGTCGACTTCACGAAGGAAGCCTAGCCACGGTTCAGGAATTGTGTGCGGCATACGGGAGATGCTCCGACGTCAGGTCCGTCAAGACGTTCCAGTACTTCGCCAGGTCCGACCGATGGTCGCGCAACCACCGGCGCATCCTTGGCGTCGCTTTCGATTGGCCAAGAGTGTCTTCTCCGGCGAGTCGCGATCTTTCGACACGTCGCTCCACCGCGCGGAGCGTGGTGAGTCGATGCGCGAATCGCGGATTGCGTTCAGCCACCTCACGCGCAAGCGCAACCATGAATCCGAATCGATTCTGATGATCGTGCAGTTTCATCGCTCGCAGAACCGATTCGACGTCAAACTGCTGAAATCGGAGGAGAAGCCAGGGAAGCGCCTCCATGACTCGCGCATCGGTCGCATCGCTCGTGAGCGCTCGAAGAGCTACTTCAGCCGGATTCCGTGTCGCTCGACCCTTGCGAAGGTATGCGAAACCCGGATAGTCCAAGTTTGCGAGTTCGTCCGCGAGTTCGACGCTCGTCAACTCGGACATCGTTTTCGGAGACTCCTCCAACGGAAGCTCAGTGGCTGGAGTGTCGAGAGTCACGGAAACCGCCCGCGCCACGCGATTGGACACACGCCGCCGACCGGCCTCCATCAGAGAGAGGTAGGCCTGGGTGACACCAAGCGAACTTGCGAGTCGAGCTTGGGTCCAACCCGCGGTCGTCCTTGCGTTCTTGAGCGCCTGTGCTGTCATAACGAATCCTAGTATAACACCAACTGTTATTAGATTGGGTTTATTGACTGTCGATCAGGTCTCCTTGACTCTAAGACTTCTAGTACTATAGTACTTAAGTATCATTAGCGATCGAGGCCAGGAAAGGAAGGAAGCTCATATGGCGTATACGGTTGAGGTTGATTTCGACGTCTATAAGGCCATTTTCTCTCGGAGGTCGAAGGAGTCCGTCACAGAGAATGAAGTTCTTCGGCAGCTGCTCGGATTACCACCCACGCCAGTTCCTGATGCCGCCGCCGAGTCGACGAAGCACGCGCCTGAAGACTGGGTTGCGAAGAACGTTCGGTTTCCTGTGGGAACGGACTTTCGAGCCACGTACAAGGGCCGCACCTACGCGGGTCGTGTTGAGCGCGGCGCGCTCGTGATCGACGGCAAGCCTTTCCACTCACCGTCAGCAGCGGCTGTCGCGATAACCAAGAACCCGGTCAACGGTTGGACGTTCTGGGAATGTCGCCTCCCGGGCAAGCCCGCGTGGCAGACAATTCAGGGACTTCGCCGGTAGGCGCATCAACCGCCGACCTCCCTCATTGACCGCGGCGGACGTTACTGCGATTGCGAGATTCAGGATATCAAGGAGCTTGTTGGCCGAGGTCGGGTCGAGCCCGACGCCGTATTTCCAGAACTCCGGAAGCTCGCCGCGAGCGACCAGTGGCAAACGCGAGAAGTAGCCGCCACGGCGCTCGTCGAACTCGGCAAGTGGCATCCGGGCGCGGTCCTTCAAGCCGCGCGGCGATGGGCGAAGGACGGTGACGCCAACATCCGGCGAGCGGCGAGTGAGGGCCTCCGAGGCATCGTCAAGACGGATCCAGAAGCGGTTCTTCCCGTGCTCGAGACGCTTCGGGCCGATCCTGAGTTGTACGTTAGGAAGTCCGTGGTCAATGTACTTCGGAACGCGAGCGGCAAGCATCCAGACTTCGTGCTCGGCGTCTGTCGGCAGTGGGTGCGTTCGACTGACCTACACACCCGGTGGATCGTGAAGGTGGCTTGCGGAAGCTCAAGAGCTCACGTCCGCGCGACGTGGCGGTTGTCTTGGAGACAGTCGACAGGTTGCCCTCGCGACGCAGTGGAGCCGACGGCGCGGCGGACACCTGGCTTCCTGCCCGTTAGACGTTTATCCATCGCCCGAGTTCGCGAGGAGGACGGATGTGACGGCCCGGTCGAGGGTCGCGCTCGACTCCTCTGTTAGGCTCCGTTGCCGCGCTGCTCTAGAATCTCGTCCGCGCATCATCTAGAGGACTCCCCGCTTGGCTCTGTCCCCAGGAAGCCGCCTCGGTCCCTACGAGATCGTCGCGGCAATCGGCGCAGGCGGCATGGGCGAGGTCTTCAAGGCGCGCGATCCGCGGCTGCACCGCACGGTCGCCATCAAGATCTTACCCCCGGGGAGCAACGACGACCCCGATCGCCGGCAACGCTTCGATCGCGAGGCCCGAGCGGTCGCCGCGCTGTCCCACCCGAACATCTGCGCGGTCTACGACGTCGGGCACGACGCCGGAGTGGCCTATCTGGTCATGGAGTTCCTGGACGGCGAGACGCTCGCCGCGCGCATCGCCCGAAGCGTGGGTCCTGGCGGATCGGCGCAGGGTCTGCCGGTCGGTGAGACGCTCGCCATCGCCTCCCAGCTGGCCGGCGCGCTCGCGGCCGCGCACAAGGCCGGCATCGTTCACCGGGACCTCAAGCCCGCGAACGTGATGCTGACGAAGTCGGGCGTCAAAGTGCTCGACTTCGGCCTGGCGCGTATGGCCACCGAAACCCGAGCGCCAGGCCTTGCCAGCGGCACGATGACGGCAGGCACGCCGCTCACCGGTGTCGGCATGCTGCTCGGGACGCTTCCTTATATGTCTCCCGAGCAGGTCGAAGGCCACGAGGCTGACGCTCGCTCGGACATCTTCTCGCTCGGGTCGGTGATCTACGAAATGGCGACCGGGCGCCGCGCCTTCGAGGGCGGAAGCCAGGCCAGCCTGATCGCGGCGATTCTCGAGCGGCAGCCGCCGCCGATCACGCAGCTGCAGCCGCTGACCCCACCGGGGCTCGAGCGC
>CAZEII010000110.1:0-1856 GCA_964511835.1 uncultured Acidobacteriota bacterium | reverse complement strand
CGCGGCAAGACCGGCGCCCCGCAAGGCGCCCGCTTTCGCGATGGCGGCGCTCGCACTCGTCGCCGGCATGATCGTCGTGGCGTTCATTTTTCGCAGCCGGCTCTTCGGTCCGGCCGGCGGTGCGGCGCCCCAGACCGGCGCCGCACCCGTGCAGTTCGCGCTGAGCGTCCCCGGCGTGTCGCTCTATCGAGCGAAGGTCTCACCCGACGGCTCGACGTTGGCACTCGGCGGTCGCCGCGCGGACGGAACCACGGGGATCTGGATCCGGCGCCTCGACGGCCCACGCGCCGTCGAGGTGCCCCATCTCGACAACGATTCCACGCTCATCGACTGGTCGAGGGACGGCACGGAGATCGCCATCGAGACAGAGCGCGGCATGAGCGCGATTCGCCTCGACGGATGGCTCGCGCGTCCGCTCGCCCCGGCATCCAACTCGTCGATCGACTCGTGGCGCGGCGACGGTGTCCTTCTTGGACATAGCGAGACGGGACTACACCGCATCACCGTAGGAACCGGGGAAGACCGGGTCATCATCCCCGGAAACGTGCACCACCCCCGATTCCTCTCGGACGGCAAACGATTCCTGTACAGCGCACCCGTCGATCCCCAGAAGTCGAAGAACCCCAATGGGATCTTCCTCAGCGCCTTGCCCGACGCGACGGAACGCCAACTCGTGCTCCCGATCGCGTCGACCGCCCAGGTTGCGGCGGGGCGGCTGCTGTTCGTCCGGGACGGGACGCTCTTCGCCCAGCCCTTCGACGTGGACTCCGCCAAGGTGTCCGGCCGGCCCGCCCCGATCGTCGACGGCGTTTATTACTTCTACCCCCACGGAGGTGCGTGGTTCGACGCCGCCGGGGACACGCTCGTGTACCAAACGCCCGAACCGGATGACACACCGATCTGGCTCGATCGCAAGGGAGCTCAGACGGGAGTGCTCGGTTCGCCTGGGATCTACGAGGAAGCGCATATCTCGCCAGACGGCAAGCGCGCCGTCGTCTACATGCGCGACCGGCGTCGCGGCACCGGGGATCTCTGGCTCCACGACCTGGTGCGCGGCACCCTCACGAGGCTGACCGACGACGAATGGTCCGAGGGCAACGTTCTGTGGTCTCCCGACGGAAAGACGATCGCCTACGGGTGGGACCGGGACGGACCGCCCGACGTCTACGCGCTCGCGGTCGACGGCGGCGCGGCCCCGCGTCGGGTCTTCGCCTCGCCCGAAGTGGACTACCCCGTCGCGTGGTTGTCCGGGGACCGGCTTCTCGTGTGGTCGGCGGGGCAGTACAAGGCCGTTCACCTCGACGGGTCGGTCGACGACACGATCACCACGCTTCCGACTTCATCCCGCGGATGGGTGACGGTCTCGCCCGACGGTCGCTGGACGGCCTGGACCTCCTGGGAGACGGGACGCGGTGAGGTGTACGTCGAGCCGTTCGGCCGTCGGGGCTCCCGCGTGCGAGTTTCCATCGGCGGCGGGAACACACCTACCTGGTCGCACGAGGGCCGATCGCTGTATTACGTCAACGAGCATACCCTCTTCGAAGCGACCGTTCGTGCGGGGGCGACGTTCGCGTGCAATTCTCCGACCCCGGTCTTCACCGCGAACGCGGAGATCGGTTCGTACGATGTCGCGCCGGACGGGCAGAGGTTTCTCGTGCTGCGGCGCCCGCCTCCCGATTTCCTTCCGTTCAATGTCATCTTGAACTGGCCGGCGTTGATCCGTCAGCGGGACTGAAGCGAGTTCTCGATGGTGCCTGAGGCTGGACTCGAACCAGCACTCCCTTGCGGGAAGGGGATTTTAGGCCGTGAAATCGGGGGCGACGGGTCAACGTTTTGTTGACTCGTTGCCTTTTCTC
>CAZEII010000109.1:0-5778 GCA_964511835.1 uncultured Acidobacteriota bacterium | reverse complement strand
TTTGCTCGAGGCGAAAAGCGATGTATACCACCCGCGGCTCATCGCGCAGGAGCGTCGGGTGCTCTACCGAATCGTCGTCTTCATTCTCGTAGCCGGTGTCGTCGCTACCGTCGGGTGTACGTCCTCGGGAGGGCTTACCGGCGGCGAGCCGACGATCAGGATCACGAACAAGATCACCACGCTGCCGGCCGGACAGAGCCACACGTTCGACGTCGCCCAACATCCCGACCCGGGAGCCGGATTCGCGGTGAGCCTTTCCGGTCAAGGTACGGTTGCACCGGCCGGACAGACGGTCACGTATCTGGCGCCGTCGGCGCCGCCGACGCCCGACTCCGTCACGGTCATCGCCACGGCGGCGAACGGCTCCGGCTTGTCCGACTCCAACACGTTCCGCATCACCCCTGCGGCCGGACCGGTGGTATCGATTGCGCCCGCCTCCTTCAGCGCGACGGCGGGCGGCCCGGCCGTCACGCTGACGGTCACCGTGACTCAAGATTCTGCCGCGGACCTCCTGACAGGTGGAGCGAGCGACTCGCCAGACTGCAGCGGAGCCTGTGGCTCTCTGGGACCGTTCAGCGGTGATCCTGGCGGCGGCACCTACACGGTGGAGTACTCCCCGCCCGCCGGCGTGACGCAGACCACCCAGCAGCAGGTCAAAGTATTCTCCAGTCTCGCGGCCTCCACGAACGGGTGGGCGCTGGTGACGATCACTCCCTAGTGCTTGCGCTCCCGTAGGTCGCGCACCTCGGCCCAACCGGGACCCCAGTCGGTGATCTCGACGTCGTCCGCAGATCGGAATACGACCGTCGCAGCGCTGGAGATGGTCGCTCGACCCGCACCGGAGCTCGAGATGCGAGCGTCTACCGCGGCGAGCGGGGGGATGACGAGATCTTTCCCATTCGCTCTCCCCGCCGGCATGAACGGTGGCTTGAGGGGGTCTTCACTGTTCGTACTCGCAGTGAAGTCCAATTCATTCCGGAGCACGAGAATGATCCGATCGCCGTCGGATTCAAGGAGGCGCCGCGCGAACGCGACGCGGTATCCCCTGGTGCCCAGCTTGATGAAGCCGGCGTCGAGGCGACCCAATGCGCTTCGAATCGAGTTGGAGTTGCCGTCGCGTCCGGCGATGGCGACTGCATCCGCGGCGTCATCAGGCGTGAAGGCGTCGATGTGAATCACGAACATCATGCCGGATGCAGACAAGACGTGACCGACGTACTCGGTTGCCGGAGTCGCCTTCGGCTTTTTCGGACCTGCGAGACTCTCAGTGGAGGCCAGGTTCCAGAGAAGCAGCGCGCCGCAAAACGGCATCAAGGATCTTCGTGCGAAAATCATTCTCATTCGCATATTCCCTGAGCTCCCGGCGACTCGAACTGGTCAACAGTGCGAAGCAGCGGCGAATGCACATTCGACTCTTCGCGTAATTCTTTCCCACGCACGACAACGACGGGATTCTTGATATTCCGGTCTCTATCGCAAGAGCGGGTCCGGACCTCATACTGGCGAGAAAGCGCCAATCCAAAAGGGATTCCGTCACTTTCGCCCAGCCGCCGCACGTCGTGGCAGCCGCGTTGCAATCTTTCATCGACGCGGACTTCGGTCCTACTCGGGCCGAGGTCAGCGCGAATTCGAAAGGAGGCAGCCATGAAAGCCAAGTATGTCACTGGACTCGCGGCAGTCAGTCTGTTGGCCACGTTGCTCGTCGGCTTTACCCCGCTCGCCTTGTCAAGCGAGACGGCCGCCAGCACGCCGGCGGCGGGCAAGCCGAAGGATTGCGACATGACGTACACCCTCAAGGGTTGGTCGGCGGTGTACAAGACCGCCAAAGGCGATGGGACCATCACCTGTAACAACGGCGAGACCGCGCAGGTCGCGATCAGCGTGCACGGAGGTGGTCTGACCTTCGGAAAGACCGAGATCTACAACGGCAAGGCCGAGATCTCGGGCGTGAAATCGATCAATGACATCTACGGCTCGTACGCGGCCGTGGCGGCCCATGCGGGCGTCGTCAAGGCCGGAGCCATCGAAGTCATGACGAAGGGACCCGTCTCGCTCGCGCTCGCCGGGGCAGGCGGAGGCGTCGACGTCGGGATCGATTTCTCGAAGTTCGATATCAGCAAGAGCGGCGCAGAAAAGGGAACCAACTAGACACGTCCCCGGCCTCGGCTCGATGCCGAGGCCGGGGAGCCTCCTCCCCCCGCGCGACAACTAGACGCTCCCCTCGATCATCGGCGGCGTGACGGCGTCGACGTCTTCTTCTCCCGTACGGATTCGGTAGACCTTCTCGACGGGGATGACGAAGATCTTGCCATCGCCGACCTGGCCGGTGCGCGCGGCTTTCATGACGACTTTCACGGTGAGATCGACGAACGGCTCCGAGACGCCGATGTCGAGGCGGACCTTTTCGTGCAGCTCCATCTTCGCGGTGGTGCCTCGGTAGTTCGTCACCTGGACGATCTCGCCGCCGTGTCCCTGCGCGCGGCTGATCGAGAGCCCTCGGACGTCGGCCTTGAAGAGGGCCTCGAGCACGTCGCTGAGCCTTTCGGGCCGGATGATCGCCGTGATGATCTTCATCGATCGCCTCCGTCGTCGGACAGGACGAGGATCGCGCCCTCGCCGCTCGAATAAGCCTCTTCACCGTGCTCCAGCACGTCGAGACCGATCGCTTCCTCGCGCTCCGGCGGGCGGAGCCGGATCACCAGGCCGACGAGCTTGAGCAGAGCGAAGGATGCGACGCCGCTGTAGATCAAGGTCGCGGCGACGCCGATCGCTTGGAAGACGACCCGCTTCAGGTTGTGGTCGATCAGCCCGTCGTAGCCACCCCAAGCTCGCCGCGCGAACACGCCCGTCAAGATCGCCCCGACGATGCCGCCGAGGCCGTGGGCCGGCGTGACGTCGAGCGAGTCGTCGAGGCGGGTGCGCGCGCGCCAGAGGATGCCCAGGTAGGACGGGAATGCGGCAAGGCCGCCGATCGCGAGCGCTGACCGCGGGCTGACGAATCCCGCGGCCGGGGTGATCGCGACGAGGCCGACGACGATTCCTGTCGCGATGCCCACCGCCGTCATCCGCTTCGTACGGTAGAGATCGAGCAGCATCCAGACGAGGGCGGTCGCCATGGGCGCCAAGACCGTGTTCACCGCCGCGAGAGCCGCGAGGCTGTTCGCGGAGAGTGCGCTTCCGCCGTTGAAGCCCAGCCATCCGAACCAGAGAAGCCCCGTGCCGAGGAGGACGAGCGGGACGTTGTGCGGGAGGACCGCCTGGCGGCCGTGATCGCGCCGCGGACCGAGAACGAGGGCGGCGACGAGGGCGGCGACGCCGGCGTTGATGTGGACGACGGTACCGCCGGCGAAATCGAGCGTGCCCAGCGCGGACAGCCATCCCCCGCCCCAGACCCAATGCGCCACCGGCGCGTAGACGACGAGGCTCCAGAGAGCGATGAAGACGAGGTAGGCCGAGAAGCGCATCCGCTCGATGATCGCTCCCGAGATCAACGCCGCCGTGATCACGGCGAACGTGCCCTGGAACGCCATGAAGAGGATGTGAGGGATCTGACCCTTCGGATCGATCCTGACGGCGCGCAGGAACACGTAGTCGAGCCCGCCGATCAAGCGCGTGCCGGGAGCGAACGCGAGCGAGTAGCCGATGACCGTCCAGAGGACGCCGACGACCGCCAGCGACGCGAAGCTCATCATCATCGTGTTGAGCGCGTTCTTCGACCGGACGAGCCCGCCGTAGAAGAACGCCAGCGCCGGGGTCATGAGCAGCACCATCCCGGTCGCGAGAATCATCCATCCGATGTCGCTTCCGTTCATCGGCCCTCCCGAAGAGGGGACACTCCCCTTTTTCTTACAAAGCTCCCCGGATACCGCTTTGATAAGAAAAAGGGGAGTGTCCCCCTCTTGCAGCGGCGGCGAGCAGACGAAGCGCTTGGCCGCGGTGGGACACGGCCTGCTTTTCGGCGAGCGTCAGCTCCGCGAACGATCGATTCGACGGCGGATGAAAGAAGATCGGGTCGTACCCGAACCCGTTGACGCCGCGAGGCGCGCGGAGGATCGTCCCTTCGACGACGCCCGAGTACGTAGCGAGCGTGCGCCCCTCCCTCGCGAGCGCGAGCACGCAGCGGAATCGCGCGCCGCGCTTCCCGTCCGGCGTCCCCAGAAGCTCCGCGAGAATCTTCGCGCACCGCTCCGGGTCCGTCAGCTCGGGCCCGCCGTAGCGCGCGGAGAGCACGCCGGGCTCGCCGCCCAGAGCATCGACCTCGAGACCCGAATCGTCGGCCAGCACGAGCTCGCGCGTGCGCCGCGAATACTCTTCCGCCTTCAGGCGCGCGTTCCCTTCGAAGGTGGCTCCGGTCTCCTCGACGGGTGTCCCATCGGCCAGCGCGTCGAGGCCGAGCACCGCAAACCCCGCCGGCGCGAGAACCGCCGCGCACTCTCGAAGTTTTCCCGGATTGCCCGTGGCGACGACGAGGACCGGCACGGCGCCCCCCTGCCCCTCAGCGCGCTGCGGCGAGGACTTTCGGCAGCGCGTCTCCCAGCACTTCGCGCTGCGCCGCCTGCAGCGCATCGATCCCCCGATCGGCGAGAAGCAGCATCGCGTCCATCCGCTCCTTCGTGAACGGCGCGGCTTCCGCCGTACCCTGCACCTCGACATAGCGACCGTCGTCGATCCGCGCGACGTTCATGTCGACCTCGGCCGCCGCGTCCTCGACGTAATCGAGGTCGAGGACCGGCCGGCCGTCGAGGACCCCGACCGACACCGCCGCTAGCAACCCGGTCAAGACCGGCCCGCGGATGATCTTCGCCTCGCGCAGCTTCGCCAGCGCGAGCGCCACGGCGACGTACGCGCCGGTGATGCTTGCCGTGCGCGTTCCGCCGTCGGCGGAGAGCACGTCGCAATCGACCCAGAGCGTGCGCGGCCCGAGCGCGGCGCGATCGACGACGCTTCTCAGCGTGCGTCCGATCAAGCGCTGGATCTCCATCGTTCGCCCCGACGGCCGCCCCTTCGACACCTCGCGCGCCGTGCGCTCGGACCCGGATGCCGGGAGCATCGCGTACTCGCCCGTCACCCATCCCTCGTTCTTGTCCTTCAAGTGCTGCGGGACCCGTTCCTCCGCCGTCACCGCGCAGAGCACCTTGGTGTCCCCCATCGCGATCAGCGCCGAGCCCAGCGGATGGCGCAGCCAGTGCGGCGCGATCGTCACCGGACGCAGCTCGTCGTCGCGGCGGCCGTCGTGGCGGGGGGCGATCACGGCGTCGCCTTCGCCGGCGCGGCGAGCGACAAGTCCGGGGAAAGCGGGCGGCGAATGTCGAGATGCCCCAGCGTGTCGCGCTCGCGCCCCGCGATCAGGATCCCCACCCGCCGGATCGCCGGCACGTTCGACGTCAAGGAATCGACGATCGCGTAAACGGTCAGAATCTCGTCGGCGCTCCCCCCCTGCGCTCCCGACGCCAGCTCTTCGGAAAAATCGGCGTAGGCGTTGCCGTCGTCCCGCACCCAGAGCTGGCGGAGCGTCGTCCCGCGCGGTACGGCGGGAAGCGCCGCGGCGGTCTTCGGTCCTTCGAGCAGCGCCGCGACGATCTGCGCGCCGCGGTCGGCGGGGCGCTTCGTGTCGACGATCTCGCGGGTCTCGACGGCGAGCCCATCGACCGAGGCCGACGGGAAGTAGAGGGTGACGCTGGACTTCGCCAGGGGCTCCGCGCCGGCCGGCGCGGGCGATGCGGCTCCGCTCGCAGCAGCCGTGTCGGGAGGCGCCGCCGCCGGCGCCTGCGCGGTGCG
>CAZEII010000108.1:0-5893 GCA_964511835.1 uncultured Acidobacteriota bacterium | reverse complement strand
CGGGCGTAGAATGCCGGGCGCCAATCCAGGTGAGAGCATGAAACTCGTTCGTCTCTCGCTGGTGCTTCCGGTCACGCTCGTATTCCTGGCGTCCTCGCTCCAGGCGGGGTCCCTCTTCGGCCACAAGTGGTACGCGATCGGGCCCGCGCCGAGCTGCTGCTTCTTTCCCGGCGGCGAGACCGGACGCGCGACCGCGATCGCCGTGAATCCTTTGAACGCGGACGACGTCTGGATCGGCACGGCCGGCGGCGGGGTATGGCATTCCGCGGATGGCGGCGGGACGTGGGTCTCGATGAGCGAGGATCAGACGACGCTCGCCATCGGCTCGATCGCGCTCGCCGGCTGCACGGCGAACAACGGCTGCTCGCGCGTCTACGCGGGGACCGGCGAAAACGCGATCCGTCGCGACACCTACTACGGCGCGGGACTGCTCTCCGGAGTCGTCGGCCCCAGCGGAGTGTCGTGGACGCTGCGCGACGGCAGCCCGACGTACGACTTCACCTACGGCACGATCTACAACGTCGTGCTCGACCGGACCACGTCGGGAAGCGGCCAGGTCATCTACATCACGTTGTCCTCAGGCGTCACCGCGTCGGCGAGCGAGGCGACGGTCACCGCGCCGACGCCGTATCCCGGAGGTTACGGCATCTTCAAGTCGACCGATGACGGGGTCACGTGGAGCCGGCTCTTGGCTCCCGACACCAGCACCGCGGGGGTCGTACGTCCGACCGACCTCGAGATCGATCGCACGAACCCGAGCATCCTCTACGCCGGCTTCCTCGGTCTCGGGGTCTTCAAGACGACGGACGGGGGACAGACGTGGTGCGCGCTCAATTCCGGCATCGCACGCCCGATCGTCTGTCCGAAGCCCCACGGACTCCCGAAGCCGACCCTCCTCGCCTTCGATCACGTCGAGATCGACATCGATCGCGCCGACCACAACCATCTCTTCGCGACGCTCGGGGTGTGCCCCGACCGGCTGCTCAAGGACTGCAAGCCCATCGTGTATGAGTCCAAGGACGCGGGGCTCGACTGGACCGTGAGATCCTCCGGCACCGACCTGCCGGACACCTCGGGAGACATCACCTGTCCCGGGCAGTACAGCCGCTACATGCACGGGCTGACGATCTCGCCGACCAATCCTTCCGACGTCTTTCTCGCCGGGTTCCACTTGTGCAAATCGATCGACGGCGGGGCGTCGTGGAACGACGACGGCTGGAACGCGGCGGGAGACTCCATGGTTGGGTTCCGGCTGCACCCCGATCATCACGCGATCGTGTTCGCCGAGTCCGACACGTCACGCGCCTACGACGTCAACGACGGCGGGGTCACCGTCTCGACCGACGGAGGCAACAGCTGGACGCCCGCCGTCGACGGCCTCTCCGCGTTCGAGTTCCAGACGCTGGCGGTCTCGCCGAATACGGCGAACGTCATCGGTGGAACGCAGGACAACGCGGGCGTGATGTGGATGGGGTCGAAGCTCTGGCAGTACCTTTCGTGCTGCGGCGACGGTGGCTTCTCGGTGATGGAAAAATCCGACAAGAAGAAGATGTACGTCGGAACGAATCCGTATCAAGGGCTGTTGAACGCCGTCACGTCGCGATCGAAGGACGGCGGCAAGACGTTCCCGTTTCCCAACGAGGCTCCGGTCTACGACATCGGCATCAACACGACGGAGGTACGGTCGTTCTACCCGCCGCTCTTCGAGGATCCGGGGACGACGCTCTGGTTCGGCACGACGCGTCTCTGGTCCAGCACCGACCTCTCGACGCATTACACCGCCCAGAGCCCCGTGCTCGGCAACAACGACTACCAGGACGAGATCCTCTCGCATCGCGACGTCATCACCGCGATGGCCGAGGCGCCGTCGACGTCGAGCCGAATGTACCTCGGCATGTACAGCGGCAAGGTGTACGTCTCGTACGGGCCGTGCAGCAGCCCCGCCTGTTGGACGCTGCGCAGCTCCGGCCTCCCCGGCGAGCCGATCACGTGGCTCGCCGTCGACCCGTCGGATCCCAACATCGTGTACGCGACCGTCTCGGGGTTCGGGGCCGGCGTCCACGTCTACCGCACGGACAGCGCCGGTGTCTCGTGGACCGCGACCGCGTCGACGACCGAGCTCAACGGGGTTCCCGCGAATACGATCGCCGTCTTTCCCACCGCGCCCAACGTCCTCTACCTCGGAACCGACAACGGCGTCTTCAAGAGCGAGACGAGCGGCGGGTCGTGGTACCGGTTCAGCAACGGTCTCCCACGCGTGCCTGTCTACTCGATCGTGGTCGACTACCCGAGGGGGCGGACGTTCGCTGCGACCCACGGGCGCGGGGCGTACGTGCTTTCGCAGTTCTTCATGAACGGATACTCCTACTTCGAGAGCAACCTCCTGCTCGACCGGCCGATTCTCGGCGGAGGCTTCGGCTCCCTTCAATCCTGCGTGATCAAGCTGGTGGAGCAAGACGGGACGGTCTGCGCCGCGTCTGGGACCGACGCCCTCGGCGGGAGCGTCCACACCGATGCGGGCGGCTTCCTCGTGTCGACCAAACCGGGCTCCTTCACCGACCTGCCATTGGTGTGGGCGTGCGCCAACGGGAGCTGCCTCGGGCACAGCTCGGCCGACTGCAACCGGGCCGGCAACCCGCTCTCGTCCGTCGGCGTCATCTGCGGTGACCAAGCGGTGCGGGACGCGGTCGGCCCGCCCGCGCCCGCGCTCGATCCCCCGGGGGCCACGATGTCCTTGGGATGGCCCGGCGGGGTCGCGGCGTCGAGCGGGTCGCTCCGGGTTCTCCCTTCGGTTCAATCGGGGGACGGGTCGTCGCGGCTGTTCTGCTCCGTCCTCGTCCCGTTCGCGAGCGGCGACACCGCGGCCGCGGTGCTCGCGCGGGCCCGCAATGCCGTCAACGGGGACGGGGCCTGTGCGGCGAGCGGCGTCGGCGCCAGCTTGATCGACGCGCAGGCGGGGGGCGAGGTCGAGGACGTCTTTCCCCACCCGGCCTACCTCTCGCTTCAGGCTCCGGACGTCGCGGGCGAGGCGCTTCTCCCGGACGTCTCGACCGCTCCCGGAGCCGCGACCGGGGCTTGCTTCGCTCTGACGAAGGTGGACGATCCTGTCGACGCTCGGGTCCGCGCGATGCGGGTGACGCTCTCGACCGGCGCGACCGGCGCGGCCGGTGGAAGCCTCACCGTGATCGAGCGGTCCTCGCTCGGCCAGTGCTCGATCGCCACGCCGACCTCAGCCGGCGCGAGCGCCACGGCGATCGCGGCCTCCATCGCCGCGGCATTCCAATCTCCTGGAATCCCCGGCTCCGCGTCGTGCCGATCGTCGGCCAACCCTCGCGACGTCACGAATCGAGGAGCGTCGATTCGCACCGCATTCGCCTCCGACGTCACGGTCTGCCTGGACGATCCGGGTGTCGGCGTCGCGATCGCTTCCGCGGACGTTTGCTTCACGGACGCGCAATGCGACGACGCGAATCCGTGCACCCAGGACTCCTGCGACACTGCGACCGGCCGTTGCGTCTCGGTGCCGCGTCCCGAAGGCACGCCATGCGACGACGGCGACCCGTGCACGATCGGAAACGTTTGCGTCGCCGGAGCGTGCGGGACGCCCGTCTCCTGCAACGACCGCAATCCATGCACCACGGACCGCTGCGACCATCTCACCGGCGCCTGCGTCAGCGAGCCGGTCGCTTGCGACGACGGGGATCCGTGCACCGCCGACGCCTGCAGTGCCGAGACCGGAGGCTGCGTCTTCACGCCGACGCCGGGGGCGGCGTGCAGCGACGGCGATCGCTGCTCGGTCGGCGAGGTCTGCGTGCAGCTCCCCGGCACTCCCGCCCTGACCTGCCAGGGGCAGCCGAAGTGCGCGGACGCCGATCCGTGCACAGCCGACCTCTGCGATCAGGAGACCGGCGCGTGCAGCCATCCTCCGATCGTC
Organism: uncultured Acidobacteriota bacterium; assembly: GCA_964511835.1. GTDB lineage: Bacteria > Acidobacteriota > Polarisedimenticolia > Polarisedimenticolales > DASRJG01 > DASRJG01. The sequence goes on along the minus strand of CAZEII010000108.1, from coordinate 1,959 downwards.
TGCGACGACGGCAATCCGTGCACGGCCGACGCCTGTCAAGGAGGAGTCTGCGTCACGACCGCTTTCGCCGGCATCCCGTGCGACGACGGGAACCGCTGCACCTCGGGCGACACCTGCGTGGCCGGATCGTCCGGGCTGCCGGTCTGCGTCGGTCAGGCGATCTCGTGCGACGACGGGAACCCGTGCACGGCCGATGCGTGCGATCCGATCACGGGCTCCTGCGGGCACGCGCCCATCGCTCTCTCCGAGGTGTCCGCTTTGGGGTTCACGAGCCACGTCGCCCTCACCTGGCCGGCCGTCGCCGGCGCGTCGTCCTACAACACCTATCGCGGCACGTTCCCCCCGAGCGGGTTCGGCCCCTACAACCAGACCTGCTTCGAGCGCGGGGATGACCACGGCGACGGCGCGCTCGTCTCGATCGACCCGGCGACTCCTCCGCCGCGCAGCGGCTTCTATTACCTGGTCTCCCAGAAAACGGCGTGCGGGGAAGGGCCGATCGGGACGGATTCGGACCTCATGACGATCCCGAACTCGTCCCCGTGTCCTTAGGGGCAGAGCGACCGAGACCCTAAGCCACTCCCACGATCCTGTTGAGCGACGCGACCAGGTACTTCCACGCCAGGTAGTAGACCGCCACGGCGACGGGGAAGACGAATGGCAGCGCTCTCGGCACGAACGGGGGAAGCGGAAAGTCGACCAGGTGCGTCACCAGATAGGCCCCCGGCAAGAGCACGAACGGCAGAGCCGCGCCGTACAAGCCCATCGAGACGCGGCGGCCCGACAGCAGCCAGAGGATGTTCCAAGCGCCCCAGAGGTTCGGAACGATGGCCATCGGAAAGACGATCACGCGCTCGATCGGCAGCGGGACGCTGAACACGAGGCGGACGACGATGAACACCGTCATCGCGACCAGCAGGAGCAACGTCGGCAGGGCGATTCCGGCCATGTAAGCGCGGAGATAGGGGTGCTGATTCATGGGTCCTCCTTCACAGGTGGTAGAGGAGCGTCAGCGCTCCGGCCGGATCGATCGCGATCCACACGAGCACCGCGGCGATCAGCGCCCAATCGAGCACGGGGACGCGCATCGCCTGCTCGTCGATCCTACGCCGCATCGCGGGCCACAAGTCGCGTCCCGGCTCCGTCCGCTCGACCGGCGGCAACGCTGCTTTCACGAGCTCCTTGAGTCGCTCTTCGTTCATGGCTCGATTCCCATCCTCTCCAGTTTTCGACGCAGGATCCGGACGGCGCGAAAGACGCGTGATTTCACCGCTCCGATCGAGACGCCGAGCGTCGCGGCGATGTCGTCGTACTTCCGCTCTTCGATCAGCGCGAGTGTCGCCGCAGTCCGGAGCCTGGGCGGAAGCTCTCGAAACGCCCGCGCGACTTTCTCCAAGGTCTCGCCGCTCGCGACCGGATCGGGCGCGACCGCAGCGACCGGCTCGACGAGCAGCGGCCGCTCGAGCGGGCGATGCCGCATATGACTGATGGACAGGTTGCAGGCGATCCGCCGCGCCCACGCCTCGAACCCTCGCCGCGGATCGAAGCGCGTCCGCGTCTTCCAGATGCGCCAGAACGTCTCCACCGTCAGCTCCTCCGCCGTCGACGGATCGCGGACGATGCGCACGATCCATCCATAGACCTCGCTCTGATGCTCGCGAAACAGCGACTCGAACGCCTCGACATCGCCGCGGGCGAACGTCTCCAGCCGCGTGTCGGCTGCCACGGCGCTCGTCTCGTTCCGCATGGTCGCCGTCCTCGCTACTCCTTACCCGGGGACGATCGGGGTGGTTTCATTATTCTGTGCGGGATGCGTCAACTCCATCGATAGGGGCCTCCATCGGGCGACTCAGCCACGCGGGTGGCGCCTGCGGAGCTGAATGCTGCGGGGCCTCCTCCGAATCCTCCCACGGCGCCCAACGCTTCCAATGCTTGCCTCACACCATCGGGACGACGTCATGC
>CAZEII010000107.1:0-5931 GCA_964511835.1 uncultured Acidobacteriota bacterium | reverse complement strand
ACCTGGGGCGACACCGCAACCTGGGGCGACGCGATCCTCGGGAGCGGCGATTAAGGAGACATGGGGGAGAGTCGGGTGACACCGGACCTTCGACGGCCACCCCCTTTGAAGGCGAAGTGATTCAGTGCCCCCACACTGAGCCCGGCGCTCCCCCCTCTCGCGGCCGCACTTTCGAGTGCGGCCGCAAGTTTTTTACTAGCGGCGCGACAAGCGCAGGAGCCGGATGACCTCACGGCGCGCACGCGGGGGATCGAGGTCGCGGAGGAACAGCGAGCGGAGCCCTCTGGGCGATATTCGGCCGCGCACCACTCGATCGTAGAGCAGACGGCCAAGCCTTCGGCCCAGCTCCCGGGCAAGCGTTCTCCTGATCTCGTTCGAGCGGCGGAGCGGAGCGAGAAGCGCCGCCGGAGGCTCGGCCGCATTCGAGGCCTCGAACATGCGATGCCCCTCGATCCATGCGCGGAGGGCCCGGCGCTCCGTCGGCGGAAGGTCGCCGGAGCCGGCCACGATGTCGCTGGCGGGATCGACGAGCCTCGCGCCGAGATAGGCCAAAGCTTCGTTGTAGGCGGCCCCGTACGTCCTCTCGGCCGCGTCAGTCGCGACGACTTCCGCGTCGCGATGGAGTCGGCCGGACAGCGCCACTCTGAGAAATCGTGCGGCCTCTCCGGCCGCCGGCCCCGGGAGATAGCGGACCAGGAAAAACGTGTTCGACCGGGCGTCGTAGAGCGCGTCTCGCGCGAGCAGCAATCGCCGCGCGTCGCGGATTTCGAGCGGGCTCCGGCCGTGCTCGCGAAGGAGCGGTCCGAGGAATTGCCGCGCATCCGGTCCGCTGTACACCTCGGGATACGCGTCCCTGAGATCGTCGACGAAGCCGGCGCGGTGGCGCACTCGGTGCCGATCGGGGCGGATCGCCATCCACCCGACGAGCGTGTCGATGAGATGGTGAACTGCTGGCGTCAAATCGACGTCCTCGTCCGGCGGCGTCTCCCCGCGCCATCGCTCGAGGACCTGACGGTAGGACTCGTACCGCGCGAGCGGCGGCGTGTGGAACACGGCATAGGCGCCCCCTTCGAAGCGCACGGCGGGGGGCACGGACTGCGAGCGCGAGAGCGCCGACCAATAGACGGGCTCCGGATCTTGAAAGACGGTGAGCGACTTGCGCTTGAGGCCGCGCCGGACCAGGATCCGATCGACCTCACGCGGGACGTGTCCGCGCGCAAGGTGCGATTCACCAAAGAGGACCAGCATCGCCTGTTTGGGCCTCTCGGCGAGAACGGTCGCAATCCCCCGCGCCGCGTGGGCGTCGCGCCGCCGAAGGCCGTCGAAGCCCCCGCGCGGCGGCCGGTCGAGGGCCAGAACGGGAACTCCCAGCGTGCGCGCGCGATCGAGCAGGTCTCGAAAGCCGTCCCAGGGGTAACCCCACTCCTCGCGGTAGTGGATCCGGCGGAGAAACGTCCTGTCGTCGATCACGCCGGCCTGGCGCCGGTCGAGAATCTCCTGTTGCCTCGTGTAGACGAACTCCAGTCCGAGCACGACCCGTCGTCGGGCGGCCAGCTTCTCGAGCAGATCCGCGGCGAGGCGCTGGCAGGCGGGATCGGCGTGGAAGTCGCCAACGTAGATGACGTCAGCGGCCTCGCACGCCTGCTCGAGGCGATCGCGGGACACACGGCGGAACGGCGCGGAGATCTCTCGCCTCAAATCACGGAAGTAGGGGTGCCGAAGGGAACCGTCGGAGCCGAACAGATCACGCTTGAGACGCCGGACCGCCGACCGCTGTCTCGCGAGGAGCGCGCCGGCGCGCGCTTCGGAGCCGGAGGGCATGCGGATCAGGCGCGGTCGTTGCGGTTGGACTTCACGTCGTCGCCGGAATTCGATTTCCCGGAATCGGAGTCCCCGCGCATGCCTTCCCGGAAGTTGCGGATCGCCTCACCCAGCCCCCGTCCGGCGTCGGCCAGACGGCGCCCGCCGAAGAGCACGACACCGATGAGGGCGATCACCAAGATCTCGGTCCAGCCGATGGATCCCATGCCCTACTCCCGCGGCCTCAGACGGCCGTCTCGTTGGTCAGAATCCGCCGAATGTTGCCTTCCCGACGCGTCAGACGCTCCTCGTCGAACTGCTCGAGCAAAGGAATCGCATTCTTCCGGGTGGCGCCCGCCAGCTCCTTGAACGCGCCGACGTCTATCGTACTCGATGTGCGAGCGAACGCCCGAAGCTTCGCGCGGAGCCGCTCGAGCGCCTCGGCGTGGAACAGGCGGCCGTCGCGGATCTTCACCAGCCTCCCCTCTTCGAGAAGCCAGTCCTTGAGGCGCGATGCGGACGGCCCGCCGACGGCGGCCAACACGTCGGCAATCGCCGGGGGATCGAGACCGGCGCGCCGGAACGCGTCTTCGATCCGCTCGGCGCGCAACGTGTCATCCGCCGAAAGTACCACCCGGTGTCCAGCCGCTGCCACACGATCTCTGGTGAGCCGGATCGCGCCTTCACGCGCGAGCTCGAAGAGGATCTCGCGGAAGGTCTCCGAGGAGAGCTCCCGAGCCGATTCGGCGCGGAGCCGTTCCCGGGCCATTCCGGATTTCAGCGGCTCGCTTCGATGATAGGTCGCGAGCGCACCGAGAGCGGCCGCCCGAGCTCCGCGCCACACGTCGCCCGCGATCAGGATCCCCGCGGCGCGGACGACGCTTCCGGCCGCCAGGAGGGGGGCGACGGCGGCGTCGACCTCCTCGGCGGAGCGCCCGAGCTCCGCGGCGAGGCTGGCTGCCGTGCAACCCGCCGCTCCGCCACGCGCGATCCGCTCGATCCATACGTCGCCGCCGGCCGGTTCCGTGACGCTCTCGCGCCCTTTGGCTCGGCGCGCGGGGTGCGCATCGACGACCACACCCCCGCCGATCGTGTCGACGGGAGCTGGGCGGCGGAGGATGAACCGGTCGCCGGGGAGCAGAACGGTGTCCTCCGAGAGCACGACGTCGGCCGTGACCGGCCCCGTCGCGGACGCGCTCCCGACGCGGAGACGCGCGGCGCGCTCGGAGGTCCCTTGATGCAGCCGCACTGGTCCTCCGCGCCGGACGGGCGCGGGGGTGGACCGGAGCCAATCGACGAGCACGCGAGCGCGGCGGGTCGTCAGAAGAGCGCCCGGAACGGTCAACGTGGCGCCGCGGGGCGCTTCGCTGCAGTCGAGCCCCTGGATGTTGACCGCGACGCGGCTGCCGGCGCGGACGACGGACGCCTTGCGCTTGTGAATCTGCAGGCCACGCACTCGGCCGCGACGCTCGCCGGGCAGGATCTCGATCTCGTCGCCGTCCGAAATCGATCCGGACACGAGCGTCCCGGTCACGACCGTCCCGAACCCCTTCTGCACGAACGATCGGTCGATCGGAAGTCGTGCGACCCCCGTGACCGGCCGCTCGGGCACTTTCCGCAGCAGCCCCTCGAGTTCGAAGCGCAGCTCGTCGATTCCCTCCCGCGTGCGTGACGATACGTGCACGATCGGGGCCGCATGGAGAAAGGTCCCTTGCAGCAGCTCTCGAGCCTCGAGCGCGACGACGTCCCGGAGCTCGCGCTCGACCAGGTCGGCCTTCGACAGAACGACGATTCCGTGGCGCAAGCCGAGGAGCGAGCAGATCGCGAGATGCTCGATCGTCTGCGGCTTGACGCCGTCGTCGGCGGCGATGACGAGGACGACCGCGTCGAGGCCCGAAGCCCCGGCCACCATGTGCCGGACAAAGCGCTCGTGTCCCGGCACGTCGATCAGCGAGATCGTCCCGTCTTCTCCGAAGTCGAGATCGGCGAAGCCGAGATCGATTGTGATGCCCCGCCGCTGCTCTTCCTTGAGGCGGTCGGGATGGACCCCGGTCAACGCTTCGACGAGCGCGCTCTTGCCGTGGTCGATGTGCCCCGCCGTGCCGACGACCAGATGCCGCAACTCAGGGCTCCGCGGACGGGCTCAGGCGTCCGCGCACGAGGCGGCGCAGCTCGCCCAGCTCGAAGGGCTTGCGGAGCAGTCCCGCGCCGAGCCGGCGGGCGACGTCGTCGGGCTCCCGGGACACCCAGTCTCCGGTCGTCAACACGATGCGGTCGACCAGCTCCGGCCGAACGCGCTCGACCTCGCGCGCGAGGCGATCGCCGGAGAGCCCCGGCACCTGCGCGTCCGAGACGAGAAGATCGAAGGGCTCGTCGCTGAGCCGCTCAAGCGCCTCCCGCGCGTCGTGTGCGGCGACGGCCCGATGACCCTCGGCGCAGAGCGCCTCGCAGATGAGCGCGGCCAGCGCCGCTTCGGTGTCGACGACGAGGATGCGCGCGGAGACGCTCGGCGCCGCGTCCTCGAGATCGGCGAGCGCCGCAGCCGCCGCTTCCGCCGGGGCCGCGGGACCTCCGGGCAGCTCGAGGCGGAAGCGGGCGCCGAAGGAGGAGGACTCCAAGCGAATCGTGCCGCCGTGCGCTGCGACGGCGTTGTAAACGAGCCAGAGCCCGAGCCCCGTGCCCTGCCCGGACGGCTTGGTCGTGAAGAACGGCTCGAACACGCGCGCTCGCGCTTCCTCGGGAATGCCCGGGCCCTCGTCCTCCACGTCGAGGACGACCGCTCCTCCGCCGGCGACGGACGTCGTCAGCGTGATCGCGCCGGGCTTACCGGCCGCGACCATCGCTTGCTGAGCGTTCGTCACGAGATTGACGAGCGCCTGCTCGATCTCGTGCGCATCCCCGACGACGGATGGGAGTCGCCGGTCGAGGCTCAGCACGATGCGGCAGCCCGAGGTGCGCACGGGATAGGCGAGCCACTGGGCCACGTTCTCGACCGCCTCGTTGAGGGAGAACGGCCGTCGCTCAGGGGCGTGCGTTCTCGCAAAGCGGAGTAGGTTCTGGACGATGCGGCGGCACCGCTCCGCCTCGCCGTGAATCGTCGCCAATCGCGCTGCCAACCGCTCGCCGGACGGCATGCCGCGCAGAAGCTGAGCATAGCCGATCACGGAAGCGAGAGGATTGTTCAGCTCGTGCGCGACGCCGGCGATCATCCGGCCGAGGCTCGAGAGCTTCTCGGACTGCGCGATCTGTTCCCGCAAGCGTCGCGCGGTCGTCACGTCCAGCATCACGAGGACGAGCCCCGACGCAGGCCCTTCGCCGGAGCGCCACGGGGCGACGGCGACCTCGAGCACCGCGCCATCCGGAAGCCTCGCCTCGGCGTCCGCCTGCACCCGTCGGCCGGCCAGCACATCGTAGGAGAGTCCGACGAGATCGAGATCGCCGACGCTCCGCAGCGTCGCGGCGTCACCTCCGAGTCGCGTCAGCAGCCGCTCGGCGGATGCATTGGCCTGCGCGATCTGGAACGAGGCGTCCGTCAGGACGACCGCGTGCGGCATCGAATCGAGGATCGCACGAAAGCGTCCCTGCTCCGCCTCGGCGATCGCGAGGAGGCGGTCGAGCTCGCGGGCGATGTGATTGCCGGCGCCGAATAGCAGGCGCAGGCCTCGCTCACTCGGCCCCAAGCGGGGGACGACGGCCAGACGAACGACTTCTCGCCCGCGCCGTTCGACCGGCACCACGACGATGTCCGTCTCGGCCAAAACGGCCCGGGCGCCCTGGAACCGATCGAACGCTGGCAGCTCCGTGGGCGGTGGTGCCGACGGTGGCAGCGGGACGAAGCCCAAGGCCGCGGCCTCGCGAAGACGAGCCACCTCGTCCGCGGCGAAGCCCCGGGCGAGGTAGACGTCGACTCCGGACAGCTCGGGAAGATCCGCTGCGATCGCCACGGCGTCGGCGTCCGCGAGCGCTTGGACCGACGCGGCGGCGAGCGAGAAGAGCTGGGGGACGCTTCGGGCGTCGGCGACGGCTCGGCCGAACGCCTGCAGACTTTCGAGATCGCGCGCGCGGGCCTCGAGGCGGGCCTCACCGCGCTCGACCACGGCGCGGTGTTCGCGCCAGGCCGCGCGCGCGGCC
>CAZEII010000106.1:0-5950 GCA_964511835.1 uncultured Acidobacteriota bacterium | reverse complement strand
CGGCGCGACGCCCCCGTCAGAGCTTCGAATCGAGCGAGCGAGAAATCGGAATCGACCCTTAGCCCCTTCCGGGCAAGGAAGTCGCGCGTCTTCTCCGCCTCGGCGCCAGGCTTCGTGGCGATCGATTCCGCGAACGAGTAACGGCCCGCGCGCCGGCTGAAAGTGAATGGGCCCATGCGGACACGAGCGCCGGTCGGCTCATCGTAGGCGCCTCGATGCTGCGGCAGCATCTGTTCAAACTGCGCGATCCAGATACGGCGCACGCTGCCGTCCGCGTCAGCGCTCGCGAAGATCACTCGCTCGGCGTGCGCCGCATCTCGGATGTCGAACCCAAGCTGCCCGACGAAACGGAGCGCCGGATCGACGTCTATCGTCACGTTCGCTTGACGCGAGACGACGCGGTGATCCGTGACGGAGGGATCCTTCGCCGAAATACCCGCGTGAGCGGTCGTCCAGCTCAGCAGCGTGCCGAGGTACTCGTCCGACACGAGCGGGAGTGGCCCGCCCGTGACGCGGAAGTCATGCGTCGCATCCTTGATCGTCCGCAGCGTCTTGTCCTTCGTCGCGAGTGCAGACTCGAGCACATGCAGTGATTCCGCGGGTGGGGAGTACACATCCTTCTCCCCGATCATAGCGAGCACGGGCACCGCGAGCTGCTTGAGCGCGGGCAGCGGGTCGTACGAGAAATCGCCCTCCCAAAGCTCCCGCAGATAGGCGAGAGACGGCGGCACCGGCCCATAATTGCCGAACCATGTCACACCGCGCCGGCGGAAGTCGGCCATCATCGCGCTCAACTCTTCCCAGTTTTCGCCGCTCCGCCCCACGGCAAAGAGTTTTTCCATGTACTTCGTCGCCTCGGCGATCTCCGCGTCGGAGAATCCGTCCGCCCGCATGCGGGCGGGTATCGCGTACATCTCGGACTCCCACGGCCGGACCCCTCCACCGCCCGTGAGGATCGCAAACGCAACCGGCGCGCGCGTCGCGGCGAGAGGCGCGATCCACGCTCCCTGGCTCTGTCCACGGAGGCCGATCCGCGTGGGCTCGACTTCCTTCCGGGTGCCGAGGTACCGGATCGCGGCGCATGCATCGTCGGCGAGAGTCGAGAAGCTCGCACGGCGATCCCCGGTCGACTTTCCGACGCCGCGATGGTCGTAGGTGATGACGGCGATTCCCCGGTTCACGAATGCGTCCGCGAGGAAGTGAACCGCACCGTCGCGCGGAACGAGTCCGGCGACGAAAACGACGGCGGGAACGGGTGAGTCGCTCCTGGGAAGATAGAGCGTTGCCGCGAGGTTCACATCGCCGTTTCTGATCGAAACGTCCTGCATCGCAGACGTCTTCTCAGGCTTCTGCCCACGATGGAGCGCGACGGGATACGTGGCAGCCCCGACGGCCGCGCTCCCGTTCAGGTCGTCCCCCTGCTTTGTGAGCTCGGCGGTCACGGGCTGCCCGTCGGTTCTCATCTCGAGGGTGAGGTGGTCGGTCGTCCGGTTGACGATCGTCAACGCTTGGTCTGCGAGGCCGAGGGGAGAGGAGTCGATCGTCGCGCCGTGGTCGTCGATGGTGACGGCAACCCCGAGCGAGCCGCTAGGTGCCGTCACAGTTCCGCTCCAGTAACCGTTCAGGCCACCTGCAAACGTGGCCGGAGCCGTGACCATCAGAACCAGGATCATCCATGTCGTGCGCATGACGATCAGGGTAAGCACTCTTGGTTCCAAGGTCTTGGACAACAGCAACCGGTTTCGCAGCGGATTAGCGGCTGGCGCGAAATTGTCTCGGAGTCACCCCGACGGCGCGCTTGAACTCGCGGCACAGATGGCTCTGATCGTAGAACCCGACGGCAACCGCGATCTCACTCAGCGAGTCGCTTCCCGAGAGGAGTTGCATGGCGCGTTCGATGCGCAGGGACCGGATGTGCTCGCTCATCGTGCACCCCCGCACGCGGCGAAACGTTCGCGCCAAATGAACCGGGTGAACCCCGACCATTCGAGCGAGGACGGACGTCGATGGCCGCTCCGGCTGTACGTCGCGAATGTGATCCAGGACTGTCTGCAGCCATCGTGGCACGCGCGTCTCTTTCGGGCGCGAAGGCAGCCCGGCCAGGAGATCGATCGCGCACGCTTCGATCTTCAGCAGCGGGGGTCGCTCGCGGCACGCAAGCATGCGCTGGAGTTTGACGGCGCTGCGAAGGAGAGCATCGTCGCGCAGCTCCATCCGGTCGTTGACGAGCGCTCCGGAGTCGCGCAGTCGCTCGAGCCACCCGTCGTCGATCTCGACGCTGAAGATGCGCGCCCCTGCCGCCTCGAACACGTCGGCGTGCCGCTCTCCCTTTGGATGGAACACGGCGGTCGTCGTCGAGCAGCGCGCGTGCGTGTTGCCGCAGCGCTCTTCGTACGAACCGGTCAGAGGGAATGACAGGTACGCGAACTGGTGTTCGTGGTTCGGCAGCCTCGTGTAGGCGGGATAGGAATACTCGGTGAGCGTGAATCCGCCCCACCCGTGCACGCGCAGGGCGCTACCGAGGAACTCACCGGCGTGCAGTCGCATCGCCGGTGATACGCAACCCGTTGCGGACGGTTCCACCGAGCCCGTCTAGGAGTGACTGACCTGTGCGATCGGAAAGCCGAGTTCACCTCAAGCGATCGTGACCGACTTCCACTGCCTCAGGCGCTCTGCGATCAATCCCACGCGCTTCTCGTCGTCGCGACTGTCGAGGGTCTCCAAATCCCCGGGCTCGGCGCGCCAGTAGACACCGGAGGTCCGCGCGCTCAGCTCTCGGTCGGCGACGGCGTGAGTCGTCCAATATCCCGAAGCGCGGTCGATCGACTCCAGCCGGATTTCTCCCGTACCGTGCAACTGCGGCGCGTTCGGATCCAGGGGACGCTCCCCGTTCCAATAGTAGAAGACGCCCGTGGGCTCCTTCTTCTCCTTCACGGCTTCGCTCCAGTATCTCGACGACAAGCGGCCGTTCTCTTGCCATGACCGCCCGGCCACGTCCAGCGCGCCGTTGCGGTCCCGCGAGATCCGCAGCAGGCTCACGGCGGAAGGCTCCTTCGCGGTTCGCTCCGTCAGGGAAAACTGCCACCACAAGCCTTCGATGCGGGAGAGACGGCCCTCGTTCTCGATCGCCTTCCGAAGCTTCTGATGGACGGCGCTCATCGCTTCCGGAGTGAGCGCGTCGCCGTACCGCACGGTCGTGAGGCCGAGGAGATCGCTCGGGAGCTTCGAGCCGGCGGCATGGAGGATGAAGGTTCGACGCATTCCGAGGGCGCCGCCAAACAGGCCGGCTTCGAAGACGACGTTGTCACGGGGAGACGCCTGACCGAACCCGGGCCCCGGCGACACGGTGGGGCTGTCGGTCGTCCAGTCATCCTGAGCGAACACGAAGGCCGCGAAGTCAACGTCCCGGGTGAGCTCGATCAGGCGTTCCATCGTGGTGGTCCCCGGATTGAAGGACGTCGTCCAGGGTGCCACATCCGCAACATCTTCCAGGCCGCGTGTCAGCTCCTGGAGCAGCTTCTCCTGTTTTCCCGACGAGCCGAGGAAGATGCGAGGCTTGTCCACTCTACTCGACCACGAACGAGATCTTGGCGTTGATCCGATAGCGGACGATCTTCTTGTTCTCCACCTTGGCTTCGAAGTGCTCGATGTAGATCGACCGGATGTTCTTCACCGTCTTCGCGGCCCGCCGGACGGCTTCGGCAGCGGCATCCTCCCAACTTTTTTCGGATTCGGCGAGTACCTCGACGACTTTCAGCAAATCTGCCATGCGGCCTCCTTACGGCCTTTGAATGCCCGTCTGGACCCTGGGAAAGTATCGGAGCACGAAGAGCAAGTACACCAGCCAGAGCGCGAACCAGACCGACCCGACCTCGAGAAGCCCGATCGCGAAGAGGATCAGGCTCGGAACGAGAAACAGAAGGGTTTCGCCGAGCAGCCAGAAGCGATCGCCGCGCCGCGAGTACAGAGCCTGCTCCGCATCATCGAAACGGGTACCGAGCGAGGAGCAGTAGTAGTAGAACGACGCGAACACGAATGCGAATGTCGCCACGCCCATCACGCACAGCGTGGCGTGAAACAGAAAGGCGTTGACCTCGCCGCTCGCGAACCGCGGATACAGAAAGAACAGCACGAACGCGAAGATCGCGATGCTCGTCGCCGCCAGGGAGTACGAGCGATTGACGTTGGCCGACGCGAGCTCGTCTCCCATGGCATGCCTCCTCGCCGCGCCCACGGCGTCGGTTCAGCTCTTGACGAAGGCGAGCAGATCCGCGTTGATCACCTCGGCATGGGTCGTGCACATGCCGTGCGGGAACTTCTCGTAGACCTTCAGGGTGGCCTTCTTGAGGAGCTTCGCGGACAGCAGCGCCGAATCGGCGATCGGGACGATCTGGTCGTCATCGCCATGCATGACGAGCGTCGGGACATCGATCGCTTTCAGGTCTTCGGTGAAGTCCGTCTCCGAGAACGCTTTGATGCCGTCGTATTGCGCCTTCGCACCGCCCATCATGCCCTGGCGCCACCAGTTGTCGACCACGACTTGGGACACCTTCGCCCCCGGCCGGTTGTAGCTGTAGAAGGGACCGCCCGCGAAATCGCGATAGAACTGCGCGCGGCTGGCCGCGAGTTGCTGCCGAAGGCCGTCGAAGACCTCGATCGGCAAGCCGCCCGGATTGGCCGAGGTCTTCACCATGATCGGGGGCACGGCTCCGATGAGCACCAGCTTGGCGACACGGCCCCTGCCGTGACGTGCGACATAGTGCGCCGCCTCGCCGCCGCCGGTGGAATGGCCGATGTGGATGGCGTCACGCACGTCGAGATGCGCGAAGACCTTGGCGGCGTCCGCGGCGTAGTGGTCCATGTCGTGACCGTCGCTGACTTGGCTCGACCGGCCGTGGCCGCGCCGGTCGTGAGCGATGACGCGATAGCCCTTTTGAGCGAAGTAGAGCATCTGGGTGTCCCAATCGTCGCCGCTGAGCGGCCACCCGTGATGAAAGACGATGGGCTGCCCGTTCTTGGGGCCCCAGTCCTTGAAGAAGATTTCGACTCCGTCTTGAGTGGTGATCGTGCCCATGTTGGCTCCTTAAGAGATGTGAGCGGCCTGCGCATGCTCCACAGCCCACGCCAGCGCGTAGTCGGCGACCTCCTCCCAACCCTTCTGCGCGGGCATGAGATGCGAGCGACCCGGGAATTCCTTGATCTCCGTGATCGTGTTCGACTTGTAGTGCTTCGCGTTCGAGCGTTGGACGGCCGGCGGCATCAAGTGGTCTTCGCTCCCCGAGATGAAGAGAAGCGGCGCGCGGGCGTCGTTGTGATAGTCGACCGCCACGTCCTGGGGCCCGGGGATGAAGTTCGCCAGCACGCTGTCCCAGAAAATGCTCCCCGATGCCGGGACGTGATAGCGCTCGTAGGCGGCGCGCGCGTCCGCCTCGTCGAACGTGTTCGTGAACACGTAGCGCCATTGCTCGTAGGTGAAACCCACGGCCCTGTGGCGATTCGCGGGATTCTTCAGCACCGGGAACGACGACTTGAGCTGGGTCAGCGGCGTGACGAGCACGCCTTCCGTGGGCGCGGAGTTGATCGCCACGCCCGCCGCCCCGTGGCCACGATCGAGAAGGAGCTGCACGAAAGCGCCGCCGGCCGAATGACCCATGAGGATCGGTGGCGTCTCGAATTGCCCGACGACGTCTTTGAGGGCCGCCATGAGCGCGGGAACCGTGAGACGCTCGACGGGGGACGGATCGCGGTTGAGCGCTTCGACCTCGACCTCGAACCCCGGATACGCGGGAGCGACGACCCGGTAGCCTTGGGCTTCATAGCGCTTGATCCAATGCTCCCAGCTTCGCGGTGTCACCCAGAAACCATGCACCAACACGATCGCATCGGGACGTTTCGGTAGCGTCGGCATAGTGTGCCTCCTTGTCGGACGCGTGCTGATCGGAGCTTAAAC
>CAZEII010000105.1:0-6096 GCA_964511835.1 uncultured Acidobacteriota bacterium | reverse complement strand
GCGCGCCTCGATCATCATCGCGTTCGCGGTCTCGACCGGCTGCGTCCTCGGATCGAGCACCTCGAGGGCGCTCCGGACGTAGTCGAGCCCGCGCGAGTCGCCGATCGCGACGAGGGAGCTGGCCGCCTGGCACTGGAGCCTGACGCGCTGCGCCGGATCGCGCGTCAGGGCGAGCGCGGCCTCGAAGTGGCCGAGGGCCGGAACGAAGTTTCCGCTGATGACGTGCGTCCTCGCGATCGCCTCCTCGAGAGCGAGCTGCTCGTCGGCGAGGCTCAGAAACTGAGCGCATTCGAGCGCGCGGGAGAACGCGGTGATCGCCTCGTCGTAGGCGAACAGCCGCTCGGCGTCGGATCCGGCCTTCTTCGCCCAGACGAGGCCGCGCTCGTGCTCCCCCGCTTCGATGAAGTGATGGGCGAGCTTTTCGGCGGGGACCGCTTGCTGCCGGCCCAGGCGCTCGAGCCCCTCGGCGGTACGCCGGTGAAGGCGCCGGCGGCGGATCGGGTTCAGCTCTTCGTAGAGCACCTCGCGGATCTTGTCGTGGGTGAAGCCGAACGACTCGTCGCGCCCCGCGACCAGGAGCTGGCAGCAGACGGCCTCGTCGAGGGCGTCGATCAGCGCGTCCTCTCCCCGCTCGCCCGCGACCTCGACCAGCTCTCGGAAGCCGAAGCTCTTCCCGAGCACGGCCGCCGCGCGCAGCACCTCGCTGCATCCCGGAGACACGCGGTCGAGGCGGTGGCCGATCGCCGCCTTCACGCTCTGCGGGATCGTGAGGCCCGACACCTCGTCGCGCTTCCAGCGCCCCCCCTCGCGGCGCACCGATCCCTGCTCGATCAGCGCCTTCAGGACCTCCTCGACGAAGAACGGATTCCCCTCGGTCTCACGGTGCACCGCTTCGGAGAAATCCGCCGAGACGGTTTCTCCGAGCAGCGCCCCGAGCTGCTCGCGCGTTTGCTCGGGGGCGAATCTCTTGAGCGCGATGCGCGTGGTCAGCCGCTCCCGGTTCCAGTCGACGAGCGCCGCCGAAAGGGGGTGGGCCCGATCCAGCTCGACCTCGCGGTACGAGGCGACGAACAGCACTCGCTCCGTGCGCAGCCATCTCAGGAGATGGCTCAGGAGCCCGAGCGTGCTGGCGTCGGCCCAGTGGAGATCGTCGACGTAGAGGAGCAACGTGCGGGCCCGCGCCGCGCTCCTCAACACCTGAGCGACCGCATCGAAGAACAGCAGGCGCTCCTCGTGCGGCGACAGCTCCTGCCGCTCCGGAAACGGGCCGAGTCTCGTCTGGATCTCCGGCGCCAGCTTGGCGATGCGAGCGGCGGCGTCGCCGAGCTCGCTCACGAGCTTGGCGTCGTCCTTCTCGTCGCGCACGAAGCGGCGGAACGCCTCCGCGATCGGCAGGTACGGTGTCGCGGCCTCGTACTCGTAGCAGGCCCCCGTCAGGACGAACGCTCCGTCGAGGGCCGCTTGGATCAGGAGCTCTCGCGCTAGCCGCGTCTTCCCCGCCCCCGGCTCTCCGCTGATGAGGAGCGCGTGGCCCGACCCTTCGCGCGCGCGGCTCCACAGCGTGCGCGCCTCGGCCAGCTCCTCCGCGCGCCCGACCAGCTTGCCTCGCGAGAGCGCCTCGAGGATCTTCACCGCCGCGACCGCTTCGCCGGCCTGCGCTTCCTCCGCCTCGTCGAGCGACCGCGCCAGGGCCGAGCGCGTCTCGGCGGCGCTGGCGAACCGCTGCGCGGGATCCTTCGCGAGCAGCCTCAGAATGACCGCATCGAGCGCCCTCGGGATCGAAGGCCGCACGACCCGCGGCGGCACGACCGGGGCGTGGACGTGCTGGCTGACCACCTCGAGCGGCCGCGCTCCGGTGAACGGCAGCTTGCCGGTCGTCAGCTCGTAGAGCATCGCGCCGAGCGCGTAGAGGTCCGCGCGGCCGTCGACCGCCTCCCCCATCGCCTGCTCGGGCGCGATGTACCAGACCGTTCCGACAATCGCTCCCGAATCGGTGATCCGCCGCGATCCGTCGGCGCGCGCCGCGACGCCGAGATCGGCCAGCTTCACCGACCGCGTCTCCTTCGATCCGGCGAGCAGCACGTTCTCGGGCTTCAGATCGCGATGGACGATCCCCGCCGCGTGCGCATGCTCGAGCGCGTCGCAGATCTTGCACGCGATGCGAACGATCTCCGCCAGCTCCGTCGGCCGCGCCTCGTGGAGGCTGACTCCCTGCACCAGCTCCATCACGAAGAACGGGATCCCCGCATGGTCGCCGACGTCGTGCACGGCGACGATCCCCGGATGGTTGAGCGCCGCCGCCGCGCGCGCCTCGTGGATCAGCCGCTCGCGCAGCGCGGGCGACGACGCCGCCGGCAAGACCTTGACCGCGACCTCCCGCTTGAGCTTCTGATCGGTCGCGCGGAACACGATCCCCATCCCGCCGCGTCCCAGCTCGGCGTTCAGCTTGTAGCGCTGCGCGAGAACGGTGCCGGTGGCCACGCGCGGGGCGTCCGAGGCGTCGAACGAGCGGGTTTCTTCGAACTCGGAGGCCATTGGAGGGAGGCTAGCACGCGGTTTTGAAGGTGCCCATTTGTCGGCCTCTTCCACTCCTCTATTTCTTATGGTGACTGCCGCTTGACGCGCGCCATCGCGGGACGAAGGTTTGCCGAGTCCATGAGCGAGACTAGATCTTCCATTCTGCCGCTGACCGCCTCCGCGATCGTCGCCGTCGTGCCGGCGCTCGCTGCGAGCTACTTCGCTCCGAGCGTCTGGACGATAGGTGCCGCGGCAGGGAGCGCGGTCGGGGCGACGGCGCTCGTCGTCATCGGCTCGAGCGCTTCGAAAAAAGTTGCGACTGTCGAGGTGCGCGAGCGCCATCTCCAGCGCGAAGCTGCGACTTTGGAGACGCGAATCGCGGCGCTCGAAGCGAAGGCACGGGAGTCGGCGACCTACGACGACGTCACCACCACGTACAACCGGCGCACGTTCCTGACGCGATTGGATGAAGCGCTCCGGCGCGACGCGCGCCTGGAAAAACCGATGGCGTTTCTGCTCGTCGACGTCGACGGATTCAAGCGCATCAACGCCGAAGGCGGCCGCATGATCGGCGATCGCGTGCTGCGCGCCGTCGGGAAGGCGATCCAAGCCTCGACCCGCGGCACCGACTTTGTCGGACGGATCGGCGGAGACGAGTTCGGCGTCGTTCTCGGCGAGTGCCTCGACCCGCGCCCCGCGATCGATCGCATCTTCGTCGCGCTCGACGGCGAGCCGAACGGCCTGGAGCCTTCGTCCCCCGTCAAGGTGAGCATCGGCACCGTGACGATCGATCCGCGCCACACGCGCGTCGATCCCGTGAACCTGTTCCGTCTTGCCGAAGAAGCCCTCAACTCGGTGCGTACCGCCGAAGGTGGCCGCTACGGGAAGCGGGAGTACACGCCCGAACCTCACCGCCCCGTTGCGAAGGCCGAAGTCAGCTAGAACGCTACGGACAATTCACGATTCGCGGCGTCCCGTCGCTGTACTGCCCCCAACTTCCGGTGTGCGGCGCCGACGGGCGAACCAAGTAATAGAGCACACGCTCGCTGGGCGGTACGTCCGAGTCCACGACAAACGGTTGAGTCGTGGAGAAGAGCGTGCAGTCATTCGGAAAATCCCGAGCCATCGATCGCGCCACCTCGTACGACGAGGCGCCGCTCTGCGCGGTCCACGAGAACAGCGTCTTGTCCCCAGTCGTCAAAAACCCACTCACACCGGAAATCTCGTCGATCGTGCCGAACCCGTCGTCGCCTGGGCACTGATTGTCGATTCCGTCGTTGATCTCCGCTGCGTTCGGATGGATCGATGAATCGGAGTCGTTGCAGTCTAATCCGTTATCCGCGTACCCGGCAGGTATGGAACCACTGCAGCTCGGGGCTGACATGCTTGGATCGCCGTAGCCGTCGCCATCGCGGTCACGATAAAAGAGTAGGCCGCTCGAACAGGCACAGTAGCGGCCGCCGGTGTTCGTATCTCCGTACAATCCGGCTCCACCCCACACGATCATCGATTGGCCCGTCCAGACGGCGGAGTGATCGAAGCGTGCAGCTGGGACGCCCGAGGCGATTGACGTCGGCATCCAGCTATCAAGAGACGGGGAGTATCGACCGCCGGTATTTGCATAATCCCCGGTGAAGGTGAATCCGCCCCAAACGATCATCTCCTGTCCAGTCCAAACGGCGGTGTGAAAGCGGCGCGGGGTTGGGACGCTGTCCGCCGTTGACGTGGCGACCCAACTGTCCCCGGACGGCTCGTACCGACCGCCGGTATCCAAGTAAACTCCCCCAACATCCAAGCCTCCCCAGATGATGAATTCCGAACCAGTCCAAACCGTGGAGTGGGAATAGCGGCCTGTCGGAACGCCCGCCCCCGTCGATGTAGGGTTCCAGGAGTCCGTGGCTGGATCGTATCGGCCACCCGTATTCAGATAGTTATACTGGCCGTCGTACGAAAACCCACCCCAGACGATCATCTCCGTACCGGTCCACGCCGCCTCGTGCCAGATGCGACCCGTCGGCACGTTTGCGCCGGTCGATGTGAGTCGCCAGCTGTCGGTGGACGGATCATACCGACCGCCGTCGTTCATGTACGGAATTAAGGTCGACATGCCCCCCCAGATGATCATCTCCGTACCTGTCCACACGGCCGTGTGATCGCTTCGCGCAAACGGCGAATTGGACCCGGTCGACGTCGGTGTCCAACTGTCCGACTCCGGACTGTAAACTCCTCCTGTGCTGTTGTTGCCCCCGCCCCAAACGATCGCGGTCGTGCCTGTCCAGACGAGTGTGTGGCCGCTGCGAGGCGAAGGAACATTCGCTCCAAGCGATACCGGCGTCCAGCTGTCCGTCACAGGGTAGTAACGGCCTCCGGTGTTGACGTCGCCGTTTGGAGTGGACCCGCCCCAAACGATCATCTCGCTTCCTGTCCAGAGCGATGTGTGACGTTCGCGGATCGAAGGCACATTCCCCGTCACCGAAGTCGGTATCCAACTATCGGTGACAACACTGTATCGTCCACCGGTGTTGAGATCGCCCGATTGATTCGATCCGCCCCACACGATCATCTCTGAACCGGTCCACACGGCCGTGTGGTACTGCCGTTCATCCGGGACGTTGGGGCCCGTGGACGTTGGAAGCCATGTGTCACTGGGCGGGTCGTAGCGGCCGCCGTCCTTGTAGAATACCGTCGTTCCCCCAGTGACTGTGCGCATGCCGCCCCACACGATCATCGTCGTACCCGTCCAGACGGCAGTGTGGTACTGCCGCCCCGCAGGAACGTTTGCGCCGACGGAGGTCGCAGTCCAACTGTCGGTGGCCGGTCGGTAGCGCCCACCGCTGTTCAAGTAGCCGATGCCATAGCCTCCCCATACGATCATCTCGGTTCCTGTCCAGACGGCCGTGTGGTACTGACGCGCGCTCGGAACGCTCGGTCCCACGGAAGTCGTTATCCAACTGTCCGTCGATGGGTTGTAGCGACCTCCGGTGTTTGTAGTGCCGACGCCGCCCACGAACCCTCCCCAAGCGACCATTTCCGTGCCTGTCCAGACCGATGTGTGAAGCGACCTTGCGGTGGGCACGTTGACCCCGGTCGAAGTCGCTGTCCAGCTACCCGTAGATGGGTCGAACCGGCCGCCGGTATTGAGGTATTGGGATGGAAACGCGAAATAGCCCCCCCAAATAATCATCTCCTTCCCGGTCCAAACCGCCGAATGATCGGCCCGCGCCGATGGCGAGTTCGCACCCGTCGGGACTTTCGTCCAACTGTCCGATAGGGGACTGTAACGGCTGCCATCGGCCAGGTAGAGACCCGCGCCGTAGCCGCCCCAAACGATCATCTCCGTGCCCGTCCACACAATTGAATACCTGATTCGGGAGGTCGGGGCGTTTGGACCGGTCGAAATCCCCGCCCATGTGTCGGTCGCAGGGTTGTAACGACCCGCCATGGCGCCGTAAAGGATCATCTCGGAGCCAGTCCACACTGAGTGGTCACCGATGGCCTTGGCCACTACGAATGTTGGAGCCCAAGTGTCGTTGGAGCATCCCGACACAGTGAGCTCGGGTAGAGAAAAGCTCCTTGGGG
>CAZEII010000104.1:0-6217 GCA_964511835.1 uncultured Acidobacteriota bacterium | reverse complement strand
CGGACCAGGCGTACTTCGACCCGTCGTTGCCCGGGTCGATGTTCTCAGCGAGCGCAGCTCCTGGAGCCAGAGGAATAAGGATGGCGATCAGCACAAAACGTCGCATCAAGAGCCGCCCCACCGAGCTCGTCGCGGAGATCGCGGCAATCGCTGCCATAGTTATACGGCAATTTGTGGCCGGTGGTCCATCTACGTGGACCGCGCGGGTCTCGTTTACTTCGTGGACACCGGCTCCGGGGTCTACACGCTCGACGCGCGAGGCACGTCCCGTATCCCAGGACTGGAATTCCACTGGTTTGAGGACGGATCGATCGCTGAACCGCTCGCCGAGGCCGTTGTCAAGCCGCCGTCGACTACATCGACAGACGAGCGCGGACCGCGTCAACGACTTTCCGGCCACTTGGAACCACCCCGAGCGCCGTCAGGGCCCCACCGTCGATCACGGTCTTCCCGTCAACCAGCACCTTGTATTCGGCGTACCGCCCGTGGATCATCTCGACCTCGATCCCGAGCTCTCGACGCAGCCGCGCCGCCACCCGGACGGCGTGCAAGCCGGAGATTCAATAGCTGCAGTAGCGGACGTTCACCCTCGTCATAGCCGCCTCTTTTCCTACCCGCTCAGTTTCCGGTTCACTTCGCCTCCTGCACCTGCTCAAGCTTTGGGAGTAGGTTTGGCAGTTCTTCCCAGGTGGCAAACTTCGCCGCCGGAAACTTCTTGCGGGTTGCCTCTACTTTGTCCGGCTCTCCATCGAAGAAGACGATCGGGATGGCCCTCGCCCATTTGGTGTATCAGAGAGCGTCCGCGACTTCCCTCCCGTGTGAGGGCAGGCGGCGCAGCGAAATCAGGACGGCCGCGGGCGGGTTGGCCTTCAAGTCCTTGAGCTCGAACTTGCCCAGCTTGACCTGCCAGCCATCCGTCTGAAGGGGCGCTGCGAGATCCCTGGCTTCCTCCGCGTCCCAATGAACGAGGACGACGTAGCCCTTAGTTTTCTTTCGAGCCATGGGCGGTTGTTAACCTCACGTTTTGTCCAGATACGCGCGAGCTTGACCGGGCCAGCGACCTGCGCAATGAACAGACAAGCCGGGCCGAGGAGTCCTCTGAGCTTTGCTTTGAATATTGCCCCACGGCTGTTCTGCGCGAATAAGCAAACTCTCAACATCGGCGAGTAGTTGCGACGAAAGGCGCCCGGCGTAATTGAGCCGCACCTCGCCGAGGAGTGGCCGGTGCTTGTAGATGCCGCGTTTCTTTTCGAGGTCCGTCCAAAAGGCTTGCTTCGCCACGCGATTCCACCGGCCACGAACGGTTACGCCCCACGCTTTTCCTATGTAGAGAATCTCGCGCATGTCTGGCGTTACGTATGCGTAGAGACACCTGATGGAATTCCAACCGGTGCTTCCACGAGCGAGAAGCCGCCAGCGAACAGTGATATCTGCGATGACGCTCATCGCAACGAATAACGCACCGCGTAACGCTCGCCGGCGTCTTGGAGTCACGCGAGTTTCCGCAACGTGAGGCGTTTCGCCTGCTCATCAAAGTTGGCGACGCCCTCGGGTATGCGCACTCGAAGGGCGTCATCCATCGCGACCTGAAGCCTTCGAACATCCTCATGAGCGCGGGAGACGAGCCGAAGATCGTCGACTTCGGGCTCGCCAGGGGTTATGGCTCGCCGAGTCAGCAGGAAAGCACGATCGCTCGTGCCGAGGGCTTGGTCGGGACGCCGGCATTCATGGCTCCGGAGCAGGCGGCTATGGACCACGACGCAGTGAGTCCGGCGACGGACGTCTACGCTCTGGGCGTGCTGGCGTACCGGTTGGTGCTACGTGCCTATCCGTACACGATCGACCGATCGCTGACTGGACTTCTGGACGACATCGCCAACGCAAATATCCATCCGCCACGAAGCATCGCTCGCGGGTTGTCGGCGCGTGTCGAGGAGACTCTGCTTCGGGCCCTCGCCAAAGATCCGAGCGAGAGGCATGCCGATGGTCGGGCGTTCGCGGACGCCATTCGGGCGATCAGAGATCCCAGGAAGAGTGGTCAGTAGTTCTCACTAGGGGCCCCAAATCCAAGAACGAATCGACGTCGCAAAACACCTGCAATCATTGGCGAAAGCAGGCGCTTCCGTTTTACGCGGTGAGAACGAGGGCCCGAGCTGACGTGGCTCGTGCGCGGGAACGACAGGGGTGCAATAGTGTCTCGGGGCGGACGAATCGTGCACAAGGCCAAGGCCGATGCTTCCATGTCGATGCTCCCCATCGTCCTGTCGCGCGCCTATCGCTCTCTCGTCGACTTCCTCCAGGGCGGCTTGGCGTTCCAAGGCATCTCCCCGCCGGACTTCGCGATTCTGGAGGCTCTGCTGCACAAGGGCCCGTTGTCGGCGTCGATCATCGATTCGAGGGTCATGCCACTGGCGAATGCACCCATGAGGCCCGCTCTCGAGCGCCTGCTGCGGCGGGGACTGATCAGAACGCAAGGGAAGCCGGGCGCATCGGCGAGAGAGGTCTACGAGCTGACCGAGGATGGCCGCCGGCACATCACGAGGATCTATCGAGCGCACGAGAAGGACATCGACGCGGCCATCGGAATTCTCACCCACCGGGAACAGAAGGCGCTCTGGAGGGGCCTGCGGACGATCGCCGTGCACAGCGACCGAATTCGACAGCTCCGCGCCGGAATCCGAAACGGCGGCCTCGCGCCGTGGCAAATGCGAAAGGTCACGGACTACATGATGAAGCGCGTCGCGGAACCGGTTCGGCTCGAGCAGCTGGCCGCGCAGACGGGACTGTCCACGTCCCGTTTCGGCCGGGCCTTCAAGGCGTCGACGGGGACTTCACCGCACAAGTGGCAACTGAACCTGCGCATTCAGAAAGCGCAGCAGCTGCTCCGGGAAGGGCGCTCGTCGCTGGCCGAGATCTCCCTCGCGACGGGATTCACGGGGCAAAGCCACTTCTCGCGTGCCTTCAAGGACGTCGTGGGTGTCCCGCCCGGAGCCTGGCAGCGCGAGCATCGCTTCTAGCGACCGCGAATCCCCTTCCGACGTTTTTCGTCAATCGACGGCGCAAACGGTCAAGACCACGCGTCGCAGCGATCCGAAAATACCCGGCCATGCTCAGAATCGGCATCATCATCGGGAGCACGCGACCCGGTCGCAAGGGCGAGGTCGTCGCCCGATGGGCTCTCGAGATCGCGAAGCAGCGGAGCGACGCGGAGTTCGAGCTCGTCGACATCAGGGACTACGAGCTCCCGCTTCTCGACGAGCCGATTCCCGCGATGATGGGCCAGTACGCCCACGAGCACACGCGGCGGTGGTCGGCGAGGATCGCGTCCTTCGACGCCTACGTCTTCGTGACGCCGGAGTACAACCATGGTATCGCCGGGGCGCTGAAGAACGCCATCGATTTCCTGTACGCCGAATGGGTGAACAAGGCGGCAGGATTCATCTCTTACGGAGGAGCGTCGGGCACCCGCGCGGTGGAGCATCTGAGACTGGTTATGGCCGAGCTTCAAGTGGCTACCGTGCGGGCGCAGGTCGGTCTCTCACTCTTCACGGACTTCAAGGAGTTCACCGTCTTCGAGCCGTCTCGTGGACAGGCGAATGCCGTGAACGCTCTGCTCGATCAGGTCGTCGCCTGGGGCGGAGCGCTCAAGACGCTCCGGGACAAACAGGCGCAAAGCGATGATGCAAGTCGGTATTGACAGCTTCGCCGCGGCCTACACGGAGACCAGCCTTGCGGAAAAGCCGTCGCAGCGCCTGCGCGACCTGGTCGAGCAGATCGTGCATGCCGACGAGGCCGGCCTGGATTCGTTCGGCATCGGCGAGCACCACCGCCGCGGGTACCTCGATTCCGCCCCCGCGGTGATTCTCGGAGCGGCGGCGGCGCGCACGCGGCGCATTCATCTGACGAGCGCGGTCACCGTTCTGAGCGCGGCCGATCCGGTGCGCGTTTTTCAGGAGTTCGCGACCGTCGATCTGCTCTCCCAGGGACGCGCCGAGATGGTGGTCGGCCGGGGATCGTCGATCGAGGCCTTCCCGCTGTTTGGTTATCGACTGGCGGACTACGACGAGCTATTCGCCGAGAAGCTCGATCTCCTCCTGAAGATCCGTGACAGCGAGAACGTCCGCTGGCGTGG
Organism: uncultured Acidobacteriota bacterium; assembly: GCA_964511835.1. GTDB lineage: Bacteria > Acidobacteriota > Polarisedimenticolia > Polarisedimenticolales > DASRJG01 > DASRJG01. The sequence continues at coordinate 2,085 of CAZEII010000104.1, read as the reverse complement.
CAAGTACCGAGCCGCCCTCACCGGACAGGGCGTCTACCCGCGGCCGATGCAGGATCCCTTGCCGATCTGGCTGGGCGTCGGAGGAACCCCGGAATCGTTCGCCCGCGCGGGCGCGCTCGGACTCCCACTGATGGTCGCCATAATCGGCGGCGAGCCGCGGCGCTTCAGGCCGCTGATCGACCTCTACCGCGAGACCGGCAAGCGGCACGGGCACGCGCCCGCGCAGCTGACAGTCGGAGTCCACGCGCTCGGCTACGTCGCCGCGACCACGCAACAGGCGGCCGATGAATTCTTCCCGGGATACACCAAGGCGGTCGACAGCGTCGCCAAAGAGCGTGGATGGCCTCCCGTCACGCGCGCGGGATTCGACGCCCAGCGGGGACCGCAGGGTGCGCTGCTCATCGGGAGTCCCGAGGAAGTGACCGAGAAGATCCTCCGGCACGATGAAGCCTTGGGCGGCATCTCGCGCATCACGTTCCAGATGAACGCGGCGTCGCTGCCCCATTCGAAGCTGATGAAGGCGATCGAAACGATCGGCTCCCGTGTCGCGCCCCATCTTCGGGAAACCATCGCCGACGCGGGAGATCCGAGCACGGCTGCGCTCCGTCGCTGAGCGACGGGAAGGAGGTCCGATGAGCAAGGCGAATCCCGCCAAGCCGAGAGGGGCGATTGCAGTAAGATTGATCACTCGAATCGCAGGCATCGATTCGGTCGCGGTAACCGGAGACTTCAACGGGTGGTCGGAGGAAGGGATTCCGATGTCCAGGCTTTCGGACCACGAATGGGAAGCCGACCTCCTTCTCGCTCCCGGCCGATACGAATACCGCCTCCGCGTTGACGGGGAGTGGCACGACCACCCGGAGGCGGCGGACCGGGTGCCCAACCCCTTCGGGTCGGAGAACTGCGTTCTCGAGGTCTCGTAAGAGCAGCTAGACTCCGGCGATGGTGAGGCACGTCTTCGCGGTCGCGCTCCTGGCGAGCGTCATCGGCACGGAGGGCGCGGTGCGCGCGCAGCCGACCTACGATGACGTCCTGAGCGAGCTGGGGTTTTCTGCCGCCGAGAAGAAGCGCGTCCTCGACGGGGAGTTCGTCACCAACAAGGTCGGCGCCGTCTCGGAGCGGGATCTCGCCGTCGCGGTCGCGTTCGTGATCAAAGCGCCTCCCGATCAGCTGAGCGAGCAAGTGGTCCGCGGGGCGCGAGTCTCCGACGATCCCCAAGTCCGGGCGTACGGGATGCTCAGCGAGCCCGGGACCCTGTCGGACTTCTCGGAGCTGCGCATCACCGACGACGAGGCGCGCGCGTTCGTCGCGGCCGAGGCCGGGGAGAGCGTCAACCGCAGCCTGGAGGAGCACGCGCTCTTCAAGGCGATGCGCAACGAGGCGACGCCCGCGATCCAGCGGGAGATCCAGCGGATGCTGCTGGCGCGCTACCAGGCGTATCGAGCCTCGGGGCTTTCGGGGATCGCGCCGTACGCGCGCCCCCATGGCGCCACCGACGTCGCCCAGGACCTCACGCGCGCGGTCGAGGCGATGGTCCCGCTCCACAAGCACCTGCCGCAGCTCTACGCCCTCCTGCTCGAAGGCCCTCGCGCGCCTGCGACCGGGATCCAGCAGAGCTTCGCCTGGATGCGCTCGATCATCCGAGACAAGCCGACGTACGCGCTCGTTCACTTCCTGGTCGGACGCGACGGCGACGCGCGCGCGGTGGTGCGCCGCGAGTACTACGTCAGCGCCGGGTACAACGCGGAGATGTCGGTCGCGGGCCTCCTGCCGGTGGCCGGCGGGACGATGGTCCTGTACGTGAGCCACGCGTTTTCCGATCAGGTGGCCGGATCGGCCGGCGCCATGAAGCGAAGCATCGGGAGCCGCATCATGGCGGACCAGATCCGGGACATGTTCGACAAAGCCCGAAAGCGGTACGGGAAGTAGACGGTAGAAACGGGGACAGGCCCCTTTTTCTTGCAAAGCTCCCCGGATACCGCTTTGCAAGAAAAAAGGGGCCTGTCCCCGTCTTCGCTACTTCGCAACCTCGCAATACACCTTGATCGCGTCCTTCGCGTTCGTCAGCGCGTCGAACATCTTGTC
>CAZEII010000103.1:0-6287 GCA_964511835.1 uncultured Acidobacteriota bacterium | reverse complement strand
TTTCCTGATCGTGGGGAACGCCACCTCCGGACCGCGGTGACGACGACCTCCCTAGTTCACGACCGCTTGGTCGTCCTCGACAGGGAGCGTCGCACCCACGACAGCAGGTGATCGTCGTCGCACGTCCCACGTTCGAGCAGGCCGATCAGGAAACGGTGAGCCTTATCGGCATCGACCTCGAGCTTCCAGCCGTTCAGCCGGAGGAACACGTCCGTGCGAAGAACGCGACGCGCTTTTCCCATCCAAGGACGGATGATTCATGATGAGCGACTCGAAAAGCGCCGCTGCCATCGCCGGCAGATCCTCGTAGTAGCCGGTCTGGGGGCGGAACAGAGCGCTTTCCAGCAAGCCGGCGTCTGGGACACCAGGCGGACCGCCGAAGCGCTCGACGAGCCGCTCGTGAATCGCGAGCACCGGACAAAAAAGGATTGTGCTCAGGTCGGGCAGTTTGGGTCGAATGGCGGTCTGAAGGGAACTCCAGACCCCCTCGATCCCTTTGAGAGCTTTGGCGTCGTCCGTCGTTCTTCGGTATAGGGACGGATCACATGCCACCACGGCCCACGCCCGAAGCCCTCTTCCACCATCACCACGTCACGATCTTCCGCTTCCTTCGCCGCCTCACATCCGACGGGGCTCTGGCCGAGGATCTGACTCAGGAGGTCTTCCTGCGGGCGATCCGGTCCCTTTCGACCTACGACCCGCAGGAGCGCGATCTGGCCTGGCTGCTCCGGATCGCGCGGCGGCTGGCGATGGACCGTGCGAAGGCCGCTCGGCGCCGCCCCGTCCTCCTTGAGGAGGAAGGGTCCTTGCCATCGGCGCCTCCCACCCAGGAGCTCTCTCTCGCGCTCGATCAGGCGCTCGCTCGTGTGCCGGAGGCGGAGCGGGAAGCGTTCCTGCTCCGCGAGGTGGGGGGGCTCGGATACGAGGAGATCGCCGCGGTGACCGAGGTCACTCCAGATGCCGTGCGCAATCGGATCTATCGCGCGCGCTGCAGTTTGAGAAGCGCGCTCTCGATCGAGAAGGAGACGTCACCATGACCCGTGATCCGCTGGAAGTGCTCTCGGCGTTCCTTGACGGGGAGGTCCTGGAGCCGGAGCTCGTAGCCCGAGCCCTCGCCTCGCCGGGGGCGCGCGAAGCGCTCGTGGACTTCGCGGCGCTGCGCTCGGCGATCGCAGCGGACCGCTCGACCCCCTCCCCCGCCTTCCACCGATCGATGCGGCGACGGCTAGAGGGCGGAGCCGCCTTCGGCTTCCATGGACTCAGGAGCGCGGTTCTGGGGTTCGCGGCGGTGCTGCTGCTCGCGGTCGGCATCGCCGCGGGGTTCAAGCTCGCCAATCGGGGCGCGGCAGGCCCGCATCGGTTGCCTCCCCCGGCCACGCGCGAGGTGGAGTTCACCCGCGGGGTGGATTGGTTCGCGAGAGAGTCTTGAGAGGCTCGTAACGGAGGAGACAAGCCATGAGAGGAACCGTCGTTTTCGTGCTCGTCCTGGGATCTGTCGCTGCGTCGGGGGGTAAGGCGGCGCGACCGCAACCGCCTGCGTCGGTGCCGGACGCGTTCTCCGTGCAGCTCGTGGCGGCCCGGACGCCCGCGGGGGGCGCGACGAGCGACGACTCTTCTGCGGGTTCTAACCTTCGCATCGGAGAGGAAGGAACGATGTACCTCCTGACGGGGCGTCTCGACTCCGCGGGGCGGCCGGTGGATGCGCTGTGCGTCCAGAGAGTGGGCTCGGGGACCGAAACGCCGACCGCAGGCTTCGCGCACGCCTGGCGCGTGACGGCCAAGCTGCTCGAGGCGACCATGGAGTCCGTCACCGTGGCGGTCGCGTGGTCGCGCGAGGACGTCGACGGCTCAGGCGCACGCAGGGTCGAGGTCCGAGACCATCAGACCGTGACGATGCGCGAGGGGGAGCGTCACACCCTCGACTACCTTCCCGCCCCCGGGAAGGCCGATGACTGCGGCTCGAATCTGCGCGTGGACGTCACCGCATCCGTCGTCGAGGACGAGCGTATGCGCCAAGCGCGCATTCACTACGAGCTGTGGCTCATGGACGAGGTGCCCGGCCGTCCGGCCGAGCTTCGCCGGTTCGAAGCCACCGGCCGCCACGGAGAGAAGATCGAATTCCATTTCGATCCCCTCCGCTGGAAGACCGGCGCGTTCCTCGATGACGTGGAGCTCGAGGTGCTGGCGGAGATCTCCGGCACGATGCGCGGCCGCGTGCGAGAGGACGGCACGGTGGAAGCGATCCTCGACGCGTCGCGCAACATCGGACTCGGTAAGGGCGGCCACGCAGCGGGCGGGATCGGCGACGGTGGGAGGAAGTCCGTACGCATCGCACCGGGTGAGACTCTTGGCCTCCTCCTTCCGCCCGCGGAAGGAAGTCATGCGCTGACGATCGATGGCATGAGCAACGTGGTCGGCGGCGACTCCGGTCGGGGTGTCTCGCCGAGCGGCATCGACCGGACCGACCGCGAGGTCGTCGTCAGCTTCGGCCGCTTCCTCGCCGCGCACCGGATGTCGCTGCGCCTCACGGCGACGCGGCTTGGAGACTAGCAAGGCCTGGGTTGTCCTCCACGGCGCAGGAAGACGCGGTGGTGGAGGCGGCGGGAATCGAACCCGCTTTGACCCCCGATTCAACGTCGACCCAAGTCGGACTCAGCTGGCCGACACTCGGACCGTACGGGACGCAAGTCGGACATGCAGAGGGAGTTGCGGTTTGCCCCATGTGCAAAGGCCGGACGCCGAGTGGACACGACGTGTCGAGCCCCGGACGCGACGCGAGCACAACAGGAGCACAACAGACTTCAATCGACGACGATCTCGAAGTCGAGTTGAAGGTCGTTGCCGAAACGTAGGAGAGGCTTCCAGCATCGGTGCGACGGGCATTACTTGGCGCGATCGGCGTCTTCGCTCATCGGACAGGAGACACGTAGGCAGCCATCGCGGTCAGGGGCTTGAGGAACTTTGCGACGGTCGAACTCCCTCTTGGGCTCGGAGTGATCGGGAGTCGTGTTCCCGGACGCTGCTCTTTGGGCGATCACCTCGTTTCGCGTGGTCCCAGGGAGTCCTCGCGAGGGTTGACGCCGGGAGTTGACTGGAACCGAACGTCAGGCCACATTCCCCGTCGCGTATGAAGATCGAATTCCGCGACGTTATCAAGGCCTACGGCCGCGTGCGGGCCCTAGACCGCGTTTCCATCACGATCGATGCCGGTCAAGTCGTCGGCCTTCTCGGAGCGAACGGCGCCGGGAAGAGCACGTTCTTGCGCTGTATCTACGGTATCGTTGCTCCCGACCGGGGTCGGGTGTTTCTCGACGATCAGGCGTTTGGCCGGCAGCGCATGGACCTGCGTCGGCGCATGCACTTCCTTCCAGAGTTCCCACTCCTGTTCGGCCAACACTCGATCGTGCGCAACATCGCGATCGTCCTGCGCCTGTTCGAGGCCGACGGCGGGGACGCCGAACGCCGCGTCCTGGAACTTCTCCGGGAACTAGATCTCCTGCCGCTGGCGAAACGGCCCGTCGCATCGCTGTCGCGTGGACAGGCCTACAAGACGACACTTGCCGCTCTGATCGCCGCTGATCCGGAAGTCTGGCTGCTCGACGAGCCCGTCGCTTCTGGGATGGACCCGCACGGAATCGACGCCCTCAAGCGCCACGCCCGAGCCGCTGCGAAACGCGGCCGTACGATTGTCTACTCAACCCAGTTCCTCGACGTCGCCGAGCGCTGCTCCGATCGCATTTGCGTTATCGACAAGGGCGCGGTCCGGGCGTTCGAGACGCTGAACGGGCTGCGCGAACGCGCTACCGACAAGGACAATGTGCTGGTGGAGCTCTTCCGAAGCTTGCGCGAGACCAACGCGTGAAACTTCATTCCCCCGCTTTCGAGCGGCGCGTGCAGCGCAGCGTCGCGGCGGCCATTCGGGAGTCCCCGTCGCTTCGGCGGGCGCGCCGCGCGTCGCGCGTCCCTCGGAAGTTCGTGCTGTTGCGTATCGCTCCACTCATCGGTCGCGCTGTCCTCGTGGGCCTTGTGAGCTACGTGATGAAGGCCACCGGCCACGTCCTCACCGGCCTCGCCGTGCTCACGATCTGGGCGTTCCTGTGGAGTCTCCTGCGGACCCGAACGCTTCAGCTCAATCTCTTCTTCGCCGACGATCGACTCGCCCTGGCGTGCTTGCCCATTCCCGATCGGGATATTTTTCGCTGGCAGCTGTCGAAGTTCTATCGCGCGTACCGGACTCCATTGATCGACCTCCTGCTCGGTCTCGGCACGCTCGCCGCGTTCGTCGATCTGCCCGTCGTGGCGTGGCTCGGCCTGATACCGATCGCGGCCCTCGCGTGGTGGCTCATGATCGCTATGTCCCTCTTGCTCGCCGCCCGCTTGCCCCGCGTGCCGTACTTCCTCGTGCTGCCCGGTTGCTTCCTGGCCGCCTTCGCCCTTTGGGTTGCGCACGATCTACTCGCCCCGATCGTGCTCGAGTCCATCGACCGGCATGCCGCCTTCGTGAACGCACTGCTGCCGCCCGGCTGGGTCCTGTCAACATTTTTGGCGCTGTCCTCGCCCCATCGCTGGGAGGTGCTCTATCTGCTCCTCCCCGCCGGAGCTCTCGTCTCCGCGAGCCGCAACTCCATCGCCCGCCTGCGCCGCGGCTACGCGTTAGGCGAGCCCACCCTGTCGGAACCGCCGGACCCCACCAAGGCGCTTTCGGACCCCGACGATGTCAGCGAGGAGCCGTCGACGGCCCCGTACGAGGAACCGATCGCGGCGGAGCCGCATCTGCCGACGGGGTTTCTGGGTATGGAGACGACAATTCCGCGCGATGGGTTCGCGCGAGTATTGAGCCGGTGGCTCAGCGTGCGAGAGAACGCTCTGGCCGAGCTACTATTTCCGGCGGGCTTCCCCGTACTCGCGCCCTGGATCAGACTCTTTCGAACCTTCGTCTTCATGGTCGTTGCGACTCTCCTGCTCCTGTTCGCCGCACCGACCGCGGGACGGTGGGCGCTCGCCGGCGGACTGGTCCTGGTCGGAACGCAGGCTTTGTCGCGGTTACTCGATAGCGGCATTGCGTTCCAACCCCTCCCCATCGACAGCGCTAGCGTTCCTTTCTACGCGGCCTACGGCATCGGATTCCGCGAGTTGTCCTGCTTGCTCCTCAAGTGCGCGCTGATCCAGCTTCCATTCGTGTTCGCTCTCACGCTTGCCTGCAGCCTGCTCGTGGTTCCCTTCGCCGGCCTTACGGTGTCCGCAGCGGTGGTGATCGGCATCAAGGCCGCGGGACTCCTGCTGACGGCGAGATGCGTCTTCCTGGTCCTGAGCTTCAGCGGAGGGACCAACGACACGGCGCGCTTCCGCAGCGCAGCGCCGCTGCTGGCGATGATCATTCCGCTTGGCGGCATGTTCCTCCTTCTGGGCGGCGCGGGGCTGTTCGTCCCGCATCCGATCGCGTGGCTGTTCTGGGTGCTTGCCATGCTGGACGCCTATGCGTTCCTGCGCCTGTACGGGTGGCTCTACGACCGCACACGGTTCGACTTGATGAGTGTGCCGCGGCAATGACGGGTATGCGGACCGGGTGCATCGGACGTGATCGAACCTGCCGCCGGGCGGTCGTACCCACGGGTCGAAAAAATTATTTTTCGGCGACAGCGGCTTATCTATATATAGATGATAGGCGTAGCGGGTATTCAGCCTTTTTTGGGCCCCCGTTGTGCACTGGGATCCTCGGGCAACCGTGGGTCAGGGGCACGGCGAAGGATTCGGCCGCTCGGCCCCGGTGCTCCGGAAGCCCTTGGTTCCCTCCTCGCCGAGCCGATTCCCCGCGGTCACCAGATAGAAGTACCCCTGGCCCGCGGCCGGGCTCGATGCGTCGACGGCTGATTCCGCGATCAAGCCGGGGGAGAAGCACGTCCCCGTGCCGCCCCCCGACAGAACCGCGAGCGAATCGCGATAGACGCAGTATTGCCCGATCGATTTCTCCGGGCTCCACACCATCGTCGTCTTGTTCGAGAAGAGCTGCTGCTGCACCTCTCCCGGCGGCGGGTAGACGTCCACGAATCCGCCGTCCATGTGGTAGGTCGCGCTCGCAAGCCCGACGCCGAGCAGACCATCCCCGATCGAGTCGAGCTTGATCCGGTTGCTCGCGGAAGTGCCGAATGTTCCCTTCGAGGGATCGCCTCCGTCGTTGAGCACGGATTCGGTCAGCTTGTAGCTCGCGCTCGTCTGGGCGAGCGCGGCGCCCCGGCGGCGGTCGCGGCAAGGAAGCACAGCGTCAGGATCGATCGGCTCTTCATGGT
>CAZEII010000102.1:0-6515 GCA_964511835.1 uncultured Acidobacteriota bacterium | reverse complement strand
GGGATCGGGGGTCGGCTCCGGCGACTCCGCGCCGTAGCGGCGTGCGAGGTCGCTGGTGGGATACCACAGCCGCTCCGGATCGTCGCGGTGGCCGATGAACAGCACGGCGCACGGCGCGTCGAGGCCGACGACCACGTGAGTCGCGCCTGCGGGGAAGTGGACGAAGTCCCACGTCTCGAGGATCCGCTCCTCGCCGTTGACGAGCAGGCGGCAGCGGCCCGAGAGCACGAGCAAGTCTTCCTGCGCGTCCTCGCGGTGATACCGGCAGTTGGGCTTGCCGGGCTCGAGGACGAAAATGTTGATGCCGACCTGCGGGAACGGCTCGCCGGATTTCTCCAGGCGGCAAATCGAGCCGAACGCGTCGTTCCGCGCCCAGCGCGCGTCCCGGACGTTGACGACGAACCACCCGCCTCGTTCTTCGACCATGGCGTTTCCTCCATTGATCTATAGTCTGCCAGTGCAACCCGGCCAGACCATCCTCCACTACCGTCTTGCCGGGAAGCTCGGCAGCGGCGGCATGGGCGAGGTCTGGCAGGCCTCCGACACGACTCTCGGCCGCGACGTCGCAATTAAGCTCTTGCCGCAGGCGGTCGCCTCCGACCCCGAGCGACTCGCGCGGTTCGAGCGTGAGGCCAAGGTCCTCGCGTCGCTCAACCACCCGAACATCGCGGCGATCTACGGGTTCCACGAGGACGCCGGCGTCCGGTTCCTCGCGATGGAGCTCGTTCCGGGCGAGGACCTCGCCGAGCGTCTGAGCCGCGGCGCGCTGCCCATCGAAGAGGCGGTGGAGGTCGCGCGACAGATCGCGGAGGCGCTCGAGGCGGCGCACGAGAACGGCATCGTACACCGCGACCTCAAGCCCGCGAACGTGAAGCTCACGCCGGAAGGGAAGGTCAAGGTCCTCGATTTCGGTCTCGCGAAGGCACTCGATCCGGCGGGAAGCTCCACGCGCTCGCAGACGGACGCGGCGCTGTCGCCGACGGTGACCTCGCTGGGCACCGTCGCGGGCATGATCCTGGGCACCGCGGCGTACATGAGCCCGGAGCAAGCGCGCGGCAGGGCGGTCGACCGGCGGGCCGACATCTGGGCGTTCGGCGTGATCCTGTTCGAGCTGCTCGCGGGAAGGCGGCTCTTCGACGGCGAGACGGCGAGCGACACGCTGGCGGCGGTCCTCAAGACCGATCCCGAGTGGAGCGCGCTCCCGTCTTCGACCCCTTCGCCGGTGCGCGGCCTCCTCGCGCGCTGCCTGGAGCGGGATCCGCGACAGCGGCTCCGGGACATCGGCGAGGCGCGCGTGCTGCTGTCGGGAAGGCTCGAGGCGGAGCCTTCTGCCGTCGCCGACGCCACGGCCCGGACGGCGGAGCGGTCGCGTCTGCCGTGGATCCTCTTCGGAGCCGCAGCGCTCGCGGCGGTCGCGCTGGCGGCGAGCTCGCTCGTCCCTCGCGCCGTCGAGACGAAGCCGCTCCGCAAGTTCTCGATCGACGCGCGGCTCGGGCCCCGGGCGAACACGCGCGGCTTCGAGATCTCCCCCGACGGGACCCGGATCGTGTACCAGTCCGACCAGGGCATCGAGGTGAGAGAGCTGAGGGAGACCGAGCCGCGACTGCTCGTCAAGATCTCGCGGGACAGCACGCGTGACGTCGGATCCACGCCGTTCTGGTCCCGCGACGGGACGTCGATCGCCTACGCGTCGGCCGATGCCTTGATGCGCGTTCCGGCGGCCGGGGGCTCGCCCGCGGCGATCTGCAGGCTGCCGGGCAGCTGGAATGGCGGGACGTGGATGATCGACGACACGATCGCCTTCGCGACGACGCGGGGACCGATGTACCACGTGCCTGCACGCGGAGGCGACGCCGTGGTCCTCGTGCCTCTCCAGGCCAAGGAGGAATTCGATTTCCATCAGCCGAGCGTCCTGCCCGACGGGCGGAGCCTGATCTACGCGGTGCATCGGACGAGCGGCGTCGACACGATCGAGATGTTCCGCGACGGCAGGCGCGGCGTCGTGGCGCGCCTCGACGCGCCGCACGCCAATATCCTGGACAGCCCACAGATCGTGAACAATCCGTTCTACGCGCCGACCGGCCAGATCCTGTTCCAGCGCGACCAGGGGACCCAGGGGATCTGGGCGCTCCCGTTCTCGCTCGAGCGCGGGGCCGCGACCGGCGAGCCGTTCCTCGTCGCCCCCGATATGGGGTCACCGTCGGTCGCGAGCGACGGCACGCTCGTCTGCTCGCCGCTCGGCGGACTGTCGGGCCAGACGATCCTGGTCGCCCGTGACGGCAAGCTCGAGCGCGCGCTCGGCGAGCCGCAACCCGACCTCGAGGTCGGCCGCTTCTCTCCCGATGGCCGCCGTCTCCTGTACCTCGCGACGGAGCGTCAGGCGCGGGACATCTACGTCTGGGATCTTGCGACCAACGCTGCGACACGTCTCACCGACACGCCTGTGACGGAGGGCGAGCCCGTCTGGATCCCCGGCGGCTCGCGCATCGCGTTCTCGGCGCCGGCGGAAAAAGGATGCCGCTCCGTGTTCGCCATGAACGCCGACGGCACCGGAGCGCCCGCAGTGCTCGCGCAGAACGCCTCCGAGCCGACGTTCACGCCCGACGGACGCGAGCTCGTCTATACGACGTTCTGCGTGGAGCGGCGCGGACTCGACCGCATGATCCTGGGACGCCCCGGCGTGACGCCTCTCCTCGACGCCCCAGCCGGGATCCGCTCCCCCGTCTTGTCCCCCGACGGACGCTATCTCAGCTACCAGTCGTGGGCCTCGGGTAAGTCCGAGGGATACGTCACCCGCTACCCGTCGATCGACGGCCGCTGGCTCGTGACGCGAAGCGATTCGGCGCTCCGCTGGTCGGCGGACGGAAAGGAGCTCTACTACGTCGAGGGCTCGCCGCTCCGCATGATGGCGGCTCCGGTGCAGCTCGATCCCGTGTTCACCCTGGGAACGCCGCGCGTGCTCTTCGAGCTCGCGCCGCTCGGCGTGTCGGACGTGGGCAAGTTCAGCTTCGACGTCAGCCCCGACGGCAAGCGCTTCGCGATGCTCCGCATCGCCGGCAACCCCGAAAAGGACCACTCCATCTTCGTGGTCGAGAACTGGTTCGAGGAGTTCAGGAAGCGCTGAGTGACTTTGTGCCGGGAAGGCGTAATCGTGGCACGACTCTCTCGATCTCCGCACGGTGCCGTTCCAGCTGCGCCGGCAGCATCAGCCGCGTTCCGAGCCGCTCGAGCGGCTCATCGACGGCGAAGCCGGGGCTGTCGGTGGCGATCTCGAACAGTACGCCGCCGGGCTCGCGATAGTAGATCGAATGGAAATAATTGCGGTCCATCACCGGCGACACGTTCAATCCCGCGCGCACGATCGCGGTGCGCCAAGCCTGCTGCTGGGGATCGTCGGCCGTGCGGAACGCGATATGGTGAACGACACCGGCGCCCATTCCGCCATGGCGGGCATCCGGTACGCAGAGCAGGTCGACCGTCGACGCGAATCCTTCGCCGGTTCCCGCGCGGTAGCGATAGCGGTTGCCTTCGCTGCCGTGCGCTCTGAACCCCATCAGCTCCGTCAACACCTTCGCCGTGCTCTCGTATCCCTCTTCCGAGATGGTCACGCCGTGGAAGCCGCGGATGGCGTGAGCTACGGGCACCGGCCCGGCGGACCATGGCTGCCCGCCCGGCTCTTTGGTCTCCACGATATCGAGTCCGATTCCATCCGGGTCGGCGAAGTGCACGAATCGCTCTCCCAGCCGCTCGGCAGGCGCTTCGGTGGGAACGCGATGCTCCTTCAGTCGCGCCGACCAGAGCTCGATCGCCCCGGCGGGGACCGCGAATGCCGTCGAGGTCACCTGCGGCGGACCGACCCTGCCGCGCGGCGCGCCGGGCCAGGCGAAGAACGTCATGATCGTCCCCGGCCGGCCCGCCTCATCGCCGTAGTACAAGTGGTAGCTGCCGGGGTCATCGAAGTTGACGGTCAGCTTCACGAGCCGCAGGCCCAAGACGCCGCAGTAGAAGTCGATGTTCTTCTGCGCGTCGGCCGTGATCGCGGTGACGTGATGGATTCCGGGAATCGTCGGGGTCATCGTTCTGCTCCCTTCCGTCAGCCGACAACGGCGCTCGGACCGAGCTCGATGAAGATCGATCGCCTTTCCGATGACTCGACGTGTCGGGTCCGATGGCCTCGGCCGGAGGTGTCCTCCATGACAAGCATCCAATCTCGCCGGCAGCGCTCAGCTCGAGATCGACATCAGCGAAGTGCGTCTCCCCTTGATCGTCACTGTAGACGCGGGTGATTCTCATGCCCGCTCTCCCCAGGAGCGAGACGCAACATTCTGCAACAGCGAGCGGGCGGCCGCGAGCTCGTCTTCGTTGATCGTATGGGCCAAGCCCGGATAGCGACGCAACTCCACGTTCGCGCCCATGCGTGCAAAGACTCTCGCCGTTTCCTCGACGCGCTCGAAGGGGACGTGCGGATCGGGGTCGCCCGAGCCGAGAAAGATGGGCGCTCCGGCGAGCGAGCCATCGTAATCGCGTGGAGTCCCGGGCGGCCCGATCAGTCCGCCCGTGAACGCGATGACCGCGCCATACCGGCGAGGATGACGCGCGACCGATTCGCAGACCAGGCAGGCGCCTTGCGAGAAGCCCAGCAGTGCGATCTTCTCGCTCGCCACCCCTCGCGCGAGCAGGTCGCTGACGAGTGATTCGACGCGGAGCAGCGCCGAATCCAGAAACGGCTGGTTGTCGTCGATGGGTGCAAGAAAAGAATACGGATACCAGGTGTGGCCTGCCGCCTGGGGTGCGATTGTGGCCACCGAGGGAACGGACAGTTCTCCCTGGAGCGGGAGAATGCTGTCAGCGCTGGCGCCGCGCCCGTGCAGCAGCATGAGGGTCGCATCGGCCCGCTCCGGCGGCGGACCAGCACGTAGGATCGGCTGTTGCGCGTGGGGATCGGATGATCGGGCGTCGCGACCAACTCGCATTGACGTCACGCTCGGGTCAGGGTTTTTTCGGAACGGCCTTCGACCGGCCTGCGAAGAGCGGGGCGTAACGGCCATACCCCTCGGCTTCGAGCTTGTCGGCGGGAATGAACCTGAGCGAGGCCGAGTTGATACAAAACCGCTGGCCCGTGGGCTGAGGACCGTCGTCGAAGACGTGCCCGAGATGGGAGCCGCCCTTCGTCGACGTCACCTCGGTCCTCCGCATGCCGAGCGTCGTGTCGTCTTTCTCCTCGACGTTCGACGGCTCGAGCGGCTTCGTGAAGCTGGGCCACCCCGTGCCCGAGTCGAACTTATCGAGCGAGCTGAACAGCGGCTCTCCCGACACCACATCCACGTAGATCCCGGGCTCGTGATTGTCCCAGTAGGCGTTGTGGAACGGCGGCTCGGTCGCCGCGTTGCAGACCACCTCGAATTGATCCGGAGTCAGCTGTTTCTTGAGCTCCTCTCGCGACGGCTTTTGATCGGACACCGGTTTCTCCTCGGCCGGCGCGCCGGCGTACCCGACGGCCACCAGCCCGGCGACGCAGAATGACGTGGCGACGATCCGTGGGACCCGGCCCGCGATCACATGGCGCTTCGACGGACTCACAGCGCGCACCTCCACCCTCTTGAGATGCCCCGCCCCGAACGGAGGTTACACCAGGGTCGTATCGTCGGCACCGCTTCGCCGCCGCGTACCAGAGCTCGCGCTTACGTCGACGTAGTGGTAGGGGTCAGGACGCCAAATCGACGGTGAGCTTGTCGCCCTGCATCACGAAGCGCAGCTTTCTGCCCCCCGTGCTCCCCACGTGGAGATCGTAGAGCTTCGAGAAATACGTCTTCTTCGATCCGTAGACCTTCGCGGAGAGCCTGTGATCTCCGGCCGCAACCTGGAGAGGATCCCAGGTCGTGGTTTGGGAGATGAGCAAGAGCGGCTTCTGGAATTTCTCATTGAAGATCGGAACGTCGTCGAACATGACGACGAGATTCCCTTCCCGTAGGGTGCTCGTGATGCTGATCGTGATGGGGATCTTCGGTTCCGCAGCGCTCGATGTCGGCTTGGCTGTGGGGCTCGCTGTCGGAGTCGCCGCTTGCGTCGCGATTGGCATGGTCAAGCAGTTCACGGGTCGCGCGGCGACCTGCGTCGTCTTCCACTCACGAATCGACTTGGCCGGCGGCGCGGGGCCTGCCGGTTCTCCCGCGCTCGCGGTTGGAGCGGCGACCGGCGGCGTCATCCACTCGCGAATCGATGTGGCCGGCGGCGTGGGGCCTGCGGGTTCTCCCGCGCTCGCGGTTGGCGCGGCGACCGGCGGCGTCATCCACTCGCGAATCGACGTGGCCGGCGGCGTGGTGCCTGCCGGCTCCTCGGCCACAAGCGGTTCCATCGTGGTCGCGAGAAGTACGGGAATCACGAGTCGCGCGAGCATTCCCTTCCTGGTCATTCGCCTAGCCCTCCATGCGCTTACACCTGAAATATGGGCGCCTGCAGGACTCTGCCCAGCGTCGCTTTTGGTCCACCGACTTCAGTTTCGTTATCGCTCCGCG
>CAZEII010000101.1:0-6770 GCA_964511835.1 uncultured Acidobacteriota bacterium | reverse complement strand
ACATGGACGGCGTCGCCCGCGTGAAATGGGGGGAGGGGAAGCTCGCCGACGCCCGGGCCGCGCAAGGCGACGCGCAGAAGACGGTCGACGACCTCACAGCGAACCCGCCGCCTGAATAGGGGAAACGGGGACAGGCCCCTTTTTCTTGCAAAGCTCCCCGGATACCGCTTTGCGGCGAAAAAGGGGCCTGTCCCCGTTTCTCCTAGTCGGGCTTGTGCGAGCGCGAGTCACGAGGCTCGAACTCGCGGGCCAACAGAACCCGAAGGGCGGCGATCGAGATCAGCAAGTCGCGATGTGCCCGGCGCGAGGCGGGGGGATCGGGCGACTCATCGAATCGCGCCTCCATGATCCGGTAGAGTGGCTCGAGCGCCTCGGGGCGCGCCGCGCCGGCGATCCGGTGGAGCTCGGGGCGTACCCGATCGCGAAGAGCCGTCGTCTTCTTGATCAACGCCAGCGCCTCGTCGCGTGAAACCTCTCCCGCCTCGTGCCGGCGAAGCAAGAGGCAGCGATATTGACGGCAGACTCCAGGGCGATCTTTATAAACGGCGCAGCTCGATCCGTCGAAAGCGCTGCAGGGCTGGCGGAATAATGTTACGTTTTCCGTCGTCGAGAGCACCAAACCGGCCGATTCGAGGCGGTCCAGAGGATCGTCACCCCCGACGTCGACGGTCCGGTACATGGTGCCGTCACAGCACATTCCGCATCCGACGCAGATACTCTCCACCCGCCCCCCTCCGGAGGCGCGCAATTATGACGTAGGCCCCTATGTTGCGTCTTTCTCCGCGGCGACTATATAGTCGCTGCACGTTCCCAGCAGAGGAACGATGGAGGACCCCCATGAAGAGATTCGGTTCGATCGTGTCCGCGGTTGTGATCGCCGCCTTGATCTTGGCCGTTCCGGTCGCCGCGTTCGCCGGCGCCGGAAAAACCCACGACATGAAGGCTGAGGTCGTGTCGGTCGACGTCAAGGCGAAGACGATCACCCTCAAGGACGAGAAGGGTGAGAGCCACACCGCTCCGCTGATGGGCGCCGCCGTCAACGAGGCGAAGGGCCTGAAGCCCGGCGACAAGGTCACCGCCACCTGTCAGGACAGCGACAAGGGCGAGCACCAGGGCGTCAAGTCGATCAAGAAGGCTGCCTAACTCTCGAGCCGGCGCGGGGGGCGACCCCCGCGCCACCGTTTTCCCCACCCCCCGGCTCGTCCGAGCCGATCGTACCCACTGATAAACTTCCAAGATCGTGAGTCGTTTCGCGGAAGCCGAAGTCGCGATCGTCGGCGCGGGTCCGGCCGGTGCTGCGGCCGCCGCGCACCTCGGCCAGCTCGGCGTGCAGGGTGTCGTCCTGCTCGACAAGCATCCGTTTCCCCGCGACAAGACGTGCGGAAGCGGGATCTCGCCGAAGGGTGCGGCGGTCTTGCGTGAGCTCGGCGTTTGGGACGTGGCCAGCCGGAACGGATACTCGATCACCGGCTTGCGTCTCGTGACGCCGAAAGGTCGCTCGATCGACTTGATTGCCGGCGACCGCCTCGACGCGATGATCTGCCTGAGGCGTCGGCTCGACCACTTGATCCTGCAGAAGGCGGAGGAAACGGGCGTGCGTTTCGTGCCTCACTTCACTGCGGCGCGCTTGCTCGAAGAGCAGGGGAGGGTGGCCGGAGTCGTCGCAAGTGACGGCCGTGAGGTGCGGGCCCGCGTGACCGTGATCGCCGGCGGCGCGCACTGCCACTTCGTCCCGGAGCGGAAGCCGCGACGGCTCATCCAGGCCATCATGGGTTGGTGGGAGGGCGTGCCCTTCCACGAGCACCACGTCGAGATGGTCTTCGATCGCGACCTGCACCCGCTCTATGGATGGCTCTTTCCTGAAGGGGATGGCCGCGTCAACATCGGCATCACCTATGAAGATCCGCGGGGCGAGCGCAATGCGAGGGTGGAGTTCCAACGATTCCTCGATCGGCACTACGCGTCGCGCCTCGCGGGCGCCACGCCGGACGGCGGTTGGAAGGGGCACCCGATCGCTTACTCGTATCGCATCGAGCGGCTGACCTCGCCGGGCCGCGTTGTGATCGGGGAGGCCGCGTGCCTCACGCACCCCGCCACGGCGGAAGGGATCTACCAAGGAATGAAGAGCGGCCTGATCGCCGCGGAATCTCTTCGGGACCTGCTCGCGGGCCGCGTCGACGAACCCACGGCGCTGGCAGAGTACGAGCGCCGCTGCCGCCAGACGTTCCGCGCCTCGTTCTTGGCGGGCGGGGCCTTTCGCTGGCTCCTGAACACGCCGATTCTGGAGCTGCTTGCCGGTCTCGGCAGATCACCCCGCGTCCGACGCGCCGCCGCTCGCGTCTTCGCCGCGATCTAATTCGGGACATTCTGCTTTTTCTTACAGAATCACAACGTCACGGGTTCCTTTTTCTTGCAAGGCTCCCCGGATACCGCCTTGCTGCGAAAAAGGAACCCGTGACGTTGTGATTCTGTAAGAAAAAGCAGAATGTCCCGAATTATTTCCCCAGCTCCTCGAGGATGCGCGAGGCGCCATCGACCTCGGTCGCGACCCAGAAGAGGTATCGCGAGTCGACGTGGATCGAGCGGGTGCGAACGGCGTCGTAGAGGATGTCCGAGGCGACGGTGTCGTACGTGCCGTCGAAGAGAAGCCCGCAAAGCTCGCCGCGAGCGTTGAGCGTGGCCGATCCCGAGCTTCCGTTGGTCGTGTCGACGGTCGAGAGGAAATCGACCGGGACGTCGCGCAGCGTGGCGTCGAGATACGTCGTGGACTTCCCGGCGCGCAGCGCGGTGATGGCATCCAGCTCGCGCTTGGGGGCATTGAAGTCACCGTTCCCCGTCGCCTTCTCGACGACTCCCGCCAGCGTGGTTTGCGGCTTGTAGAAGAGGCCGTCCGCGGAATCGACTCCGAGAATGCGTCCGTAGGACACCCGAACGGTCCCGTTGGCGTCCGGCGCGACGAGGCCTCCCGATTTTTCGAGCAGAGCCTTCATGTAGCGAGGCGCCAGGCGGTAACGCGCGCCCTGCCTCGTCTTCATCGCCTCCCGGAGCTGCTCCCTGAACGGCAGAAGCGCATTGGCGAGATCGATGAACGAGTCGTTCGCGAGAGCGAGCTCCTTCGACGACTTGTCGAGCATCGAGAGACGGTAGTCCTTGTCGAAGAGCTTGGTACCGGCGTAGAGGCGGTCGAGGAACGCATCGATGGCCTTCGCGGCATCGTCGGCGCTTATTCCCCCCCGAAGCCCGGTCGCGCGGTCGAGCGGCTCGATGCGCTCGGCTTCCGGAAGGCGCGCCGCCTCCAGCAGCTGATAGCGCAGAAGCGCTCGGTCCACCGCGCGATCGATCGTCCGCTGCATCCGCTCGAACCCCTCGCGCGTGCGGGTCCAATTGCGCTCCTGATACTCCGGCTCCCGGTCGGCGTCTTTCTTGGGCCGGTTGACGGCAGCCTGGACGATCGTGTCCGCGACGCCCAACATCGTCGTCGGCACGCCGCCTCCGCCGCCTCCAGCTCCCGCTCCACGAAGCCCGTTGAAGATCGCGTCCCGCTCTCGCGTTTTCGTGGCTTCGGCGTTCAGGGCGGCGAGCGAGGGCAGGACGTCGACGTACTCCTTGACGCGCCGCGGATCCGCGGCGATCCAGGCCGCAACCTCCTTCTGCTGGGCCATCTTCTTTTCGAGGGCGCCCCCGCGGACGAGCCCGTCGAGCACCCCCTTGTTCTTCGTCAGGCCATTGTTCAGTCCGCGGACGCGCGTTTCGACCTTGATCGACAGCTCGGGATTGCTGCGCGTGAGATCCTGGAGGATCGCGAGCTGCTCGGTCGATCGCCGGATCGACCGCGGCAGCTCCCACTCGGTCATCTGCGCGATCTCCTCGTAGGTCTGATGCCTCTCCGTCACGCCCGGGTAGCCGACGGTGAAGACGAGATCGCCCGGCGATGCGCCCGTTCGCGACACCTTGAGCCAACGCTTGGGGCGGTAAGGGACGTTGTCCTTGGAATAAGGGGCGGCCTTGCCGTCGGGGGCGACGTAGGCGCGATAGAACGAGAAGTCACCGGTGTGGCGGGGCCAGCGCCAGTTGTCCGTCTCGCCGCCGAAGTTCCCGATCCCCTTGGCAGGAGCGTAGACGAGGCGCACGTCGCGAATCTCGAGCTGTTTGATCTCGAACCACTTGAGGCCGCCGAAGAACGCGGCGATGCGGCAGCGCGAGCCATCCTGCTCGCAGACGGCGGTCCGCTCTTTCGTCCACTGCTCGACGACGTCGAAGCGCTTCCGGTCGGAGAGGTTTCCGACCAGCCGACGGGTGAGATCATCGGTGACCTCCAGGACCTGCGTCGTGACGGTGCAGCGCGAGCCGGGGCCGTTGGACAGCTCGTCCTCCCTCGTGCGCGCGACATAGCCGTCGACGAGCAGATTGCGCTCCGGCGTGGAGTTGTACTGGAGCGAGGACTGCACGCAGTGATGGTTCGTGACGATCAGCCCCTCGGCCGAGACGAAAGACGCGCTGCAGCCGCCGAGCGAGACCATCGCTCCCATCGGCTGTCCCGTGAGGTCGGCGAACGCCTGGGCATCCCCCTGGAACCCCAGCGACGCGAGCCGGTCGGCCAGCTGCGGTATCTGCTGCGGCATCCACATTCCCTCGTCCGCGAAGGCGCCGCCTGAAAGCCGACCCCCGAGCACGACGAAGGCGATCGTCTTGATGCTGGTCATGGAACCCCCCTCCCCGCCCGCGTCTACAATAACCCGATTGGAGCGCGAGGAGAGGCCCGTGAGCGATCAAGACGAAGATTTCGCAGCCATGTTCGAGGCTTCGCTCCAGGCGAAACGGTTCGAGCCGGGGCAAACCATCGAAGGGACGATCGTCGCCATCGGCGCCGAGGTGGCCTTCATCGACGTCGGCGGGAAGGGCGAGGCGACGATCGACATCGAGGAGCTTCTCGACGCCGACGGTGCACTTGAAGCCCAGCTGGGGGACCCGATCGAGGCCATGGTCGTCTCCTCCGTCGGCGGCCTGAAGCTCTCGCGCAAGCCGGCCCGGGGTGCTGCCTCGAGACGGCAGCTCGAGGACGCCTTTCACGCGGGGCTTCCCGTGGAGGGGAAGGTCGAGCGCGCGGTCAAGGGCGGATTCGAGGTCAAGGTCGCCGGGCAGCGTGCCTTTTGTCCGATCTCGCAGATCGACGCCGTCCGCAACACCGACGCGAAGGAGCACGAGGGACGCGTCTACGAATTCCGCATTCTCGAATTCAAGGACGACGGAAGGAACCTCGTCGTGTCACGGCGCGCGCTGATCGAAGAGGCTCAGCGCGAGGAGGCGGAGCTGCTGCGCCGCTCGATCGTCGCCGGGGCGGTGCTCAAGGGTAAAGTCGTCTCCGTGCGCGAATATGGCGCCTTCGTCGATCTGGGAGCGGGGGTGCAGGGCCTGCTTCACGTTTCGGAGATGGGGTGGTCGCGCGTGTCGGACGCAGCCCAGATCGTAAAGCCGGGAGACGAGATCACGGTCAAGGTTCTGCGCGTCGACGACGACACCAGAAAGATAGCGCTCGGCCTGAAGCAGCTTCAGACCGATCCGTGGACGAAGGTGGCCGAGGCCTACGAAGTCGGGCGGGTGTGCACGGGGCGCGTCACCCGCCTGGCCGAGTTCGGAGCGTTCGTCGAGCTCGAGCTGGGCATCGAGGCCTTGGCCCACGTTTCGACCTTTCCGCCGACCGGCTCTCCCGGCGCGTGGCGCGAGTCGGTCCCGATCGGAATGAGCGGGTCCTTCGAAGTTCTCAGCGTCGAGCCGGACAAGAAGCGCATCGGTGTCGCCCTCGTCGCCGACGGGGACTCGCGGGCGAGGCAGCCGGGAGCGGAAGGGATCGTTCCCGGCGCGACGGTGACGGGAAAAGTCGAGCGCCTCGAGAGGTTCGGCGTGTTCGTCTTCCTCGCTCCCGGGCGGACCGGTCTCATTCCGATCAAGGAGACCGGCGTCGAACGTGAGGCGGACATCCCGAGGACGTTCCCGATCGGAAGCGACGTCGACGTGCTCGTTCAGGAGATCGAGCCCGGGGGGCGTCGGATACGCCTCAGCCGCAAGGCCGTGCTCGAAGCCAGGGAAAGGGACGAGGTTCGCGAGTACACCGAGCGCAAGACGGAAGCCCCCGGAGAGAGCTTCGGCTCGATGGCGGAGAAGTTGCGCGGCGCCATGAAGCCGGTCAATCGCCGATGACCTTGACCAAGACGCGCTTCGGCCGCCGCCCGTCGAACTCGCCGTAGAAGATCTGTTCCCACGGTCCGAAGTCCAGCTTGCCCTTCGTCACGGCGACGACGACCTCGCGTCCCATGATCTGCCGCTTGTGGTGGGCGTCGGCGTTGTCCTCTCCCGTGAGGTTGTGCCGATAGCGCTTCGGGTCGTGCGGTGCGAGCGCCTCGAGCCACGACTTGTAGTCCGCATGCAACCCCGACTCGTCGTCGTTGATGAACACCGACGCGGTGATGTGCATCGCGTTGACGAGGCATAGCCCCTCACGTACGCCGCTCTTCGCGACGACCGCTTCGACCTGTTCTGTGATGTTCGAGAAGTCCATCCGAACCGGGATGTTCATCGTCAGGTAGCGCGTCAGATGCTTCATGGCTGAATTCGGGACATTCTGCTTTTTCTTACAGAATCATAACGTCACGGGTTCCTTTTTCTTGCAAGGCTCCCCGGATACCGCCTTGCTGCGAAAAAGGAACCCGTGACGCTGTGATTCTGTAAGAAAAAGCAGAATGTCCCTATTTCTTGTTAAGGATGGCCTCCAT
>CAZEII010000100.1:0-6792 GCA_964511835.1 uncultured Acidobacteriota bacterium | reverse complement strand
TGAACGCGGCAATGAGCCGCAGCATGCGACGGGACGCCGTCGCGGACGATCGCGGGCGAGACATCGAAGACACAGCCACACATTAGCTGAATCGAGGAACCGTTGGAGGCTCCCCGGTCCACCATCCGCGAGGCATCGACGCTTCAGGGGGTCGCCACGCGGGGCCTACTCCGAACGCTGTCGAACTACGACCGTACCCGCCATGAAATCGTGGAGTGCACGTCGCTTCTTGTTCGTAAGAAGGATGATGAACTCGCTCCAAGTCCAGGCTTGGCTCAGCCCGGTGACGGACCGGTACCAACTCGGGGAGTGCTGTTGGATGAGTTGACTACGGGCTATGAAGCCCGCCGAGAAGTACTGCTCGTCTGTCAGATTCGCGGCAGAAATGGCGTTACCTATTGAAAGCAGGGTACCGAGGATCAAGAGTACGACGCACCGCAGCGTCGCCTCGCGGTACCCCACGTGGTCGCCATCAACCTTCTGGATTCGCAGTCCTACGAGGATCTTCCCGGGCGTGCCCCCAAATCGCTTGACCAGGTAAACGTGGTACCAAAGGCTGAACAGAAAGCCCGGGATCACCCACCGGCATGAGAATCAGCGCGTCCACCCAGTACGCCCCGAACCGTCGCCAGAAACCGCCGTACTGAATTGGATCCCTTTCAAATGGCCGGGGAACGCCATCGACGGTTAACCCGGTTACGCCTCGCAACGCAAGCTCCGCCTCAATCAGGCCTATGACTTCTGGCGTGTACTGGGATCGATCCGCGGTCGCCATGTGAGCGAGTTCTTGCAGAGTCATTCTGGGCAGACGACCCTTTAGCTCTGCTGCGTCGATCAACGCGATTCCTCGGCTGCCATTCGCATCCTGATATCGTAACTCTGGATTCTGGAGAGCCACTTGCCGCCGCGGCCACTCGGCCGTGACCTTGCGCGAGCCGGCGGCTGTCGGCGTATGGACTCGATGCAGATGCACCGCGCGGACCTCCGCGGATCGTTGACCCCCGATCCTCATCGCCCTACACTGCGGTCAACGAACGATCCCGCCGGACGGAAGGTGCGGATGAGGCAAGAACTAGTACTCGCGGTCGCGATGGTCTCGATGCTCGGGGCGAGCGTCCCCGTGCGCGCAGAGGAGCCCACCCCGAAACCCGACGCGCCCGATGCGGCGGCGCTTCTTCGCCAGGCGAACGAGCTGTGGCACCTGAAGAAGGACTACAACGGCGCGCTCGCTGCCTTCAACCAGGCCGTCGACGCGGCCCCGGACGACGACATCGGCCGCCTCCAGCGAGCGGGCTTCTGCGAGGTGCTCTCGGAGATCGTCACGAAGGATCAGGTCGACCGGTTCAAGGCGCTGGCCAACGAGGATTATCGGCGGATCGCCACCAACGCCCCGGACAGCATGCGGGCGGGAGTCGCCCGAGACGGCCTGACACGCTTGAACGGACACCTGTCGGTGCATACGTTAAGGGTGCAATCCGGGGGGTTGGAAGACGGCAACGTCGTCCAATCGGGCAGCATCTCCGCCGCGTAGCCGTTCGAACCGTCGCCTGGTGAAAACCTCCTTCGGCTTGCAAGCCGCGGGATACGCCGTAACATCCTTCGGGGGCTGGGTACGGATCGGAGGGAGCATCCATGCGCGGGCGCCTCGCAGCGTTCCCCTGTTGCGCGCTCGTCGTCGGCTTCGTCGCGAACGCGCCGCGCGCAGCGGTCGTGCCGCGCTACCGCACCGATCTCCCCACGCTGAGGATCGAAGATCCTTCCACGCGACTCGGCACGATCGCCGAGACACCCGAATCGCTCCCCGGATTCTCGGTCGAGGCCGCTCTGTGGCGCGCCTTCCGGTCGGAAGGGGATGCGCCGTGGACCGTTCATCTCGACCGCCGCTCCGGCGCGCCGTTGCTCGTCTCCGGCCTCTCGAAAGGCTGGGTGCGGCCCGGGGACGGCGTCGCCGAGCTGGAGGCGAAGATCCGGCGCTACCTCGGCTCGCACGCGTCGCTCTTCAGGATTCCCGAGGCGGAGCTCGAGCTGAACGCCGCTGCGTCCGGACCGATCGATGCCTTCCACTGGCTGATCGAGTTGGACCGACGGAAGAACGGCGTGACGGTGGAAGGCGAGCGCGTCGTCTTCTACTTCAGCGCGGGAAGCCTCGTGTCCTTCGGGGCCGACCGCTGCGGCGCGATCGACGTTCCTTCGACTCCGGCGGTCGATGCGGCCGGCGCGCGCGCGAGGCTCGATGCGTACCTGAAGGGGCGCGTCGGGGAATCCTCCGAGGTCGCGCCTCCCGGACTCGTCTACGCTGCCGAGCCCGCAGGTCCGGAGGACGCGACGAGCTCGCGCGCGTACGTCGGCGCGGTCGGCGGCGGCCTTCGGTACCGCCTCGTCTGGAGACTCGCCCGCAGGTTCGACGATGAGCAAGGAACCTGGGTCGGCAAGATCGACGCCCTGAGCGGAGAGGTCGTCGCGTTCTTCGACGAGAACGCCTACGCGCAGGCCAAGGGGGGCGTCTACCCGCTGTCCGACGACCAGCTTTGCCCCGACGGCTGCGAGCAGCCGGGATGGCCGATGCCGTACGCGGACATCACCACGTCGTCGGGGAGCGCGACCGCGGGCTCGATCGGGTCGTTCGCGTGCTCTCCCGCCGGCGGCCCGGCGACGACTCAGCTCGCCGGCCCTTACGTGCGCGTCGCGGACCAATGCGGCCCGGTGAGCGAGACCGTCACCTGCGACAACGACCTCGACCTCGCCTCGTCCCCGGGAACCGATTGCTTCGTGCCGCCGGGCAGGGGCGCGGGGGACACGCACGCGAGCAGGAGCGGCTTCTACCATCTCAATCGCGTCATGGAAAAAGGCCGGGCGTGGCTGCCCGCGAACGTCTGGCTCCAGTCCCAGCTCGTCGACAACGTCAACATCAATCAGACGTGCAACGCGTACTGGAACGGTGCGTCGGTGAATTTCTTCAAGTCGGGCGGGGGGTGCCGCAACACCGGCGAGATCGCGGGCGTGTTCGTGCACGAATGGGGGCACGGTCTCGACGAGAACGACGGCGGAGGGTACGACAATCCGTCCGAGGCCTACGCCGACGTCGTCGCGATGCTCGACAGCCACCAGTCCTGCGTCGGCCGCGGCTTCTACGAATCCCAGAACTGTACCGGGTACGGCGACGCCTGCCTGAATTGCACCGGCATCCGCGATCACGACTTCGACCGGCACGTCTCCCACGCGCCCGTCACCCCCGCCGGCTTCGTCGCCGCGCAGTGTCCCGCGGGCAGCGGGCCTTGCGGCAAGGAGGTGCACTGCGAGGGATACGTCGCCGCCGAAGCAATGTGGGATCTCGCGAATCGGGACCTGCCGGCTCAAGGCCTCGACGCCGCGAGCGCATGGCAAACCGCGGACCGGCTGTTCTTCACCTCGCGCCAGGGCTCGGGCGGGAACGCCTACAACTGCGCGCTTCCCAGCTCCGACGGCTGCGCCGCCACCTCGTGGTTCAACGAGCTGCGCGCGCTCGACGACGACGACGGCAACCTCGCGAACGGGACGCCGCACGCCGCCGCGATCTTCGCGGCGTTCGCTCGGCACGGCATCGCCTGCGGCGCCGCCGGCGACCAGTCGAACCAGAATCAGACCTCGTGTCTGGCGCTCGCCGCGCCGGCGCTCACGGTCGGCGCCTCCTCGGGGACGGCCAACCTGACGTGGACCGCCGTCTCCGGGGCCGCCGGCTATCTCGTGCTCCGGAACGATGCCGCCTGCCAGGCCGGGCACACGATCATCGGGACGGTCGCCGCGCCGGCGAACGCCTACACGGACACCGGTCTCGCGGACGGCTTCGAGGAGCACTATGCCGTCCAGGCGCGCGCCGCCAACGCCGCCTGCCTCGGTCCGGTCTCGAACTGCGTGGCCGTCGCGCCGCAGCCCACCGCCGGCACGATCCGGCTCGATCGGGCGGTGTACGACTGCGGCTCCACCCTTCAGGTCACCGTCGCGGATTCGAACGTCGGCGCCTCGAGCGTCGCCGCGCACCTGGTCTCCGAAGCGGAGCCGGCGGGCGAGGATCTCACGCTGGTCGAGACCTTTCCCGGCTCGGCGAGATTCGTCGCATCGCTTCTTCTCAGTCCACTACCCGCCGCTCCGGGCGACGGCCTCCTTTCGGTCGCGCACGGCGTCACGATCACCGCCCGGTACACCGACGCGAACGACGGCCAAGGAGGAACGAACATCCTCCGTCAGACCACCGCATCGGTGGATTGCGTGCCGCCCGCGATCACGGGCGTGTCCACCGGCGGGATCACCGACACCGCGGCGACCGTCCACTGGACGACGAACGAAGCGGCCGACTCCCGCGTCACGTTCGGGCCGGCGAAGCCGCCCGGGGCGTCGACGGGGCTCGCGGCGATGGTGACGGCCCACGACCTCGACCTCGCCGGCTTGACGCCGTGCACGAAGTACTTCTATTCGGTGGGCTCGCAAGACGCCGGCGGCAACCTCGCGACCGACAGCGCGGGCGGAGCCTATTATGAGTTTCAGACGTTGCCCGCGCCCGGAGCCGCCTGCCATCTCGGCGCCGTCACCCTCGACCGCGGCCTGTACAGCTGCAACGATTTCGTGACCGTCACCGTCGCCGACATCGACCTGGACAGGAACCCGGCCGCCGTCGAGACCGCGGTCGTCACGGTCTCGTCGACGAGCGAAGCCGCTCCGGAGCAGGTCGTCCTGACGGAGACCGCGCCCGACAGCGGGATCTTCACCGGCAGCGTGGCGACGGGCGCCCTCCCCGTCGTCGCCGGCGATGGGATCGTCGAGGCGAAGAATCTCGACACGATCACCGCGACGTACCGCGATCAAGACAACGGGCTCGGGTCCCCTGCGGTCGTCGCCGCCGACGCCTCGCTCGATTGCGCACCGCCGATCGTGTCGCAAGTGTCGGTGACGGCGATCTCCGACGACACGAGCCTCGTCTCGTGGACGACGTCGGAAGAAGCCTACGGGTACGTCGAGTTCGGGCCGACGCCCTCCTTCGGGAACACCGCCTACGAATCCTTCGGCTCTCCCCTGCAGCATTCGGTCGAGGTATCGCCGGTGTACGAGTGCGAGCGCACGTACTTCCGGATCGTGACCACCGACGATTTCGGTTACACGGCGATCGCCGACAACGCCGGCGCCGGCTTCAATTTCAATGCCTGGCGGATCCCGGGAGCGATCTACAAGCAGGACTTCGAAGGGAATCACGGATGGACGCTCCAAGGCGACTGGCAGGTCGCGGCACCGCAGGGCCTGGGGAGCGACGCGCCCGATCCCACCGCGGCCGAGCACGGCACGAAGGTGCTCGGGGTCGACCTCACGGGCCTCGGCGCCCATCCCGGGGACTACGAGGAAGGCGCGACGTGGACCGCGACCAGCCCCACGATCAACGCCTCGCAGCTCCGAAACGCGGTCCTCAAATTCAGGATGTGGCTCAACACGGATCCCGACGCGACGGCCAAGGTGCAAGTGTTCGACGAGAACACCTGGATCGACGTCTTTTCGACCTCCGCGTACGGCTGGTACGACGCGCAGTGGGAGACGGTCTCGTTCAACGTCTCGGGCAACGTCGACGGCAACGACGCCGTGCAGATTCGCTTCAGTCAGTACGGAGGGCCGCCGGGCACGATGCCGGAATCCGGCTGGAACGTCGATCGCGTCGAGCTGAGGGACGGATCGATCACGACGCCCGTGGCGTGCGGCGGCTGCACCGGCGCGCCGAGCTTCGGCGGCCTCGTCAGCACGATGGACGCGGACGGCTGCGCGCCGAGCGGCGTGCTCCTTTCCTGGGAGCCGGCGTCGGCGTGGGGGACGGGGACGAGCGGGACGTACACGATCTACCGCGACCCGTCGGCGACGTTCCTGCCGTCCGCGGCCAATCGAATCGCGCAAGGGATCGGCGGCGCCGCCTATCTCGACACCACGGCGCCGATCGGGACGACGTTCTTTTACGTCGTCCGCGCCGAGACGGACGAGACCTGCAGCACCGGGTCGCACAACGGCGGCGTGACCGACGTCAACCTCGTCCGCCGCAGCGCCCGGGACGACGCCTCGCAGCCTTCGCCCGGGTCGGTGGGCAACACGCTGCGGCTCGCCCTCGTCAACGGCGCCACGGTCCGCTTGAGCTGGTCCGCGGCGCAAAACGCCGCGACGTACGACGTCCTGCGCTCCGGCTCGCCGAGCGGGTCCTTCGGCATCGTGGGGCAAAGCAGCTCGCTCGCGCTCGACGATCTCGATCGCGGAACGATCGCCGCTTCTGATTTCTATTTGATTCGGGCGGCCGACAGCTGCGGGCACGAAGGCCCGTAGCACCAAACCTCAACGGATTGCGGCGGCGGACGGTGCTATTTGGGCGTGGACCCGCGCGCCACCACGAACGTCACAGTAGCGACCAGGTAATCGCCCATCCCCCGCATCACGCTCAGAGTCCCGTACACCGTCGACTTCGAGCGAAAGCTTTTCTGCGCGTGCATGTAGCTCACGAGCAGATCCGGGTCCACTAGCTCCAACTGCGCGGCCGACGCCGTTTCATCCATCGCCCCCAACGCCCGAGGTGGTACACGACACGCGCCTCCATCCCAGCGGAGCGGCCGCGCCCCGCGTACTCCTCGAGATACCCCTCCACCAGACGGTCCCATCGCCGCATCGCCGAACTCCCCTTAGTAATGAAGAGACGGCACCACCCGCGGCGACGCCGTCCGATCGTCCCAAAACTCAACGATATGACTCCCGATACGATGCTATCGGGATCAGGAAGGGAGTCGGAATTGAACTAAA
>CAZEII010000099.1:3604-7185 GCA_964511835.1 uncultured Acidobacteriota bacterium | reverse complement strand
CGAGCAATTGATCCGTCGGGCATCCGGAAGTCGGACGCCGGCCTTTCGGGCCGGCGTCTCCCGATCCCTAATCGATTGGCTCCGCCGTCAACTGCGGCTGATCCTTGAGCGGACCGACGCCCTGCTTGCCCGGGTGGTCGGGAATCGTGATCTGAATCTCGCTCACGTTGTTGCCGTAGTTCAGCTCGGGAAGCTGGTGGCAGAATCCCTTCGAGTCGATCACGGGGCAGGGCTCGCCGGACTTCTTGTCCGCGACGAACGGTGGATTGACCGTGATGCGCAGGATATAGGTACCGGGGGGAACAGTTGGCTGACCGTCGCCGCCGTCGAGAACGAAATACTGCCCCCCCAGCTTCCAGACGTAGGTGTCCGCCCAGCCGGTGCTGATTCCCTGGTCGCCCACGATGGCAGGCTCTGTCGGCGTCGGGGGCGCACCGCACGCCAGGAAGTTTCGATCGTTGCTCGCGGGACCAGGATAGTTCTGGTACTTCTCGAAGTCGATCATGCAGAAGCCGCGCTTCGCGGCGCGCCAGACGAAGCCCGATGCGGGATCGATCAGCTCGTAAAGCGTGTAGTGGCGGAAGTGGAAGTGCCGGTGGCAGGTCGCGTACTCGAAGAGCCCATCCCCGGCCGCGACGTGCGCGTTGGGATCGCCAAGAGCGAGATTGGCCGTGCCCACGTTGGGCGTCGACACCGTGAAGCGCAGGAGCGTGCGCTCGCCTGGGGTCACGCCGCCCTCCTGAACGCTGCATGAGTCCGCCGACAGGTTTTCGACGCGGACGACCCAATTCTGAAGGAGCCGTTGCTGATCGACGATCAGATCGGGTTTGCCGTCGGCTACAGCGGCTTGGGGAGCAAAGACGACGAGAACGAAACCGAGAACCAACGCGAACACCATCGAGAGAGCCAGTCGCGGCTTCATGGCGCGTCCCCCTTCTGCGATTGTCTCGAGTGATTTCGATCCGCCGTAGTTATACGCCACGAACCCGGACCACGCTGGGCCATTTCATCGCAATTCACACTCTCTCATTGGGCTGACCCAAGGACGCGCGGATGGAGAGGCCCGTCGGCTCACGGACAGGTGGTGGTCACCCGCGGAACCGTCGGCGCACCGTGTTGAGTCGCGAACCCGAACGGCCCCTGCTCGCACGCGCTCTCGCCCCGGACCAGGTACCAGAAGCCCGCGCCCGCGGCGGGGTTCGTCCCGTCGGTCAGCGAGACGCCCGAGATGTCGTCGATGCAAACCTCATCGCCACCGCCGGGCCCCACCGGTAGCCCGCTCAGAAGACCCCGCAGCACGTCGGAGCGAGTGGACCCTGCCGCCAAGTTCCAGGTGAGAACCGCCGACCCGCCGACCCGGGCGACCCGCACGCCGTCGTCCACCTCTCCAGGCGGCGCGACAGGCGCGCCGGTGCACGTGCCGCCCTGGCAGGCATCGCCCGTCGTGCAGACGTTGCCGTCGTTGCACGCCGTCCCGTCCGCGGCGTGCAGACAGCTCGCGCAGCCTGGGAGCGCCACCGCTCCGATGCGGGTACTCCAGTTCAGCCCGGTCGCCTGCATGTACTCGCTCGTGAACCAGAGCGTGCATCCGTCCTCGGGATCGAGCGACACGTTGGAGTAGTCGCCCCACCGCGTGCAGGTGGCAGGACAGTTGGCGCTGAACCCGCCACCGCCGTTCACGAGCGTGCTCTCGGTGAGGGAAATCGTGTTCGGCGCGGCGTTGAAGAGCTGGCCGGCGTAACGAATCCCAGGATTCAGGGACGAGCTCGTTGCGTCGTACTCCAGGAGCATGTCGCCGTTCTGGTCGACGCCCACGCCCGTCATGAATCGGCCGATGGTGTCGTCGGGCCTCCACTCGATGTCCTGGCGCGGTGTGGTGGAGATGGCGCCGCCCGTGACGACGATCTGCCAGAAGCGCGGCACGGCGATCGGTGGGACGGAGGGGTTCCCGACCGTGTGCTGGCCCCAGAGCGACTCCACACCGGCGATGTTCGTGTAGACCGTCGCCTGGATCGTGTGCTCGCGCAGCGTGTCGAGGGGGTTTGCCGTGCTCGTCAGGGTTGAGCCCGTGATCGTCCACGAGCTGGAGACGTTCGTGGGACCGGTGAAGGTGGAGTTGGCCGGCGTAACGAAGTCGGCGTGGAACTTGTACACGCGCAGGGTCGCCCCGTCGAACATCGTCATGAAGTAGTTCGGAGTGCCCGCCGGCGGCGTTCCGCTCCTGAGATTAAACGTGCTGGGGGCCGGCCGGAAGACCGTCTCGATCCCCTGGACCTTGACGCTGCCCATGGAGGCGACGAAGACGCTCGTCGGCAGGCCGGCTTCCATCTTGGAGATGTCGGCGGCCCATGCCTCGGCGCCGCCGGAGATACCGCCTCCCTGCGAGCCCCAGTAGAGGCCGTCGGGCCAGATACCCATCTTCTCGTAGTCCGGGAGGCTCGCGTCGCCCTGGTTCGCGGCGAGCGCGTAGAGAAAGAAACCGCCGGTGATCGGGTCGCCGGTCTTCGAGACCGCGATGCAGAACCGGAAAGGGGAGACGGTGGTGATGTCCATCAGGATGAACCGGTCGTTGGCGCTGTCGTAGCCGACCTGGGGGTCGCTGTGGCTCGAGGTGTCGCAAGCGGTCCCCGTGGGCACCGAGCTGAAGAGCGTGTGATAGAAGAACTGGGATGCCCGCACTCCCGTGCTCTTGATGTAGATGCCGACGGTCCCTCCGTTGGCGCTGTTGAGGAACTGGACGTAGTGGCTCCTCCCGACGGCACCGGCCGGGTCAGGCGGCACGACATTCGCACCGAAGTCCGCGTTGCCCATCCCTTCGAAGCTCGCCAAGGGCGCGGGGGTCGCGACGAGAGGGGTGACGTCGCTGGGAGAAATCGCGGGCTCGAAGCGCGACGCGGCCCCGGGGTTGGGAGTGGGTCGGAGGAGCTCGCCTGGCAGGGGCGGCTCCTCCCCGACGCCGTCGTCCATCGGGTGAAGCTCGCCGGGGACGAGGCCGATTGCCTCGGGCGCGGGTCCTGGGAGCGAGCGGACGTCGCCGCTGAATTCGAACGGCCTCACTTTGAAGTCTCTCATCGTACCGGGCGGGGTGATGGACGGCGCGTCCTCCCGAACCACGGAGTCCTTCGACCTGGAGGGCTCATCGGCCGGTGCGCTCTGGCCAGAAACGGCCCCCGCCGCCAGACACGCTAGGAGAAGACCGATCTGGACCCGGTGGCGGTTGGCACGTTCTCTCATTTCGGGCTCCTCTCGTCAGCTCGTGACGACCAGGGGTCGCTTCGACGTCAGGCAGGCGGTGAATGGCAATGCCCGTGCCACGGGCGCGTGACGCTACGCCTCGGCCGCAAGCGATTCAGGAGAGGGGAGTTGGTCGTCGGGAGCCGCGTCGTGCGTTCCCATCGCGTCGCGGCTGGCTTGCCATCCGGTTGGCGCAATGCCCGCCCGCTGGGAATCAGGCGGGCCGTGATATGCCGACAGCGATGGCGGCAGCGGGTCCTGACGAACGGCTTCAGACGTTCTGCTGTCCGAGGTTTCGCCTTGTCAAACGCCTCCGGCAGCAGGTGGTGCGCTCCTTGGAGGGCGCC
>CAZEII010000099.1:0-3504 GCA_964511835.1 uncultured Acidobacteriota bacterium | reverse complement strand
CCGAGCCGACAATGCAAGAAGGACGTTTGGAACGCCGACCACCTTGACGACGCGACGGGCATCTACGAGCAAGGGCTCGCCGCGTCCAGCGAGCTTCTCCCGTAGGTTCCGGTGCCGCACGCGTTCTGGCCGCGCATTAGATACCAGTAGCCGTCACCCACCGGAGGATTCGGGCTGGCGTCGTCGTACGGCGTGTCGGAGACGTCATTGGCCAGGCAGGCTGCGCCGCCAAAGGTCCCCGAGCTCCTGAGCGCGGAGAGGAGCCCCCGCGCGAAGTCGTAGTTCGTCGCCGTTCCCGCCGTCGGATCCTCGGAGGTCCAAGCGAACCGCGTCGCCCCACTGACTTTTGACAACGCCAATCCGGCGACGTCTGGGGGGATGCTCTTCAATGTCGAGTCCGAATCGTTGCAGTCGACTCCTGCAAGCACGCCGTCGCGGTCGAAATCGTTGATGTCATATGCATTGAAGAGAGCGTCGAATGTCCGGCTCTCGCGCTCCGCCGCCCAACCGAAGAAGGCCACCCCCGGAAGCGTGGCGCTCATCGATCCGTAGGGCGGATTGAACAAGAACGTTTCGAAGTTCAAGCTGAAGTAGCCACCCTGAGGAGTCTTGGAATCGAGGCGGTAGACGGTACCGAAGGTCGCCCCGCTGTCGGCGGATCGCCGAACGACGAGCGAATCGAGACCCGCGCTCGAATCGAACCACGAGACCCAGACGTTGCCGGTCCCGTCCGCCGCGATCTGACCCAGGTACGATCTGGCGCCTGGATCCGGTGTCGTCGCGTCAAGCTGCTGGAACGTCGGGAACGTGGCGCCGTCGTCGGTCGAGCGACTGGCGTAGATCGTCGAGTAGAGGTCACCGTACACCACGATCGCCGTCGACGCCCCGACGTACATGACGTCGGGGAAGAACTCGTCGACCCCCGAGGGGCCGGACGCCGCGGCATCGGTCGACCAGAGCGATCCGTCGAATCGGCTCGTGAAGAGGCGCCAGTTCAGACCGTTCCGAGGGTCGGGCCACACCACGACGGCGTGACCAGCCGCATCGCATGCGGCGGCGTGCAGATCCACCGAGCCCGCCGCGCCCTCGGTGCGGAGCTGCTTGCTCACCGCCCACGTCACGCCCTTGTCGGCGCTGGTCGACGCCCACACGCTCGTCTCCGTGTTGGCGATATTCGGGCTGAGCCAGGAGAGGACCAATAGACTGCCGTTGGCGCAGATCCTCGGGTAACGATTGCTCCCGCGGCTGTCCTGATCGACGTCCGCCGTCGAAAAGCTCACGCCGCTGTTGGTCGAGCGCGCGAGGAACACGTTCGCGCCGTCGGACCAGGCGATGTAGACCGTTCCGTCCGACAGCGCCTCGAGGCTCGTCCCGGGCCAGTCGTAGTTCTCGAAATACCCCGGCGGGTGGTTCAGCGTCGCCAGGATCGTATCGCTCGCCTGCCACGTCACCCCGAAGTTCGTCGAGCGATTGAGACGCACTTCCCGGCCCACACCCGGGTTGTCGCTGAGGTAGACGAGGTAAACCCTGCCGTCGGAGAGCGCACGGATCTCCGGCAGGAGCGATATGCGGGTTCCTGCGGTCGTGCCACCAACCCGCACGGGAGCTCCGAACGTGTGGCCGGCGTCGCCACTGGCCGCGACGAGAACGTCCGACGCGGGCCCGGTCGTGAACGCCGGGAACGCTTCGTAGGCATGCGATGCGCCGTCCGAAGCGACCACCACCTGATCTATTACCTCGGGAGGCACGGTCCCGTCGTCGAGGTCCACGCGGTAGTCCGCGCCGAAGGTGAGCGGGTTTGCGGCCGACGTATTCGCGTAGAAATCGAAGCTTCGCTCGACATCGTCGCGGCCGTCCTCGTAGACGACGAAGACGTTGTTCGAGGCGTTCGCCGCAATGTCCTCCAATGTACTCGTGTGGGAGCCCGGCGTGCCCCCGTCGACGCGCTGCTCCGCGCTCCACGTGACGCCCGAATCCGTGGAAGAGCGCGCGTAGACGTCGGTCAGCAGTTGCCCGTTTGGGTCCGACCGGTCGTCCGTCCAACCGACGACCCAGGTCCCCGCCGACGTCCGGGAGAAGCCAAAGCTGGTGGTTTGGTTCAACGCGCCCGCCGCGGTGGCGACGAGCACTTGGTCCGATCCCCAGGTCGCCCCGGAATCCGTCGATCGATCGACAACCAGCTCCCCCGACGAGCGCACCCAGCTCACGAAGGTGACCGCCGAGGCCGAGCTCGTTGCGAGGCGCGGCAGGAGCCGGACGTTGTCCGCGGCGAGCGTGCGATTGAGCACGGTGGAGTACGTCTGCCCCTGATCGGTCGACCGGAGCACATAGATGTGATCGGGTCCCGCCATGTCGTGGAGCGTGACGAGGACGCCACCGTCGAACGCGACGGCGACGTGGGGTCGGCCCGAGTTCGCATGGGCCGGGAGCGTCAACGCCTGTTCGGCCGCGAATGTGACTCCGCCGTTGGTGGATCGGGTATAGAAGACGGTGCTCCCGCTCCCGCGATTCTGGGCGTAGAAGGCGTAGATTCGGCCGGCCGAGTCCATGGCGATCGCCTCGCCGCCCGACGGCGTGGAGCGAGCCGCGACCCCCGTATCGATCCTCTGAGGCGTGGTCCACGTCGCACCCGAATCCGTCGTCGCGACGACCCAGGGGTCGTTCTGCCCGCTCCCGCGATAGACGATCGCCGCCTGCCCGGCCGCGCCCGTGGCGACGCGGGGGCGCCAGACCCCCATCGAAGCGTCGCCGCTCTGCACGAGAATCTTCGGCGCTGTCCAGCTCTGGCCCATGTCGTCGCTTCGCGAGAACTGGAGTCCGACGTCTCCCGCAGGATCCACTGCGACGTACGCGGCATAGATCTTCCCGTCGCTCGACGCCACGGCATCCCACGCCTTGACATCCGGCGCCGCCGATCCCCCGATCCGGACCTCCGCGCCGAACGTCCCACCACCGTCGGCAGAATGACGCGACTTCAAGCGGACGTCCTCGACCATGACGATCGCGACTTGACCATCGGTCTTCCCGAACGCTACCGCACCGAAGTCCTGGCTCGAAACGGGAGTCAGCGAGCCGTTGACCTTGATCTCCTTCGCAGGAATCGATGAGAAGCTCGAGCCCGTCGGAGCTGTCGGCCCGGGCTCGTCCGGTAGCCTCGCTCCCGTAGTCGGTGCGCTCGCGCCGGCCGTGCCGGAGCAGACCGTGACGAGTCCGACCACTGCGCTTAGCAGCGATTGGACAACGCGGTGTCGCCTTGATTTCGGCAAGACACCTTGCAGTTTCATCGAGACGCCCCAGCGAGCACTCGTTCTGGCGAGGCAGAGGGCCAACCCGGCTCATCATCGTCAGCCCGGGCCTCTCAGGATTCAACATACGCTGGTTGCGACGGCTATGCGAAGACGATGTCCGTAGCGTCGGCCCGCGCTTGGTATCGGTGTTGAAAGAGTTCGTTAGAATCAGGCCGGCCGAGGCAGGGGAGTGGAAGCGGAGGATTGGGGGGGTGGG
>CAZEII010000098.1:0-7473 GCA_964511835.1 uncultured Acidobacteriota bacterium | reverse complement strand
TTTCAGGAGTTAGGCAAAGCGAAAGACGACCAGCGACGACCAGAAACGACGGTCCTGGCACCACGGTTGGCACCACCATCGCTTGCCTACCGACGGCGCAGGCGGTCCTCCGCATCGCGCACGAGATCGTGTTGGACGATCTCCTCGAGGCTCGCCACCGTCCGCTTCGCCCATTCACGAATCACCGGACGCTCGTCGTCGAGCCACTGCTTAGCCTCGGCCAATCTTCCTTTGCTCCAACCGGCGGCCGACCCGGTCCATGTTCCCGAAATGAGTCCCCCGAAGAAAGCCTCGCCGACGCCGTAGTCGGCGAACCGCTCCAACAGGGCGGCATGAAGATCCGATGGACGACCGAGCGGCTGCCCGAGGACGTCGGCCAGGGCGTGGGCCCGCGGATCTGGCTTCGCGGCGACCCAATCGACGAGGACGTCCACACCGACCTCCTCAACGGGGAAGTGCTCGAGTGCCTGTCGTACCCACCATCCCTCGCTGGTCTCCGCATCGAGCCACGGGGCCAGCACCTCGGCAAAGAAGCGTCGCTTGTCGGGCGCGGCGGCCCACGCTCGCCTGAGTATCCCGTCCAGCATGCGGTCGTGAGCATACTCCCGGGCCGCGATGTCCTGGAGCAGCGCGGCGGCGACCTGCAGCGGTGCGTTGTCGGCGTAGAGCTTGGCCAGTTCGTCCCATTCCCAATCGAAGGTGCGTCGCTCCTCCTTGGCGCGGGGCGCGACGAGGACCCGAAGCACGAGGTTCCGAAAGAGTCGCCGTGTCGCGTCGGTGGCCTCATGGACGTAGTGCCCGAGGAACGTTACGACAGCCGCCGTCGCCTCGGGGTCATCGGCCGCCGCGGATGCGACCTCGAGCGCCTCCTCTGGCGAGAGGCTGGTGCGCCACGGGGAGAAGCCGAGCGACGCGATCGACCGCCCTGAGACGGCCTTCGATCGGAACAGGTCGGCGATGATTCGGACGCGGGCGGGAGAGTGCCCGGCGCGCATCAGCAGGTCGAACAACTGCACGGCCCGCGCTGGGTCGCCGACGAGGGTGCCGGCCACCCGGTCCACGTGCCCGGGATCCCCGCTCGCCTGCCCGTAGCCGATCTCGTAGAGGGAGAGCCACCCCTTCGCGCGAGCGTGGTCCCGCGCAAGGGCCGTCAGCTTGTCCGCGAACCGGCGCTCGCGGTCAGCCCGGCCGAGGAGCTCGGAGAATTGCTCCGGCTGCGAACCGTGCTCCTCCAGCAACCAGTCCCATTCCGGGTCGAGCAGGCGTGGATCCCGCACGACCTCCGCGGCAATCTGCTGGAGCGCCTCACGGATGTCGCGGGCCTCGTCCTCGATCGGGAGCCGCATCGTCGCCCATGGCGTGCGGGTCACAGTCCGGCGGAAGCGCGACGAGAAGTCCGCCCCCGCCAGCGCGTCGTGGAAGGCGCGGAGCTTGGCGATCCGCTCGGTCTGCGCCGTTCGGATCCGGGCCTTCTCGTCCTCCGCCATCTGCTTCATTTCCTCTGGTTCGCCACGTCTCCGGACGCGCTCAAACTCCCCGTCCATCGCGTCGAGCAGCTTGGACCGCAGGTCGAAGTCCGCGTCGATGACGTTCCGGGCCGCAGCGATCCACGTGTCCGTGACGCGGGAAACGTCGCAGGCCACGACGGTCGCCTCGGCGAGAGCCTCGATTGCCGCCATCCGGACCGCGACATCTGCGTCCCTCAGGAGCGGAGACAGAATGCCGAGGTACGCCCCGATGGCGTCGTACCACTCGCCGTACGTCTTTGGCCGCCATTCGCGTTCGGGCATCCCCGGCCCGCGCGGCGGGGTTCCCATCCTGACGATGTGCCCGGTCTTGAGGGCCGCCTCGATGGCCATCGCGGCGACCTCCCGATCTCGCGCCTTGTCGCTCGCCGCCGCCCGCCGCAGCACTCTGGCGCGGACGTCCGGGCCAGCGGCCGTACGACCGAGTTGTGTCTGGAACGTCTCGACGAACACGCCGGTCGCGTTGTTCGAGAATCCCTCGATCTCGTTGGAGGCCAGCCGCAGGAGCAACGTTGCTGCCTCCTCGAACGTGTCCTCCGACCAGAGAAGGTCCGTCAGGGCGTTCACGAGGTGCCGTCGGCTCGAGGAGGCGGCGCGCAGCTGGGCGTCTGACGCGGGGTCGATGAGACGGCGCAGGGCACGCAGGGTGGCGCGGGGGAATGGGCCTACGAGCTCGGGGAGGAGCGTCGCGAGGCGGCCCTGCTCCGTGTCCGCTAGGGTGCGAAACGGGCCCTGGTCGCCCAGGATCACCTCCTCCACCGTACGGGCGTTTGCGAGGACGCCGGCGAGTCGTCGCACGCGGGCGGCTAGACCCGCCGTCATGTGCGGCGGGAGTCGATCGAACACGTCGCGGAACTTGTCCGCGGTCCACGCGTTCAACTGCCGTGCGGCGAGGTGGTCGGCGAGAATCTCGGGGCTCACATAGCGGTAGCGTCCGACGAGCGGGGCAATGCCGAACTGCTCGTCGAGTCGATTCACACGATCGCGCCCCGCGGTCGGGTCGAGCTCGACGAACTCGAACAGGGCGCGAGATTCGTCGCTCGCCTCGTCGTTCCAGCCGACGTGCTCGAGCAGCGCGACCGTGGAGAGCGCGAGCACGTCGTCCTCCTCGAGAGGTAGGAACGTCTGGAGCACGCCCCGGATCTCCGGATCCGCGAGGCGGTGATAGTGCTCGACGAGGCGGGGGTCGTCGCGTGCGCGCTGCGCGAGCAGGACCGCCAGCTTCGGCGACCGTTCGCAAACAGCGGCGATCTCCTGGGCCGCTTCCTTGGGGAGACCGGGCGCGACGGCCTCGATCGCGCGCACGAGCAGGTCCTCGTTGAGTCCTTCCACCCGGACCGTGCCCGCCTTCGCCCGACCCGACGCGTCGCGCCCGATCATCACGAGCCGCACGCCCGGCCCGGTGAGCGCGAAATAGTCCTTGAGGCCAGCGCCGTCAACGTCGTCGACCTCGTCGACGACCAGGGTACAGTGGGCGTTCGGCGTGTTGCGGAGGTGGGCCCAGAGTGCCGGCGACACGTCCTCGAGCTGACCGGCGTAGAGGACCTCGTCGGCTAGCGTCGTCGATCGGAGCGCTTCCAGCACGACGCGGGTCTTGCCGTTTCCCGCGGCGCCGACGACGTGGGTCACGCTTCGAGCCGGCAGGATCTGCGCGGTGAGGTCGCGAATGCGGCCGTCGAGCTCGGCGTCTCGCTGGAAGGGGTTCGAGAGGCGAGGGAAACGCGACCAGTCGTCGAGCGAAAAGAGCCGCTCGTCGAGGCCGAGGAAACCGACCACCAGCGCGGGGAACCCTTGTAACTCATGCGCAAGCGTCTCGCCGTTCACCATCACCAACTGGTCCGGTCGGATCCCGATCTTTTTGGTCGCCCTGGCACGCACCGGGCGTGTCGTGCCGGCACGTGACCCGCGACGTCGGGTCCGACGCGCTGCTGGGCGAGCGCCCTGCGCCAGGGCGGCGCGCACTCGAGCGCCAACCTCCGGTCCATAGTCGGCGGCCGCCACATAGATGAGAGTCTCCCCGCGTTCCAGCGCCTCGACGACACGCGGCTTCGCGGCGATGTCCTGAGCTGCGATCTCGGCGGCGCTCTTTCGGCGCCCACCGCCCTTGAACTGGTAGATGGAGTCGCCCGCGGGGATCAGGCGCCCCACAACGTGGGGGGCCGCATTGCAGCGTGCGTCGACGCCGCCGTCGGGGTCGGTCAGGTTGAGCGAGAGCTCGAGGTGGGTGGCGTCGATCTGGCCGCGAGCGGCCGCGCGGCCGAGAAGCCCGTTACAGAGGGCGACGAACCGCCCCGCGTCAAGCGCCCGAAGGTGCTGGACGAGCAGGGCGGGGTTGATCCATTCCATGATCGAAATCTAGCGGACGCGTTTGGTTAACGCGCGCTGGCGGGGCGACGGTCTTCTATTGCGCCAAGAAGGTCTACCTCTACCTAACCGCGATCGCTGATGCCGACGATTACTGCTTTCCGTTCTATCGCACGATCGCGAAGAGAACCGGCTTGTCTCCTTCAACCGTGTCGAAGGCGATCAGCGACTTGGAGGAATACGGACTTCCCACGCGCCAGCAGCGCGGTAGCCGCCGCGGGGGGAGCTCAGACCTATATCACGTCAAGAGGATTTCACAGCAATAGACTGGGCTGCCTTTAACAAAGGCTGAGGCTGACGCCATGAATGACTCGGGACGGCGAGACATGGACCGGCGACCGCCTGAACCCCATGCGAATCGTTAGAGGGCCGAGTTACGACACCAAGTAGTAATCACGCGAGGTTCTGGGCATCGGTGTCGTAACAGTAAGGCCGAAGATCAACCGAGTGTCGCGAGAAACTCACAGCAGACCTCACGGCACGCGACCCCGAAGAGTCGTCAGGAGGTCGTCGCTAATAGAAATCGACGCGCTCATCGGCCATCAGGAACCGGGGTGCTGCTGTAGCCGGCCCGAGGTCGCGTCGGCGCATGCCGCGCTCAAGAGTATGCGGCTCGCTGCCTCTCGCGCCCGCAAACACGCGAGGCTAACGTCGTGGCATGGGGCGGACCACCGCTTTGGGCCAATACTTGCGCGCACGGCGCGAGCTGGTGCGGGCAATCGCTTCTCGTAACCCGAGCCGACTCAGGCTACAACCTTGCTAACGTGACTCAAGGTATTTTTGTAGCGCCTGGGTCGTGTCGCGTAGGTTCCTTCGGCCTATGATGCCGAGGACGGGACCGAGCAGTCTGGACCAGCCGGTGGGGAGCATTTGGAGTTCGTGGTCAATCCGTGTGGCGTTACCCTGCCTGGTAAAGGTGAAGCGGTGCCCGCCGCGTAGGCCCTTGATCTGCGGCACGATCCGAATGCGCTTGTTCTTCTCAAACTCTCCGAATTCCTGAACGACGGTACCGAAGCCACGCAACTTCCACTCGAACTTCGCACCTAATGTCATGTCGGCATCACTTAGCCTCCTCGCGCTTGTGATCGTCGGGTTCCACTTATGAAAATTGGCGGCATCGGCAACAGTCGCAAAGACCTCGTCGATGGGTCGGTCAATGACTTGCGTCGCGGTTATGAGAGGCATGCCTCAGCCGCGCGGCCGATGGATTCCCCTAAGAACCGCATGAAGGGCACGGCGATTCTGAATCTGCGGATCACGAAATCAATGAAGTCCTTCGACGTGATCTGCCGGTCAGCAAGTCGTGAGCCGATAATGAAGTCCTTCCGCTTGAGGTCGTCTGCGAGCGGATCGTTCGGGTCGTAGCCAGAAGGGACACGTTTGAGGGAGTCGCCGGTCATCGTGCACGTCGACCTGAATCTCGGATGGCGGGTTATTCGCCGCCAGCGCCCCGAGTTGCGAACGATGGCACGGCGGATCGTAGTCAGGGTCGGAGGCGCCGGCCGCCAGATGCCGCCACCGATCGAAGAGCGACCCGGCTCGAGGTGGAGGTAGAGCGCCGGAGAGGATTCACCCCGCGCATTCGCCGGCCAGAAGTGAGCAGCCACAGCCGTCTTGTACGGGCTCTTGTCCCGCGAGAAGCGAATATCGCGATAAATCCTCGTCATGGACCACCCACAGGGCTCGGATCGGCGACGAATGGGGGATTCAGTTGCTGCAGCCGTGGACCCAGATCGGCGATGAACCGCAGGAACGGGTCCCGCACGGCGGCCTCGTAGCGATCCTTGTGGGCTTGAAACCACTCGCGATCGTTGTGCGCCCTGAGGTCAGCAAGGAAGCGGAGGAAGTCTGGGCTGAAGTGCGCACCCTTTATCATGAACGGTCGCGGGCCTACTTGCCGAACATCGCCGCAAACGGCCGGGCGTCGAAGACGACTCGAATCGCCGCAATCTTTTCACCCTGTACCTGATGCCACTCCGCGATGAATGCGGTACCAGCGGGACTCTTCGTGACCATGTCATACAGCACGCACACGTCGGTTCCGTCGACGAACATCTTCTTCATTTCGATTCGCTCGATGATGTTGTGGAGTCTCTTGATCGACTCCAGGTAGGGGTCCGGTCGGTCGAACGTGTCGATGGGCCCCTGGAAGGAGAAGCGGTCGTGCAGGAGCTTCCGAGCGGCCGCGTAGTCGCCCTTCCCGAGCGCTTGCTGGAATCCCTGCACGACCGCGGCGGCGTTGGACATGGTGGAGGCCTCCTCGTGGCGTTGGATCACTCGACATCCTCGGAGTGCTCGCTAAGCATGCGGGCGCGGACGGTTGTTCGCCATAGACTGCGCGTTCATTTCCTCATACAGATCGTTCAGGCCTCAGGTGGGGGAATTGACAGCGTGGTAAGAGTGGTCCATAAGACTAAGGCATGAGGAACCTGTCCGCGTCCCTGCGCCGCGACGAGCTAAGCGACGTGCTCCAGGCCGTCCGCTTCCGGCGCGCGATTTTCTGTCGCTCCGAGCTGACGGCCCCCTGGGGGTTTTCAGTGTTGGGGCGTGATTTCGCCTCGTTCCACCTGATCACTCGCGGCACGTGTTGCGTAGACGTGGATGGCGTGGATGATCGGTTGTGGATGAGGGCCGGTGACCTCGTGATCTTGCCACTTGGGAACGCGCATGTGGTCCGCGACTCGCCTGCATCGGTCGCGACCCGCCTCGAAGAATTGATCGCCGAGGGTTCGACCAAACACCACGGCACGGTGCGCGGTGGCGGTGGGGGCAAGCCGGCGACGCTCGTGTGCGGGGGCTTTCACTTCGACGATCGCCGCATCAACCCGGTGCTGGCCGGCCTTCCGCCCGTGATCCACCTGCGGGGCCACATGCGCGGGGTGGAAACGTGGCTGCGAATGGCTCTCACCTTTCTCACCAAGGAGGCAGACTCCGGCCGACCCGGTGCGGATACGATAGTGACCCGACTGGCGGACATTCTGTTCGTCGAGGCGATCCGCACGTATGTCGCCGCTCCGGACGCACAGAACCTGAGACTGGCCGTGGCGCTGCGAGACTCTCGGATCGGCGCGGCGCTGGCGGCGATCCATCGTCAGCCGGAGGAGGATTGGGGCGTCGCCAGGCTGGCGAAGCACGTGGGAATGTCGCGCACGGCGTTCGCCACGCGCTTCAGGGAGTTAGTTGGCGAGTCGCCACATTTCTATGTGACCCGCTGCAGGATGAACAAGGCCGTCCACCACCTGCTGTCGAGTAACGCAACGATCGCTCAAGTCGCCCAACGTGTGGGCTACGGCTCCGAAGTGGGATTCGGGCGAGCGTTCAAGCGGTATGTGGGAACCTCACCGGCTGCGCACCGCAGACGGGCGGCGACTACACGGAGGCCGCGGTCCGCATAGAGCGAGACGTCGGAGCGTCTACGGAGTCACTTGAGGCGTCTGCCATTCGCAGGGCGTGGTGCGTGCCACGCCCCCTGGTGCACGTACAGGGCGTCGGCATGCGGGGCGGCTGGTTCCCGCGGCAAACATTCCGGGCAAGGCACGTTTCAGTCACAGCAGGCAGAGACGGTTGGCGCTGCGCAGCGGAT
>CAZEII010000097.1:0-7597 GCA_964511835.1 uncultured Acidobacteriota bacterium | reverse complement strand
TCCGCATCGTCCGGGGCGGACACCTCATCCCCCAACAACCTTGCGGCCACCGTGCAAGACGTCGGTCAGCCGCTGATCCAGCCTCCGCCGAGCACCAGATCGCCGTCATAGAAGACGGCGCCCTGCCCGGGGGTGACGGCGCGCTGGGGCGCCTCGAACGCGATCCCCGCCGTGCCGTCGCCGCGATCGGTGATCGTCGCCCGCGCACCCGCATGATTCGAGCGGATTCGCACCGTGGCCGGCTGCGGTCCGCCCGGCCGCTCGAACGGAATCCAGCGCACGCGCTCGACGATGCATGCCTCGCGGTACAGCTGCGATTCGTCGCCGACGACGACCCGCGAGCGGGAGGCGTCGATGCCGATCACGTAGAGCTTCTCCCCGTTCGCGATGCCGAGGCCGCGGCGCTGGCCGACCGTGAAGCGACCGACGCCGGAGTGCGCCGCGAGCACCTTTCCGGCCCTGTCGACGATCTCCCCAGCGCTCGACGAATCCCCGTACCCGGAACGCGCGAGCACGTCGCGGTAGCTCTCCCCTTCCGTGACGAAGCAGAGGTCCATCGACTCGGGCTTCTCCGCGGTTGCGAGCCGAAGCTCCCGCGCCAGCGCGCGGACGTCGTCTTTCGTCATCGCGCCCAAGGGAAACTCCGCGCGGGAGCGCTGCCCGTCCGAAAGGTCGAACAGGAAATACGACTGGTCCTTCTCCGAGTCGGCGGCGGCGCGGAGCAGCGTGCGGCCGCTCCGAGGATCCCGCTCGAGGATCGCGTAATGCCCCGTGGCGACCGATGAGGCGCCGACGGCGCGAGCGCGCTCCCAAAGGGCGTCGAACTTGATGAACGTGTTGCAGCGGAGGCACGGGGAGGGCGTCCGGCCGTTCGCGTAGTCGTCGGCAAAGGGCTCGAGCACCTGCCGCCTGAAATCATCCTCCATGTCGAGGACGTAGTGTGCGAACCCGAGGCGGTCGGCGACGGAGCGCGCGTCGCGAAAATCGTCGGGGGAGCAGCAGCGGCCGTATCGGTCGGTCTCCCCCGCCAGCCGGTCGACGAGCTGCATCGAGAAGCCGACGAGCGGCCGGCCCTCCCGCGCCAGCAGAGCGGCCGCCACGGAGCTGTCGACTCCACCGCTCATCGCGACCGCGGTGACGGGATTCGTCATCGGCGCGCCATGGTAGCGCGCGCGAGAAGCGGTGGGAGAACGGCGAGGAACTGCTCGACCGTCGCGGCCGTCGTGCTCCATCCCATCGAGATCCTC
Source organism: uncultured Acidobacteriota bacterium (assembly GCA_964511835.1). Classification (GTDB taxonomy): domain Bacteria; phylum Acidobacteriota; class Polarisedimenticolia; order Polarisedimenticolales; family DASRJG01; genus DASRJG01. The sequence continues at coordinate 6,350 of CAZEII010000097.1, read as the reverse complement.
ACGGCGCCGCGCGCCTCATCGTCGTCGAACCCCATCGCGCGAATGACGTGGGACGGCGTGACCGCTCCCGAAGCGCAGGCCGAGCCGGTGGAGACAGCCACCCCGGCGAGATCGAGGGCGATGACGAGCGTCTCGCCGGAGACACCCGGGACGGCGGCGTTGACCGTGTTGGGAAGGCGCGGCGCCTCGCACCCATGGATACGGACGGCGGGGGCCAACTCCTCGAGCGCGGATTCGATCAGGACGCGCAGAGCGAGGAGGCGCGCAGCGTCTTTCTCGAGATCTCGCTCGGCCGCGGCGCACGCGGAGCCGAAGCCGGCGATGGCCGGGACCGCTTCCGTGCCCCCGCGCCGCCGGCGCTCCTGCGCGCCGCCTCCGACCAGCGGCGCCATGGCTATTCCCTCGCGGACGATCAGGGCCCCCGCCCCCTGCGGTCCGCCCAGCTTATGCGACGAGAGGGCGAGCAGGTCGGCGCTCCAGCCGTCACGATCGATGGGCATCTTTCCGGCCGCTTGAACTGCGTCGACGAGAAACGGAACGCGTGCCGTGCGGCACGCGTTGCCGACTTCGGCGACCGGCTGGATGACGCCCGTCTCGTTGTTGGCCGCTTGCAGGCAAGCCAGCGCCGTCCGCGCATCGATCGCGGAGGCAAACCGGTCCGGGGATATGCGGCCCGAGCGCTCGCACGCGACCTCGACGACGTCGAAGCCGTGAGATGCCATCGCGCGACAGCTTTCGAGAACGGCGGAGTGCTCGATCGAGGAGACCACGACTCGCCGACGATCGGGCGGCGTGCGGTCCGTCACGCCGCGGATCGCGGCGGCGATCGCCTCGGACCCGCCGCTCGTGAACACGACCTCGCGCGCGGGAACGCCCGCCAACGCCGCGACCCGAGCGCGCGCCTCCTCGAGCCTCGCTCGAGCGGCGCGTCCTTCCCCGTGGATCGACGACGCATTTCCCGCGGGAGCGTCGAGCGAGGCGAGCATCGCCTCTCTCGCGTCGATTCTTAGAGGCGACGTCGCGTTGTGGTCGAGGTAGAGGCGCATGGTGCGTGTGTTACAGTACCCGCTCGCCAGAGGGCTGCCAAGTGTCGAAGAACATTGAACTTAAGAGCACGGTCTACCTCCCGTCGACCGAGTTCCCGATGAAGGCCGACCTGCCGAAGCGGGAGCCGGTCATCCTCGACTGGTGGGACCGGATCGACGCTTACGGCCTGATTCGGAAGGCGCGGACGGGCCGGCCGAGCTACATCCTCCACGACGGGCCTCCCTACGCGAACGCCAGCATCCATCTCGGGCAGGCGCTGAACAAGATCCTCAAGGACTTCGTCGTCAAGTCCCGGTCGATGATGGGATTCGACACCCCCTACATCCCGGGCTGGGACTGTCACGGGCTTCCGATCGAGCACCGGATCGACAAGGAGCTGGGCCCGAAGAAGACCGGCATGGGCCCGCTCGAGGTCCGCGCGCTTTGCCGCGCGTGGGCCGAGAAGTACATCGAGGTGCAGAAATCGGAGTTCCGGCGGCTCGGCGTCCTCTGGGACCGCGCGACCGACGCCGTCGAGGAAGCCTCCCACGCCCCTTCGCGACGCGCGACCTACCGGACGATCGACCGGACCTACGAAGCGGAGATCATCCGGCAGCTCGGGGTCTTCTTCGCCAAGGGGTCGGTCTATTACGGCGACAAGCCGGTGCACTGGTGCTTCTCCGACAAGACGGCGCTCGCCGAGGCCGAGGTCGAATACGAAGACCGGACCGACCCGTCGGTCTACGTCAGGATGCCGGTGCGGGGACTCGAAGCGCGCGTCCCGTCGCTCGCCGGGAAGAAGACCTGGGTCGTCGTCTGGACGACGACGCCCTGGACGCTCCCGGCCAATCTCGCCGTCGCGCTCCATCCCGAGCTCGTCTACGCCGCCGTCGAAGTCCAGGGAGAGGCCCTGATCGTCGCCGAAGGACTCTTGGCGCAGGTCGCGGAGCTGCTCGGGTGGGGACAGCCCAAGGTGGTGGCGACGTTCACGGGAAAGCAGCTCGTCGGCGAAGGCAAGGACTGGATCGGCGCGCGCGCCCCGGTCGAGCGGCCGTATCCACTGGCGTCGGGGCCGGCTTCGGGCGCCGGCGTGCTGGTCCTCGGGTCGCACGTCACCCTCGATGCGGGGACCGGATGCGTTCACACGGCCCCGGGCCATGGCGCCGACGACTTCCGCATCGGGAGCCAGTACGGCCTTCCGCCGTTCAATCCTGTCGGCGACGACGGCAAGTTCCTCCCCGAGAAAGTCGGCCCCGAATGGCTCGCGGGCGTGCACGTCTTCAAAGCGAACGAGCTGATCGTCGAGGACCTCAAAGCGCGGGGCTGGCTCCTCCGGCACGACGCCTACACCCACAGCTACCCTCACTGCTGGCGCTGTCACAATCCCGTGCTCTTCCGCGCGACGCCGCAGTGGTTCATCGCGATGGAGGGGGACGGGCTCCGTGAGAAAGCGGTGGCGGCGATCCATGAGGGCGCGTGGGTTCCCGCCTTCGGCGAGTCCCGCATCGCTCAGATGATCGAGACCCGCCCCGACTGGTGCATCTCGCGCCAGCGAACCTGGGGCGTGCCGATCCCCGCCGTCGTCTGCGCGAAATGCCTGCCGCAGCATCCCGAGGCGTTCCTTCGCGAGACGGCCTTCTTCGATCACGTCACGTCGCTCGTGCTCGAGCGCGGCTCCGACGTCTGGTTCGCGACCGAGGGTGAGAGCGCGAACGCCCGTGTCGAGCGGCTCGTGCCGAAGGGTGTCGCCTGCCCCTGCTGCAAGAGCCGAGAGCATCTCGCGATCCACGATCACATCGTCGACGTCTGGTTCGAATCGGGGGTCTCCCACAGCGCGGTGCTCGGCCGCGAAGGGGGCCTCCCCTGGCCCGCCGATCTCTACCTCGAGGGGCACGATCAGTACCGGGGCTGGTTCCACTCGTCGCTGCTCGTCGCGGTCAACGATCGCGGCCGCGCCCCGTACCGCGGAGTCGTCACCCACGGATTCACGATGGACGGCCAGGGGCGGAAGATGTCGAAGTCGCTGGGCAACGTCATCTCCCCCCTCGACATCGCCGACCGGCGCGGCGCCGAGATCCTTCGGCTGTGGGTCTCGATGATCGACTTCCTCGAGGACATGCGCCTGTCGCAGGAGATCCTCGACCGCAACGCGGAGACCTACCGGAAGATCCGCAACACCTTCCGTTATCTGCTCGGCAATCTCGCCGGCTTCGACCCGGCGTCCGACGGGGTCGCAGCGTCGCAGATGCCTGAGATCGACCGCTGGGCGCTCGACCAGCTCGAAGCGCTCCGTGCGCGGATCGTCCACGCCTACGAGGCGCACCAGTACCACCTCGTCTACCACGCGCTGAACGGATTCGTCACCGTAACGCTTTCGTCGTTCTACCTCGACGTGTTGAAGGACCGGCTCTACACGTCTCCCCGCACCTCGACCGAGCGCCGCTCGGCGCAGACGGTCCTCTGGCGCCTGGCCTCCGACCTCGCCCGACTGTCGGCGCCGATCCTCTGCTTCACGGCGGAGGAGGTCTGGCAGGAGCTCGAGGCGCTCCTAGGGCGCGCTCGATGGGGTGCCTCCTCCGTGCACGCCCAGCTCTTTCCCGAGCCGTCGTCCGAGGCCGCCGACCCTGCCCGCGAGGCGCGCTGGGAAAGGCTCGTCGCCCTCCGCGAGGTCGTCATGAAGGCCCTGGAGGAGGCGCGGGCGGACAAGAGAATCGGGGGCTCCCTCGAAGCGCACGTCGAGATCTCCGGCCCTGCGGAGACGCTTTCCTTTCTTCGGACGTTCGGCGAGGACCTTCGATTTCTGTTCATCACGAGCGGCGTGACCCTGGGCCGCGAGGCCGAGACCGTCAGCGTCGCCGTCCGGCCCGCCTCCGGGTCCAAGTGCCAGCGCTGCTGGAGCTACACGGACGACGTCGGCTCCGATCCCGAATGGCCCGGAGCGTGCGCGCGGTGCGCGCGCGCGGTGAGCACGATCCTCGCCGAGCCCCGACGCTGATGCATCCGATCCTGATCGACTTCGGCACCTTCAACCTCCCGCTCTTGGGCGCGACCCATCTGTTCCTGCCGACCTACGGCGTCATCTTCGCGTCGGGCGCGCTTCTCGCCTGGTGGTGGTTCGTCGCGCGGGCCCGCGCTCTCGGGCTCCCGCAGGAGCCGGTCGTCAACCTGGCGTTCTACACGCTGCTCGCGGGGCTGATGGGCGCCAAGCTCGCCCTCGTCGCCGTCGACTTTCCCTACTACCGGGAGCACCCGCTCGAGATCCTGGGGACCATCCGCAGCGCGGGGGTCCTCATGGGCGGTCTCGCCGCCGGTGCCGTCGTCTTCGTCCTCTACGCGCGGAGACGGAATCTACCCATCCTGGAGCTCGGCGATGCGATCGCGGCACCCGTCGCGCTGGCCCAAGGAATCGGTCGGCTCGGCTGCTTCGCCGCAGGCTGTTGCTACGGTGTGGCCAGCGACGCGTGGTGCGCCGTGCGGTTCACGAGCCAGGCGGCGCACGACCAGACCGGCGTGCCGCTCAACACACCGCTCCTCCCCGTGCAATTGATCGAGTGCGCGTTCGACCTGGCGCTCGCGGGTTTCCTGACGCTCGCGTGGCGGCGGCGTCCTCGTCCGGCGGGAACGGTCGCCTGGCTCTTCTTCCTGATCTACGGCGCCGGGCGGGCGACGCTCGAGGTGTGGCGCGGCGACGAGGTCCGCGGGCTCTGGTTCGGCGGCGCGGTGTCCACGTCCCAGCTGCTCAGCCTCGCCGCGATCCTGATCGCCGGGTTCCTCCTGGTCCGCGGCCGGTTCCGCGCGCCGCGGACCGCATGAGCCGGACGCGCGTGCACCTCGACGTCCCCGACGACGCGGCCGGAGAACGGCTCGATGCTTTCCTCGCGGCCCGCCATCCCGCGCGCTCGCGTTCGGTCTGGAAACGCCTGATCGAGGACGGCTGCGTCGACGTCGATGGCCGGACGGCCCCGCGGGCCAGCCTGCCGCTCAAGGCCGGGATGGCGATCGACGCATCGATCCCGGAGGCGTCGCACGGACGGCTCGCCGGCGAGGACATTCCGGTCGATCTCATCTTCGAGGATCCGCACCTCGCCGTCGTCGACAAGCCGGCGGGGATCGTCGTCCACCCCGGGCACGGAGCGCGGACGGGAACGCTCGTGCACGCCCTGCTCGGCCGCGGCCTTCGGCTCGCTCCCGCGGGAGGCGCGGAGCGGCCCGGCATCGTGCACCGGCTCGACAAGGACACGTCGGGTCTGTTGATCGTCGCCAAGACCGACGAGTCCCATCGCGCGCTCGCCCGGATGTTCGCCCGGCGCGAGATCGCGAAGACCTACCTCGCCCTCGTCTGGGGCCGGCCGCAGCCCGCCTCGGGTCGCATCGACGAGGCGATCGGCCGCAGCCGGCGCGATCGCACGAAGATGGCCGTGCGCGCGCCGCGCTCGCGCGAGGCGACGACGATCTACCGCACGGTACGGGCGCTGCCGGGGTTCGCCCTCCTCGAGGTCGACCTCGTCACCGGCCGCACGCATCAGATCCGCGTTCACCTGGCCGCGAAGCGCCACCCGGTCGTCGGCGACGCCCGCTACGGCGGCGCTCCATGGAAGTCGATGCGCGATCCGATCCGCCGCTCCGCGATCGCGGCGTTCCCCCGCCTGGCGCTTCACGCGGCGAAGCTCGCGTTCAAGCACCCGGTCACCGGGGCGGCGATGTCGTTCGCCAGCCCGCTCCCCGCCGACGTCTCGGCCCTCATCGAGGCCCTCGGCCGAACCGCATGAACGCCCGTCGCTTCGAGGTCGTCATCGTGGGGGCGGGTGGGCTCGCGCAAGTCTTGGCTTCCGCCTGGGCGCGGTCGAAGCGGGTGAGCGTCACGATCGCCGCTCGGCGCCCCGCCGCCGCGGTGTCCGCCGCGCGGCGGCTCGGGGGCGTGCGATCGGCCCCGAGCATCGAAGCCGCGGTGGCACGCGCCGGCACCGTCCTCTTCGCCGTGCCGGATCGCGCGATCGGGCCGGAAAAGCAGAGAACACTCATCCGCACCGCGAGAGACTTCGCTCGCCATGCTGAAGTTCCCTGGGAGAAAGTGCGATTCGACGTGGTCAACGTGGTGTTCAGCACGCCACCGGTTGTGACGCACTTTCGCAACGCGTTCCGTCCCTCGTCGCCAGCCGCGGCTTAGACCGCAGCCCAAGCCGGCCGGCAATTGAGTAGAAGGTGGGCGGCCCTTCCAGGCTTTGCGGTTTCGAACAGACAAGTTCGAGAACCTGCCCGCCCTTCGACGCGCAACTTCGAATTCTCGTTCCTGACAAGATACACCATTCGTGCGCCATTGTGGG
>CAZEII010000096.1:4277-7741 GCA_964511835.1 uncultured Acidobacteriota bacterium | reverse complement strand
CAAGGAAAGTCGAGAGAAGCAGGGAGGCAACCACAGCCTTTCCGGCGTGGTACGGTCCGCCTTCGTGATCTCGCCACCGAGGACACCGCAATAGAACCTGGAAATGCGGTCTCGATCTTGTCGCGGAACCAGAACCGACGAGTGATTAATTCTCGCCATGATCGCTCGCTTTCCTGCGCTTCAAGCGTAGTGCGGCATCACTTCTTCACGGACGGATGAGCGTCTTCCCAACGGTAGTTCTTGCGCGAGCCCTTTCCAAATTGCTCGTGAAAGATTCCCAGGAAGTAGTTCCAACCCTTCTCGTGTCCCCTTGCCAGCTCGTGATCCGGAAGTTCCGAATGGACGAGGGTCATGAGCGTGTCGTCTCCCTGTTGCCGGAAGGTCAGAGTCACCATCGACTCTTGTCCCAACGTATTGGGTGACATCCAGGTGTGCTGAATTCGATCCGGCCGCTCGATCTCCGTGAAACGGCCGTAATGGGACGTCCCTTTGAGTCTCCAGTAAAAGAGCCCATCGACTTTCGGATCCAACACGAACTTTTCGGCTGCATTCCATGGATTGCCAGGGATCTTCGGATCCAGCCACGCATCGAACACCTCCCCGAGAGGCGCGGGGATCTTTCGTTCAAACTTGAACTCAAGGGTCTTCGTGGATGTGCTCATCGCTTCTTCTCCTTCTTCGGTTTCTTGTTCCTGAAATGCTTCTCGAATTGGTCGAGGCGTTCGTTCCAGAACCGCTCGTACTCGTGCACCCAGCCGGAGACGAGCCGGAGCGGCTCGGGGCGCAAGGAAATCAGAACCTCCCTGCCGCGCTTCTCCCGCGAAATCAATCCCGCCCGCTCGAGCAGCTTCAGATGCTTTGTAACCGCGTTCAAAGCCACGTCGAACGGCTTTGCCACATCGGTAAACCGCGCGGCCCCGGATGCCGCCAGCTCACCGATGATCGCTCGCCTGGAGGGATGAGAGATCGCCGTGAGGACATCAGTGAGTCGGTCCATTTCTCGTATATTACACCATATGGTGTAATGAATGCAAGCCCAATTCTGGCGAGGATCGAACTTTTGCTGCGGGCGGCACCCTCTACGCGGCCGCAGCCGACAGCCGTCGGAGGCTCAGGGCGCGGTTCCGCAGCTCGTCGCCCCCTCGACGGTGTAGAAGTAGCTCCCGCCCGTGAGCGAGTCGCTGAAGCTCGCCGAGGTCGTCGTCGCGATCACAGTCGTCGGAACACAGGGGCCCGAGACCACAGCGCAACGCTTGACGTTGTACCACGCGACGGGCGGCGGGATCGTGGACCAGCTGAGATCCACCGTGGTCGGACTCCTCGATGCGTCGAGGCTCGGGCTGCCCGCGCCGATCGTGCCAACGTAGATGCCGCCGATGCGCGTGTACGAGTAGCTCGGCGAGCCGCTGCCCCCGCCCGTCAAGTAGGTCTCTCCGAGATAGCTGTAGAAGGTCCAGGTGAACTCGTCGCCGATCGACGGAATCTGCGGGGCGGTGGACGTCGCCTGCCAGGTCTCCGGAACGCCCGGTGTGTAGCGCGACCCGGCCCCGCCCCTGCACATGACGATCAATTCGCGACCGGTCCAGACCGCGCGCGTCGCGGAGCAGGGGACGCCGTTGGTGTCCATCGTCATCCAGGTGCGCGCCGCGACGTCGTAGCGCGCGCCTGTCGTGATCGGGCCCGTGTCGTTCCCGCCGAGGAGATACATGATCGTCGGGAACGTGGTGCGGTCGACCACGGCGACCGCGTTCTCCCGGGCGGATGGGGCGAGCGTGGCGCCGGTCGTCGCGATCCAGCTGTTGCTGCTCGGGTTGTAATGCGCGCCGGTGTTGGTGTAGAGCCCATTCTGCAGCTGCCCGCCCCACACGACAACCTCCGAGCCCGAGTAGACACCGGTCGCGCGGCGGCGTCCGCTCGGCGCGTTCGTGGTCGGGATCACGCCCCACGAATCGGCGGCCGCGTTGTAGTAGGCGCCGGTGTTCAGGAACGTCCCGCAGTTCCCGAAGCAGTTGTCGCCGCCCCAGACGAAGAGCCGGCCGCCCGTGGCGAGGCCGACGTGGCGGACGCGCGGCCCAGGGTAGTTCGCCCCTTGGGTGATGTTGAGCCAGGCGTCGGTCATCGGGTTGTAGCGACCGTGATTGGCCGAAAGCGCCGCAGCCCCGGTCCCCCCGTAGACGAGGAGAAGGGCGGGGGAGGTGGTCACATAGGCGAACGTGTGTTGGGCGCGTGGATCCGGGACGTTCGCGCCGGTGCTCATGGCCGTCCAGGAGTTGGCCACGGGACGATAGCGCGCCCCGCTGTTCAGGTAGGTGTAGACGGAGCCGTTGTAGGTGAAGCCTCCCCAGACGAAGAGCTCGACGCCTGCGAACACCGCGCCCGCCCCCTGCCGACCTGAAGGGACAAGCGGCCCGGCCGTGGCGGTCGGCGTCCAGACACCCGACGTCGGATTGAGCCGGCCGCCGCTCCCCTCGATCGCGTTCATCGCGTTTCCGCCCCAGACGATCAGCTCGGTGCCGCTCCACACGCCCGTGAACTCGGCGCGCCCAACCGGAGTCGCACCTGAGACCGGGGTCTGGGTCCAGGTGTCGCTTCCGGGATTGTAACGACCGCCGCTGTTCAGGAAGTCGAAGTGGCTGGTGTTGTGGCCGCCCCAGACGATCATCTCCGTGCCGGTCCAGACCGCGACGTGACCGGCACGCACGGCGGGGAGGTTCGCGCCTGTCGACGTTACGGCCCAGGTGTCGGTCGTCGGGTTATAGCGGCTCCCGGTGTTGGTCTCACCAGTGAACCCGGAGTTCGCGGCGCCGCCCCAGACGATCATCGCGGAGCCGGACCAGATCGCGGTGTGAAAGACGCGCGCGGTGGGAACCCCCGTGCCGACGGAGGTCCCGAGCCATGTGTTGGTCGACGGGTTGTAGCGGCCGCCGGTGTTGATCGCCGCGCCCGAGCCGTTGATCCCGCCCCAGACGACCATGTAAGTCCCCGTCCACACGGCCGACTGGTCGTAGCGGGCCACGGGGACGTTCGTGCCGGTCGACGTGGCGGTCCAACTATCGGTCGACGGGTTGTAGCGGCCGCCGGTGTTCGTGATGCCGGTGAGCGGGGAGCCGCCCCAGACGATCATCTCCGTGCCGGTCCAGACCGCGCTGTGGTAAATGCGGCCCGTGGGAACAGCGCCGGTCGTGGAAGTTGGCGTCCAGGTGTCGGTCGACGGGTTGTACCGGCCTCCCGTGTTGAGCTGCGTGCCGGGCGGCCCCTCCCCTCCCCAGACGATCATCTCCGTGCCGGTCCAGACCGCGGTTCCGTTGATGACGCCGCCAGGGGCGTTGACGTCGCTCATCGCCGTCCAGGTGTCGGTGGTGGGATTGTAGCGGGCGCCGTCGGCCGTGTAGTAGGTTCCGGTGTTGGTGCCGCCCCAGACGATCATCTCCGTGCCGGTCCACACCGCGCTGTGGTTGGAGCGC
>CAZEII010000096.1:0-4177 GCA_964511835.1 uncultured Acidobacteriota bacterium | reverse complement strand
GCCGCCCCAGACGATCATCTCCGTGCCGGTCCACACCGCGCTGTGGTTGGAGCGCCGGTAGGGCGCCTGGGCGATCCGGAACTGGTTGTCCCAAGTGTCGCAGAGCCCGGCAGCCGCAGCAGCCACGTCCGGGGCTGCGCCTCCGATCGTATCGCTGGTGGCCGCCTCGGCCTCGAGATCGGCACGGCTGTACGCCGCGCGCCGCGCATCGAACCAGCTCGTGAAGTCGTGCTTGCGCACGAGCAGAGTCTCGAGCACCGCCTCGCGCGGGGCGGCGCGCACGGTGCGCGTGAAGCCGTAGCCCGCCTCCGTCTCCTCGATGCGCGAGAGTTCGCCGGGCGCAGGTAGCGCCGCGGCGCGACGTACGAATTCTCCCCTCGGCAGCCGCAAGCTCGCCAGGTCGCTCGTGGCGGGCGAGTCGTCGTCGGATTCCTGCAGGGTCACGAAGTAGTGCTCCACCCCGGGAGTCTCGGCCAGACTCCGGAGGGAGCCGGTGTCCGCGCGCTCGTAAAGCGACCGGACGAGCGCAAGGCGGTCGGCCTGGATCTCCTCATCGGCGTCGAAGCGGCCGCGCAGCAGGCGCTCGGATAGCCCCTCGCGCGCCAGAGTTTCGGCGATGAGGAAGCCGTCGTTCCCGAGCGCCGCGAAAAGCTCGCGCAGATGAGCGGGGTCGCGCGTCTCGCGCGCCATTCTCGCGACCTCCCCCCTCAGCATCTCCGGGGTGAGCGCGATGCCGTATCGCTCCCTCAGAATCCGGGAGCGGGCCAGGCTCTTCTCGACCTTCCCCCGGAGCGCGGCGGGCGGCAGCGCCGCCGCGAACCCCGCATCGGGATCTTGCGCGGCCTCGTCGTCCGGCGTTCCCGCCGCCTCGCGGTGATCGAACCAGAATCGCTCGATCCGCGCCTGGGCGGCAATCCGCGAATCCAGCGTCAGGGCGCCCGATCTGCCGGGTTGAGCGGCCCCGGCGGGCGCAACCGCGATGAGCGCGAGCACGACGAACGCGAAAAGAGACGACGACGGTCGTGACATATGCCCCCACACTGCCGGGATTGGCCCCGGTAGAACATCGAGAACAAGCGTCGATTTGAACCGTTAGGATATGGATGAATCGGTCGCGGTGAGTCAAGCACGAAAAGCGAAAGTGCCCTCGACCGCTGAGCGTCCTGGATTCTTTACCGTCTCGGAAGGAATTCGGTCCTTTCTCGGCTAAAATTCAGGTTGACTTCGGCCCTCCTCGAAGTAGTCATTAGCGTTGCGGTAGTCGGGGGCCGCACGGGACGACTATGGTTGCACCCCCCGGCGCCAGAACTGTCTCCGCGCTTACTTCGCGCGCGACGACGGAGTCCCGCAAATCCTCGTGGACGAAGATCGTGGTCGGGCTCGCGGTGGCGACCGCGCTCCTGATCGCGCTGCCCGCGAATGCGGACGCTGAAACCGTCGTCGCTGCCGACAGCTTCAATCGGCCCGACGAGGTGCCATTTGCCGCGTCCGGGAACTGGGGACGCACCATCGCCGGCAACTACGACGGCTTCTCCGTCCTGACGAACAGCCGAGTGAGCAGCGCGTTCAACGAGGGCATCTACTACTGGAAAGGCCCCGGAGCGTTCAACCCCGCGCGACAGTTCGCGCGTCAGCGGGTCGTTCAGAAGGACGGTGAGCTCGGCCTGGTGCTTCTGGGTGGGCCGGATCAAGCGATCATGGTGTCCTGGGGTCCTCCCGGCGTGGGCGATACGCTCTACATCTACTGGTACTCCGGCGGGCTTGATCGCGGCGTGCTCGCCACAGGGCCTTCGACGCTGGTCAACGGCGACGTCATCGAGGCCGTTCTCGACGGTGGCGTCATCTCCGCGAAGGTCAACGGGGTCACCGTCAAGAGCGTCGCCAATTCGACGACTCTCTCGTCCGGCGCGCCGGGGTTCATCACGTATCTCGATCCGAGCCGGGCGGGTCAGGTCTCCATTCTCGATGATTGGGAGGCGGGCACGCCGGCTTCCTACGCGATCAGCGGGACGATCACCGAGAGCGGAACCGGGCTGAGCGGAGTGCTCGTGAACGCGAGCGGAGGGTTCACCGGAAGCGCGGCCACCGATGGCAACGGCGCCTTTACGATCACGGGTGTCCCATCCAACACGGCGTCGATCGTCCTGACCCCGACACTTTCGGGTCATCAGTTGAGCCCCACGACGCGGACGGTCGCCGGTCCGGTGACGGGCGACGTGTCGGGCCAGGACTTCACCAGCACGCCCGTCGGCGGTGCCACGCTGACGCTCCACGCGACCCACGGCAGCGTGAATGCCGCGCCCCAACTACCGATCTATCCCTACAACACGAGCGTCACGCTGACGCCGATCCCCAGTGGCGGGTACATCTTCGGGAGCTGGAGCGGCAACGTTCCCGTCGGGGACGAGACGGACAATCCACTCCAAGTCGCGATGGATCAGGATCGGGAGATCACCGGGCATTTCCAGGCCTTGGGGGTCATCGCGTCGGATAACTTCAATCGCCCGAACGAGACACCGCTCGCCGTGGGCGGGAACTGGCAGCAACCGTTCGGGGGTGGATCCGACAATCTGACCAGCAATCACGTCGTCGGCGCCGCCGGCGAAGCGTTGTATTACTGGCAGGGGGCGGGCGCGTTCAGCAACGCGCGGCAATTCGCCAGGGCCACCGTGGTCCAGGCAAGTGGCCAGGTGGGTCTCGTGTTGCTCGGCGCACCGAATCAGTCGCTCGTGGTCTCATGGGGCTCCGGGCGGCTCTACATCTATTGGTACTCGGGAGGGTCCCAACAGGGTCAGCTGGCCAACATCGCCTCGACGCTGAACGACGGCGACGAAATCGAGGCCGTGCTCGATCAGGGACGGGTTTTCGCGAAGATCAACGGTCTCGTCGTCCACAGCGTGGCCAACACGACGAGCCTTTCGGCAGGCCGACCGGGGTTCGAGACCTATCTCACAGGCGCGGTGCTCGACGACTGGGAGGCGGGAACTCCTCCGACCTACACGATCGGGGGCACGATCACCGAAAACGGGACGGGGTTGAGCGGCGTGTTGGTGACCGCGAGCGGTGGGTACAGCAACAGCACGACGACGGACACCGTCGGCTCTTATCTATTCTCGGCCGTGCCGTTCGGCGTGACGTCGGTTCTCCTGACGCCGACGTTGTCCGGGCACGCGATGAGCCCCACGACGCGAACGGTCGTCGGTCCGTTGACGGGCGACGTGTCGGGTCAGGACTTCACGAGCACGGTGATGACCGAGGCCACCCTGACGATCAACGCGACACACGGCAGCGTGACGAAGAATCCGGATCTGGCGACGTACCCCGTCGGCACGAACGTCACGCTCACGCCCGTACCGGACGCCGGGTACACCTTCGGGAGCTGGAGCGGCGACGTGCCGGCCGGGCACGAGACGGATAACCCGCTTCAGGTCACGATGGATCAGGATCGAACGATCAACGCCGCGTTCGTGGCTCCGGATATCGTCGCGGCGGACAACTTCAATCGCGCGAATGAGTCACCGCTGGCGGTCGGCGGCAATTGGCAGCAACCCTTCGGGGGCGGCTCCGCGAATCTGACCGGCAGCCAAGTCGCGGGTGCCTCCGGCGAGGCGTTGTACTACTGGCAAGGCGCCGGAACGTTCGACTCCACGAAGGAATTCGCGCGCGTCAGAGCGGTCCAGACCGGCGGCCAGGTGGGTCTCGTCCTGCTCGGCGCACCGAATCAGGCTCTCGTCGTCGCCTGGAATGCCGGGACGCTGTACTTCTACTGGTACTCGGCCGGAACCTACCAGGGAAATCTCAACACCGTCTCGTCGACGATTCACGCCGGCGACGTCATCGAGGCCTCGCTCGACGGTGGCACGATTTACGCGAAGATCAACGACGTGGTCGTCGCAAGCGTCGCCAACACGACGACCCTCTTGCTGGGTCGGCCGGGGTTCGAGACGTATCAGTCGGGCGCGGTGTTCGACGACTGGGAGGCCGGTCCTCCCCCATCCGACTGCACCGGCCTGCCCGACGGCACGCACTGCACGGACGGCGATGACGTGTGCACGCCGAGCGACAGCTGTCAGGCGGGTGTGTGCGTCGGCACGCCGCGGATCTGCGACGATGGCAACGTCTGCACGACCGATACATGCAATCCGGCGACAGGGTGCGTGTTCACCAACAACACGAA
>CAZEII010000095.1:0-7787 GCA_964511835.1 uncultured Acidobacteriota bacterium | reverse complement strand
CGGAGGTGCAGGCGTTCCCGTCGTCGCACGCGTTCGTGTTGTTGGTGTAGACGCACCCCGTCGATGGATTGCACGTGTCGGTCGTACAGACGTTGTTGTCGTTGCACACGACCGCCGTGCCGTTGCACGTTCCCCCACCGCAGGTATCGCCGGAGGTGCAGGCGTTCCCGTCGTCGCACGCGTTCGTGTTGTTGGTGTAGACGCAGCCCGTCGATGGATTGCAGGTGTCAGTCGTGCAGACGTTGTGGTCGTCGCATCCGATCGGCGTGCCGTTGCACGCTCCCCCACCGCAGGTATCGCCGGAGGTGCAAGCGTTCCCGTCGTCGCACGCGCTCGTGTTGTCGGCGTAGACGCAGCCCGAGGACGGATCGCAGGTGTCGGTGGTGCAGGGATTCCCATCGTCGCAAACCAGAGATGCGCATAGGTCAGCGCAGTAGAGGCCACCGGTGGCGGTCGACGGGGCACCACCCCAAACGATCATCTGCGAGCCGGTCCAGACAGCCGATTGACCGTCGCGAGCCGCGGGCACGTTGGTTCCCGTGCTGGTCGCCGACCACGTGTCGGTGCCGGGGTTGTACCGCCCTCCAGTGTCCAAGACGTCGCTGTTTGTCGCACCGCCCCAAACGATCATCTCCGCGCCGGTCCAGACTGCGGTGTGCAAGAACCGCGCGGCGGGCGCGCTCGCGCTGGTGCTCGTCGCCGTCCACGTGTCATTCGAGGGGTCGTACCGGCCGCCGGTGTTCAGGACGCCGGAGCCACCGCGCCCTCCCCACACGATCATTCTCGTCCCCGTCCATACAGCCGTGTGTCCGTCGCGGGCGGTGGGGGTATCCGTGCCCGCGCTCGTCGACGTCCACGTATCGCTCGATGGGTCGTATTTTCCGCCCGTGTTGAGGCCAGACCCGCCCCAGACAATCATCGCTGTTCCACTCCACACCGCGGTGTGGTTCGAGCGCGGGTCCGGCACGTTCGTCCCGGTTCCCGTCGGCAGCCAGGAGTCCGTCGTCGGGTCATAGCGACCGCCGGTGTTTAAGGAGAACCCACTGAAACTTTCAACCCCGCCCCACACAATCATCTCCGTCCCGGTCCAGACGGCGCTGTGGGCGAAGCGTCCCGACGGCAGCCCGCTTCCGATGCTCGTTGGGGTCCAACTGTCCGCCGCGGGGTCGTATCTGCCGCCTGTGTTTAGATCGTTCACGGCGTCCGTGCCGCCCCAGACGATCATCTCCGTCCCGGTCCAAACGGCGGTGTGGCCGTACCGTTCCGACGGAACACCGGTTCGGCTCGTAGCGGTCCAGCTGTCCGCCGCAGGTCTGTACCGGCCGCCTGTGTTGAAAACGGGCTCGCCGTCCGTGCCGCCCCAGACGATCATTTCCGTCCCGGTCCAAACGGCGCTGTGGCCGACACGCTGCGACGGCACGTCCGTCGCGGTCGCCGTGGGAAGCCAGGTGTTGGTCGAAGGGCGGTATCGCCCGCCCGTCCTTAGCACTGAAGCACCGCCTTCCCCTCCCCAGATGATCATTTCCGTCCCGGTCCAGACCGCGGAATGGAAGGAGCGTGGGTCCGCCACGTTCGCCCCGGTGCTCGTCGGCGTCCAGACGTTCGTCGACGGGCTGTAGCGGGCACCTGTGTTGACCCAGTCGACGGAGTTCAAGGAGTTCAAGCCACCCCAGACGATCATCTGCGTCCCGGTCCAGACGGCGGTGTGCTGCCAGCGGGCGGTCAGCCCGCTCGAGGGAAGCGCCGTCCAGGTGTTCGTCGATGGTGTGTAGCGCGCGCCGGTGTTGAGTCCGGTCGTGCCGTTCGGAGAGCCACCCCACACGATCATCTGCGTACCGCTCCAAACGGCGGTGTGGAAGTAGCGAGCGGTCGGCACTCCGACTCCGGTGCTCGTCGGCGTCCATGTGTCGGTCGACGGGTTGTATCGCGCGCCGGTGTTTTGCATGACGGCGCCGGTGCCGCCCCAAACGATCATCTCCGTTCCCGTCCAGATCGCCGTGTGAAACCAACGTGCGACCGGCAAATTGCTTCCAACGCTGGTCGGCGACCACGCGTCCGTTGTCGGGTTGTAACGCCCGCCGGTGTTTAGATATCCCGCGCCGACTGCACCGCCCCAGACGATCATCTCCGTCCCGGTCCAGAGGGCCGAATGACCCTCGCGAGCGGAGGGCACGTTGATCCCCGTGCTGGTCGCGGACCACGTGTCCGTCGCGGGGTTGTACCGCCCTCCGGTGTTCAAGACGACGCCTGTCGTGCCGCCACCCCAGATGACCATCTCCGTCCCGGTCCAGACCGCCCTGTGCCGGAAACGCCCTGAGGGCGTGTTCGCGCCGGTGCTCGTCGGAGTCCAGGTGTCGGTGGCCGGGTTGTACCGCGCGCCCGTGTTGTACATGCCTGAGCCGTTGAGACCAATCGATCCACCCCAGACGATCATTTCCGTCCCTGTCCAGATCGCGGTAAATTGCTCACGGCCATCTGGAACTTCGTACTTCGTCGGTTGCCACGTGTCGGGGGTGCATGACGAAGCGGTGACCGACATCAGCGAGTAGCCGCTCTGCGAAGCCGCGACGGCCCCTTTCGCCCCGCCGTCAGCTTGAGGCGCTTGGGATGTCCACCAGGTGTCGAAGCTGGACTTGGGCCAGACTGCGGAAGCCACGCGAACCCTGTCGGCCGTGCTCTCGAGAACCATCTCGACCGAGAATTGAGTCGGCGACTCCCGCAACGGCGAGCGCGTGTTGAGCGGGAGCTCGCCGGAGCCTCGTCCGTCGAACCTCGCTTTGAGGTGGGCCATCTCCTCAGACCACGCTTCAGGCTCGATACGGATCTCGTTCTTTGCGGAGCTGACTTCGTCGGCCGCTTGCGAACGCACCAGGAGTGATTCGTGATACTCGCCATCGATCGACCTGAGATCCGCCGTGGCCGCCCGGCCTGCGAGAGCTTGCTCCGCTTGCTTTCGGACGGCATCGTGGAACCGCGTGTCGTAGGCATACCAGTTCCGGATCAATCGTTCGGCCAGCGTTTGTCGGACCAGAGTTTCGGCGATCACGAACGGGTCGTTCCCGAGCGCTTCGAACAGCTCACGCAACACCGTCGCATCGCGCGAGCCCTTGGCCATGCGCTCGAGTTCGGCCTGGAGCTGCTCCCCGGTGATCGGGTGCTGCCACCACGTCTCGAGCGCCGCGGACTTCTCGAGGTAGTCCGTGACTTTCGCGCGGATGGCGCTATCGCTCATCACGGCGGAGAGGGGCGGTTTGGGCCTCGTGTTCTCCTTCGGCCAGATCCGATGGTTCCAGTAGACCTGCTCGATCGCCTTCTGGGCGGCGACGCGGTCCTCGAGGCTCAGCTCGCGCGCAATAGCCGGCGGCCCCCAGATCGCGGCAAGGAGACACACGCACGCTGACATGAAGTTCGATCGGATTCTCATCGGCCACCCCTTCTTGTCGAAACATGGTGCCTGGCTCAGAAGTCCAGGTGCTTTGTTTGCCGTGCTCTTCATTCGGGCCGGTCTCCCTTTCCTCGCGGCTCGCGGCGCCGTGCAGGTCCTCTCTCTTGCCGGTAGTTACTGGTATCGCCCTTCTTGCGTTACAAGACGGACGGGGATTCGTGTTGGGGCGCGCGGCGGGCGAGTTTCGGGTCAGTTTCAGGCACGGTGCCGGGGGCAGCTAGGCGAGACTCGTCGCGTCGCTCTCAAAATCGGCGAGCCTCGCTGCCCGGCGAGGTTGTCATTTTGCCAACCGGACGGCAGCCACGCCCGCACGGGCCCCGTCGATTCAGAAAGTCCCCACGCCACGCTAGTCGATCGTGTTCAGCGACTTACGTCGCTGTCTCAGCGAGGCGCTCGCGCCTGGCGCGGCACGTGCTCTATGTGCGAGCCCGTTGTTTTTCAACGCGGGAGGTGCCTCATGAACAAGCGACTTCTCCTGACCATGGCGTTGCTGTCCAGCGGACCCGCTTACGACGCGATCGCGGCGGGGAGCCTGGAGCCGCTCGTGCCGTCGGCCCCGACGATGCAGACCCTCCGCGACGTCGGGTCGCGCACGCCGCTCCACGGGCCGGGGACCGTGACCATTGCGGCGCCCGGATCGTATTACCTTACGTCGAACATCAACGTGGCGCGGGTGCCGGCGGTCGTGATCACGGCCTCGAACGTCACGCTGGACCTGAACGGATTCACGCTCGCGGGGAACCTGGACAGCTTCGGCGTCGTCATGGGCGGCAACACACTCGGCGTCCTCGTCCGCAACGGGACCATCCGGAACTTCGCCCAGGGACTGTTGAACGCCGGCGTCACGATCGTCAGCCTTTCCCATCTGACGATCACGGAGAACCTCAGCAACGGCGTCGGGTTTGACACGGACGGCATCGGTGTCTTCATCGACGGCTGCACCATCGTCCGAAACCAACGTGACGGGATCCTTGCCCTGGGCGCCACGATGGTTGTCACGAATAGCACCGTGGCAAGCAACGGCCACGACGGTATCGAGCTGGGCGACTCGGCCCATGTCGTCATACAGGGGAACAGGCTGGACGACAACGGCGGAAGCGGGATCCATGCCGCGATCCACTTCGTCGGGGATTCCGCCCCGACCGGCACGATCATCGACAACGTCCTGGTTCACAACGGCCGCTACGGCATCGAGACCTCCTCGGCGGCGGGCACGTTTCCGGACCTGTCCATCGCCAAGAACCTGGCCACGAGCAACACCTTGGGGAACTACACGCTGACCGGCGCCAACGCCGCGCCGGTGAGCACCCTGGCCTCCAATCCCGGCGCCTGGGACAACGTGCAGTGATACGCGCCGCCGAAGTCGGCGCGGTTGCACGGCCCTGAACTCGCGCGAGCCCGCGGATACGAAACCGGTTGCGCGAGGACCGAATCGTTAGCGGGCTATCCAGAATTCTCATAAACGGCCGGAAGTTCGTGTCGTGGCAAGCCCGTTGCAATCGCGAAGGTTGTCACGGAGGGCGGGTCAGCCCGCTTGGCCGAGGCAGGCTTCCAGGAGGAGGAACGCCATGGCCCGACGTATTCGAACGGCGAGTGTGCTCGTCTTGGTCGCGCTGCTCGGTGTGGGGCCCACCTGCGTCGGGGCGGAACAAAGCGACAAGCAGCAGATGAAGGGGCTCGATGAGCAGGTGCAGGACATCAAGTCCGACGTTCTCAGCATCGCTCAGGAGCTGAGCCGGCTGGAGGAGAAGCTGCTCTTCCCCTCCGGGACTCAGGTCGCGATCTTCGTCGAGCTGACCAAGGGCGATCCAATGCGGCTCGACGCCGTCCGGCTCCAGATCGACGGCCAGCTGGTGGCCCATTACATCTACAGCTTCAAAGAGCTCGAGGCGCTGCGTAAGGGCGGTGTGCAGCGGATCTACGTCGGCAACGTCACGACCGGGGATCACCAGCTCGAGGTGCTCGTCGACGGAAAGCTCGACGGCGGCGCAGACTTCAGCCGAACGGAGCACTTCACGTTCCGCAAGGACGTGAAGCCCAAGCTGGTCGGCCTGAGGATCGCCGGCTCCGCTCCCGGCGGCAAGCCGATCGCCCTCGAGGAATGGTGATCGATGCGCGTTCGGGGGCGGCTCCTGGGACTCGGTCTGGCCGCGGGACTCGCGGCTCGTCCGGCCGCGTGCGCCGACTTGAGGGATCTCTATTTCGGCGAGGCGCTGTATCACGCCTACCAGGGGCAGTACTTCGACGCGCTTCAGCGGCTCGACACCGAGCTCGCGATGTACCACGGCCTCGACGAGCCCAAGCTCGACACGTTGCATTTTCACGTCAACGAAGCTGAGTTCTCGGTCGGCGACTTCGAGCTCGACTACCGGATGCACCAACGCGCCGGGCGCGCCATCAAGGCGGTGCTCGAAGGGGCCGTCGACGAGGCCGTGCGCAACGAGGCGGCATTCCGGCTCGCTCGGATCCAATTCCAGAAGGGCCAGTTCGACGAAGCGCTCGAATCGCTGGCGCGGATCGAGGGGAAGGTGCCCGAGTCCATCCGGGACGACCTCGAGTTCCTCCGCGCGAACATCGACATGGCCATCGGCCGGCCCGGCCAGGCCGTCGACGTGCTCCGGCCGCTCAAGAGCGGCCCGACCCTGGGCGGGTTCGTCGCCTACAATCTCGGCATCGCGCTGATTCAGGACGGTCGGACCGAGGAAGGGATCGCTCAGCTGGACAAGGCCGGGCAGATGGCGGCCTCCGATCGCGCCGGTCTCGCGATCCGCGACAAGTCCAACCTGGTGGTGGGCGCGGTCCTGTTCGAGGCGTCTCGCTTCGACCAGGCCAGGCAGTCGCTGGACCGCGTCCGCCTCGACGGACCGTTCTCGAACCAGGCTCTGCTGCGAGCGGGCTGGGCCGAGGCCTCGGCGAAGCGGTACGACCGCGCGCTGGTTCCGTGGAGCGTCCTGGCCGATCGCGAGCCGACGGATGCCGCCGTCCAGGAGGCCGTGGTGGCGCTGCCGTCAGCGTACGCCAGCCTGAACTTGCACGGCCGCGCCGCCCCGCTGTACGGGCGGGCCCTCGAGCTGCTCGGCAACCAGATCAAGAAGGTCGACGCGTCGATCGGCAGCATCCGGGAAGGTCGGTTCCTGAATGCGCTGGTCCGCGAGGAAAACCGGCAGGATACGGAATGGGTCATCCGGCTGCGGAGCCTGCCCGATGCTCCGGAAACCTATTACCTGATGGAGCTGATGGCCTCCCACGAGTTCCAGACGGCCATGCACAACTACCTCGACCTCGAGGACCTGCAATCGAGGCTCACCGCCTGGAAGACCGGCCTCGACGCCTTCGAGGAGATCATCCGGCTGCGCGGACAGAATTACGAGCCGCTTCTGCCCGGGGTCGACGCGCAGTTCCGGGAGCTGGACTCGCGGATGCGTCTGCGACTCGAGCAGCGGAAGAACGTCGCCAAGCGCCTGCAGGCGATGTTGACCGCGCCGCGGCCGGAGTACCTGGCGACGGCGGACGAGAGGATCGCCGGCGAGCGGCTCACGCTCATCGAGAAGCGGCTCGGTGAGTCGAATCGGCCGGACTCGCTCGCGCTCCGGCAACGCGTGGCGCGGCTCCGCGGCGCACTCACCTGGCGACTCACCACCGAGTACCCGGCGCGCCTGACCGCAGCCTATGCCCACCTGAACGAGCTGAAATCCGACGTCGACGCGCTCACGCGCCAGTACGACGCCTTCGTCCGGACCCGGCAGGCGGCGACGCACAGCTACGTCGGCTACGACACCCAGATCCAACGGCTCCGCGGGCGCGTCGACCAGGCCCTCGAGGGCGTCTCGAGCTTGATCGCCCGGCAGGGACAGATGATCGAGACCGTCGCGATCAACCAGCTCACCGCGCGGCGGGAGCGCCTGGTCGCCCAGCAGACCGAGGCGCGCTACGCCGTCGCCGACAGCTACGACCGGGCGGCGCGCGCACAGGCCGACAAAGAGGAGAAGCGGTGATGCGCCCCCGCGCCGTCCTCCTCGCGCTCGCCCCGGTTCTCGCCGTCGGCTGCGCCGCGCATCGCGAGGCCCCCACGTCGGGAACGCTGGCGGAGCTCAAGAGTGTGCGGCCGGACGTCCGGGAGGCGAATATCGAGAAGGGTCTCGATCAGGCCATGCAGGGCTACCGGCGCTTTCTCGACGAGACGCCGGAGACGGCCATGACGCCGGAGGCGATGCGGAGGCTGGCGGACCTCAAGCTCGAGAAGCAGTTCGGTATTCGCACGGGCGACGGCAAGCCGCGCCCGATGGCGGCCCCGACCTCCGCGGCGCCTGCGGCCGCGCAGGCCGACACGCCCCGGCCGGGC
>CAZEII010000094.1:0-7820 GCA_964511835.1 uncultured Acidobacteriota bacterium | reverse complement strand
ATCGAAGCCACGGATGCCACGAGCGCAACAACCAACAACCTTGCGGCCACCGTGGACTACTTCGGTCGAGACCGCGCGAAGCGTACGAACTCCGCGACCGGCACGAGCCGCGCCGCCAGGGCGCGGCCGGGGGGCGGCTCGTTCGCTGGTGTCGCCCGCGCACCGTCCCAAACGACGACCCGGCGCGGCCAGGCCGCCGACAGGTCGCCCGGGATGGCAAGCAGATCGCCGCGGCGCCTGCCGGCGTTGATGGCGTCGGTCAACTCGATGAGCCCGCCGACCGCATTCGCGCGCTCCGGGAGGAGCTTGCTCATGTTGCCGCGCGCGGCAAGCTCGCGAGCGAGGTCCGGGATCGCGGTGTGCGGGGCGGTCTCGACGACGACGAGCGTCTCGCCGGGGGCGAGCGCGCCGGACGCGCTCCGAAGCGCCGCATGGCAGCGTGCGTACGGCTCCGCCATCAAGCGGTAGTCGCCGATCTCCCGCTGAACGAGAATCGTGTTCGCGACCACCAGGATCGCCGTGCAGGCGCCGAGCGCGACGGCAGCGTTGCGGCGAGCGGCGGGCGACAGTCGCGCGAGCCCTGGATGGCGCGAAAGCCCGGCGACCGCAATCGGGTAGCCGATCGAAAGCAGATAGAGGTAGCGCGAGGAGACCTTCTGCAGAGGGAGGATGGGAAGAGCGCACACGAGAACCCATACGAGCCCCCTGCGTCCGGGCGTCGGCCAGAGAACGGCGAGCAATAGCGCGGCGCCGGCGATGAACGCGACGAAACCGGCCACGGTGAACCCATACCAATCGCCCAAGCCGATCGGCCGGAGCGCGATGAACGGCAGCTTGCGGATCGCGGACCACGCGCCTTCGCCCGCCGTGTGGAACTCCGGCTTGATGGCGATGTTCAGGGCGACGAACGCCGTGCCCAGGAGCGCGACCACCACGATGAGCCTTCGCCTGAGCGCCCGATCCTCGACGAACCAGGGCGTGAGCATCATCGGAAAGAGCGCGGTCTCCTTGGAGAGCAGCGCAGCGAGCAACAGCGCGGCGCCGGCGGCGATCCTTTTCCCGCCACCTCGGTCGAGCAAGAGGATCGCGGCGAGGGAGAACAGCGCGCCGAGCACGTGGCCCCGCGCCACGGGCCAGATGATCGGTTCGGAGATGCGCGCGCCTACGGCCCAGACGGCCGTCGCGGCCAGCGCGAGCCAAGGAAGGCCCGAGAGCCGGGTCGCGAGCGTGTAGACGAGGAGCGCGACGAGAGCGTGCGCGAGGATCGACGAGGCGTGAAACACCCACGACGCCCCGCCACCGATCAGGTAGTCGACGGCGAAGAGGGCGTGTAAGACGGGGTTGAAGTCTCGGTAGAACACGCTGAGCACGAAATCGGGTCGCGACAGCGTCGCCGCCAGGCGCCCGAGCATCTCGTAGTCGTCGGAGAAGAAGCCGACGGTCAGGGCCGGCGCGTAAACGGCGGCCGCGAGCAGCGCCGCCGCGCCACCGAGCCAGCGCGCGGTCTTCACGGAGAGGTGCCCGGGAGGCGGTACAGCGCGACCCCGCCCGCTTGCGCCAGAGGCGGCCCCAGGCCGGCGGGCGCATCCCAGGCCACGAGCGAGATTCCTGCGAGACGAGAGCCGGTGATGCGGCGTCCCAGCGCGGCGTAGCCCACGACCAGAAATGCGTCCCCGAGCAGCCGCGCGGCAAATGCCACGGGCGGAACTTAGTCCGCGCCTCACGGCGGGGTCAAGGCGCGAACCTTGACGCGCACTCTTGCGGACCCTACGTTCCGACACGTGAGGACGACGCTCATCGTCGCCGCATTCGTGGCCGTCTGGTTCGCGGCCTCCCAGCCCGCGAAGGCCTGCTGCCAGCTAGGCGGCACCGCGTGCGGCGACCCATTCGCCGTCGATTGCAACAACGGCGTGGTCTGCTTCCCACCCTACAAGTCGTGCCCCAACTGTACGTGCACCGCGACGAACGCCGGACACATGTGCCTGACCTCGACGTCCGAGCCTGGGCTCGTCGCGACCCTTCAGGTCGACAAGAGCACGCAGATCCCCGGCGGCCTCGACCTCAGCTGGGGCGCGAGCTGCAGCGCCGCCGGCCCGGATTACTCCGTTCACGAGGGCGTCGTCGGGACCTGGTATTCCCACGCCCCTCTGGCATGCACCTCCGGCGGCGCCCAGACGCTGACGGTCACCCCGTCGGGGGGCAGCCGGTACTATTTGATCGCCCCGATCTCGGCGGGGTTCACCGGCAGCCTCGGCAAGAGCTCAGCGGGGGCGGAGCGGCCCGACGGCGCCCCCTCCTGCACGGACGATCGTGCGCTTGCCCCCTGCCCCTGATCGCCGGACGCCGTCTACGGCAAATCGATCGCCGGATGCGCGGCGTACGGGCGGCGCTCGCTGACCTCCTCGCTCAGCGCGGGCTCGTGGGCGCCGGAGGCCCGCTCTCGACGACGACCGTGTAGCGCGACAGAAGCGCGCGGTAGTAGGCGTCGTCCGCCTCGTGGCGTCTCGCGTCCGCCCAGTCGCGATGGACTGCGTCGCGCACCTCGCCGAGCTCGGGAACCCGGCCTTCCCGTCGCTCCTCGAGAAAGACCAGATGCTCGCCGTACCCGGACGGGATCGGCCCCTCCCAGCGCCCGACGGGAAGCGCCGCGAGCCTGGCGGCGAAGGCGTCGCCGAACTGCTTCTTCAGCTCGCCTTCGGGAAGAGCATTGAACTGCCTCTCCAGAAGGCGGGAATCTCCGAGGCCTGAGATATCGGCGCCGGCCCCCTCCCGCCTGAGGCGCGCGAGGAGCCTCTCCGCGTCCCGGGCGAGGCCGGCGCCACGGCGCTGAGGGTCGAGATGGACCTGACGGAACGTGAACGTCGCCTCCGTGCGATACGCCTCGACGTGGCCGTCGAGGTAGGTCCGGAGCTCGGCCTCCGTCGGCTCGGCCTGCACCGCCGCTTCCTGCGCGACGAACTCGAGCTTTTGGCGAAGCCGGCGTCGGATCACGCTGTCGTCCCGGCCGAGGCCGAGCGCGATCGCCTCGCGCACGCACACCTCGTCCCGGACGTCATCACGGATCAAGGCGTTCAGCTCATCGCCGGTCGGCCGACGCTGCCACGTGCGAGCGAACTCCGCGGCGAGGCTGTCGATCCGCTGCCGCGTCACCACGATCCGGCGGGCGCTGCCCGTGCGCCTCGAGGCCAGCCCGTACCCGACGAAGAGGAGCGCGCTCAGCGCCAAGAACGCGACGAGAGGCTCGCGGTACAGCCTCGTCACTTCGCCGGCGTGTACGAGATGGGGGAGGTGTAGGCCTGCTTGGCCGTCATCATCGGTAACGATTCATGCGGCTCAGTCCTTCTTGGCAGCCGGCTTCGCCTTCTCGAGCGATACCGCCAGCGCCTCGGCGGCGGTGACGACGACCTTGTCGCCGATGCGCGGTTTCAGAAGGACGCCCGGATCCTCGACGCGGACGGTGATGTACCGGCCCCTCGGTCCCTTCAGCGTCACGGTCTGAGTCGGTCGATCCAGCCCCTCGACCGTGGCCACGACGCGCACGACCCGCGCGGTCGCGCCGGCCGGAGCGCTCGTCGTCGGCGCCTTCGCCGCGCCATCGAGAACGACGAACGGCTGCTTCATCTCTTCATCCGTGGGAGCCCGCAGCTCGGCGGCGATCCCGATGTAGTACTCGACCGTGACCTCGTCTCCGACCTTGACCTCGTTCAGGCGCTTCACGTCTTCCCCGACAACGACCGTCTCGACGTTGCCGAGCGGGCCCTTGAGCGTCACCTCTCGCTTCGCCAGGTCGATCGCCTCGACCTTGGCCGTCGCGGTGACGAGCTGCTCGAAGGTGCGCGCGCCGGAGGAATCCGCGCTCTTCGTCTGCGCGATGGCGATCGAGCCGGCCGCAAGAACCAGGATGGACGTGGCGAGCCGAGATATCGTGAGAGTCCGTGGTCGCATGATGAGCCGTCCTTTCTCGTCCCGAATGGACCGCAAGATCCTACTCCGAGACGAGCACCGCCGAGCTAGTCCTTCTCGGTCACCGTCGTGAACGCCCCGGGCCGCGGGATCGATTCCGGGTCACGGTAGGGCCGGCTCGATCGAAAGCCGGAGAGCCGCTCCGCTATGGCGTTACGCAGATCCTCCGGTCCCGTGGGTCCGAGGACGGCAAGCGCTTTCTCCGCGGCAACCACCGCCTCTTGAAAACGTCCCGCTTCGGCGTACGCAGCCGCAGCCGTGTCCAGCGCCTCGGGATCCGACCAACCGGTCTCTCGGCAAACCTGCTCCGCAAGGCGCACGGCCTCCTCTCCGTTTCGAGCGCGCGGGTTGTCCTGCGTGGCGAGCGACCATGCCCGCATCCTCAGCCCGGCGAGGCGTTGAGCTCGCGCCTCCTCGGCCCGCCCGGTTTGTTCGAGCACGAGCGCGAGATTGCTGCGCGCCAACCCATAGCCGGGCCTGAGCCGGATCGCCTCGCGGAGCCAGCGCTCCGCGTCGGAGAGGCGGCGCAGCTTCAGATCGGCGGTGCCCAGGTTGTACGCCGCCTCCGCGAACTCCGGCTGAATCCTCAGCGCCGCTTCGAACTGTGGAAGCGCGTCGACGTAGCGCTCACGGCGGCAGAGGGCCGTCGCGAGGTTGTAACGGGCAACGGGATGATCCGGCCGGTCGGCGACGAGGGCGGTCAGCACCTCGATCGCTTCGTCGCTCCTCCCCTGCCGCTGCAAGACTTCGCCGAGATCGAGCCTGGCCTCGACGTTATCCGGCTCGAGCCGGATGGACTCGCGATAGTGCGCGATCCCCTCGTCGATGCGCCCCTGGCGAACCAGCAGCAGTCCCAAGTTGGTGTGCGCCATCCAGGCCGACGGATTCTTGGCGAGCGTGTCCCGCCAGAGCGCCTCGACGTCTCGGTAGATCCGACACTGGCGCCACGTCAAGCCGGATGCGACGAGCAGCACCCCGGCGGCCAGGGACGGTCCGAGCCACGAAGGCGCCTTGGGGATCCGGTCGACCGCGAGCGTACCGATCGCTGCGAAGAGCGCGAGGATCCCCAGCGAGGCGAGATACTGAAAGTGATCGGCGACGAACGAGTAACGCATGGGAAAGACGTTGAGGAATCCGAGCGCGGGGACGAGGGTGCCGCCGAAATAGAGGACGGCGACGATGGGTCCCGCGCCGATCCTCCGCCGCAGCCGCCAGAGCCCGGCGAGAACCGCCAGAGCCGCCGCGGGGAAGGCGTACGCCAGGACCGATGCCGGGTCGATCTCCCATCGCGGATAGACGAATGCGAGCTGCGCCGGCACGAGGAGCTTGGCGGCGTAGAACCAGACGGCGCGGCCCGCGATGAGAACGCGCTCGACGAGGCCGAGGTTCCACGCCTGGCCCTCGGCACCGACGTGGTGCCGCTCGATCCACGCCGTCGCGAGCCCGAAGGCGGCGCCGGCCACGAACAGCGGCGCCAACGCGATCGCGTCGCTTGGCCGGACGCGCCGCTTCTTCCAGATCAGGATGAGAAGCAGAGCAGCGGGCAGCGTGGCCGTAACGGTCTTGCTCAGAAGCGCGCCGAGGAAGAACAGCGCACCGAGCGCGTAGAGGCCGGCCGAGGATCGCGGCGCTTCGGAGTCCGCGCCGTCGTGCTTCGACGATCCGATCCCGAGGCATCGCAGAAACGTCAGCGCGGCCGCGAAGTAGAAAACGCCGGACAGCACGTTCTTCCGCTCGGCGATCCAGGCCACGGACTCGACCTGCACCGGATGAAGCGCCCACAGCGCGGCGCCCAGCCAGGCGCCGGACACGGAAAGCCGGCGGAGGACGAAGACGACCAGCACGGCCGATGCGGCGTGCAGCAGGGCGTTCACGGCGTGAAAGCCGAACGGAGTCAACCCCCACAAGCGATACTCGATCCAGAACGTCGTGTGAACCAGCGGGTAGTACTGAGGGAGCGCGGCCGGCGCGAGCCAGATGCGCTCGAGGCCGGCGACGGTTCGAAGCGCGGCGTTCGACGTGACGTACAGATCGTCGTCCCAGATGAAGCCCGCGTCCCGGAGGGCCGTGACGTAGAGAAGCAGCGTCGCGACGAACAGCAACAGCGGCCCAACGGCTTCTCGGCGCTCCCGCTTCATGGGTCGCGGCAATTCTACGAGGAAAGAAAGGGCCGACCGACTTGACGATTCTCGCTGCGGCGCGCAGCCTAAGCGAGCACGGATCGGAATGAGGGTGGGCGGTGGCCGACATTCCCAGCTTTGATCTCGTCGTCATCGGCGGGGGTCCCGCGGGCTCGAGCGGGGCCTTGGCGGCCGCGCGGTTCGGCAAACGCGTGGCGCTCGTCGAACGCGAGGAGCACGTCGGTGGCGCCGGCATCAACACGGGCACCGTTCCGAGCAAAGCGCTCCGCGAGAGCGCGCTCCTCATGTCCGGCTGGCGAGCTCGAAAGCTTCTCGGCGTGGATCTGTCGATCAGGGAGGGCGCGACCGTCGCGGAGCTGACCCGGCACGAGGTCGTCATCCGCGACACGATTCGGTTCGACATCGAGCACCGCATGCGGGAGCAGGGCGTGCTGCGATACAGGGGATCCGCCGCGTTCGCCGACCCGCACACCATCCGCTTCGTCGACTCCGAAGGGCAAGAGCGGAGGCTCGCGGGCGAGAAGATCCTCATCGCGACCGGGTCGGGCCCCCTTCGCCCTCCGGAGTTTCCCTTCGAGCATCCGCGCGTCCACGACTCCAACGAGATCCTCCAGATCGTCGAGCTCCCCAAGACCCTGGCCGTCGTCGGTGCCGGCGTCATCGGAGCGGAGTACGCCTGCACGTTCGCGGCGCTGGGAATTCAGGTCCATCTGATCGATGGACGCGACTCGCTCCTGCCGTTCCTCGACACCGACGTCGCGAAGGCGATCTCGACCGCCATGGCGCGCGCGGGGGTGATCTTTCACTGGAAGGAGCGGGTCGCGGCGTGCGAGGCTCCGCCCCAAGGCGACGTCGTGCTGACGCTGTCGTCCGGCGAGCGTCTTGCCGTCTCGGACGCCCTCGTCGCCGCCGGGCGCACCAGCAACACGGAGGAGCTCGATCTCGCCGCCGCCGGGATCGTCCCCGGCAAGCGCGGCCTCATCGTGGTCAACGAGTTCTTCCAGACGTCGGTGCCGCACATCTATGCGGCCGGGGACGTCGTCGGGCCGCCCGCGCTCGCCTCGACGAGTGCGGAGCAGGCGCGGGTCGCCATCTCCCACGCGTTCGACCTCATCAAGAAGGAGACGGCGCCGCTCCTCCCTACCGGCATCTACACGATTCCGGAGGCCAGCATGGTCGGGCTGACCGAGCAGGCCGCCGTCGAGTCGAAGATCGATCACATCGTCGGCCGGGCCGATTACGCCGAGAATCCCCGCGGACGGCTGATCGGCGACGAGCACGGGTTCCTGAAGCTCGTGCTTCGGACGAGCGATCTGAAACTCTTGGGGATCCACGCGGTGGGCGAGCAAGCCACCGAGCTGGTCCACGTCGGGCTGGTCGCGATGCTGGCGGACGGCACCGCCGACGTCTTCAATCGCGCCTGCTTCAACTATCCGACGCTCGGCGATCTCTACAAATACGCCGCCTACGACGCGATCCTGAAAAAACTGGAGCCGCGAGGACCCGTATGAGCGAGGACGCAGCCCGAAAAGAAACCTCGCGGGCGAAGATGAAGGCCAAGCAGTACGCGAAGGAGTTGCGTCGGCTCCAAGCCAAGCTGTGCGAGCTCCAGGAGTGGGTGAAGCACGAGGGGCTGCGCGCGATCATCGTCTTCGAAGGACGCGACGCCGCCGGCAAGGGCGGGACGATCAAGGCGATCACCGAGCGCGTCAGCCC
>CAZEII010000093.1:0-7849 GCA_964511835.1 uncultured Acidobacteriota bacterium | reverse complement strand
TAACCCGAACAGACGGCACCTCGCGCGTTGCCTTGGTGGCGCGTCGGCGAAGAACGCAGACCGCGGGCAGCGACCCATCGGCTACCCATCGTCGGGCATTTCGTAGAGGGCCTCGACGGTCATACGTACGCCAGTACGGCGCTCTGGTCGCGGCCGGCAACCTATCGGGGTTGCGAGCCGGTAACCAGCTGCCGGAAACGCATGTTCATGCTCTGCCGCCGGCCACCCCGCCCGGGCATCTTTCCTGACGGGATCTTCAGGAAAGGCGGTTGCCATGAGAAGACTCGTCCTCGCGCTCGCGGTCGTCGTCTCCGTCTCCCAAGGGCTCGCGGCGGATCCCCCGACGCTCGTCAACTATCAGGGCGTGCTTCGAGACGCGCTGGACAAGCCGAGGAACGGGACGTTCGACATGACGTTCAGCTTCTACGACGCGCTAACCGCCGGGAACGAGATCCTCGTCGATTCCCACACCGGCGGGGGTGGGAACGCGGTGACCGTGACCGGCGGCCTCTTCAACGTGCAGCTCGGCGGCGGGACGGTCAGCGATGGGTCGGGAGCGGGGACGTACGCGTCGCTCGCCGACGTCTTTCGCGACTACGGCGCCGCCTACCTCCAGATCACCGTGGGAGCGGAGGTGCTGAGCCCGCGGATCCGCGTCCAATCGGCGGCTTACGCGCTCAACGCTTCGAACCTCCAGGGCAAGCCGGCGTCGGGCTTCGTCGACACGACGGGCAGCTCGCAGACGAAGGCCGGGCATCTGATCGTCAATAACGGCATCGAGACGTCGGTCGCCTCGGGATACGCGCTCATCGCGAACGGCGCCCAGACCGGCGGCCTGTTCAACGCCGGAGGCGCCATCGCCTACCTTGCCGACACCGGGTTCATCAACACCGGCATTCGCGCGCAGGGCAACACCGCGGGCGGTTGGTTCAGGAACGGCACCACCTTCGTCGACGAGTCCTGGCTCGGCTACAACGGCTACGGCGTGCAGGCCCACGGGAGCCAGGGCGGCGGGTACTTCTACAACAGCGGCAACGATTACGCGGTCGGGGCCTATCCGGGGTCGGGACTCTACACGTACGGCGACAATTACGGCGTCCAGGCCTTCAGCCCTGGCATCGGCGGCTCGTTCGGGAACTACTCGGCCCACGCGAACCTGGCGACCGCGAGTACCGGGGTGTACGCGTGGGGTGCGCCGGCGGGACACTTTTTCAACGCCTCGGGAAACGGAAGCATCGATCTCGGGAGCGGCGAGTTCGGGGCGCTCGGCTACGGGCACTACCCGGGCGCGGGCGGATACTTCGCGGACACCTCCGCGTCCGGAAAATCCTGGATCGGGTTCGGAGACCAGGGGATCTACGGCATCGGCAGCTATGCCGGGGGCTTCTTCACGCGCTCGTATCACGATGTGCGGGCCTACCTGGGAAGTTACGATGGCGGGGGAAACTCGGCCGGATTCTACGGGTACAGCAACGAAGCCGGCGCAACTCCGGGGTCCGTACGCGATGACTACTACGGCAACTGGGCGTGGATCGGCCTCGGCTCCGCGAAGGTCTGGGGAAACGGCAGCGTCAACTTCATTCAGAACCATCCCGCCGATCCGGGGAAGACGATCACCTACGCCGCACCCGAAGGAGACGAGGTCGCCGTCTACACGCGAGGTACCGCAAGTCTCGTCGACGGCGAGGCGCGGGTCGTTCTCGGCGAGACGTTCGCGTGGGTGACGAACCCCGACCTCGGCCTGACCGCGATCGTGACCCCGAAGGGCGATCCGATCCCGCTGGCCGTTGCCGCGACGAGCACGCGCACGCTCGTCGTTCACGGGCCGAAGGGATCGAACGCGGAGTTCGACTACATGGTCTGGGGCCTGCGCATCGGGTTCGAGGATCGCGCGGTCGTCCAGGTAAAGCGCGCCGATGCCCCGATCCCCTCTCACCGCGTCGAAGAGGACGAGTACGCCAAGGCTCCCGAGTTGCGGAGCTACGACGCCCGCGCGCGCTTCATCCGCATGCGCGAGGCGCTCCGCGGTCCGGGCGAGCCCCTCAACCTCACGGCATCGAAGGCACTCGAGACCGCGATCCACGTGTACGACCCGGCGACCGACGCGACCGGCCCTCATGGGACCGGGCCCGAACCGCTCGCTCCCTCCGCCCCGGCCCGGCCGGCGGCGCGCGACGCGGTGGCCGGAGCCGGACCTCGCGCTCCGGCTCGGCCTGTGGCGGGAAACGCCGCCGCTTCGGCGTCGGCTCGCCCCTCGTTGGAAGGCGGCACCGCGCCCAGCGCTGCGATGCTTCCGCCCAACACGACGCCGGTTCCGGTTGCGGAGCCGGCCGAGGCCGGCGATCTGCTCGCCAACGACGCCGCGCATCCCGGAGAGCTGCGCCGCGCCGCCCTCGCCGCGGATCCCGGGCTGATCGGGATCGTCGCGGGCGAGGCTGGAAAGGTGTGGACCGCCGAGGCGCCGATCGCGCTCCCCGGAACCATCGTCCTCTGCCACGTCGATGCGACGTATGGTGCAATCGCCGCGAATGATCTGCTCGTCGCTTCCCCGACACCCGGCCACGCGATGCGCGCGGGAGAGAATCCACGGCAGGGCTCGGTCGTCGGCAAGGCGCTCGAGCCGTGGGAGGCGGGCACGGGGACGATCCGCGTGCTCGCGATGTCGCGATGAGCGCGCGCTTCATCGTGCTCGCGATCGCCCTCGCGGCGATCGGGACGGCCGCCATGGCTCAAACGAGCGCGAGCTACAAGCTGGTCGAGTTCACGCTGAACAACGGAGGCGATCCCGCGAACGGCACGAGCGCCGCTTCGGCGAGCTACCGGATCACGCTCGATGCCATCGGCGACACGGTCGTCGCGACCGGCCTCGCGAGCGCGAGCCACGGCATGGACGGCGGGTTCGTGTCCGCCTACCCACCTCCGGGAGAAGTCCACGGCGACCGATGGACGAGCAAGACCACGATGGCGTGGGATCCCGAGAAGTCGGTGGGGGTGTACGAGGTCTACCGGGACCTCCTTGCGACCCTCCCCGGTAGCTTCGGCGCTTGCTTCCAGTCGTCCCTGACGGCGGAGACGGCGACGGACGCGGCGACTCCCGCGGCCGGCACCGCTTGGTTCTACCTCGTCACCGCGAGGAACGAGCTTGGGGAGGAGGGAACGAAG
Organism: uncultured Acidobacteriota bacterium; assembly: GCA_964511835.1. GTDB lineage: Bacteria > Acidobacteriota > Polarisedimenticolia > Polarisedimenticolales > DASRJG01 > DASRJG01. The sequence continues at coordinate 4,687 of CAZEII010000093.1, read as the reverse complement.
GGGGTGCGCTCGAGCGGCGTCGAGCGGCCCAACCCCTCGCCATGCCCTTGAGGTAACGTTTGTGCCGTGGCGACCGCACGTCCCTTGGTGGCGGCATTACTGCTCCCTCTGATGCTGTCCGCGACTCATGCAGCCGGCCTCACACGGCTTCAGCGCAAGTTCGACGTCGAGCGCGGGTTGCCGTTCTCCGAGGTCAACACGATCACGCAAGACGCGCGCGGGTTCCTCTGGATCACCGCGGGAGGCGGCCTGTTCCGCTACGACGGGACGGAGCTGCAGCCTTGGGGGAGGGACGACGGCCGGCGCTACGTCAAGAGCGTCGCCGCGGGGCCGGGCGGCGAGGTGCTCGTCCGTGCGGGAACGGGCGACGCGGGAGAGCTCTTCGAGGTGGAGGGTGACGCCATGCGGCCGGTCGTGGGCCCCGACGGCTCCGCGATCGTCATCGCGGGGCTGCCGGTCTGGGACGCGACGAACGGCCTCTGGGTGATCTCGCGGGAGCGTGTGTGGTCCCGGGCGCCATCGGGCGCGTGGCACGAGCTTCCCGGCTCGCTCCTCGGCGAAGAGCGGCCGAGCTTCATGGAGACCGCGGAAGATGGACACCCCATCGTCGTCACGAGCGAGGCCGTGTGGCGCGTCGACGACAACGGGCACGCCACGCGGTTGGCTTCCTTGAGCAGAGTTCAGAAGGTGCTCGTGCGCCGCAATGGATCGATCGAAGCGTTGACCTTCGGGACGGGGGGCGAGGTGCTCGAGTCGGTCGACGGCACGTGGCGCACGCTGCTCCGGTACGCATCGCGTCCGATCGACATGGTCCGGCACGGCCGCACGCTCTGGGTGGCCTACGACAACGCGCTCGTCGCGCTACGAGACGGCGAGGCGCCGGAGATCCTCGGCGCCGCCGAAGGCAGCCCAGGCGGAGGACCGCTGCTCGTAGATCAGGAAGGGAGCCTGTGGGTCGCTAGCTTCCGCGGCCTCTTGCAGTACCCGGCGCCGGAGACGGTGGCGCTCTTGGGGGGGCAAGGGACGCGCCGTCTTGCCCCGACTCCCGAAGGGATCTGGGTGGACTCATGGACGTCGCTGTCGCTGCTCCGGCGCGAGGGGAGCACGTTCCGCCCCGAGCTCCCGATCCACGACACCGCGACGAGCGCGGTGTGCACCGGAAGCGACGGCGCGATGTGGGCGGGTTACGCCGGCCGGTTCCTCGAGCGCCGCGGGAATCGATTCATCCCTCATCCGACTCCGGACCTCACCTTCGTCGCCGACTGCTCCGCCGGTGCCAAGGGACGAGTCTGGATGGTCACGAATCTCGGACTGATGCTGGCGGGCACGTCTTCGGACCCCGTGCACGTCAGCGGACCGGCGAGCGCGGAGAGCGGCACTACCCCGGTGACGCTCCTCGAGGACGGCGCAGCGACGCTCTGGGTGGCCGCCGGCGAGGAGATCTGCCGCGCGGACGCCGGGGAAGTGGCTTCGACGCGACCCGCTCCGTGGTCGTGCGCGACGGCGGCGGGAGCGGGGACGATCACTTCGCTGGCCGAGGTCGCTCCCGGGACGCTCTGGGCCGCCACGTCCCAAGGCGGGGTCTTTCGGCGCTCCGCCGACGATCGGTGGCTGCCGGTCGTGGGGTCGCACGCGCTCCCAACGCCGCTCGTGCGCAGGCTGCGGCCCTCCCCCTCGGGGGGCGCGTGGGTCATCAGCTTCGGCACGATCGTGCGCGCCGTCGATCGTCCTCGTGCCGCGGGGGGCTGGGAGATCGTGGAGCGCCCGACGTCGTGGCACGGCCTCATGATCAGCGACGCCGAGGACATCCTCGAGGCGGCGTCCGGAGATCTGTGGATCACGACCCTTGCCGGCGTCGTGCACATCCCTGCCGACGTGCGCCGCGAGGTGCCGAAGGTCCCGCGCGTGGAATTGGTCGACGCGCTCGTGGATGGGAAGCCGCTCGATTGGCGGCGCGGGATCACGCTTCCGTTCCGTCAGAATCGGATCGAGCTGAAGTTCGCCGCGCTCTCGTTCCGCGACCCGGCGCTCCTCCGCTATCAGGTGCGACTGCGTCACGACGCGCCGTGGCGCGACGCTTCGAGCCGCCCGTCGTTTCAGTTCGTCGATCTCCCGCCGGGAAGGTACGACGCCCAGGTTCGCGCCTCCCTCGACGGGCAGCGCTGGTCGGAGACGCCGGCGGGCCTTTCGATCCGGGTGCTGCCGCCGTTCTGGAGGACGTGGTGGTTCGCCGCCGCTTTCGGGCTCGTCGTCGTGGTCTCGGGGGGCGCCATCTACCGGGCGCGCGTCGCGCACCTCGTCGCCTTGGAGCGCGTGAGGACGAACATCGCCACCGACCTCCACGACGACATCGGCGCGAGCCTCTCGAGGACCGCGATCCTGGCCGAGGTCGTCCGGCGCGAGATCGCGCCGACGAGCGCCGGGGCCGCGGAGAGCCTCGACCGGATCGCGCGATCGGCGAGAGAGGTCGTCGACGGGATGGCGGACGTCGTCTGGTCGCTCGACCCGAGCCGGGACGACTTCGGCGATCTTCTGGCCCGCGTCCGCGCGTTCGCCTCGGAGGTCCTGCCGGCAGCAGGAGTCGCCGTGACGATCGAAGGTCGCGGCGACGCCGCCGCCCTCACGACGAAGGTCGGGGCGGAGGCGCGCCGGCAGACCTACCTCGCCGTCAAGGAGGCGGTGACGAACATCGCGCGCCACGCCGGTGCGAAGAGCGCGTTGATCGCGCTGGGGATCGAGGGCGGATGGATCGAGGCCGTGGTGTCCGACGACGGCGTCGGCTTCGCCGCCGCGACCCCAAGCGGCACGCGCGCCTTCGGAGGGAACGGATTGCGGAACATCCGGGCACGGGTCGCACGGTGCCGCGGCGATCTTTCGATCGAGTCCGAGCCCGGCCAAGGAGCGAGAATCCACCTTCGCATTCCGGTCGCCGACAGCAGGAGCGCATGACCATGCCACGGCCTGCCCTGCCTCCCGGCGGTACCTTCGTCGCATGGCGATAGAAGTCGCGCTGATCGAAGACGACGCCGTCCTCGCCGACGGTCTACGTCTCCTCATCGACGGCACCGAAGGCTACGCGTGCAAACAGGTCTACGGCTCGATGGAGCAGGCGCTGGGCGAATTGCGAAACGGACCCGACGTCGCGCTCGTCGACATCCACCTCCCCGGCATGCTCGGCTCGGAAGGCGTGGGCCTCCTCCGCGAGCGCTTCCCCAAGACCGAGGTCGTGATGCTAACCGTCTACTCGCAGGAGGATCGCGTCTTCGAATCGATCTGCAACGGAGCGTGCGGCTACCTCTTGAAGAAGACTCCCCCGCCGCAGCTCCTCCAGGCGATCGCGGAAGCCGCCCAGGGCGGCGCCCCGATGTCGCCCGAGATCGCGCGCAAGGTGGTGTCGCTGTTCCAGACCGTGCGCCCGAAGGCCGACGTCGGGCACGGCCTCACCCCGCAAGAGACAAACCTCTTGCGCCTCCTTGCCGACGGTCACAGCTACGAGAGCGCGGGGGCGAACCTGAACGTCAGCGTGAACACCGTGAGGAACTACGTCCGGAGCGTCTACGAGAAGCTCCACGTGCACTCGAAATCGGAAGCGGTCTCGAAGGCGATCAGGCGAGGAATCCTGCGGTAGGCACTACTGGAGGTGCAGGACGGTGAAACTTCGCCCACGCGTCGGAGTACACACCGGCAAGAGATCGGTCGCCGTTCAGCGGTTTACCAATGAGATGGCGGAGTGGGAGCGGACCGCTGGCGGATGACCGTGAAGGCCGCCTGCGCCGCGCGACTGCGCGCCGCATGTTGAGCCGTAAGACGATATGTCGCGGACTTTCGGGAAATGCATGCACCGCGAGCGGTCAATAGCTCGCTATCCCTATCACTTTGGAGAATTTGGCATCCTGGCAGTATCGCTCGCACCATCGACAAACAAGTGGGATGACTTTCTGTTCACCGTCGCTGACTGGCTGATTCCCGACCGCAACGACGCCGGGATCATCTACAAGTACCAGCCCGTCCCACCCGAGCCCAACGCCGAGTGGACGCGAGATCTCGCCGAGTGCATAGGACGGTACTGGACGTGGAAGCGCCGACGCGGCGAATCCCTGGACCCCAATGCCCCGCTGTTCGCCAACCAGTCCGGCCGCCGAATCTCGAAGCGGCTCCAGCACGCGTGGACGAGCTGGCAGCAGCGAGCGGGGTTCGACCGGGCCTACGGGTTCCATGCGCTGCGGCACACGGCGGTCACCAACGTCTACCGGTCGAGCAGGGACCTTTTCCTGGCGCAGCGATTCGCGCGGCACGTCAGCCCGTTGACGACAACGGCTTACACCCACCCCTCCGAACTAATCGCCGCCTCGAACCCCTTCTTCTCCTTCACCGCCCGCACCCTCGCCTTCTGTGCCGGCTTCAGTTGCCGCACGTACCCCATGTACTTCCCCTGGAGCTTGAGCTGGGAGCGGCGCTTGGGGGTGAGCTTCAATGGACGGCGAGGCTTCCCGAGGACTCCTGCCCAGCGGCCAGTCTTACGACCGGATCGCCGTGCGTTTCGCGCTGCGTCGCGTGCGGCCTTGCGCGCCTTCTTCGCGAAGTGTTGGAGCGATTGCTCGAGGTCGGCGAAGGCGCGGGAGATGGAGGAGAGGCTCGCCTTCACGGTGCGGCGGGGTGGCATCCGGAAACCGCCGAGACGCGGCAG
>CAZEII010000092.1:0-8153 GCA_964511835.1 uncultured Acidobacteriota bacterium | reverse complement strand
ACGCGACTTTTTCTACGCCTGTGATAGGACATTCGTTATACAGGGGTCAATAACGACAGCACGCCGCCGAGCGCCTGATCGAAACTCGGCTGACCGGCGGCTGGGCTCGCTCAGTGCCTCTGTCCAGAGAACAATGCCAGCGCCGCCCTTTGATCGTTCTCCAGTTGAAGCATCGGCGCGGACGATCGAGGGAACACCTCGGCTGAGTCCCACTCCTTCGTCGCCACGCTCGTCGCTACGCCGATCTTGACGCGGCCCGCTGCGATAAGACGATCGATCAGCGGCCGAGCCTCGAACAGGTACACCGCCTCGATGAGCCACGGTCGCGAGTCGCCGCGAGAACTGGTTGGAACCGAGACTGCCCCGGTCAGCACGAGATAGAAGTCTGGCAGATCTTCGACGCGCAAGTCGAGTATGCCCTCGCGCTTCGCGTACCATTTGACGTCCACCGTCTTCCCCGCGAGCGGGCCGGACCGAAATCGGCCGTCGAATCCCTTGTTGGTGGCCGACTGCTCGAAGGCGATGTTGAACACCTCGGCTGCAATGAACTCCCCGACGTGGCCGATCTGAGCGGGTCGATTAATGATCTCGGCGATGCGGGCGGAGACCTCGTTGCGCTCTCGAATCAGCGACGCAAGCGTCTCGAGCCGATCGCGGTTCATGGTCTCGCCCATCAAAGCGCTGGCCTATGAATGCGTCAAGAGGCTGCAGCACTTGGCCCACAAGAACATCCCCCAACCACCTGAACCACCAACCACAGCCTGCCCCGCCGTGGCGTTGACGTTCCCTCGGCTCAACTTCTCGACAATCTGCGCCACTCCTCCGGGATGGTCGTCACCTGAGGTTTGGCGCTCGCCACGGCGGCTTCGTCGCAAGGATCCACCCGTGGAAGTCCCAAGAAGTCCGAGCCAACAATCCAGTCATCCGCGGTGAGCGTAAACTCACCGAGGCCGTGCATCGACGCGGACGTGCAATGCGCCGTCCGCCGATCTGCACTCCGGGACCAAATCTTGACCAGGAGTCGGCTTGTCCCCGTATTCACGGCTCTCGCTTGTCTCGGATTGGAACTGGCCGCGTCTCGCGGCGCCATCGCCGACGACGTCCACCCGGCCCCCGCTGCCGACCAACAATCGGCTCCGGCCACAGACGCGACGAAGGACCCGAAGAAAAAGCAGGACGACAAGTCGCCAAAGCCGACGGGGTACGTGGAGGACGTGACGGTCGTGGGACGCGCCGACGAGCTCGTCGGCACGGCGGACTCCGCAACTCAGGGGACGATTGGCAGCGTGGATCTCGAGCAGCGACCGATTCTCCGCCCCGGTGAAATTCTCGAAGCGGTTCCCGGAGTCATCATCACGCAGCACAGCGGGAGCGGAAAAGCCAACCAGTACTTCCTGCGGGGCTTCAACCTCGACCATGGAACGGACTTCCGAACGACGGTCGACGGCATCCCGGTCAACATGCCCAGCCACGGTCACGGCCAGGGGTACACCGACCTCAACTTCCTGATCCCCGAGCTCGTCTCCGCGGAGCAGTACCGCAAAGGGCCGTACGCGGCGCGCGACGGCGACTTTTCCGCGGCGGGCGCCGTCGACATCGAGCTCGTCCGCTCTCTCCCGAGGGCGATCGTCGATGGCACCGCGGGCACGTTTGGTTACGGCCGTCTGCTCGCGGCTGGCTCGCATCGGATCGACGAGGGAGACCTGCTTGGAGCCGTCGAGCTCCTCCACAACGACGGACCTTGGGTCCATCCGGACGATTACAAGAAGTACAACGGCGTTCTCCGGTACTGCCGCGGGGACGCAGCTCACGGATTCTCGATCTCCGCCATGGGCTACAGCGGAACCTGGAACTCGACGGATCAAATCCCTGAGAGGGCCGTCGACAGCGGCTCGATCGATCGGTTCGGCTCCATCGACCCATCGGACGGAGGGGAAAGCAAACGCTTCAGCCTCGATGCCGACATCAGGCAGGCCGTCGGAACGACACTCCTTCGCGCACGCGTCTACGCGCTCCATTACGATCTCAAGCTCTTCTCCAACTTCACCTACTTTCTCGACGATCCGGTGAACGGCGACCAGTTCGAGCAGGACGATCGGCGGTTCGTGTCCGGCTTCGAGTTCACGAGCACGTGGACGCCGAAAGTTGGACATGGGTCGATTGAAACGGAAGCCGGTGTCCAGCTTCGTCGTGACGACATTGCGAACGGCCTCTTTCACAATGTCGGCCGTGTACGGCTGTCGACCACACGGGAAGACGACATCGTTCAATGGGGCGGCGGGCCGTTCGTCGAGACCCGCGTCTCATGGACGAACTGGCTTCGCATGATCGCGGGTGTCCGGGGAGATATCTACAGGGCCAGCGTCGACAGCAACCTCGCCGTCAATTCCGGCGACGCCCACGATTTCCTCGCGAGCCCGAAGCTCTCGCTGGTTTTTGGCCCGTGGAGCAAGACCGAGTATTACCTGAACATGGCGTACGGATTTCACAGCAATGACGCGCGAGGCGCCACGATTTCGGTCGACCCTTCCACGGGCGCCCCCGCGGATAAGGTTCCGCCGCTCGTCCGCGCCAAGGGTGTGGATCTCGGGGTGCGCACGCAGGCCGTGAAGCACCTTCAAAGCACGCTGTCAGTTTTCAATCTCGACCTCGCCTCCGAACTCGTGTTCGTCGGGGACGCCGGCGTCACAGAGGCCGGCCGGCCCAGTCGTCGATCGGGGTTCGAATGGGCGAATTTCTACAAGCCGCGGGATTGGTGGAGCCTCGATCTCGACGTTGCCTACGCCAAGGCTCGGTTCACGGATCCCGACCCGGTTGGTGATCGCATCCCGGGCGCCGTCGAAGGGGTGGTGAACGGCGGGTTCACGATCATCGACCTCCATCATTTCTTCGGGAGTGCCCGCGTTCGCTATTTCGGCCCGCGTCCTCTTACGGAGGACAACAGCGTTCGATCGATGTCCTCGACCCTCCTGTATGCCGATTTCGGATATCAGTTTCAGAAGGGAGTTCGACTGATGCTTTCGGGGTTCAATTTGATGAACGAGAAGTCAGTGACATCGACTATTTCTATGCATCCCGCCTCCAAGGCGAACCAGCCGCAGTCGATGACATTCACTTCCACCCGGCGGAGAGCCGATCGGTCCGAATCGCGGTGGAATGGCGGCCGTGACGACCCCTGAGGGGACGGTGGAGGGCCGCGCGCATCCTCGACTCAAGTTGGCAGACCCAGTCCCATCACATGCTCTGCAGTCCGACGCCCTTTTCCGGTGGAGAATGCGTCTCTTCGCCAGGACCGTGCCGGTTCCGCCGCACCTGGCGCAGCGACGGGTTCCCTGGCACCAGGGGCAGGGCTTCGAATCAGGATTCTGCTTAATCGGCGATGCCACGCTGACCGGCGGATCGCGCTACCGCCGCAACCGCGATTCGGCCGTGGTGTGCGACGGCAAGATCATTGAGGCTCAGAAATTGTCCCTGACGCCAGCGGACTTGTAGTGTTCTGCCGTCCTCGGCAACCGGCTGGGCCTCCCACCGATCGTTTGCATCACTGGTAACGCCGTCAAGGAACCGATCGCGAGCTTCTCGATTTGGAAAGCGGGCAACAGACCATTGGGACAACCCACTTGGCGGAACACCCGCAGGTGGCTTCCTGACGTACGCCATCTCGTGTTCACACTACCACGCGGACCCGCCGACCGCGTTATCGAAGACAGCTGCGAAAGAACCCAGCATGAACCGCAGTCACCGCGACTTCTATTGCGCTCGCTCCGGCGGTCCCGCCGGTTCGATGAGCCCGGCGTCGTTGTTCTTCAGCGAATTGACACGGTCAGACACCGCTACTGCGACGAGGAAGTTGTCTGGCGCGGGGCCGAGGAGCTTTACCGCCTCCTCCGAGCTCGTCCCTCGGCAATCGAGCCAAGCGTCCCAAGTCTCCGGCGGCATGATCACGGGCATGCGATGGTGAAACGACTTCATGAAGTTCGAGGCCTTCGTCGTAAGGATCGCGACTTGCACCGCCGCTCCGTCCTCCGCCCCTGTGGACCTACCCAACCCGGCGAAGACGAACGGCATACCATCGGGGCGCGTGAAGTGGTAAGGCGTGCGCCGGCCGCCTTTCTCCAGCCATTCATAGAACCCGGTTGCCGGGATAAGGCATCGCCGTTCAGCGAGAGACTCTTTGAGGAACTCCTTTTCCCCAACGTTCTCGGCGTGAACATTGATCAACGGACTCAGCGGCGTCAAACCTTTGATGCCCCAGGCGGCGCTAACGATCTCTCGTCCATGCTGGCCGTCGGCGAGTATGGCAATCGGCCGCATGGGGACGACATTCCAATTGGGCTCTCCGTGAACGGTAGCCTTTGCGCCCAGGAGCCGCGCAACCTCGGTCCACGGCATCATCAGCGTGAAGCGGCCGCACATGACGACGATTGTACGCGACTCGCCTCGGCTCCTCTCCGTGCCCCGACGGCCCGATCGCAAGGAGAGCCATGATGCCCCACCTCTCCCCAACCACCCTTACCACGGACGAACAGGCGCTCATCCTCCGCGCCACTATCGGCAACGCCCGCGACCACACCATCATCTCCATCGCCCTCGGCACCGGCCTGCGCCTCGCGGAGATCGTCGGCCTCAACGTCGGCGACGTGTTCACTGCTGACGGCACGCCGCGGGTCCGGGCGCGTGTACGAAAGGAGATCGCTAAGGGCGGCAGGGCCGCGGACGTGTTCCTGCCCGATCGGCTCGTTGCGAAGCTGCGGAAGTACTGGACGTGGAAGAAACGGCGCGGCGACTCGCTCGCTCCCGACGCTCCCCTATTCGCCAACCAGTCCGGCCGCCGGATCTCGAAGCGCCGCGTCCAGCACGCGTGGTCGTCGTGGCAGCGGCGGGCGGGGTTCGATCGCGTCTACGGGTTCCACGCGCTCCGCCACACCGCGGTCACGAACGTATACCGGGCGTCGCGGGACCTGTTCTTGGCGCAGCGGTTTGCGAGGCACGTGAGCCCGTTGACGACGACGGTGTACACGCACCCGAGCGATGAGGAGATGTGGGAGACGTTGAGGTCACTCCCCAGCTAGACGGAAGCGCCGCAATTCACGGAGCCATGCCGTTCCAATCGTCAGTCCGCGGACACTCGAGCGCTTGTGCCGCTAGGCCCCGGTGCTGGGTGCGGCTTAAGTCCGCTCGGCTTCTTCCGGACGCTTGCAAAGCTGGCACACTCCAGTCCCCTCACATGCTGTGCAATCTGCCGCCCGCAGCCGGTGGAGGACGGGAGACTTCACCAGGCGCGCGCCAGTTCCCCCGCAAGTGGCGCAGCGATGGCTACCCTTGCACCACGGGCAGGCCTTAACGCCAGCTTTCTGATCGGTGGCCAAAGCCACATCGGACCTCCCGACGACGATCCTGCCGCCGTGGGCGTACGCCAGGTCGTTCAGACCCAAGAACCGGCCCGGCCGCCAGCGCGTCCGCGCGCCCAGGCCGTCGTCGGGCATGACCTCCGCATCCCAGCCGCCGTCTTGCGCATTAGCAACGGAGCTAACGAATCCATTGCGGGCGTCTTCAGTTTGGAACCGCGCAGCTGACCAGGGCCCCCAATCGATCGACGGGCCAGCCACGGGGGGCTTCCTGGCGTATGCCATTTCGTATTCAAGCTACCACGCCGTCCGAAGCACCGCGGTCACGAACGTCTACCGGGCGTCGAGGGACCTGTTTCTGGCGCAGAGGTTTGCGAGGCACGCGAGCCCGTTGACGACGACGGTGTACACGCATCCGAGCGATGACGAACTGGGCCGAAGACTACGAACGCTTAGCTGCTAGAGATGCCTGCCCCCAAGAGCTCACCGCGGAAATCGAATCTCGCCCTGGATGATCCCGGCCGACTGTACGATGTCGGCCGACCTACTCCGTCGCGACCCGCTGGGTGACGCAGGAATCCCGGGTCGCGTGACGTGCGACGATTGTCGCCCTATGTTTGGACTGGTGGCCGCGCACCGAGGAAGCCAAATTCTGCGGGGGGTGCACCATGACCAAGACGGCTGATGCGTTTGCGGTGAGTGAGCGGGTAAGGGAACCGTGGCAGTGAAGTCGAAGGCTGCCTACACGAAGCGCCAGAAGGAGCGTAGACGCCAGGAGAAGCAGCTAGAGAAGCGAGCGCGCCGGATGGAAGCGCGAGGGCGCGAGGCAAGCGGCGGCTCGGAGAATGAGGATCCGGATATTGAAGGCATCCGACTCGGGCCTCAACCTCGTCCTGATGAGCCTTGACCTTGACCTCCGGTGCCTGAGATCCAAGGAACTCCTGTTGGAACGGAGTTCCCGGACCGCTTGCCCCAACATGTCTGGCGCCCACTTCCAGACCCCATTCCGCTCGTGAGGCCGCGCGCCGGCGCAGCCCCCTGCTGCAGGGGAACAGGATGACGAAGGCGACCGATACGATGCACGAGAAAGACCGAGTGAGTCACACGAAGTTCGGGGCCGGGACGATCAAAGAAGTCGGCTCGCGGTACATCACGATCATGTTCGATGATCATGGACTGAAGAAGTTCTTGACGCAGATGGTCCAACTTGAGCGCAGCGACGTCCCGCCGCGCCCGAAGCCGGTTAAGACCGCGCAGGCCGAGAGTCCCAAGACCGCGAAGTAACGCCGCGTCGCGCTCGTTGACGGCAGCGTGTTCTCTCTCCTCGTGGATCGCGCCTGGATGGAAGACGTCATCGACGACCTCCAGCCTGAGGAGATCTCCGACGCGCTGGGCCTCCTCGAGCTCTTTGCTCGGATCGGGCAGATCACACCGCGGGAGTTGAAGGCGCTCGGGCGAAGGGTCGAGCAGCGACGGCAATCCCCCTGGCGGACGGCCAGCGAAAGAAGCTGGCGGTCGAAGTCTGACGGCCAGAGGCACGCCACATCCCGGCGTCAGTCTCCGATGGAGTAGCTTCGCAAAGAAAACGGGGCGCCTCCCGTGAGGCGCCCCGTGCAGAGAGCGATCAAGTTGGGACGATGACTCAGTAACGGCGATTCCCGCCGCCGCTGCGGCCGCCGCCGTATCCCCCACCGAACCCACCACCGCCGCCGGTCGTCCGCTCCTTGGCCTCGTTGACGGTGAGCGCGCGACCGCCGAAATCGCGGCCGTTCAGCTCACGGATCGCACCGTCGGCATCCTGGCTGCTGCTCATTTCCACGAACCCGAACCCCCGCGGGCGGCCGGTGTCTCGGTCGGTCACAAGTTTGACCTCGGAGACTGTGCGCCCGTTCTGGGAGAACAGGTCGCGGATCTGAGTCTCGTCCGCGGTGAAGGGAAGGTTGCCAACGTAGAGTCTGTTACCCATTCTCGAACTCCTGGCGCCCAATCGGAGCGCCGTTTTCAGGTTCCGGCCACCGACCCGATCCGACGGGTCAGAGAAATACGCGATCGCAGGCCTTCAGCTATGGCGCGTCAATCTATCGTTTCTGTACGAGAGGTTGTCGACCAGAACCTGGGCGCACGATAGCGGTCGAGAAGGACGCTGTCAACCTACCGCAACCGGCGCCGGCACGACAGATTCTCCAGCCCGCGGCGCCGGAACTTGAACGGTCCGCCCTGGGGACTCTATGCGGGCGAGACGTCACCGCGGCTCCGCCTTCTTCGGGGGTTTGCATAGTTGGCAAACTCCGCTCCCCTCACACGCTCTGCAATCCGCCGCCTGCGTCCAATGGAGAATACGCGTCTTCACCGCGCGCGTGCCGGATCCGCCGCATATGGCGCAGCGACGGCTCCCCTGGCACCACGGGCAGGGCTCGGCACGAGGGTCCTCTCATTCGCCAACGCCACGGCGCGTCCCAACGTAGCACCCGTGGGCCCCTGGAGCACAGATGTCGACAGACCGATTGCTGGCTGAAAGGTTCGCGAGGCACAGTGAGCCCGTTGACGACGACGGTCTATACCCATCCCAGCGGCGACGACATGCAACAGTCCGTTCGAAGGGTCCGCTGTTAGGGAGGCGGCGACGGAGTCAGGTCAACGTCCGGAAACCTGTCCGAGCGTTTTGCAGAGCTGGCACACTCCAGTTCCCACACCCACCCCTCGGACCAAGAAATGGCCGGGAGAGTGCGGCGGTTGGAGTGCTGAGCGATTAACCCGAACAGACGGCACCTCGCGCGTTGCCTTGGTGGCGCGTCGGCGAAGAAC
>CAZEII010000091.1:0-8173 GCA_964511835.1 uncultured Acidobacteriota bacterium | reverse complement strand
TGGCGAGCCAGTTGGCGTCTCAGCCGAGGAACCGAACGCTCGCGGCTTTCTTCCACTCGACGACGTCGACCCCTTTCACGAGGAGCCACAGCATCAGCGAGATTTCGCCGGGGCCGGCTACGGCCAGATTGTAGGGATACAGATTTTGCGAGCGGCTGCCACACAAGGGGCAGGTAGCCCAAACCGGCAACCGCGTACAGCACGCCGATGGTTCGGGGCACGAAAGTCGACCTGGCCATGAGATAGCCGATCAGAATGCACCACAGGCCGAAGAACACCAGACCGACGTCATACGCCCGCGCGTTCAGTCTCAAGAAGACCATCGCCAGTGCCTGCAACTGTTCGGGCGCGATTGCGCTCAACGAGCTCGTGCCTTTCAGGACGACTAACGGCGCGAGGGAGAAGAAGGCGGCAAGAGTCCACCACACGCATCCCATGAGCATGACGAGCGTCGCGAGCAAGGGGATGCCCACGCTCACCGGCAAGAACAGTTGATAGAACAGAACCGCCCACACGAGATGGAAGGGAACCGCCAAGCACGCAGACACGAATCCGAATCGATACAAGGACTCGTGCGTCAAGATGTTGGCGGCGGTCGTTGCGGCGCTTCCGGACACGACGAGCCTGCCGGGAATGACCATCTGACCGAGCACGGACGCGAGACTGCCGAGCAAATAACAGGCCCCGGCCATCCGTGCGCAGGCTCGTGGCGACCCGCTGCCTCGGTCGAGAGCATCCATCACCGAGAAATACGTTGGTGAGCGAGTTCTATTTCCCGGACATACGGCCCGGGCTAGGGTTGGCGCCGAAAGACGAACTCGTTGCACCCAAGCCCCCCTCCGCAGGTCTTGAGGCGGAGCAGCGTGAAGCCGCGCTCGCGCAGGAACGTCAGGACGTCTTCGGGGCGCGAGACTTCGAACGGCAGGCCTCCGACCCAGTCGACGGCGTCGCGCCAGGGGGACATTCCGCGGCCTGTCTTTGCGTATTCGCGCCAGCGGCGCCCGGGGTGACCGCGCACGGTCTCGATGACGAGCCTCTTCGACCAGAGCACGACGAACGAGGGCCAGAGGACGAGGAATCGAAAGGGTTTCGGCAGAGCGTTGTAGGCGCGCTTCACCTTGAGCCACGCTCGGCTCAGCTCTCCTTGGTCGTTGTACAGGGCGATGAACAGTTTTCCCCCCGGGCCGACGCGGCGGGAGACGAGGTCGAGAGCGCGCCACATGGCGCCCGTGTGATGCAGGACCCCCCACGAGTAGACGACGTCGAACGCGCCGAGGCCGTCGAGGAACTTCTCATCGAGTACGGAGCCCTCGGCTACGGTCCAAGTCGACTCGTCGCCGCCGGCAAAGCGCGCGCGCATTTCGCGCGTCGCGGCGCACGAGGCGGGATCGAAGTCGAACGAGACGACGGCGGCGCCCAAGCGGCGGGCGGCGAGAGAGAATAGGCCGCTGCCGGAGCCCGCATCGAGGAAGCGGCGTCCGCTCAGGTCGTCGACCTCGAGCCACCCCCTGAGCGATTCGACCGCAACGGCGATCCGCGGTTCGTCGACCAAGGCGAGGAACCGGCGCCAGTTCTCACCGAATTCGAAGCGCTCGCGGCTTCGAACTTCCGTCGCATGGCCGCTCATCTCGCCCCCTCGCTTAGCACGCGCTCCCATTCTGTCGCGATCCTCTCGACCGAGAAGCGGTCGGCGACCGCGGTCGCGGCGGCTCCGAGCGCGCGGCGCCGCTCCGGATCGCCTGCCAGAGCCGCCATCGCATCGGCCAGCGCCTTCACGTCCTCCGGCGGCACGAGAAGGCCGTCGACGCCATTCTCGATGATGTCGGCGGGGCCGCTCGGGCAGTCGAACGAGATCACCGGCAGGCCGCACGCCATCGCTTCACACAGCGCGTTCGGAAATCCTTCGAACCGTGACGAGAGGACGAACAGGTCGGCGCGCCGGAGAGCGCCCATCGCGTCCGGATCGCGGCCCGGGAGAAAGACGCGGTTCGACAGATCGAATCGTGCAATCTTCTCGGAGAGGGCGTCGCGCTCGGGACCATCGCCGACAATGATCAGATCCCACTCCGGCGACTGGGCGGCGATCGACGCAAACGCCCGGATCAGCAGGTCGAAACCCTTCTCCTTCCCCAGCCGTCCGATGCTCATGATCAGGCGCCTCCCTCCCGAACGCGCATCGGAGGGAGGCGAGGGTCCGAGCTTCGGCACGGGGTTGGGCACGACGGCCAGCATCCGGCTCCACGACGGCGGGAAGGACGCTGCAGCCGCCTCCGTCTGGAGAACGATCTTCCGCGCCTTCGGATAGGTCAGACGCCGAAGGACGCGCCACGGCGCCGGAATCCGGTTCCGCGCCGGATCGGTTCGTTCCGAGACGACGACGGGGATGTCGGTGCCCAACGCCGCGATCAGCGTAAGGACGTTCGTCGAGTCCATGAACGACAGGATCCGCTCCGGGCGCTCCTCGCGGACGAACGCGCGCAGGAGCTTCACGCGGCGGACGTTGTTGAGCATCGAGTGCATCACGTCCTCCGAGCGGCGCTGGATGCCCAGGTGGACGTGGCGAATGCGCGATGAGATCGGGAAGAAGGGGGGCGTCGAGCCGTCGTCGAACGTGGCCAGCGTCAGTGTCCATCCGCGGTCCGCCCAGTAATTGCAGAGCGTGGCGCACACGCGCTCGGCGCCCCCACATTCCAGGGAGGGGATGAAGAAGAGGAGCCTCACGCGGGTGGACTCTACAATGGGCTCCGCGAAAGGGGTACCGAGCGATGTGCGGACTCGCGGGAGCCTACGATCCGGGGACCGAAGCGGCCGCGTGGCCCACGCGCCTCGGCGGCATGGCAGGCGCGCTCAAGCACCGCGGCCCCGACGACGAGGGGATCTGGCACGACGCGGAGGCGGGGGTCGGGCTGGCGTTCCGCAGGCTCTCGATCATCGACCTCTCCGTCGAAGGGCATCAGCCGATGGTGTCGGTGTCCGGACGGTTCGTCATCGCCTACAACGGCGAGGTCTACAATTTCGGCGTCCTGCGGCGCGAGCTCGAAGCCGCCGGCTCCAAGTTTCGCGGGCATTCGGACACCGAGGTCATGCTCGCCGCCGTCGAGGCTTGGGGGCTGGTCCCCGCCGTCTCCCGATTCGTCGGGATGTTTGCGATCGCCCTGTGGGATCGGAAGGAGCGGCAGCTCCATCTGGTGCGCGACCGGATCGGCATCAAGCCCCTTTACTGGGGCTGGTCGAGGGGGGCGCTGCTGTTCGGATCGGAGCTGACGTCGCTTCGAGCGCATCCCGCTTTCGAGACTCGCCTCGATCGGAACGCCGTCGCCAGCTTCCTGCGATTCAACTACGTCCCCTCCCCGTTCGCGATCTTCGAAGGGTTCAGGAAGCTCGAGCCCGGATGCATCCGCTCGTTCGACCTGTCGAAAGGGGCGCGGGGCGGCGAGGGTCGGCTCGAAGCCTACTGGTCGCTCGCGGAGGTCGCTCGATCCGGGCTCGCACAGCCCTTCGCCGGGGACGAGCGCGAGGCGGTCGACGAGTTGGAGCGGCGCCTCAAGGATGCCGTCGGACTGCGCATGATCGCCGACGTGCCGCTCGGCGCCTTTCTCTCCGGCGGAATCGACTCGTCGGTCGTCGTTGCGCTGATGCAGGCGCAGGCAAGCGGCAAGGTGCGCACGTTCACGATCGGGTTCACGGAGAAGGAGTACGACGAGTCCCCTTCCGCCCGCGAGGTCGCCGCCCGGTTGGGGACCGATCACACGGAGCGAATCGTCACCGCCGAGGAGGCGAAGGCGGCCGTCCCGCGGATCGCCGCGATCTTCGACGAGCCGTTCGCCGACTCGTCGCAAGTCCCGACGCTCCTCGTCAGCGAGCTGGCGCGGAATCACGTCACCGTCAGCCTCTCCGGAGACGGCGGCGACGAGCTGTTCGCCGGCTACAAGAGATACGCCCTCTTCGAGGATCTCAATCGCTCGCTCGGCCGGCTGCCGCACGCCGCGCGCGCCGCGCTCGCGTCGGTGCTCGAGGGCGTCCCGATCGGGGCCGCGAACCGCCTGTTCGCCTTCGCCGATCCGATCTTCCGGCGCTACGGGAGCGGCGGCGCCGCCGGGGACAAGATCCAGAAGCTCGCGGAGCTGCTCGCGCTCCCCGACGAGAAGGCGCTCTACGTCAATCTCCTGTCGCACTGGAAGGAGCCCGAGCGGCTCGTGCCGGGCGCCGCCGAGCGGCCGCGTCTCGTCGATCTCACGCCCCGCCCCTCAGGATTTCGGGACGACATGCACCCGCTGATGTACGACGACATGCTCGCGTATCTCCCCGACGACATCCTCGTCAAGCTCGACCGGACCAGCATGAGCGTCGGCCTCGAGGCGCGCGTGCCGATCATCGACCACCGCGTCGTCGAGCTGGCGTGGAGCTTGCCGCTCTCGCTCAAGGTCAAGAACGGCACGACCAAATGGGCGCTCCGGCGCGTCCTCGAGCGCTACGTTCCGGCGGAGATCGTCGACCGGCCCAAGATGGGATTCGGGCTGCCGATCGACATCTGGCTGCGCGGCCCTCTCAAGGCTTGGGCGGAGGATCTCCTGTCGGAGTCGCGCATCCGCCGCGACGGGCTGCTGGAGCCCGGGCCGATCCAGCAGAAGTGGCGCGAGCACGCCAGCGGCAAGCGCGACTGGCATTACTACCTGTGGGACGTCCTGGTGCTCCAGGCGTGGCGGGAGGCTCACGCCGTCTGATTCGATTTCTCCGCTCGAATCGCCTTCCGGCACAGGAAGAGCATCACCGTCGCGGCGACCGAGTAGACGAACGCCGTCGAGAGCGCGATCCCCGGCAGGCCCATGAGCTTGAGCCCCACCCAGTTTCCCGTGATGTTGAGGACGAAGTTCATCGCCGACACGCCGAGGATCCACCGGTCGCGTCCCAGCGCGTTGAGGACGCGCGCGGCGACGACTCCGGCGAAGAAACCGGGAATCTGGAACGCGTAGAACGCTTGGATCGTCGAGACGCGCGCCGTATCCGCGGGAAGGAACGAGCCGTGCTCGAAGAGGAGCCGCACGAGCGGCTTCGAGACGAGCGCCAGGAGGAGGGCGATGGCGAGCCCTGCGGAGGCGAGCTGAACGGCATGCCGCTTGAGCGACGATCCCATTTCCGCGAATCGTCGCGACGCGACGAACGTGGCGTAGTGAGGGAGCGTCGCCGTGGCGAGTGCCGTGCCGGCGAGGCTCAGGACGGCCGCGGGGAGCTTCGCTCCGTAGCCGAGCGACGCGACGCTTCCCGCGCCGGCGAGCGTCGCCATCGTCTGATCGACGACCGTTGTCGCGGCCATCAGGATCCCGCCGACGAGCAGCAGCGAAAACCCGGAGAGCAGGGCCATCTCCTCCGGCCCCGGTCGCACCAGCTCGGGAATCACGCCGAGCCCGCTGCGGCGGACGAGGAGGCCGGTGACGGCGGCTTCCAGCACCGCGCCGACGAAGACTCCCACGATCAACGACTCGACGCCGTATCCGC
Organism: uncultured Acidobacteriota bacterium; assembly: GCA_964511835.1. Classification (GTDB taxonomy): domain Bacteria; phylum Acidobacteriota; class Polarisedimenticolia; order Polarisedimenticolales; family DASRJG01; genus DASRJG01. The sequence goes on along the minus strand of CAZEII010000091.1, from coordinate 2,677 downwards.
TTCCCAGACCTAGGACGGCGATCAGCGTGACGATCGGAGGAATCGCGGGGGCGAGCGCGGCGCTCGCGTACCGGCGCTTGGCGTAGAGCGCCGCGGTGAACATCCCCGCGAGACCATCGAAGACGACGAACGGAGAGAGCAGAACGACGAACTGCCGCGTCAGCGCCCGCTTGTCCGGGGGGAACTCGTGCGCGAGACCTTCGACGATCGGACCCGCGGCGACCGCCAGGATCACGGCCAGACCGACCAGCAGAACGAGATAGGCCGCCATCACGCGGCGGAGGGCTTGCTTGGCTGCTTCCGGACCGCGGCGCGCCTCCGCCTCGAGGAACCGGGGGACGAACGCCGAGAAGAACGCGCTTCGGAAGGAGCCGGCCAGGAAGATCGGCAGCACGAACGCCATCAGGAACGCCTCGAGCGCGTCCCCCGTCCCGAAGCGGTGGGCGACCGCCAAGTCCTTGATCGCTGCAGCGAGGCGGCCGGAGGCCGTTCCCATCCCGACCGTGCCGAGCGCGCCGAGCAAGCCGGAGCGTAAGCGCCGCTTCAAGGTCCCGGTCACGCGCGCACCGCGCTCGTCACGGCGTCTCCCGGCCGGCGAGCTCGCCTCGCAGCGAACCGACGAGGGTGGGATCGACCCACCTCAGGGAGGCGTCGTACGGGGACGTCGGCGCTTCCCCCGCCCTCGGCGCCAGGGCCAGCGCCTCGTCGAGCAGCTTCTGTGCCTCTCCCGCGGCGCCGGCGCGCCGCCCCTTCAGGATCGCCTGGGCCAGCCAAACTCTGGTCACGGCCGCGCGGGGCTCGAGTTCGAGCGCCCGGCGCGACGCCCGCTCCGATCCGGCTGCGTCCCCCGCCTGCAGGAGGAACTTCGCTTCCTCGAGCGGGATGGTCGCGTCGGTGCGCGATCGCGCAACAGCTTCCTCGTAGAGCCGGACCGCCCGATCGCGCGTCGTCTGGAACGGGAAGATCGAAAGGCAGGCGTTCGCCTCGAGCCTCGCGGCCGCGCGCGCGTAGACGGCATCGAGCGGCTGCAGGCGCCGCGCGTGCTCCGTCGCCTCGCGCGCGGCGGCGTAGTCTTCGACGGACCACGAGCGCCCGTCCCCGGCGAAGTGCTCGGACAGGCGCTGCCACAGATCGGGCAGCATGGGATTCCAGCGAAGCGCGCGTTGCAGCGTGCCGAGCTGCGCCGCATCGAGCCGCCCGCGAGGGATCGAGCCTGCGTCCCGCCATGCGGCGTAACCTGCGATCTCCCCCACCCCGAGCGCCAGAACGACGAGCGCGGCGATCGCTTGGGCCGCCGCGCGAGGGACGCCGCTCGCCGTGTCGTCGCGGCGCTTCGCGATCAGGAGCCCGACGAAGGCGGCTCCCGTCAGGGTGAGAGCCGGCCGCGTCGTCAAGTCGTCGACACACCCTTGCGCGGCGAGAGAGGCGAGGCCCGCGATCGCGCCGCATTCCACGGCCGAGAGCGCCAAGCGTCTCCGGTAGAGCCCCAACCCCGCAAGGCCGGCCGCCGTGAAAGCGGCGAGCCCGGCCGGGAAGCCGAATTCCGAGACGGCCCTCAGGACGTCGGAATGCGGCGTGTTGAACGCCCGCTCGAAGCGCAGCGGCGTGTCCTCGAGCGGAAAGTTCAGATTGCGCGCCGCGACGGCGAACTGTCCGGGGCCCGAGCCGAGCCAGGGGGACCGGAGAGCGCCGCCGAGCGCGGCCGCCCAGATCCGTGTGCGATGGAAGCGGAACGGGTCGGTGTCGGTCCGGAATCTCAGCGCGACCCCTGCCGCGGCGACCAAGACCAAAGCGGCGGCCGAGGCCAGCATCGGCCGCCGCGCCCGGCTCGGCATCCGCTGGTAGACGAGCGCGACGAGCGCCGCGGCTCCAGCGATCAACCCGAGGACCGCCCCGCGGGATCCGGTGACGAAGATTCCGGCGAGCGCGATCGCCATCGCCGCACCCTGCGCCGTGCGGGCGCGCGTCGAGCCTTCCCGGGCGAGGAGCCCGGCGGCGAGAAAGAGCACCGCGGCCACGAGCCATGCGGACAGATGATTGGGGTTCATGAAGGACGAGGCCGGCCGTGGGCTTCCCCTTAGCTTCTGAGCGAGAGCGGCCAGACCGTGGGCCGCCGCCAGAGCCGCCAGGACATGAGGGAGGATCCGGGAGAGCGCCGCCGGATCGGCGGTCGCGAGCCACGCGAGAGAGGTGAACGACAGGATCTCGACGATGACGAGCCATGCCGCGTACGCGTAGGGCGCGACGAGGGCGCCGATCGCGGCGAGCGCGGCGAAGGCCAGCCACGCCATCGCCGGCGCGCGCGAAGGCGAGTGATCCGCCGCCGGAAGCGCGAACACACAGACCGCGACGGCCGCCGCGAGCAGCACGTGCTGCAGAAGAAGGCTCGGCGCCGCGGCGCCTCCCTCTCCCCAGCTCGCCACGGCGACGACGGCGACGACCGCCCAAGCCCGCAGGGCGCCGCTCATCGAGGGGCGCCCTCCCCCGCTCGGCGGAGGACGGCCCCGAGCTGGTCCCGCTGCGCAGCGTATTCCGGACGCAACGGATAGAGGCGCGCGGCTTCGACGAGATCGGCGTAGGCGCCGATCGTGTCGCCGGCCGCGCTTCGGGCGCGGGCGCGCGTGCCTCGGGCCGCGGCACGCGCCGGAGCTCGCCTCACCGCGGCCTCGGCGTCGAC
>CAZEII010000090.1:0-8516 GCA_964511835.1 uncultured Acidobacteriota bacterium | reverse complement strand
AACTGTAATTCGGCCGAACAACATAAGCAGATACGCTTCGAATCCTCGCTGCATATCTGCGTCGCGTTCTTGCTCGCATCGGCTTCAAGTCCCCTGCTTGGTTAAGTGTACGCCCCAAACGCTCAGGGATCCGGCGGTTTTATGTCCGTTTTATGTGCGGCACAATGCGATGAAACGCTGCCGAGGCGATCGATCGGGCTGATGACGCCGAAGGGACCGCGGTCGAGGACGTGCGTGTAGATCATCGTCGTGGTGACGTCGCGGTGGCCGAGAAGCTCCTGCACGGTGCGGATGTCGTGGCCGTCTTCGAGGAGATGCGTCGCGAAGGAGTGCCGCAAGGTGTGCGGGCTCGCCGGCTTCCTGATGCCGGCGGCGAGTACGGCTTCGCGGAACGAGCGCTGGAGCACGGATTCGTGTAGGTGGTGGCGGCGGCGCTCGCCGGTCTCGTTATCGGCGTAGTGGCGGGTGGCGGGGAAGACCCACTGCCACGCGAGTTCGCGGCCGGCGTTGACGTACTTGCGGCGCAGCGCGTGCGGAAGCTCGACCCAGCCGGCGCCGTCGATGAGGTCGCGCTCGTGCTGAAGGCGGACGCGGTCGATCTGGTGCGCGAGCGGCTCGGCCAGACCGGAGGGGAGGATCGTGCGGCGGTCGCGGTCGCCCTTGCCGGCGCGAACGACGATCTCGGGGCGGCCGAAGTCGACGTCCTTGACGCGCAGTCGGCAGCAGTCGAGCAGGCGCAGGCCGGAGCCGTAGAGCAGGCGCGCCATGAGACCCGGAAGTCCGTGCATTCGCGCGAGCACGGCGCGCACTTCGTCGCGAGTGAGCACGACGGGGAGGCGCTGGGGCTGCTTCGCGCGCACGACGTCGTCGAGCCAGGCGAGGTCGATGCCTAGCGCGTCGCGGTAGAGGAAGAGGATGGCGGAGAGCGCCTGGTTCTGCGTCGACGCCGCGACCTTGTGGTCGACGGCGAGCGAGGTGAGGAACGCGCCGACGTCGCGCGATGCGGCGGTCGACGGATCGCGGGGGTGGATGAATCTCAGGAAGCGGCGCGTCCAGATCAGATAGGCGTCCTCGGTGTTGCGGCTGTAGTGGCGCGCGCGGAGCGCGCGGCGCACGCGCTCGAGCGTTTCATCGGGGGGCGCGGCGCTCGTCCGCGCGCGTGCGGGGTCGCTCGTCATCGTTCGTACCCGGAAGGAGGCGGCGGGGACGCCGGTGCGGGACGGCCTCGCGGAGACTACAGGAGGGCCCAGATCCCCATGGCCGCGAGGCCGCCCGCCAGGGTATTCACGAAGTTCACCATCTCGTTGTCGAGGACGTTGCGGCGCTCGAGGGTTGCGCCGAGGTAACTCTCCAGGGTGGTGCCGAGGAAGGCGGCGGCGACGACGGCGGCTGCGCCGGGCCAGGAGATGATGCCGACCGTGGCGGCGAAGGCGGCGGGGAGGGTCGAGGCGGCGATGCCGGCCAGCGTGCCCTCGAGCGAGACGGCGCCCTCGGTGCCGGCCGGGACGCGGCGGAAGGTCGTGACCAGGTAGGTCGTGCGGCCGTACGCCTGGCCGATCTCCGAAGAGACCGTGTCGGCGGCGGCGGTGGCGAAGGCGGCGACGAGGGCGAGCGCGAAGAGCACCTGATGGTGGGTGGCCACCGCCAGGAAGGCGAAGAGGACGCCGGCGCCGGTGTTGGCGATGGCGTTCCTGGCGCCGCGGCGGCCGCCTTTCTCCTGCGCGATGCCCAGCAGCTGCTTCTTGGCGTAGCCGATCTTGGTGCAGGCGGTGCCGAGGACGAACATCAAGAGGAGGAGCGAGAACCCGCGCCACCCCGAGAAGGCGTAGAGCGCGACGCCGAGGCACCAGCCGACGATGGCGCCCGAGAGGTCGACGCCGCGCGCGGCGTAGGCGGCGACGGCGAGCACCCCGTTGACGGCGGCGCCGATGGCGGCGTTCCAGAGAAGCGTCGGAGACGCTGCGGCGAGCAGGGCGGGATCGACGAGCGTGGCGGCGTAGAGCGCGGCGCCTCCGACGAGCGGGACGAGGACGTTGTCGTCGATGGTCGTCGGGAGGGACTCGGCGAAAGCGGCGAGGATCGCGGCGGCGAGGCAGCCGGCGATCAGGAGCGTGGGCTCGAACGTCGGACCGTGCGTTCCGACGGCGAGGAACGAGGGCCCGATCCAGGTCTTGGGTCCGTCGAGGGCTCCGAGCTGCGTGAATCGCAGCAGGAACGAAGACGCGGCGGTGCCCCACAGGACGAACGCGACGAACCCGATCCACGTCTTGGCGGGGTTCCACGGGAGCGTGCGGCCGCGGAAGGTCGCGCCGAAGAGACCGGCCATGCCGTCGCCGAACGCGATCAGCCCCCACGCCGCGGCGGCCAGCTCGAGGCGGTGACGGAACACGACGATGAGGGCGAGCACGGCGGCCGGATAGAGCACGATGCCGAGCGAGTAGCCGCGGCGCAGCTCCTCGGGGCGCATCAGCGATTTCCGCGTCACGCGGTGGAGGACGAACAGGTTGAAGCCGAGGGCGATCAAGGCGCACAGCGCCGCCTGCGCGGGGGTCAGCCACCGGAGCAGCAGGGCGAAGCCGCCCATGGTGATGTGGACGAGCTTCCTGAGCAGCTCGGAGATCGTCGTGCTCAACGCGCGGCTCCAGGGGGGGCGGGCAGGTCGCCGCGCCGGCGGAGCCAGGCGACGGTCTTCGCGATCCCCTCGCGGAGCGGCGTGATCGTGTAGCCGAGGTCGGCCGCGGCGCGGGAGGACGAGTAGGCCCACTCGTGGCGGTAGATCCGGACGACCTCGTCGGTGAGCTGCGGCTCGATGCCGAAGAGCTCGGCGCGCCAGCGCTGCATGAGGCCGATCCAGCCGGCGGCGGCGTAGGGGATCTTGATCTTGGGCGGCGCGATGCCGGTCTCCTCCTGGAACGCGGCGAAGAGATCGACGAGCGTCTTGTTGTCGCCGCCGAGGATGTAGCCGCTGCCGTTCCTCGCGCGCGCGAGCGCGGCGGCGAAACCGGCGGCGACGTCGTCGACGTAGGCGAGGGACATGCGGCGGTCCCCCGCCCCGAGCATGCCGGGGAGCTTGCCGCGGGCGTGCAGGAGCAGGTTCTCGACGACGTGATTGCCGTTGGTCAGAGCGCCGGGACCGTAGGCGACGCCGGGGTAGAGGCGTACGATCGGAGCGCCCGCCTTCGCGGCCTCGCGCGCGAGCCTGTCGGCGGCCATCTTGGTCCGCTCGTAATCGTTGTGCGGGGGTCCGGGCCAGCGCGGGGTCTCCTCGTCGAAGGTCTCGCCGTCGGTCGGGCCGAGCGCGATGAACGAGGACGTGTAGAAGAGGCGCGCCTTCGCTGCCTTCGCGGCATCGAGCGCGTGGCGGAAGCCGTCGACGTTGACGCGGTCGAAGATCGTCCGGTCCTTCGCCCAGGCCTTGACCATCGCGGCGCAGTGGACGACGGCGTCGCAGCCGGCGGCGGCGCGAGTGAGCGACGCCGCGTCGAGCATGTCGCCCGTCGCGATCTCCGCGTTCGCCGGCCGGTCGCCCCACCGGACCGGGTCGCGCACGAAGCCGCGCACGGCGTGGCCAGCCTCCGCGATCTTCCCGGCGATGCGTCCGCCGAGAAACCCGGTGACGCCCGTCACCAGCACTCTCAACTCGGCATCCTCAATTCGTGGCGCTCCCCAGCTCCGCGATGTACCTCGCCACGGCATCATTCCAGGGCGGCAGCCTCCGGCCGATCAGCGATTCCAGCTTCGACGTGTCGAGCACCGAGTAGGCGGGGCGGCGCAGACCGCCCTCGGGCTCGGGACGGGTGCGCACGGCGACGCGGTCGGCGAGGCCGGCCAGCTCGACGACGGCACGAGCGAGGCCGAGGCGGCTCACGGCGCCGTCGTTGACGACGTGGACGACGCCGGTGACGCCGCGATCGTGGAGCTCGACGAGAGCCGGGGCGGCGTCGGGAGCGTAGGTCGGCGAGGACACCGGCGGCTCGACGAGCTCGAGCGCGGCGCCCGGCTCCGCGGCTCGCGAGCGCGCCTGCGCGAGGATGGCGTCGACGTAGGCCGGGCGCTCCGGGCGGCCGGGGCCGTAAAGCGTCGACACGCGCGCGATCAGGGTGTCGGCGTAGTGCGCCTGCGCGGCGCGCTCTCCTTCGAGCTTGGTCGCGCCGTAGATCTGCAGCGGCCGAACCGGGTCGTCCTCGACGTAGGGCGTCCCCTTCCCGCCGTCGAAGACGTAGTCGGTGGAGATGTGGAGGAACGGGATGGCGAGACGCGCGCACATGGCCGCGAGCGCGCCGGGGAGCGAGGCGTTCAGCGTGGTCGCGGCGGCGGCATTCTCGGGGCGCTCGGCGGCGCCGACGTCGGTGAATCCGGCGAGGTTGAAGATCGCCGAGGGACGGTAGGCCTCGATGCGCGGGCCGAGCGCCTCGAGGTCGGCGAGGTCGAGTCCGGCCCGGCCGGGGGCGATGAACGGGCGGTCGCGGCGGGTCAGCTCGGCGTCCATCGCGCGCCCGAGCAGTCCGGTGCCCCCCAGGACGAGGATCGGGCCGCTCACTGGTTCGCCTGGTTGAAGTCGAACAGCTTCCCGATGCCGCGCAGGTCGACGGCGAAGCGGAACTCCCGGCGCGGGAAGGCTGAGTACTCCGACAGCAGGTACTCGGCGAGGAAGCCGCAGCACTGCGTGTAGTACTCCAGACGGAAGCGGCGGTACGGGAGGTGCTTTTCGGTCGGCAGCGGCGTGACGTTGTACGTCGCGTCGATGCCGAGGCGGATGCGGCTGGCGATCGGCCCGAAGTTCCCCTGGAAGCGGACCTGCGTCGCGTCCTTGATCGGCGCGCCGGTCGAATCCACGCCGAGCCCGTTCCGGTAGACGACCGAGAACAGTCCCTGCGCCATCGACTGCTTGAAGTTCCCCGAGAGGCTGACGTCGCTGATGGCGTTGAAGAGGATGTCGTAGCGGCCGGTGAGGTTGAAGCTCAAGAGCGCGCTCGGGTTGTACCGGCCGGTGAGCGCCACGCCCGAGAAGTGCGACCTCTCCTCGGCCGTGGGGTTCTGCGCGTCCTTGTGGGCCAGCGAGACGGGAGTGTCGAACGAGTAGCTCTGGGCGACCTCGACGCTCGCGACCTCGACGGGCTCGAGCGGGGCGTTCTTCGTCTCCTCCGGAGCGGGGGGCGTGAGGCTGGGATCGACGGTCCCGGGCGTCGGCGGCGTCGCGGAGGGAGCCTCGCGGAGCTTCCCCGATTCCCCCTCGGGGACGAGGATCTTCTCCCCCGAGCTGCCCGGGGGCTCCGGCGCCGCGCGCGGACGCTGCACGAGCACACGCGTGGCGACGCCGTAGGTCAGCGAGTTCGCGTTGGCGCCGAAGGCGTCGACGTCGTCGTAGACGATCACCTCGCTGTTGCGGTCGAAAGCCTGCTGGTAGGTGTAGAGGAGCCGGGGCTCGATGGTGTTCTTCACCTTGCGGACCGGCGGCTTCGCCTCCCCTTCCTTCTCATCCTTCTCAACTTTCGGCTTCAGCTCGAAGATGCGGATGAGCTTCGGGCCGCGGATGTCCAGGCTGCCTGAGAAGAGGTTGCGCCAGAGGTCCTGGTTCGTCACGGTCACGGTCGACGGCGGCGGGAGCGTCGGATCCGGGGGAACCTGGCTGTCCGACCAGTAGGTGCTGCGATAGGCGATGGTCGGGGTGATGTCGAGCCATCCGGTGGGCGAGAACGGCGCGGAGAGGGTCGGGAAGAGGTCGCCGCGCAGGTAGCTGGTCTGGAGGCGCGTGCTGTCCTGGCGGATCGAGGCGACCGAGCTGACGTAGGTGAAGTAGAACGGCGAGTTCCCGATGCGACGGCTGCGGCCGCGCCACTCGATCTCGGGAAGCGTCGTCTGCACGAGCGTCGAGCCGTCGAAGAAGAGCTGCTCGCGGTATTGCTCCTGAACGAGGATCGTCGTCCAGGGGCCGTTCCGGGTGAAGGTCATTCGGCCGAGGATCGTCGGCGAGCTGGCGTAGGTCAGGTTGCGGACGAAGTCGGTGTAGTAGTTGAAGTCGCTGACGATGTCGACGTCGGAGACCATCCGGAAGCCGTTGAGGAAGTTCTGCGTCTGCTTGAGCAGCACGCGGTACCGGCCGGTGTGCGTGACCTGATCGTCGATGTAGGTCGCCTCGGCCTCGGCGTAGCCGTCGCGATTGGGCATCACGCGCAGCTTGGCGCCTCCGGCCCAGCCGCCGATCGTGTAGTACTCGGGGAAGAACGTGATGTCGGCGCTGGCTCCCATCGGGACGAACACCGGAAGCGAGAGGAACCACCCGCGCTGCGAGGTCGCGCCGAACTCGGGGAAGAGCAGCCCCGGGGCCCGCTCGCGCTTCACCGGCCAGAGCAGATACGGCATATAGAAGAAGGGGACCTTCTTGATGCGGGCGCGCAGGTTGTACATGTGCGCGTACCCCTCGAGCTTGATCTTCGCGGTCGAGACCTGGAACGACCAGTAGGGCACCGGCTGCGTGCAGGTGGTGACGGTGGCCGTGTGGAGGATGACGCGGTCGTCGCCGATGGTGTCGACCTTGAGGGCGTCGAAGTAGAACTCGGGATCGACCTGGCCGACGGCGTTCTCGATCACGCCGCGCGCGATTCGCTTCTCGGGGTCGGGGTCGTCCTTGACGCCCATGTCGTAGACCATGTGGGTGCCGGAGATCCGGTTCGTCCCCCAGACCAGGAGCACGTTGCCGTCCGCCTCGACGATGTGCCCCTCCCGGAAGGTGATCCGGTCGGCCTGGATCCGGCCTTGGCCCGATTCGATCGTGACGTCTCCCTCGGCGACGATCGCATGGTTGGTCTCGTCGGCCCCGATGTGCTGGGCGGACAGCTTGACCCCCGGGGGCAGGCCGGGGGCTTCCGCCCGGGAAGCGGCATCGGCGGCGGGTGATGCGATCGCTGCCATCATGATGAAGAGAAAACAGAGCGCCCGGGGGGAGATTCGGAAAAGCGCCATATGCGAGCCCGGGCGAGTGTATCCGCGGTCCCCGGACTGTCAAGGCGCTTAAGGCTTTAGAACTGATCCAGGTATGGGACGAACGCGCCGTCGAGCGTGTCGAGCCCGCCGGGAAGGTCGCGTCCGCAGAGCGGGCGGATCATCGGGATCGCCCGCACGCGCGGCTGCGGCCGCAGGCGCCAGGTCGGGACGAGAGCCCAGTACCCGCGCGGTATCCATCCCCACACGGTCGCGGCCGAATCGGCGCTCGCGGTGGCGGCGCCGGCGCCGAGGATCCGCGCGACCGTGGCGGGTCGCCCGTCGAACGCGTCGACCTCGCGCAGATTCCACTCCCCCGACCCGAGGACGGCGACGAGATAACCGATCGCGCGCCCCGATTCGGTCGCGATCATGAAGCGGCGCGAGAGATCCGAGCCGTCCAGGCGCCGGAAGAACGTCGCCGCGCGCAGGAGCAAGAACTCCCAGTGGTCGCGGTCGCGCGCGATCGCGATCGGGCGTCCGACGCACGTGGCGTCGTGCGCGCGGACGACGGCGTCGAGGTCGCTCGCCTTCATCTCGCGAAACGAGATCCTTCCGTCCGCTCTCGCGTCGACGTCGGCGAGCGTGCCGATCGCGTCCTCGCACGGGAGCGCGACGAAGCCGAGCTTGTTGTAGTACTCCGTCCCGATGTCGGTGAAGAGAATCGCCGACCGGTCGCCGCGGCTCTCCGCTTCTTCGAGCGTTGCGAGGATCAGCGCGGCGCCGTGTCCGCGGCGGCGCGCGGCACGCGGCGTGTAGACGGCGCCGATCGCGGTCGTGCGATCGATGGCTCCACCGAGAGAGAGAGCGGGGCGGTAGAGCTTCAGGCTCGAGAGCACGCGTCCGTCGTCGTCGACGAGCGCGCGCCAGGAATACCAGGAGCGGCCCCAGCGCGAGGCGGCCAGCTCCTCCCACATCTCGACGTAATCGGGAACCGTGAGACCCGCGCCCCAGAGTGCGTGCGATTCGGCGAGCACGGCGCGAACCTGCTCGGCGTTGGGGGTGACGAATCGCGGCGCCAAGCGAGTACTGCGGGGGTTTACTGCAGGTCGTGGGGGCAGGTGCAGCGGCTGACTCGCCGATTGCAGGCGAAGCAGTAGCCGTTCTTCGTGAAGTACTCGACCATCTCCTGCTGCCAGGCGTCGATGATCGACAGGCGGTCGAGCACCGTCAGGCGCTCGGAAAACTTCGCGTCGAGCAGCCAGCCCCGCATGTTGGAGAGCGAGTCGTGGTAGGCCCGCCTCAGATGGAAAATGGTCACGTCGTCAAATGTAGCCAATGTCCGCCGCGATCTCCATGACTTTGATGGGGGACTGCGGGTGCGCCTCCGCGATTCCGTCCCCCCCTGTGGAAATCCTGTCGATGGTCCCTCCCGCATATCGGTGATACGTCCGAGTCGATCCACAGCCGCGCACATTGGGCCTTCCAAATAAGTGCTTATGCTTCAATCTGATAACACTGTGCACAGCCCGCATCCGCAACTCCGTCCACAGCCCCCACCGCCATCCGGACGATTTCCACAGCAGAAAAGGGGA
>CAZEII010000089.1:0-9028 GCA_964511835.1 uncultured Acidobacteriota bacterium | reverse complement strand
GGCTTCGTGGGCGAGCCCGATCTCGAAGTCGAGCTCCGGACTCTCGGCACCGGAGGTGGCGGCTTCCTTCGCCGCCACGACGGCTTTCGCCGTCTCGCCGCGACCTCGAAGTGACGCGATCAAGGAGGCGCGCGGCTCGGGGAGATGCGGCTCGAGATCGATCGCCTTACGCCACTCCGCCTCGGCCTTCTCCGTCTCGCCGGCTCCCGCGAGGCTGGTGCCCAGGTCCCACCGATTGACGGCGACCGTCGGAGTCTTCGCGACGACCTCGGCGAAGGCCGATGCGGCTTCGCGGTAGTGCTTCTGCGCGAGAAGCGCCTGGCCTCGGATCGAGAGCGCGCGCACGTTTTCGGGATTGCGGCGGAGGATCTCGGTCGTCATCGCGATCGCCTCCTCGTCGCGTCCGGACACGTGCAGCTGCATCGCCCGCTCGACCTTGTCGGCGAGGTCGATCACGTCCTTCGGGTCGAGCGTCGCCGCCGGCGATGCCGGAGCGGCGCCGGGGAAGTAGCCGAGGGAGGACAGCTTCGCGCGCTGTTCGTCGGTCAGGGTGGCCGGCGCGCCTTGACTCGCGCGCTTGGCCAGGCCTGCGGTCAGCGTGTCGAAGCGCCGCGCGAGGCTCGCGGAAAGGGGGTCGGTGGAGGAGTAGAGATTCTTCGCCTGGTCCGGATCGCTCCGCAGGTCGTAGACCTCTCGCTTCGGCAGCTCGATGTACGTATAGCGTCCGTCCGTGAGCCCGCGCGGGGGGACCCAGCCGTAGGAGTTGAGCGGGAGCATCGATTCGAAGTAGAGAGCGCGCGAGGGAGGTGCCGTCGCGGCCCTGCGGACAACCCCGGCAAGAGACACTCCATCCTGCAGCTTGGCCGCCGGGAGGCCTGCCAGCTCCGCCACCGTCGGCGCGATGTCGACGAGGGAAACCGGATCGGCGACGACGCGTCCCGCGGGAATTCCCGGTCCCGCGACCAGGAGGGGGACGCGCAAGGTCGAGCGGTAGGTGAGGATGCCGTGCGTCCGCTCGCCGTGCTCGCCGAGGGCCTCGCCATGGTCGGCGGCGACGACGACGATCGGCTTGCGCGCGAGCTTGTCGAGGGCGGCGAGAAGCCGGCCCAGCTCGAAATCGACGAAGGCGATCTCGCCTTGATAAGGATCGTCCTTGAACCGCTCCGAGAAAGGAGCGGGGGGGTCGTACTTGAAGTGGGGGTCGTAGTAGTGCACCCACAGGAAGTACGGCTCCGTCGCGGGTCCGAGGATCTCCAGAGCGCGCGCCGTGGCGGCGGCGGCCTTGCGCTCTCTCGTCATGTCCAGCCGGTCGTCGTAGACGGCGAAGCCGGCGCTCGCGCCCCAGGTCGAATCGAGCACCGACGCCGAGACGACGGCGGCGGTCCGATAGCCTGCGGCCGTGAACCTCGTCGCGAGCGTCGGGACGTGACCGTCGAACTTCCCGCCGCCGTTGTCGCGCACCCCGTGAGTCGGCGGCGTGCAGCCGGTCAGGATCGAAAGATGAGACGGCAGCGTGATCGGCGCGGGGGACCATGCATCGGCGAACCGTACACCGGACGCGGCGAGCCGGTCGAGATTCGGTGTCCCCGCGTCCCGGCGACCGTAGCATCCCAGGCGGTCGGCGCGCGTCGTGTCCAGCGTGATCAGCACGACGCTCGGCCGATCGGCGGCCGGCCGCGGCGCGGGCGCGACCGAGAGCGCCATCGCAAGCAGGACGACGGCCGGCACCGACCTAGGTCTCGTAGTCGAGGTTCGGACGGAGCCACCGCTCGACGTCGGCGATCGGGACTCCCTTCCGGCGGGCGTAGTCCTCGACCTGGTCCTTCCCGATCTTGCCGACGGAGAAGTAGCGGGAGTCCGGGTGCGCGAAGTACAGGCCGCTGACCGATGCGGCCGGATGCATCGCGAAGCTCTCGGTCAAACGGATCGACGCCGCGTTCTCGACGTCGAGCAGGCGCCACAGCGTCGCCTTCTCGCTGTGGTCGGGGCAGGCAGGATATCCGGGGGCGGGGCGAATGCCGCGATATCTCTCGTGGAGGAGATCGTCGAGCGTCGGGCGCTCGTCGCGGCCGTAGCCGTACTCGATGCGCACGCGCCCGTGCAGGCACTCGGCGAACGCTTCGACGAGGCGGTCCGCTAGGGACTTCGCCAGGATCGCGTTGTAGTCGTCGTGGTCGGCCTCGAATTTCTTGAGAAGAGCGGGGAGGCCGATCCCCGCCGTCACCGCGAACGCGCCGATCGAATCGACGATGCCGGACTCGACCGGGGCGATGAAATCCGCGAGCGAGAGCATGGGCTCCGACCTGGACCTGTCGACCTGCTGGCGCAGGAAATGGAAGCGCGCGATCTCCTTCGATCGGGACGGGTTGTCCCAGATCACGACGTCATCGCCCTCGGCGTTCGCCGGGAAGAAACCGTAGACGCCGAACGCGTGCAACAGGCGCTTCTCGACGATCCCCGAAAGCAGCGCCTGCGCCGATTCGTAGAGCTCGCGCGCGGCTTTCCCATGAGCGGGGTGCTCGAGGATGCGCGGGTAGGTCCCCTTGAGCTCCCAGGCGTGGAAGAACGGCGTCCAATCGATGTACGGGAGCAGCTCGTCGAGCGGGAACGCGGGGAGACGGCGCGTGCCGAAGAACCCGGGCGGGGAGACGCCGTTCTGCGACCAGGCGTAAGCCGGCCTCCGCGCGCGGGCGGCGGCGAGCGAGATCGCGGGCGCCGTCTCGCGCGATGCGAACGCCGCGCGCAGTTTCTCGTCCTCCGCGCGCGATTGGGCGAGGAACGGCTCGCGCAGGGCGGAGCTCGTCAGGCTCGAGAGAACGTCGACGGCGCGCGAGGCGTCGACGACGTGGATGACCGGCCCCGGGTACTCGGGAGCGATCTTGATCGCAGTGTGCTTCTTGGAAGTCGTCGCCCCGCCGATCAGGAGCGGGAGGGTGAACCCCTGGCGCTTCATCTCACGCGCGACGTGGACCATCTCGTCGAGCGACGGGGTGATCAAGCCCGATAGGCCGATGACCTGAACGTCCCGCTCGCGAGCCGCGCGCAGGATGGTCTCGGACGGCACCATCACGCCGAGGTCGACGATCTCGAAGTTGTTGCAGCCGAGAACGACGCCGACGATGTTCTTCCCGATGTCGTGGACGTCGCCCTTGACCGTCGCCGTGAGGACCTTCGCGCGCGCGCCGGAGGAGCCCGTCGATTGCTTTTCTTCCTCCATGAACGGCTGGAGGTGAGCGACGGCCTTCTTCATGACCCGCGCACTCTTGACGACCTGCGGCAAGAACATCTTTCCCGAGCCGAAAAGGTCACCGACGACGTTCATGCCCGCCATCAGAGGGCCCTCGATCACCGCGAGCGGGCGTCCGTAGCGCGTCCTCGCCTCTTCCGTGTCCTCCACGATGTGGTCGACGATCCCGTGGACCAGCGCGTGCTCGAGCCGCCTCTCGACCGGAGCCTCTCGCCAGGCCGCGTCGCGCTCTTCCTTCCGCGCGCCGCCCGTGACCGAGGCCGCGAAGGCCACCAGCCTCTCGGTCGCATCGGGGCGCCGCGCGAACAGCACGTCTTCCACGTGTTCCAGCAGGTCCTGCGGGATGTCGTCGTACACCGCGAGCTGCCCGGCGTTGACGATCCCCATGTCGAGGCCGGAGCGGATTGCGTGATAGAGGAACGCGGCGTGCATTGCCTCGCGCACCGGCTCGTTGCCCCGGAACGAGAACGAGATGTTGCTGACGCCCCCGGAGACTTTCGCGCCGGGGCACTCGCGCTTGATGCCGGCAACGGCCTCGATGAAGGCCAGCGCGTAGCGGTCGTGCTCCTCGATCCCCGTCGCGACCGTGAGGATGTTCGGGTCGAAGACGATGTCCTGAGGAGGGAAGCCGATCTCGGACGTGAGGATGCGATACGCCCTCTTCGCGATCGCGATCTTGCGCTCCGTCGTGACTGCCTGGCCTTCCTCGTCGAACGCCATGACGACGACCGCCGCGCCGTACCGCCGGACGACCGCCGCCTGGCCGCGGAAGACCTCCTCCCCTTCCTTGAGCGAGATCGAGTTCACGACCCCCTTTCCCTGCAGGCACTTGAGCCCCGCCTCGAGCACGCTCCACTTCGAGCTGTCGACCATGATCGGGAGCTTGGCGATCGAAGGCTCCGACCCGATGAGGTGCAAGAAGGTCGTCATCGCGCGCTCGGAGTCCAGGAGTCCCTCGTCCAGGTTGACGTCGAGGACATTGGCGCCTCCTGCGACCTGGTCCTTCGCGACGTCAAGGGCGGCCTCGTAGTCGTCCGCCGCGATCAAGCGTGCGAAGCGCTTCGAGCCGGTGACATTGGTCCGCTCCCCTATGACGATGAAGTTCGAGTCGGGACGGATGGTCAGGGGCTCCAGCCCCGAGAGCTGCGTGAAGGGGGTCCTTTCGACGGGAGCGTGAGGAGGCAGCCCTTCGACCGCACCGGCGATGGCTTCAATGAACGCGGGAGTCGTGCCGCAGCACCCGCCGACCACGTTGACCCAGCCTTCGCGCGCGAATTCCCGAAGCGTCGCGGCCATTTGCGACGGCGTCTCGTCGTATTGGCCGAACTCGTTCGGAAGTCCCGCGTTCGGGTAGCACGAGATCGGGAGCGGTGCGGTGCGCTGCAGGTCTTCGAGGAAGGGAGCCATCTGCGTCGCACCGAGCGCGCAGTTCAAGCCCGTCGCCAGGAGCGGCGCGTGTGAGATCGAGACCCACGCCGCCTCGAGCGTCTGCCCCGATAGCGTGCGCCCGCTCTGATCGGTGATCGTCAGCGACGCGATGACCGGCACCGCTTCGCCTCGCTCGGCGAACAGTGCCTGGATCGCGAACAGCGCCGCTTTCAGGTTCAGCGTGTCGAAGGTCGTCTCGGGAACGAGCAGATCAACCCCGCCGTCGAGGAGCCCGCGCGCCTGGTCTTTGTAGGCGGCGACCAGCTCGTCGAACGTCACCGCCCGAAACGCTGGGTTCTCGACGTCCGGCGAGAGCGACGCCGTCCGGTTCGTCGGTCCCATCGATCCGGCGACGAACCGAGGCTTCCGCGGGTTCGCCGCGGTCGCCGCTCGCGCCGCACGTACCGCAATCTCCGCCGAGGCGCGGTTCATCTCGTAGGCGAAAGCCTGCATCCCGTAATCCCCGAGCGAGATCGCCTGCGCGTTGAACGTGTTGGTCTCGACGATGTCCGCGCCCGCGCGGAGGTACTTCGCGTGGATCTCCTCGATCGCCTCGGGTTGGGTCAACGAAAGCAGGTCGTTGCAGCCCCGAAGATCGCGGGGGTGGTCCGCGAACCTGCGGCCGCGGAAGTCGGCCTCCTCGAGGCGCAGGGATTGGATCATCGTCCCCATCGCCCCGTCGAGAACGAGGATCCGCTCTCGAAGCAGGCGGCTCAGTGTTTGAAATGTATCGGACAAACCGCTATTTCCCCTCCGCCGGCGCGAGGTCCAGCGTGTAACCCAGACGAATATTCTTCGCTCCCGTCTTCGCGTCCACGAGCGTGGGCTGGACGCGGACCTTTCCGCGGGCCGAATTGACCACCCAGGCCCCGTCCGGCAGGAGCGACAAAGGGGGGAGCAGCGCCGCGACGTCGACGGGGCCGGTCAGCGGGAGATTGATGAGAACCTTGTCGAAACGCAGGACGGACGCCTTGCGCCCGCCTCCGGCGTCCGAGACTTCCAGCACGAGGTGTGGGGTGACAGGAAGGTCGATCCCGAGGTCCGGAACCAGCACTCGCAGCGACGCCACAATGCCGCCATTCGGCCCGGCGGCAGGGTCGAATCCGGTCACGGCGAGGTCCTTCATTTGGATGGTCAGGCTACGACCGGCGGCGAGGCCGACCTCGACATGGTCGGGAGCCATCGACGCCAGCAGGCCGTTCAGCGATTCCTGATCGAGCGTGACGTCGATCCGGGCCGTGGCGGGCGAGACCGCGGCGACCAGAAAGCAGAAGGTGGCGATCGTGCGACGAAGGTTCATGGGGCCTCCCGTTGCCTACGCCCTTTCATGGTACCCGCGCCGTCCTAGGCGTGCGCCGTTGGACAGAACGACACCCTTGGGTCATCCTCTAGCGAGCATGCCCCTCATACCGGCCCTATTACTGGCCACCACGGTGGCCGCGGGGACCAAATCGGCCCCCACGCCGTCCCCCGCCGAAGCCCCGGCGATCCTCGCCGAGGTCAAGAGACCGGGTGCGTCGGCGGTTCTCGTCAACGTCTGGGCCACGTGGTGCTCCCCTTGCCGGGAGGAGTTCCCAGACCTGCTTCATGTCGCCCGCGATTTCGCCCCGCAAGGGCTCCGGCTGGTCCTCGTCTCGGTGGATTTTCCCGGAGCCGAATCCCAAGCGACGAAGTTTCTGACGAGCCAAGGGGTCGATTTCCCGACATTCATCCGCATCGGGAATGACGAGAAGTTCGTCGACGGCTTGGAGAGCAAGTGGTCGGGGGCAATCCCCGCGACGTTCCTGTACGACGGTTCCGGCAATTTCGTCAAGATGTGGGAAGGAAAGGCCAGCTACCCCGTCATCAAGAAGCGCGTGCTCGAAGCGCTCGACACCAAGGAGGCTCGATGACCCGCAACGCCCTGTTCGCAATTCCCGTGATCCTCGGACTCGCCGTCTCCGCCGCGCTTGCGGACGGCCCCCTCAAGATCGGCTCCACGATGCCGATGGCCGACGTCAAGATGAAGGGTGTCGACGGCAGCGAGAAGACCCTCGCCGCTGTCCAGGAGAAAAATGGCACGCTGGTCGTGTTCACCTGCAACCACTGCCCGTTCGCCAAGATGTGGGAGGAGAGGATCGTCAATCTCGGCAACACGTATTCGGCGAAGGGGATCGGCGTGATCGCGATCAACGCGAACGACCCCAAAGTTGCGGCCGAGGACGCCTACGACGTCATGCAGCAGCGCGCCAAGGAGCGCGGCATGCAGTACCCGTACGTGGTCGACGACACCTCGAACGTGGCCCGTGCATTCGGCGCGACCCGGACGCCGGAAGCGTTCCTCTTCGACAAGGACGGGAAGCTCGTTTATCACGGCGCCATCGACGACAACGGGCAGGAGCCCTCGAAGGTCGAGAACGCGTACCTCAAGAACGCGCTCGACGCGGTCGTCGCCGGCAAGGAAGTCTCGGTGAAGGAGACGAAGTCGATCGGTTGCGGCATCAAGTTCCGCTCGTAATCGCGAGGGCCGAAACGGCCCGAAGTCGTATCGTTTCCATCGCTTGCAGCGCGGCGTACGCTCTCGATATAGTGAGCGACCCGCCATGGAAAACGACCAAGGAAGTCCGTTCGTCTTCCCGCGCTGGGTCGACGATCTGAAGCCTCTCGTCGCAGGCGTCGGGCTCGGTCTTCCGGTCTTTCTGGTCCTCTTGGTCTGGTACGGGGGCTCGCCCGCCACGACCGACGTCGGCTACGCCCCCGTGCAGCCTGTTCCCTACTCCCACGCGCTCCACGCCGGGGAGATGGGGATGGACTGCCGGTACTGTCACACGACGGTCGATGTCGCGGCGCACGCGGCCATCCCGCCCACCCAGACCTGCATGAACTGCCACACCAACATCCGGGGGTCCTCGACGAAGCTGACACCGGTGCGCGAGAGCAATGCGACCGGCATGCCGGTCCCCTGGGTGCGCGTCCACGATCTCCCCGACTACGTCTACTTCAACCACTCGGCCCACGTGAGGCGCGGGGTCGGCTGCGTCGAATGCCACGATCGCGTCGACAAGATGGAGGTCGTCTACCAGGCGCAGAGGCTGTCCATGGCGTGGTGCCTGGACTGCCACCGCAATCCGGACCCGCACCTGCGACCGCCGGAGCTGGCGACGCAGATGGACTGGACGCCGCCCGCCGGGGTCGATCGCGCCTCGTTCGGCCGTAGAATCCGCGACCAGTACAAGCTGAGCCCGTCCGAGGATTGCAGCACATGTCATCGCTAGGGAATCGATCGCGAGGCCCAGCACTCTGGCGGAGCCTCGACGATCTGGCCGGTGACCCCGCGTACCGAACGCTCGTCGGCCGCGAATTCCCGAGCGCTGCGGACGAGATGCTGTCCGCATCGCGCCGCGATTTTCTCAGATTGATGGGGGCGTCGGTCGCCCTGGCGGGGATCACCTCCTGCAGGCGCTGGCCGGCGGAGACGATCGTTCCATTCGCCCACCTTCCTGAGGGTTACGTCCCCGGCGCGACGGAGCGCTACGCAACTTCCTTCGACCTGCAAGGGGCGGCGACCGGCCTGCTCGTGACCAGCTACGACGGCCGGCCGATCAAGGTCGAGGGGAACCCGTCGCATCCGCAGAGCCTGGGCGCGACCGATGCGATGACGCAGGCGACCGTCCTGCAGCTCTACGATCCCGATCGCAGCACGGAGCTCGTCGAGCGGGCGAAGGGGTCCGGTGCGGCGTCGCGGTCCAAGGACCAGTTCGTCGCTTGGGCGGGACCTCAGTTTGCGAGATTCAAGGCGAACGGCGGCCAAGGGCTTCGCGTGCTCGCGGAGCCGAGCTCATCCCCGACGCTTGCCCGACTCAAGGCGCAATTCGCGACCGCGTTCCCCAAGGCGGTCTGGGTCGAGTGGGATCCGCTCTCGCGCGACGCCGCGCGCGAAGGCGCGGCGCTGGCCTTCGGCCGTCCGCTGCGCGCCCATCTCGATCTGACGAAGGCCGACGTCGTCGCCGCGTTCGATGCCGATGTCCTGTTCGACGATCCCACGGCCCTCGCGAACGCGCGCGCCTGGGCCGCCAGACGCCGCGCGTCCGACGGCACGATGAACCGGCTCTATGCGGTCGAGGCGGTGTACTCCCTCACCGGCGGCGCCGCAGATCACCGCGTCGCCGTCCAGAGTGCGCTCGTTCCCGTCGCGCTCGGGAAGCTCGTCGCGAGACTCCTGGAGCGAGGAGCGACCCTCCCCAACGAGGTGTCCGCGCTCGAGGCCGCCCTCGGGCGATTCGCCGATCATCCCTTCGACGATCCGCGCGTCGCGCGCATGGCCAGCGACCTCATCGCGGCCCGCGGCCGCGGCGCCGTCGTCGTCGGGCCGCG
>CAZEII010000088.1:0-9691 GCA_964511835.1 uncultured Acidobacteriota bacterium | reverse complement strand
AATCGAACAAGTTCCAGAGCTACCCGAACGTCCCGTGCCCGGAATTCGACTACGACACCTGGAGAGGAATCGCGAGATCTGGCGCGAGCGACGTCCACTACTACTCTTGGGACACGGGATCGAAGTTTCGCGAGAACGGATACGGGCCGTCGGCGGAGTTCGAGCAGCTCACCGACGGCAAGACCGGATTCTTCTTCTTCGACACCACGGACGGGCAAGCACCGCACGATTTCGACGTCAGCGGCGTCGCCGCCAACCTGACCCCTCCCATCCGCATATTGGGGGCGGGATACGGCGTGCGCGGCTTTCTCTACCTCAACACGCAGCTCTGGAGCGTGAACGGCTCCCCCGGCCGGCCGGCCACGTTCACGTTCCCCGGCGAGCCGTTCCGCGACAAGAACGAGAACGGAATCCAAGATCCAGACGAACAAAACCAATGCGTCAATTTGCGCTTCACGGGGATAACGGACCTGGCCGATCCCATCGTGGTCGACTGGGGAGATACCTACAACCCCGTGATTCCGCCGCCTGCGACGCCGACTCCGATCTGCAATCCGCTAGGACCTTCCGTGACGCACGACGCCATCGTGTGGGGGATCCTCTATCTGTCCGGGCAGTTCGATTCGGACGGCACGCCCTACTACGACGGCTCGGTGGTGACTTACGCCGGCACGCCGAGCGGCCGCAAGGCGGCCGGAACGGCGAGCCTGTACTGGGATCCGACGATCAGGTACAACTGGCCTCCCCCAGGATGGGACCTCCCGCGAGTCTCGATCACGCTCTGGCAGACGGACGACTGACGAGCGGACGTCCCGTCATCCCCGGAGAGCGGTGTGAAGGCAGACGATCCCACCGCTGAGCGGCCGCCATCCGACCCCCGCGAAACCGGCCTCGCGGATCATGCCGGCGAGGAGATCGGGCTCCGGGAACTCGCCGATCGTTCGCGCGAGATAGACGTACGGTCCGGATCTTCCGGAGACGCCGTCGCCGAGCCGTGGGACGATGCGGTTCAAGTAGTACCGGTAGACGCGCGACAACAGCGGGCCGGTCGGGCGGCTGAACTCCAAGACGACGAGTCGGCCGCCGCGCTCGAGGATCCGCAGGATCTCGGCTAACCCGGTCCTCATATCGACCAGGTTGCGCACGCCGAAGGCCACGGCGACGGCGTCGAACGATCGGTCCCGGAACGGCAGCCGCAGCGCGTCCCCCTCGACCACGACGCAGCGCCCGCCCGGCTCCTTCGCGAGCTTCGGCATGGCGCGCAGGAGCATCGGGCGTGCGAAGTCGCAGCAGACGACGAGAGACGGCGTCGCCGGATTCCGGGAGAGTGCGACCGAGAGGTCGCCCGTCCCCCCGCAAAGATCCAGGACCCGAAGTCCGGGAGCAGGGCAGGCCTCGGCGGCGGCGCTCCGGCGCCAGCCGGCGTCCCGATTGAAGCTCAGGAGGTGATTCAGAAGGTCGTACCGCCGGGCGATCTCTCCGAACATCTCCTTCACGCGTGAAGGCTCAGGGCGCTCTGGCGAGACCGGCACCGGTCGAGTATAGCAACCGGCTCCGGCCCCGCGAAGCGCGGAAGTGCTTCCCTTGACACCGGTTTAGGGCGTTGCTATAAGGTTGCGTTCGTCCCGGCATTCGGGTCTGAGCGCCCTTGCTGATACGCGACGGTTCGAGGTCATTCGATGAAGACGTATGTTCCGAAGCGAGGCGACATCCAGCGTGGCTGGTGGGTGGTCGACGCTTCGGGCATGACTCTCGGCCGTCTGTCGACGGTCGTTGCGTCGCACCTCGCCGGCAAGCACAAGCCGGTTTATGCGAGGCACACCGACACCGGGGACCACGTCGTCGTGGTCAACGCCGAAAAAGTCAGGCTCACCGGCCGGAAGCCGACCGAGAAGATCTACAGGCACCATTCGCTCTATCCGGGCGGGCTCAAGCAGGTGGCGGCCGGGAAGCTCCTCGAGACGCATCCCGAGAGGCTCGTCGAGTTCGCCGTGAAGGGGATGCTCCCCAAGAGCAGCCTGGGCAAGGCGATGGCCAGAAAGTTGAAGGTCTACGTGGGGGCGAAGCATCCCCACGCGGCGCAGCAGCCGAAGGCGCTCGCCATTCCGGACGCGGTCCGGAATTGACGAAGGATCCGAGGAGACGGCGTTGAGCGACGCGGCCATTCAGTACTACGGCACGGGACGCAGAAAGACTTCCGCGGCACGCATCTATCTCCGGCCCGGCCGCGGCGAGATCACGGTCAACACGAAGACCTTCGACGAGTACTTCCCGAACGAGATGCTGAAGATGATCATCCGGCAGCCGCTCGTGATCACCGAAACGGCGGACAAGTTCGACATCCTCGTTCGCGTGCGCGGCGGCGGCCCCTCCGGCCAGGCGGGCGCTCTCCGCCACGGGATCGCCCGCGCGCTTCTGGTTTACAACCCGGAGCTGCGCGGCAAGCTGAAGGAGGCGGGATTCCTGACGCGCGACCCGCGCAAGGTCGAGAGAAAGAAGTACGGCCGACCCGGCGCCCGCAAGCGCTTCCAGTTCAGCAAGCGCTGACGCATCGAAGGAGGACGTTCTTGGTTTCCGTCACGCTGAAGGAGCTGCTCGAGGCCGGCGCCCATTTCGGCCATCAGACCCGCCGCTGGAATCCCAAGATGAAGGACTACATCTTCGGGGCGCGAAACGGGATCTACATCATCGATCTCCAGAAGACCGTCAAGCTCTTTCGCGACGCCCTCGCATTCGTCGAGCGCACCTCCGCGGAGGGCGGCAACGTCCTGTTCGTCGGCACGAAGCGGCAAGCCCAGGAGACGATCGCGGAAGAGGCGGCGCGCGCGGGAATGAGCTTCGTCAACCAGCGCTGGCTCGGCGGCACGCTGACGAACTTCGCGACGATCAAGAAGAGCCTGGCACGCCTCCGGGATCTCGAAGAGATGGCCGCCGGCGAGCGCGACGCGAAGGTCACGAAGAAAGAGCTGGCGCAGGTCGAGAAGGAGCGCACGCGTCTCGAGAAGACGCTCTCCGGCCTGAAGGGGATGGACACGCTCCCCGCAGCGCTGTTCGTCGTGGATCCGTTCTGCGAGGCGATCGCGATCGCCGAGGCGAACAAGCTGGGGATTCCGGTCATCGGCGTCGTCGACACCAACTGTGATCCCGAGCCGGTGCAGTTTCCGATCCCTGGAAACGACGATGCGATTCGCGCGATCAAGCTGTTCGCCGGTCGCGTGGCCGACGCCATCCTGGAGGGGCGGGCGGTGTGGGATTCCGCGAGGCGCGATCGCGAGGCCGAATCCGAGAAGAAAGCGGGGGCGACTCAAAACATTGCCGAGCGGGTTCGCGCTCGCGAGGCGCGCCGCGAGAGGCTGCGGTCCCACGCGCCGAAGCCCGCGCTCCGAGGACGCGGGACCACGGCGAGCGCACGCGGAGGCGCCGAGGTGGCGGAAGCCGTGGCGACGGACGAGCCCACGGCCGACTGATATTCGCTCGAACGGCAGCGGAAGCCTCGGTGCGGCCGCCGGCCGTGCCGGGGCTTTTTGGCGCATGAGGGGTGAAGGGGAGTCCATGGAGATCTCGGCGAGTCTGGTGAAGGAGCTCCGGGGGAAGACCGGAGTGGGCATGATGGAGTGCAAGAGCGCCCTGGCCGAGGCCAAGGGCGATTTGGGAGAGGCCGAGAAAATCCTCCGGAAGAAGGGGCTCGCCGCCGCCGCGAACAAGGCTGGCCGCGTCACGGGCGAAGGCGTCATCGCCGCCCGCACCGACGCCGCGGGCAAGGTCGGCGTGCTCGTCGAGACGAACTGCGAGACGGACTTCTGCGCCCGTGGCCAAGACTTCCAGGCGGTCGTGCAGGCGGCCCTCGACGCCGCGATCGCGCGAGGCGCGGCGACGCGCGGCTCCTCGCCGGATCCCGCGGCGCACGACGCGCTGCTCGATGCGGCGGGAGCGGATGGCCGCTCGCTCCGGCAGACGATCGGCGAGGCGGTGGGAAAAATCGGCGAGAACATCCAGATGCGGCGGTTCGTCAAGTTCGAGGTCGGGGGACCTCACGGGGTGCTCGGCGCGTACATCCACACCGGCGCGAAGATCGGCGTGCTCGTGGAGGCCGAGACCAAGGTGGGCGAGCAGCCCGGGACGGCCGCCTTGCTTCGCGACGTCGCGATGCACATCGCCGCCGCGTCGCCCCGCTTCATCGGCCGCGGCGAGGTCTCGGCCAAGGTGCTCTCGGACGAGCAGGAAATCGCGAAGGACCAGGCCGAGAAGGCGGGCAAGCCGCCGCAGGTCGTCGAAAAGATCGTCACGGGTCGCCTGGAGAAGTTCTTCGGCGAAACCTGTCTCCTGGAGCAGCCGTTCGTCAAGGACGCCGACAAGACCGTCAAGCAGCTTCTCGGCGACGGGACGACGGTCAAGCGGTTCGCTCGCTTCGTCCTCGGCGAGAGCGCCTAGCCGCCATGCCAGCCGCAGGAACGCTCCGCTACCGCAGGGTCCTCCTCAAGCTCTCGGGCGAGGCGCTGATGGGGGCGTCCAGCTTCGGAATCGACCCGGAGGTGGTTCGAGTTCTTTCGGACGAGATCGCCTCCGTGCACGGCCTCGGCGTCGAGCTGGCGCTCGTCGTCGGCGGTGGGAACATCTTCCGCGGGGTGAAGGCGGCTTCCGTCGGGATGGACCGCGTCAGCGGCGACCACATGGGCATGCTCGCGACGCTCATCAACTCGCTCGCCCTCCAGGATCAGCTGGAGCAGCGCGGGATCCAGACGCGCGTGCTCTCCGCGATCGAAATCCGGCAGGTCGCCGAGCCGTTCATCCGGCGACGAGCCATTCGCCATCTCGAGAAGGGCCGCGTCATCATCCTCGCCGCCGGGACTGGCAATCCGTATTTCACGACCGACAGCGCCGCCGCGCTGCGGGCGATGGAGATCAAGGCGGAGGTCCTGCTCAAAGCGACGAAGGTCGACGGCATCTACAGCGCCGATCCCGTGTCGAACCCTTCCGCGATCCGGATCCCCAGCATCGGCTATCGCGAAGTCTTGGAGCGAGGGCTCAAGGTGATGGACGCCACCGCCATCTCGCTCTGCATGGACAACAAGCTCCCGATCGTCGTCTTCGACATCCGCCAGGACGGGAACATCCGACGGGTCATCCAAGGTGAGGCGATCGGCTCTGTCGTATCGGAGTGAACCATGTCGGAAAAGCCGGTGATCGAGCACGCCGAGAAAAAGATGGCCGCGACCCTGCAGGACGCGCGACACAAGCTGGCCGCGGTCAGGACCGGGCGGGCGTCGCTGTCGATGTTCGACGGCGTGATGGTCGACTACTACGGGACCATGACGCCGCTCAATCAGGTCGCGAAGCTGTCGGTCCCCGATCCGACGATGGTCGTCGCGCAGCCGTTCGATCCGTCGGCTCTTCCCGCCATCGAGAAGGCGATCCTCTCCGCGGACCTCGGCCTCAACCCCGCGAACGACGGCAAGCTCGTCCGCATCCCGATTCCGTCCCTGACCGAGGAGCGCCGGAAGCAGCTCGCCAAGAAAGTGAGCGGCCTCGGCGAAGAGGCGAAAACGGCCGTGCGCCTCGTACGGCGCGATGCCAACGAGGAGCTCAAGAAGCTCCAGAAGGACGGCAAGCTGGCCGAGGACGACGCCCGCCGCGCCATCGACGACGTTCAGAAGAAGACCGACAAGTACGTCGCGGATATCGAGAGCCTCTGCAAGATGAAGGAAAAGGAGTTGATGGAGGTCTGAGACCTTCGTCCCGCCCATGAGGGGAGCGGTCGCCATCGTCGTCGCCGCCGGCAGCTCGACCCGGCTCGGCGGCGGGATCCCGAAGCAGTTCCGCAATCTCGGCGGAGCCACCGTGGTGGAGCGCTCCGTCCGCGCCTTCGCGGCGATTCCCGGCATCGATGGGGTCTACGTCGTCGTCCCTCCGGGAGAGATCGGCGGGCCGAGGGCGGCCTTCCTCGGCACGATCGGCGGCGTGTCCGGCGTCGTCGCCGGCGGCGCGACGCGTGCCGCTTCCGCGCTGGCCGGCCTCGAGGCGGCTCGCGACGCAGAAATCGTCCTCGTCCACGACGCGGCCCGGCCGTTCGTGACCGCACCCCTCGTCGAAGCGGTCGTGGCCGCCGCGCGCCGACACGGCGCCGCCGCACCGGCGGTTCGCGTCGCGGATACGATCAAACGGGACGACGGCGCGGGATTCGTGGAGGGTACGCTCGAGCGGGGATCCCTTCATGCGGCACAGACGCCCCAAGCTGCGCGGCGCGAGTGGATGATCGATGCTCTCCGCGAGGCCTTGGCCTCCGGAGGCGAGATCACGGACGAAGCCCAGGCTTTGGAGCGCGCCGGACGTCGGGTCGCGCTGGTCCCCGGAGATCCGATGAACGTCAAGATCACGACCCCAGCGGATTGGGACGATGCCGTCCGTCGCGTCGCCGATCCCGCCGACGCGCTCCGGGTCGGCCACGGCTTCGACGTCCACAGGGTGGGCGGCGAGAGGCCCCTCGTGCTCGGCGGCGTCACGTTTCCGGGCGAGGCCGGCCTCCTCGGGCACTCGGACGCCGATGTCGTCCTCCACGCGGCGATGGACGCGATGCTCGGAGCCGCCGGCTTGCCGGACATCGGTCACTTCTTCCCGACCGGCGATCCGCGCTTTTCGGGAGCCGACAGCGCACGCCTGGCAGAGGATGTCGCAGCGCGGGTCGAGGGCGCGGGATTCGAGATCGTGAATCTCGACCTAACTCTTCTCGCGGAGCGCCCGAGGATTCGCGAGCGCGTCGACGTGATGCGAGCGGCGATCGCCCGGAGCTTCGGCATCGATCCCTCGAGAGTCGGCCTCAAGGCCACCACCCTCGAAGGGCTCGGCGCTCTGGGGCGCGCGGAGGGGATCGCTTGTCAGGCGGTCGCCCTTCTCCGGCGCGCGGGGCGAGCGGCGTGAGCGGCCCGCGCTTGCGATTCGCGCCCTCTCCCACGGGCTCGCTCCATCTCGGAAACGCCCGGACGGCCCTCTTCAACTGGCTGATCGCGAGACGTTCGGGGGGGACGATGGCGCTTCGCATCGAGGACACGGACACCGATCGCGAGCGGGCCGGATCCGAAGCCGAGATCCTCGAAGACCTGCGCTGGCTCGGACTCCTCTGGGACGAGGGGCCCGAGAGCGGCGGACCGTACGGACCCTACCGGCAGTCCGAGCGGAGGGCCGGGTATGCGGCGGCGGGGGAGCGGCTCCTCGCCTCGGGTGCGGCGTTTCGCTGCTTCTGCGCGCTCTCCGCTGACGATGCCCACGTGGCGGCGGGGCATCGTGATCCCTGTCGCTCGATCTCGCTCGACGAGGGCGCCCGGCGTGCGTCCGCCGGCGAGCCGTTCGCGACGCGATTCCGGGTGCCCGGGGACGAAGGCACGCAGGCCGGAGCTTCTCGCTTCGTGGATCGGCTCCACGGGACCATCGCCGTCCCCCTCGCCCAACTCCCCGACGCCGTGCTCCTGCGCCGCGACGGTCGGCCGACCTACAATTTCGCCGTCGTCGTCGACGATGCGGCGATGCGGATCGATCTCGTGGTGCGCGGAGACGATCATCTCTCGAACACCCCGATCCAGGTCTTGCTCTTTCACGCGCTCGAGGCGAGGCTCCCCGAGTTCGCGCACGTTCCGATGGTGCTCGGTCCGGACGGCGAGCGGCTGTCGAAGCGCCACGGCGCGTCGTCGGTTTCGGCCTGGCGGGCCCGCGGCGTCCCGGCGGACGCGCTCGTCAACGGGCTCGCTCTCCTTGGGTGGGCCCCGCCCGGAGACCGGACGATCGTCACCCTCGACGAGATGGTGTCGGAGTTCGATCTCGACCGCGTCGGACGGTCCGCGGCGATCTTCGATCCGGTCAAGCTCGACTGGATCTCGGCGCAACACGTCCATGCCATGGCGCCGGACCGCCTCGCAGAGGAAATCGCCCGCCGGCTCGTGGGCGC
Organism: uncultured Acidobacteriota bacterium; assembly: GCA_964511835.1. GTDB lineage: Bacteria > Acidobacteriota > Polarisedimenticolia > Polarisedimenticolales > DASRJG01 > DASRJG01. The sequence goes on along the minus strand of CAZEII010000088.1, from coordinate 1,755 downwards.
CCGCCGCATCGCCGCCGACGCCGCGGCGTCGGCCTCTGGCTGGATCGCATCGGTGGCCGAGTTCGTTCGTCCGTCGCTGTCGCGGTTCGACCAGGTCGAGGAGCAAACCGAGCCGCTCTTCCACGCGGGAGGCCCCTTGGGAGATGCGGAGCGAGCCGCGCTCGCGGAGGCGCAAGCTCGAGCCGTTCTCTCGGCCTTCGCGGATGGGCTCGACCGCGGCGCCGAGGCCGACTGGAACGCTCTTCGCGAGGTCATCGCGTCGACGAGCGGAGCCAAGGGCAAGGCCCTCTTTCAGCCGATCCGCATCGCCCTGACCGGCCGCGCTCACGGACGAGAGCTGGACAGGATATGGCCGCTGATCGTCGAGGGGGCGCGCGTCCTTCCCGCCTCGGTCCCATCGCCCCGGTCGCGAGTCGAGCGGACGCTTCAGGCGCTCGCATGAGGCGGGGCGAGGACGATCGGGCGGAAGTGCTCTACGGCCTGCACCCCGTGACGGAAGCGCTGGAGGCGGGACGACGAACGATCGACCGCGTCCTGGTCACCCGCGAGAGCGGCGGCCGCGCGTTGGGTCGGCTCTTGCGCGCGGCCCGTACGGCGGGTGTGCCCGTGACCCATCTCCCCAAGGACGCGCTTCAGAGACGCGTCGGTTCCCGCGCGGTTCATCAGGGGGTCGCCGCCTTGGTGGCACCGGTGTCGTACGCCGACCCCGAGTCCGTTCAGGCGGCGGCCCTTCGGGACAAGGCGGGTCTCCTCGTGGTGCTCGACGGGATCGAGGATCCGCGCAATCTCGGGGCCGTGATCCGGACCGCCGCCGCGGCAGGCGCCCACGGTGTCCTCCTCGGCGTCGAGGATACGGTCGGCATCACGCCGGCCGTCGCGAAAACCGCCGCCGGGGCCCTCGAGCGGATCCCCGTCGGGCGCGAGGCGAAGCTCGGCCGGCGCCTCGAGCGGCTGAAAACGGCCGGATTCCGGGTGGTGGCACTGGATGCTCGAGCCGATAGGCGTTGGGATACCGAAGATTTCCGGGGCCGGACGGTGATCCTGGCGGGTGGCGAGGGGCACGGCCTGAGGCGTAGCCTGATGCAGGCCGCCGACGCCCGTGTGGCCCTTCCCCTGGCCGCGGGAACCGAATCGCTCAACGTCTCGGTGGCCGTGGGGGCGGTTCTCTACGAAGTCGTCCGCCAGCGAGGAATCGCCGAAAAGTCCGAAAAACTCCAACGACCGCCTTGAAAGGGCTTGACCCCCCTGTTAACATCTGCCGTTTGTCAAGCCTGCTGGCGTAGCTCAGGGGTAGAGCAGCGGTTTTGTAAACCGCCGGTCGGGGGTTCAAATCCCTTCGCCAGCTCCATGGGAGAGCCGGCGGGGAATGACCGACCCGCGGTGGCGAAGAGGTGTCTGCGAGAGTCGGTCGAGCGGGATCAATCGCGTGGAGAGGTACCCGAGTGGCCAAAGGGAGCAGACTGTAAATCTGCCGGCTTATGCCTTCGAAGGTTCGAATCCTTCCCTCTCCACCACGAGGCGTGAGGCGGGAGACGAGAGAGGAGTCCAGCGCGGGAATAGCTCAGTTGGTAGAGCATCAGCCTTCCAAGCTGAGGGTCGCGGGTTCGAGTCCCGTTTCCCGCTCCAGGGTCGAGGCGGATGTCGAGACGACCGGAGGTTCGAGGGCGTAACCGGGCCCATGTAGCTCAGTCGGCAGAGCGCGTCCTTGGTAAGGACGAGGTCACCGGTTCAAATCCGGTCATGGGCTCCAGCGGA
>CAZEII010000087.1:5587-10516 GCA_964511835.1 uncultured Acidobacteriota bacterium | reverse complement strand
CCGCATCGTCCGGGGCGGACACCTCATCCCCCAACAACCTTGCGGCCACCGTGGAGGTAGACTGCCGCTCGCGTGAACGAAACGCCACTCCCGATTCGCGAGATCGCGCCCGTAGAGTTCCGGCGCGTCTGGCCGATCTTCCAGGCCGCCGTCGCCGGAGGAGACGTTTTCGTCCAAACGACCGAGACGACTTTCGAGGAGGCCCAGCATCTCTGGACCGCGCCGCCGACGCGCGCGTTCGTCGTCGAGGGCGACGGCGCCGTCGTCGGAAGCTACATGATCCGACCCAACCAGCCGGGGCGCGGGGATCATGTCGCGAACGCCGGCTACGTGGTCGCACCCGAGGCACGCAACCGGGGGATCGCGCGCGCTCTCTGCGAGCACTCCTTGGAGACCGCGGTGAGGGCAGGGTTCACCGCCATGCAATTCAACTTCGTCGTCGCCACGAACGAGAGCGCCGTGCACCTATGGACCTCGTGCGGCTTCGAGATCGTCGGCTGTCTCCCCGGCGCCTTCAGGCACGCGAAGCTCGGCTTCGTGGACGTCCTGATCATGTACCGGCGGCTCGGCGCATCGCGGACCTGATCGTGACCGTCTCGATTCGCCCGGTCCTCGAGTCCGACCTCCCTATCTTCTTCGCGCAGCAGAACGATCCCGAAGCGAACGCGATGGCGATCTTTCCCGCACGCGAGCGGGAAGCCTTCGACGCGCATTGGCGGAAGATCCTGGTCGATCCGAGCGGCGTCCTCCGAGCCATCGTCGAGGACGGACGGATCGCCGGCAACGTCGTCGTGTGGGGTCCGCCGGACGGTCGGCTCGTCGGCTACTGGATCGGCCGCGAGTTCTGGGGGCGGGGAGTCGCCACCCTCGGCCTCGCCCTGCTGCTCGAGGAGATCACCGAGCGGCCACTGTTCGCTCACGTCGTGAAGAGCAACGTCGGATCGATTCGCGTCCTCGAGAAGTGCGGCTTCAGCGCGGTGGGTGAGAACTCGACCCCGGGCCTACCTGGCGGTGATCTCATCGAGGAGTGGGTGATGAAGCTGGAATAGGGGAGCAAGAAAGGGGACACTCCCCTTTTTCGAAAAGGGGAGTGTCCCCTTTCTTGCTCCCCTATATCGCGCCCCAGTCGAGAATGATGCCGATGGTGCGGCCGCCCGCGTCGCTCTTGACCACCGCCGCCAGAATTCGCTTGCCGTCGGGCGTCACGTCGTAGCCGAGCGCGTTGCGCGGAAAACGGAAGAGCTTGACGGGCGGCGCGATCTTGAGCGCCGCGCCGGCGGTGACCTCGCACGCCATCAGCGACTCGTCCGGTGCCACGAAGAACAGGCGTTTGCCGTCGCGCCGCCATACGATGCGATCCGCGCCGCCGTTCGAGACTTGAATTTTGCTGCCCGGCTCCGGGAACGACTGGACGTAGACCTCGTCACGGCCGTTCTCGTCCGACACGTAGGCGACCCAATGGCCGTCCGGGGAGATGCGGCCGTCGCGCTCATTGAAGCGCGTGACGAGGTAGGGGACGGGCGGTGTCCCGGTCGCCGCATCGAAGATCCAGAGATCCTTCCCCGTGTTCGACTCCTGGGCCTCGTACAGGATTCGCTTCCCGTCGGGAGCGAAGTCATCCGGTTGCTGCGTCAGCCCGTGCGGCTTCGAGATCGCGACGGCGTCGCCGGCTCCCTCGGCCGACAAGCGGTAGAGCAGGTACTCGCCGGTCTTGTTGCCGTTGTAGACGATCGTCCGGCCGTCGGGTGACCAGACGGGTGCGAATTCGAATTGCGGATCGAAGGTGACGCGCGATCCGCTGCGGCGCGCGAGGTCGACGAGCCAGATATCGGCGCCCGCCGTCAGCGGATTGTCCTGCTGGAAGCGCGACGTCGCCGCGCGCGTCCCGTCCGGAGAGACGCGGACCTCCCCGTAGGATCCGGTGGGGAGCGGCAGCGATTCACCTTGAACACCATCGATGCAGAACCAGATCATCTCGGTGCTGTCGTCGAACAGCGGGACGAACGCGAGCACGCCGCCGCCGGCGGTGCTCGAGGCGGGCGAGGCCATGAACCCGGCGGCGAGCCCGGCTGCGACGAGCGATCGCGGCTCGCCGGAGAGCCGCGCGGTGGCGACGTCGAACGGTTGCACGAAGAGATTCTTGTTCCGGCGGTAGACGAGGCGATTCGGTGAGGAAAACGACGGCACGCCGTCGGAGTTGATCACGAGCGTGCGTGTCTTCGATCCGAGCTCCGTGAGCCAGATGTCGTGCCCGCCGTCGTGCGCGGGAAGGCTGGCGTAGATCAGGTGCTTGCCGTCGGGCAGGAACCGGGGAAAGCGATGGTTGACCTCGCCCTTCGACGCATCGAGCTCCGTGGCCGGCGCGACCGGACCCCCTTCGGCCTTCACTCGCATCAAGGGCCCCGACGAGCCCGGCGAGAAGACGATCACGCCGTCCTTGTTCCACGTTCCTCCGCGTCCAGCGGCGGCATCGCAGATCGCATCGGCCGTCCCGCCGCCGATCGCGATCTTCATGAGCTTGTTCGCGCCGAAGAATCCGACCGATCGGCCGTCGGCCGACCAGAACGGGAAATAGGCTCCCTCGGTTCCCGGGAGCGCATGCCAGGCCGGGTCGTCGAACCGCCGCAAGTAGAGGCGAGCCGTGCCGTCTTCGGTTGCTGCCACCACGACGATCGAGCGCCCATCGGGAGCGACGACCAGATCCCCGGACTGTCCGCTGAACTTCATCCCATCGGGCGCGTTGAGCGCGAGAAACTTCGCGCCGCGGGAAGCGGCGTCGACAGGCGGCGCGCGGCGCACGAATGCGAGGGAAGCCACGGCGGCAAGAATCGCGAGCCCGGCGACGACCCACGGAAGCCAGCTCGCCTTGGTCGGAGCGGAAGCCGTCGCTTCCGGAGCGGCTTCCGACGCGGGGCGCGCGGCGGCGACGCGCTCCAGCGCGAGCCGGGCTTCGCCGATGTCGCGAAGCCTCCGCTTGGGATCCTTTTCGAGGCAGCGCGCGATCAGCTCGCGGACGGCGGGCGGGGTCCGCGCCGGCAAGGCCGAAAGGTCGGCCTCGGTCTGCAGGATCTTTCCGATCGAATCCGAGACCGTCTCGCCGTCGAACGGGCGGTTTCCCGTCAACATCTCGTAGAGAACGCAGCCGAACGCCCAGATGTCGGTGCGCCGGTCGACCGGCCTCCCGCGCGCCTGCTCGGGGCTCATGTAGGCGGCCGTGCCCAGGATGACGCCGACGACGGTGCCGAGCGACGTCACGGTCGGCGAGAGCCCGGCGGGATCGGAGCCGGACGCCGCGCTCGTCTCGAACGCTTTTGCGAGGCCGAAGTCGAGCACCTTGACGGTGCCGTCGGGAGTCACACGGATGTTCGCCGGCTTGAGGTCGCGGTGAATGATGCCGCTCTCGTGGGCGGTCTCGAGCGCCTCGGCGATCTGCCGGCCGAGGGCGAGCGCCTCGTCGACGGGAAGCGGCCCTCGCTTGAGGCGCGTCGCGAGGTCCTCGCCGCGCACCATCTCCATCGCGAGAAACCGGAGCCCATCGGCGACGTGCAGCCCGTAGACCGCCGCGATGTTGGGATGAGACAGCGAGGCGAGCAGCTTCGCCTCCCGCTCGAACCGTCCCAGCCTCTCGGGGTCTCCGGAGAAGACGTCGGGGAGGATCTTGATCGCCGCGTCGCGCGCGAGCGCGCCGTCGGTCGCTCGCCAGACAATGCCCATGCCTCCCTCGCCGATGGGCTCGATGAGTCGGTATTGAAGAAGCGATTCCCCCGGAGTGAGCTGCACGGCTCGAAGTATACAGAGCGGATCGCTCGCGCGGCCGGGCTAGGGCCGGAGGGCGTTCTCCGCTTCCAGAGACTCGTCACGCGCGCCCAGGCGGACCAGCACGGCGACCAGGAAGCGCTCGGCGTCGCTCATCTCGGCGCGGCGGGCGAGAACATCGCAGGCCAGGCTCGGCTTGTTGGTGATGAGCCCGTCGACGCCGCGGCCGACCTCGGCGATCATCCACGCCGGGTCGTCGACCGTCCACACGTAGACGTCCTGGTTGGCTCGATGGGCCCGGCGCACGAAGCTTCCCGAGGCCATCCTGGCCTCGACGGCGAGAAAATCGGCCCCGAGCTCCGTCAGGTCACCGATCGCCTTCGCGACGAGGGCGCCGCATCGCCACGTCGGCCGCAGCTGCTTCATCTGCCTCACCATGTGGTGATCGAGGGACATGAAGATGCAGTCGTTCTGCATCCCGGCGGCCTCGACCACCGCGACGACGCGCTCGGCAAGGTGCTGATCGTGGCCGTACGACTTGAGCTCCACGACGACATGGGTCTTCCCTTTGCAGGCGGCGAGCGCTTCCGCGAGCGTGGGCACCCGTTCGGCCGAGAACTGCGCTCCGGAATGGGAGCCGATGTCCACCGACCGAAGCGCCGCGGCATCGTTCTCCCAGATCTTCATCGGCGATCCGCCGATCTTCATGAGATCGCTGTCGTGCACGACGAGAACCTCTCCGTCCTTCGATTCCTGGACATCCAGCTCCACGAAATCGGCGTGCTCCTCTCCGGCGAGACGGAAGGCCGCCAGGGTGTTCTCGGGCGCTTCCACCGAGGCGCCGCGGTGCGCGACGACCAAGACCGGCCGGTTGGATCGCGTGGCGAGGAGCGCGAGGAGCGCGAATCCGAACGCAGCGAGGAGAGTCAGCGCCGCCACGCCTGCCCAAGCGTGGCCGGACAGCCGCCACCGCGCCCCCGTCCGCCGGCCGAATTCTTCGACGACCGCCCGCCGGGCCTCGGGAGACCTCCCGGCGTGGATGTAGAGCCTGAGCAGGACGAGCGAGAAGAGGGAGACGTTGATGACCGCTCCGGCGAGCAACAGCACACCCCAAACCAGCGCCAGCACCGTGACGAACGCGAGAAGCGACGCGATCGAGCCGCCGAACCACGC
>CAZEII010000087.1:0-5487 GCA_964511835.1 uncultured Acidobacteriota bacterium | reverse complement strand
AGCACGGCGGCGATCGCGGCGGTGATCCAGAACTCCGGAGGATGGCGGGCCAGGTAGAAATTGATGTCGTGCTCGTGGAGCAGCGTCAGGTAGACGAGGCCCGCGGCCGCACCGAAGGGAACGACGATCACGAGCAGCCGGACGATCATGTGCGCGGTCAAGCGCAGAACGTCCCCGGCTCGGACGGCGGCGAACGCGAGCGCACCGCGCGCCGTCAGGGGCACGCCGTCCGCCTCCGCGAGGGCGACCGCCATCAAGCACGACACCTCGAGCGCCGTGATGGCAAAGACCAGCGATCCGCCGATGAGGATCGTGGCGACGCCGACGCGCGTGGTGGCCAGGAAACGGAAAATGTCGACGTCGGCGACCACTCGCGACGACGTGCCCGATCGCATCCAGTAAAGGAGCCAGCTCGTCCCGGGCGTGAGGAGCGCGAACGCCAGGACTTTGAAGGCGAGGTCGGTGGTGGCGAGGATTCTCCAAGACCGAAGAAAATCCCGTCCCGCTGACATCAGGATCTCGCCCGCCGCCGCGGGCCTCGATTCGGACTCGACCATGGGGCCTCCCGCCTCGCCGTCCGGTTCGCGCTTGTCAAATCGGATTGAACCACGGATTCTACGCATCAGCGGAGGGAGGTTCGTTGGCCGCCACACGGTCCCCGTGGGCGCTTTCGGTGAGCGCCGTTCTGCTGGCCGCGGCATTCGCCTTGGCCCTGGCTCCCATGGCCAACAACGATCTCTGGTGGCATCTGGCAACCGGGCGCTGGATGGTCGAGCACCACCGGCTCCCGGTCGAGGACCCGTTCTCGTTCACGGCGTTCATGCGCCCCTGGCACGACGTCGAGTGGCTGTCCGAGCTCGTCCTGTACGGCGTTTGGAGGCTCGCGGGCGAGCGAGGGCTCGTGCTCGGCGCCGCGCTGGACCTGACCTTCATCTTCGGCCTGGTCTGGTGGCTCGGCCGATTGACCTCGGGATCCGACCTCGTCGCGAGCCTCCTGATGGTCGTTGCCGCCGTCGTCTCGCGCTACTGGTGGGCGCCGCGCCCGACGCTCGCGAGCGACGTCTTGGCGCTCCTCACGCTCCTCATCCTCGAGCGATACCGGCGCGGTCTCGCCCGGTGGGAAATCTGGGCCCTCCCGGCGCTCGCGGCCCTGTGGGCCAACCTTCACGGCGGATTCGTTCTCGCTCCGGTGATGGTCGGGACGGTCGCCGGAGCCGCGCTCTTGGCTCCGCTCGTTTCCAGCCTCGCCCCGGAGGGGTTCGGTTCGCGGGAGCGGAGGCATCTGCTCGTCGTCGCGCTCCTCGTGCCGATCGCCCTCCTCGTCAACGCGAACGGAGCTTCGATCCTCTCGCAATCGGTCCAGATGTTCGGCGCGTCGGGGTACCGCTTCCTCAACGACGAGTGGACGTGGCCGGACTGGCGGTTCGTCGTGATCGCATGGCTGATCGTTGCGACGCTCGCCGTCCGCGCGCGAAAGCGGATGCGCCTCTCGACGCTCGGCTTGGGGTTCGGCCTGACCGCGCTCGCGACTTCGGCACACCGGTTCGAGCTGTACTTCGGCCTCCTCGTCCTACCGATCCTCGGCGACTGGATCGGACCGCTCGAGCTTCGGCGGCCGCCGGCGTGGCTGTCCTTCAAGCTCTCGCTCCGGCAGGCCGCCATCCTCCTAGCCGTCGTGGCGCTCGCAGTCGCCGCGTTCGGGCGCGATCGCCTGCGGATGAAGCTCGACCACTATCCGGTCGCGGCGATCGAAGTCCTCGAAGCGCAGCGCGCCGAGCGCGTGTTCAACCTCTACTCCTGGGGCGGCTGGCTTCTGTGGACGACCGATCTGCCGACGTTCATCGACGGGCGGAGCTGGGGCGCGGAGAACTTCGGCGACTACATCGCGGCGACGGGCGGAGCCTACGAGAACGTATTTCGGCGGGACGACATCCGCTGGACCTTGCTTCCTCCCGATGCGCTCGTCAACCTGAGGCTCGCCCAGGATCCCGGCTGGGAGCGCGTGTTCGCCGACGGCCAAGCGGTCGTCTTCCGGCGGCGCACCCCGGTCCCGCCGTAGTAAGATCGCCGACTGCGCCCACCGATTCGGGCGCATGAGCGAAAGGAGCCACGATGAGCGAGGTCCTCCACGGATCGTGCCTGTGCGGCCGCATTGCCTACGACGTCTACGATCCCGAATCGATGATCGGCTGTCACTGCACCCGCTGCCAGCGGTGGACCGGCGGCTCCTCGTCGACGACTCTGGTCGTCGAGCCGAAGAACCTCAAGGTGACCAAGGGCCAAGATCTCGTCCGGACGTTCAACGAGGCCGGGTTCGCCGGCCGCAGCTTCTGCGGCCATTGCGGCTCCGGGCTGTACGTCATCGGGCAGGACAAGCTCTACGTCTGCGCAGGAACCCTGAAGGACGTGACGAAGACGATGGGATGTCACATCCAGGTCGCCTTCAAGGCGCCGTGGGACGAGATCGGCGGGACCGCTCCTCAGTTCGGCGAGTGGCCCTCGTAGAGGCCCGGGACTCCGGCCTTAAGGGTTGATGTAGACGAACGACGTTCCACCGGTCGCGTTCGCCAGATTCGAGAGCGCCTCGACTGTTTGCTGGGTCGATTCCGTGATCGTGGCGGGCGGGACATAATCGATCGTGTACGCGCCGCTTCCGGGCGCTCCGTTGAGCGGTCCGAACGAGCCGCACGCGCCGCCGCACGCCGGAGAGCCGCTGACCCCGATGGTGAGGACGTCCGACGGATCATCCATCGTCACGCTCACGTTCAGCGTGACCGCCGCGCCGCCGGCGCGCGCATTGAACGACCCCGGGGAGATGGTGACGACCGGCCCCGCGGCTGCGACGATCGAGAAGGTGTCCGAGTCGGAGACGCCCGAGCCGTTCGCCGCGGTCACCGTGACCGTGACGGAGTTGGGCGCCGGCGGCGCCGCAGGCGCGACGTAGGTCGCCGTCGGGCCCGTGTTCGCGACCGTTCCCGCGCCGCTCAGCGAGACCGTGAACCCCGCGCCCTGATCGTGCTCGATGTCGACGTTGAAATCGTACCGCGCCCCGGCGGCGAGCGTCGTGATCTTGTTGGTGATCTGGACGGTCGTCTTCGCTCCGCCGGTGAGCTTGCTGGCCGAGTTGCATCCGATCGCCAGGGCCAACGCGATCGAGAAGAGAATCAGAACGATTCGGTAGAGCATCGAACCCACCCCCTAGCCCGGTCTCCTAGCGGCGATGATACCTCCGCTCTCCGGTCCGGCGAGAGGTCGAAGTTCACGCGCCGCCGCGCTGGAACTTCAGGTCCACGACATGGAGGTCGCGAGCGTCCAGCCGCAGGGTGAAGGCGATCGTCGCCGACGGACAGCAGTCGGCATCCGTCTTGGCCCAAGCCTTGCCTCGACCGGAGAGCGCCGGCAGGTCGATCTCCGGGTTCATCTTCAGCTCGTACCCCTTCGGGAGCTGCTCCTGGATCTCGGCGACGGTGTGATTCTCGATCGGCTCGACCTGTCCGTCGCGCCAGAGGACGAGCTCTCGACCGCATTCTCCGGTTCCGCTCATGCAGACTCGCGACTCGATGACGCTCGCAGCTCCGATCGTCACGAGGCGCAACGGATCCAGGCGGACGTGCGCCTCGTCGTCCTGCACGGCGTAGAGCCTGCGCACGACCTTGCTTCCCGGGACTCCCTCGAACAGCACCTCGGTGAGCACGCGCAGCGGCTCGATCCCGTTCACGCGGCTCGGCCAGGCGTAGCGGGCGCTGTAGAGGATCCGGCCGTTGCGCTCCGCCAGCGTGCGCCAGACCATCTTGCAGAGAGGGTGGGCGGGAGCGTCCCAATTCGGAGGCGGACCCACAGGGGCCACGCACCAGTTCTGGGCCTTGTTCAGCGACACCGGGGCGCCGTCGAGCACGGTCCCCGTGGCGTGCGCCGCGGCCCAGCCGACCGTCAGGACCGCGATGGACAGAGAGGTTCGTATCGTCATGAGCGTCCTCCTGACCCGGGAAAACCTAGGCCTGGCGGACGCGCCGTCAAGAACGGGATTCCGATGAGCGCCAAGAGGATGAGGACGGTGCAGAGTGCGCCGAGGAACGTCTAGCTTTCCTCGCCGAACCACGGCAGAGTGCTGGCGATAGGCGACCCTTTGGACCGAGAACGGGAGGCGCGGCAGAGCCGCCCGGGCCGAGCTGGCTCGAGCGGACCCCCCGGCAGGAGCGAGCAAGCCATGAGGAACTTCGCCGTCTCGATCGTCGCCTTGATCATTGCGCTACCCGTCGCCGCCGAGGAGAAGCTCGTCCTCCAGTGCGGCGCGTTGATCGACGGGAAGAGCGACGCGGCGCGCAAGAACGTCACGCTCGTCATCGACGGAGAGCGAATCGCCTCGGTCCAGTCCGGCGCGGCCACCGCGGCGGGGGCGGAGGTCGTCGATCTGAGCCGGTCGACCTGTTTGCCGGGGCTGATCGATGCGCACACCCACGTGCTGCTCCAGGGCGACATCACCGCGGACGACTACGACAAGCAGCTCCTCAAGCAATCGCAGGCGTATCGAGCGATTCTCGGGACGCGGTCGGCGCGGAAGGCGCTGGAGTACGGCTTCACCACGATCCGCGACCTCGAGACCGAAGGCGCCGGCTACGCCGACGTCGACATCAAGAGGGCGATCAACGACGGCGTGATTCCCGGGCCGCGGATGGTCGTGGTGACGCGCGCGCTGGACGTCACCGGCGCCTACCCGCTGCAGGGGTATGCGCCCGAGGTCGCGGTCCCGCACGGGGTCCAGATCGTCGACGGTCCGTACCAGGCCCGCCAGGCGGTGCGCGAGCAGATCAGCTACGGCGCGGACTGGATCAAGGTCTACAGCGATCGCGCCTACGTGCTCAGGCCCGACGGCGTGCTCGACGACGTCCCCACCTTCACGCCCGAAGAGCTGGCCGCGATCGTCGACGAGGCCCATCGGCAGCGGCGCAAGGTCGCCTCGCACGCGATCGCGCTGCACGGCGTGCACAACTCCGTCGAGGCCGGCGTCGATTCGATCGAGCACGGCGACTACATCGCGGACGACGACATGCGCGCGATGATCGCGAAGAAGATCTGGTACGTCCCCACGCTGTACGTCGGCGAATACGTCGCGCAGGGGCGCGGCGGCTTCTGGCCGGCGATGATCAAAGTGCACGAGGACACGTTCCGCAAGGCTCTCAAGATGGGCGTCAAGATCGCGTTCGGAACCGATGCCGGCGGGTTCGATTGGAACGTCGACCCGGCCATCGAGTTCACTTACATGACCAAGTACGGGATGACGCCGATGCAGGCGATCCAATCGGCGACGTCCAAAGCCGCCGAGCTGCTCGACATGCAGAAGGACATCGGCACCCTCGAGGCAGGGAAGCTCGCCGACGTCGTCGCAGTTCCCGGCGACCCGCTCGCCGACGTCAACGCTCTCGCGAAGATCGACTTCGTGATGAAGGGAGGGCGGATCATCCGCCGACCCTAGATGGAGGAAGGGGA
>CAZEII010000086.1:0-10758 GCA_964511835.1 uncultured Acidobacteriota bacterium | reverse complement strand
TAGTCCCCGCGGGCTACACGGCCACCCCCGTACTGCGCGCGAGGATACGCCGGCGCGGGGGCGATGCAACGGGATTCTTGGGGACGATTCGCAGCCGTTTACTCCGAAATCGCGCGCCGCGGCTGCGCCTGCGGATTGTCGGTCGGGGAGGTGGGGGAACGGCGGCGGATCAGGAAACGTGTCCGCGCGACCCCCCCACCGCGCTCACGGCACGACGTCAATGAGAGCGTCCCAGCTGTCGTTGATTGTGATATCCCGCGGTTCTTCCGGCACGAACATCTGCAGCTTGGCGGCGTGCCCCTTCACGAGCAGCGGCTTGGTCGCGATCCGGTCCCCGCTGAAGTGCACGTAGACGGGAATCAATAGTGTGAAGTCGGTATCCACCTGCTCGATGTCCACGGTGAGAAGGAGCTTCCCGTCCTTCGGCTCTAGCTTCCGCGAGAAGCGGACCTTCGGGATCTCCGAGCGGAGCAGCCATTGGCTCCAGAACCAGTGGAGATCCACCCCGGTCACGCGCTGGGAGACGTTGATGAAGTCCTCGGTCGATGCGGTCTTCCCGGAGTATTCCTTGAGGAAGGTGCGGAGCACCTCCCAGAATTGATCGTCCCCTCCGGTTTTCACGCTGAGCATGTAGCGGAACATTTGGAGGACCATCGGGCCCTTGGTGTAGACGTTCTCGTCTCCGTCGAGGATCGACCACATCTCTTCCCACGAGCCGCTGCGGTCGTTGCCGCGTAGGTCCCTCGTCCCCGATTTCTGGGACCGCTGCAGCGGAAACATCCATTTCTGGCCGATCGCGTCGCGCGTTTTCTTTTGGTCCTCGTACCGCGCGCGGAAGTACTCCATGGCAGAGTACTCGGCGAACGACTCCGACAACCAGCGGTCGCGAGGCCAGCGTTCAGGCGCGACGACGTTGCCCCACCATTGGTGGGCGACTTCGTGCGCGCGGAAGACATCGGATTCGCTCGCGCCCCCGTAGAACCCGACCTCGGCGCTCAAGAGCAGCAATCCGTCGAACCCGCGCCCGTGGTCGACCGGGGCGGCCGCCACGCGAAGCGTCTCCAGATCGAGCGGCTTGAAGAGCCGGTTGTAGACCTTGACCATGTTCTGGAGCTCGACGACGGCGAAGTTGAGGTTCTTCTCGTCCTTCCCGACGTAGACCTCGATCTTCGTCCCGTCAGCCTCGCCTGTCTTGTGCTGGAACCGGCCGATGTAGACGCTCGACGCCTTCTGCGGATGGGTCGTCTTGAACACGTAATGACGCTTGTCGCTGTCCGTCCGGTCGTCCACGAGCCGCCCCGGCGCGACGGCGATTCGCTCGTTGGGAAGGCTGACCCGGAGCTCGTAATTGGCAAGTTGGGCGTCTCTGATGCCGGGATACCAAGCGTCTTCGTCGATGAGGTAGAACGCGTCTCCGAATGGCTCGAACAGTCCGCCGGATGATTTCACGACGACCTCGACCGGCCCTGCCGCCGCGCCCGTGCCGCCGAGATCGACGAGCAGCGTCTCGTCGAGGTTGTTTCCGGAGCCCTCACGCTTCCACTGAACGAACGGGAGGTCCCGTGACGAGCCCAGTCGGACCGATTCGACCTGGAGGAACGGCGTGAGCCCGAGGCGCAGCGCGCGCATCCCCGGTGCTGGCTTGAAGCTCGCCTTGACGGTTTGCTCAGCGCTGTCCATCCCCATCCCGAGCGTGAGGTCGATGGTGTAGCTCACATCAGCTGCCGGCGCGACGAATTGCGGCTTCGCGGCCTGCTGGGAAACGACGGTTCGAAATAGGAACTTCCACGGCACCTGGTCGACCATGTTGGCGTGCCCGTAGACCTCGATGCCGGTTTCTTCCTGCTTCGACGGATCGAACCGCATCATCAAGAACGCGCTCTTCGACCGGTCGAGGCGGATGGACGGCGCGGCGAGGATCGCGAACGCCGCGCCCTTGGACCTTCCGTCGCGATTGAGGAACGCCTCGAGCGTGGAGAGCCCTCGCTGCCTGAGGGCGTGCTTGGCCTCCGCGTAGGCCGTTGCGTCCGAGAGCGGCACGGAAGGCGTGCCCGACGCTCCGAGTTGCGCGAGGAGGTCCGCGCCCCGCAGCGTGAAGAAATAGCCGCTCGTGATCGGCTCGGCGTCGAGCGACGGGTGGGTGAACCAGAAGGTGAGGTGGCGACGCTGCTCGTCTGCGATCGGCTTGAATGTCGCCGTCGCATCTCCGACGAAGAACGCGCCCACCGGAGCGCCCTCCACGGGCGGCTCGACGAAGACCGTGCCCGACTTGATCCGGATCTCGAACGCGTCCGCCTGCCAGACGGCATCTTGGACCGCGACCCCTCGAACGCCGTCGAGCGAGGGCGCCAGCAGCTTCTCGTGGAGAGCGATCAGATCTTTCGAGCTGGTCTCTGAGAATTTGAGCGGCCAGTCGCTGTCCGCGCGCGCGGAGCCGCAGACGGTCGCCAAGGCGAGGATCATCGCAACGCGCGTCTTCATGAGCGTGCCCCCTGAGGCGAAACCTTGCCGACTTATACGCGATGCAGGCGTCCGCCACAAGGGAGTTCTCGGACCACCGTTGTCCGTTTGACGGGACTACCTCGACGACGCCGGCGCGACTCTCCTCGCCAGCCGGATGGCCGCCTCGAACCCTCGCTTCTCCTTCGCCGCCCTCACCCGCGCCTTCTGCCTTGGCCGGAGCTGGCGCATGTAAGTCATGTACACGCCCTGGAGCTTCAGCTGGGCGCGGCGCTTGCGGGTGATGTGCAGCTTGCGGCCCTTGCGTTTGCGCGGTCGCGTTGACTTGCGCGCGGCTTGGCGGACGGTCGCCGTCGCGCGCTGGGCGAGCTCGGCGAGGTGCCGCTCGAGGTCGGCGAAGGCGCGGGAGATGGTGCGGAGAGTAATCGTCAAAGGAGTGCGGCGGCGTGGCAAGGCGGCCTCCAAAATGGCGAGACTAGCACGGCGGGCCGTCGCTCAGTCGTGCTTGAAATAGGGAGTCAACTTGATCTTAATGGGCTTGGGCGGATTGACACCGACGAACACCAGTCGAATCCAGGTCCGGCGTGGGAGCTCGACAAGGCCCATCCGGAAGCGATCTGAGTTCCTTGACCCTTCACTGCCAAAGAGCTCGCGAAACATCAGAGCCTGCCGCGGGTCCTCCCTCACAACATCATAGCGTGCAAACAGGTACGGTTGGCGAAACCGTGCTTCGACAGTTGCGTCTGGAACGACGTCGCGCTTCGAAGGATAAACGTGAATCTCCTGAGACCATAGACCATTCGCGTCCTGCACGGGAGACGGCAAGGGGTGCTCTACCTTAAGGACGGTTTTCGGCAGCGGTCGTAGGCTTCGTGACGCGCCGAGTTGCTTGCGCAACTGAGTCTTGTTCATCCGGTCGGCCAGTCTACTCGAATGAGCCGCACGCCGTCGGTGCCCGCAAACGGGTACTTACCATCGATCGTCGACTTTCGGATGGTCCCGCATCCATCGACCGAGAATGACCCCGAACGCTGCCGCTAGCCCCAAGAGCGTCCACGCGGGCCGCTCGCTCACCCAGCCGCGGTGATGCATCACATCGAGAGCGAGAGCGGGAAGAACCAACAGAATCAGCGCCCAGAGGATGAGTCTCTTCATGGAGGTTCTCCTTGCGAAGCGCGAATCAAGCCCGACGACGAGCTCCCGGCGATGGCCTCCGCCGTCGCGCGTCGCTGGGTGTGGTCCTAATCGACCTCCCATCCCCTTGCACGTCCCTCCGCCCGAAGCGTCTCGACGATCTCCTTCAATTCCATGCCGACAGTTTCCACTGACAATCCGGCAAGCGACCGAAGCAAATCCTGGAGTCGTCGGAAGTCCATGAGTTCCGCAAGCTCTCGGACAATCGCATCGACCTCCGGCGAGTATACCGCACGTTCGTACCGGACGATGTCGGTCGCGGGATCGTCTCCGGGTTTGCCGTTCATCGTGGCTCTTTCGATTGTGTCGGCCTCGGGATTGCCGACGTCTCGATCCTTGTACCGCCATTCCCCTCGCTTCGCACCGGACGATTGCGATCTGGTCGCGGGGAGGGAGCCGCGGGCGGGTGCAAGCCGCTTCGCCGCGGGTTATCGTACTGACCGAACAAGCGCATATGTCGTAACCCCGGGGGCTAAAAAAGCGCGCGACGCCAGCGCGACTTCTTGATCCCCTAGTCCGAGCGGGTCTTGGGGGAGCATGAGCATGATCTGGAAGGACGAGAATTTCCTCTCGATCTATCGACCGGCGCTGATCGATCTGACAGCGACGCTCAGGCTGAAGGCGGATCACGCCGCGCAAGAGCTCGCCGCACGGAGGGCGGCGGGGCGAGAGATGATCTGGGGCGGTATGGTTATGGGATACGCTGGCCGTATCAGTGGCGCGTGCTTCACCGAATACGTCAACGGTGCAATCGCCGTTTTCGATGGGGCGCTTGCTCGGCTGAAGGTCGCGCCGTCAGACGCCGACGTTGACGAATTCGCTCGACTCGTGCACGACGCTCTGACGAAACTTGATCCGGTATGCGACGCATTCCTGTCGGGGCTGGGCGGTCCAGAACCCCTGGTCGCTGAGGCCAAGCGGCAGATCCGACAGAGGGCGGAACGACAGCTCGCCCGATGGGTGAGCGACGCCAAGGCCGCGAATCGTTTCTTGGAGAAGAGGCGTCTCGAGCTCGAGCGTGTCGTGTTCGTATCCCACGTCGCTGACGACAAGGATCTCGCAATCGCGCTCAAACGCTCGCTCGAGGCGTACCTCGGCCCCGGCGTGGAGGTTTTTGTATCCTCGCACCCGGAGAGCATCCGCGCGGGCAAGGATGCGAAAAACCGGATACAGGAAATGCTCCGTCGCGCCGGCGTCTGCGTCACGATCGTTACGCCTCGAGCGATCAAGAGCCGATGGCCCTACTACGAAAGCGCATTCATCGAGGCAAGGGAGCGGCCCGTGTTTCCCTGCCGCGCACGCGGTGCTGGTTGGGCAGAGATCGGGCCGCCGCTCAACTGGCCTCAGGGATTACATCTCGCCAATGTCGACGAACTGCGCACGCTCCACAAGGAAATCAGCACTGAGCTCCAGCTCGTGGATCATCCAGCGGTCGAAGGATTTGGCGACGTGGTGCGGGAAGCCCTGCGACCGTCGCTCCGCGGGCTCACCGACGCAGCCATGGCGCTCTGCCGGGAGATCAGCACGCAATCGAAAGCGGCGGAGACGGGGGCGCCGGCGAGACTGGAACTTATGGAACTCGAATCCAAGCTCGGTATCGATCGAGCGCCACTTCAAGCGGCCGCCGGCGAGCTCGAACGCGATGGCCTCGCCAAGCTCGACGGTGCTTTGGCGGAGGGCTTTCAGAAATGGGTCTTCCCCACGGTGAAGTTCTTTCTCGAGGCTGACCCGTCATTTGTCGAGTCCGATGCCGTCGATGACGCTCGCGCACTCGCTAGGGCAACGCTTGAATCACCAGACGATGGAGTGGTCGTGGATGTCATCGCGAGACAGTTCGGATGGCCGCCGCGGCGAATGAATCCGGCGCTCTACGTTCTCGATGCGAAAACTACCGGGGCGGTGAAGCGCCTTAGCGGCAATCCAGATTTCTCGTATCCGCACATTTTCAAGTCACCGTCGCTCCGGACGTTCGCCTCGGAGCCGGAGGAGTAGACTGCACCCGGCCCCGCACCCGCTTGCAACGGGGGCGGGAACCTGACCCGTCTGCCGGGCCGAGTTTCCCTTTCAGGGCCGCCAACTGGAGGCGGACATGACCCGCGACATGGACCTTATCAGAACGATCCTCAAATGGATCGAGGATGCCCCGCTGGGCGAGTACCGACAGCGCAGTATGGCCATCGAGGGCGTCGATCGCGACGAGCTCGCGTATCACGTCAAGCTACTGAAAGACGAGGGTTACATCGATGCCGTTCTCCTTGGGGACGACGACCCGGCCCCGGTGGATTTTGTGGTCCGCAGCCTTACGTGGAAAGGTCACGATTTTCTCGATGCGGGGGCGCGCGACGCGAGCTTGTGGAGCAAGGCGAAGGCGACACTCGGCCCCCCTTCCGCCAAATACGGTGGAGTTCTTGTACGACACCTCGAGCGGAACGCTCTCGATCGAGGGCATCGAGGTGACCTTCGTGAGTAGTACCCCGCAAAGGGTCGACTTCTGGCTTCGAGATGTTCAAGCTTCAGGCGGACGAAATCGTCGACGCGCTCAATCTCCTGCGGTCGATCGGTGCGCAAGACCCATCGACAGCGTGGAATTCCGCCCACCCCGCGATCCTCCGCCTATGCTCCGACGTCTTGCCAAAGCTTGAAAAATGCGACATTCTTCTAGAACCTTCGGCAAGCCGGACGCGACATCCCGCGGGAGACTGAAACGTGTTCCCGGTTCGCGACTGATTGACTCCGCGGTGTTACACGAAAGTAGTTGTTCAGCGGCAGTCCACCGAGTAGCCTCGCGCGCAAGAGTGGTCGGATTCTATGCGTCCGTCCCGTTCTCCTTGGGGACGACGACCCGGCCCCGGTGGATTTTGTGGTCCGCAGCCTTACGTGGAAAGGTCACGATTTTCTCGATGCGGGGGCGCGCGACGCGAGCTTGTGGAGCAAGGCGAAGGCGACACTCGGCCCCCCTTCCGCCAAATACGGTGGAGTTCTTGTACGACACCTCGAGCGGAACGCTCTCGATCGAGGGCATCGAGGTGACCTTCGTGAGTAGTACCCCGCAAAGGGTCGACTTCTGGCTTCGAGATGTTCAAGCTTCAGGCGGACGAAATCGTCGACGCGCTCAATCTCCTGCGGTCGATCGGTGCGCAAGACCCATCGACAGCGTGGAATTCCGCCCACCCCGCGATCCTCCGCCTATGCTCCGACGTCTTGCCAAAGCTTGAAAAATGCGACATTCTTCTAGAACCTTCGGCAAGCCGGACGCGACATCCCGCGGGAGACTGAAACGTGTTCCCGGTTCGCGACTGATTGACTCCGCGGTGTTACACGAAAGTAGTTGTTCAGCGGCAGTCCACCGAGTAGCCTCGCGCGCAAGAGTGGTCGGATTCTATGCGTCCGTCGATCAATCGATTCGGCGGTTACGGGCAGGTCCACTCGAACGGCCGTGATAATCGGGGGAGGGATCAAGATGAAGTATGCGACAGCAGGGTTCGCAGGGGTTTTGCTCGTGTGCGTCGCTTTTCTGCCGGTCCAGGCAAAAACGTCATGGAAGGACGAGCTGATAGCGAAGATCAACGAAACTTACAAGCCGACCGATCGATCGTTTCTGAACCTGGAGAATGTGAAAGGTGGCGGCACTGTGATGGTCCTCACGCAGGGCGGGGCGACTGCAACGCTCTCCACGGATGCGAGCCTGTGGACAACTGGGATTAGGGACGGAAAGCTTTCGACTGGCGACGCTACGAGTAGGAGTACGTCGCGATTCTTCAAGAAGGGCGAGAAGGTATTCATTCTGGATGTGAAGATCCTGGAGGATGTGAAGATCCCCGACAAATCACACGCTGATATCATCCGACTGATGGTTCTATCGACCGAGGCTGTCCCCCGGCAAGAGGAGGGGTCGACCGTCGAGCGTCGTTACAAAGGCGGTCTCGATTTCCAATTCCCACTGAATTACCTACAGACCGCGGCGTTCGCAGATGTCAAAAAAGCGTTGAACACGACGATAGTCGCTGCGAGCGAGTTCGCGGCTGCCGATACGCCCACCACCGTAAGGCTCGGAATGACCCCGGAAGAAGTTGAGGGCTCGCTCGGCAAGCCCCAGAAAGTCATCGATCTCGGGATCAAGAAGATTTACGTCTACGCCGACATCAAGGTGACGTTCGAGGAAGGAAAGGTCTCGGACGTCCAGTGAAGCGCGCCGGTGCGCGGAGCCCTGGTCAGCAAGCGTGGCGGCAGATTCAAATGGTCGACTGTGGAGGCGAGCGTCAAGACGGGCATGCCTCCCGAATGGTTTGTCGAGGCCGCGCCTTCGGGTCCGCTCGCGTCGTTCGACTGCGAGGAATCGCGCTGGTAGGAGACGCCGCTGGGTGCAGCGATCCGACGTTCGGTTGCGGGCTGTCGCTGCCGCCTCTCGCGCGGCAATGACCGCTTTCTCGGGAATCAACCAGCCTGCGAGAACGTAGTAGGGCTGCTCCGCATCAAGATGATTCGTTCCAGTGTTCCCCGACTCGTCGCAGAACACGACCCAAGTCTTGTGGTTTCGGCGATGGCGTTCTCTCGTCATTTGTATTGCGCAGGTCTACCGCATGTCGCCCTTCTGTTCATGAACAAAGCCGCTCCGCGGCAGGTTGCTTGGCCCGACCCAGCGGTCGAGGGCTAACCCATAGCTTTGCAAGGGGGGGCAGGACTTCCCCCGGTCGCCCGCCCCGGCCATCCTCGTGGCTTTTCCCTGCCGGTATTGCCGGCAGGCAGCCTACGAGGAGGCCCACATGACCCCCGTTCGTCAGCGATTCGTCGAGGACATGAAGATCCGGCGGTTCTCTCCACGCACCGTCGCCCAGTACGTCCGGTGCGTGGAGCGATTCGCCCTGCACTTCGACCGCTCCCCAAACGAGCTCGATTTCGAGCACGTCAGACAGTTCCTGGTCTACCTGATCTCCGAGGCCGAGGTCTCCTACGCGTACCTGCAGAGCTACGTGTCCGCGCTTCGATTCTTCTACGGTGTGACGCTTCGGCTGCCCGACACCACGGAGCACATCCCGTTCCCACGGCGCGAGTTCCACCTTCCGTGGATTCCCTCGCACGAGGAGGTCCTCCGATTCCTGCGCGCCGTACCGAATATTAAGCACCGTGCTGCCCTGATGACGTGCTATGCGGCGGGCCTGCGCGTTTCCGAGGCCGTCGCGCTCCATGTCGCGGACATCGACAGTGAGCGCATGCTTCTCCACGTCCACCAAGGGAAGCGGAGCAAGGACCGGGTTCTCCCGCTTTCACGGGTTCTCCTCGAAGCACTCCGTCTCTATTGGAAAGCGATTCGTCCCGAGCTCTGGTTGTTCCCGGGTCGCTATGGCAAGCACCTGAGCGTCCGAGTCGTCGAGCACGCCAGCCTTCGCGCTCGTCGCGTCGCAGGCATCCGGGATCCACTGACGGTCCACACGCTCCGCCACGCGTTCGCGACGCATCTCTTCGAGGCCGGCACGGACATTCGCACGCTCCAACGGCTGCTCGGCCACGCGAGCATCAAGACGACTGCCCTCTACACCCAGGTCTCGACGCAGCAGATCCAGTCGATCACGAGCCCGCTCGACCTCGACTCAGCTCGCTGACACAAGCCGTGTCGCGGCGGCGGCTCGAGGTCGCCGACGTCGTACGTGTGCACCGTGCTCGCTTCGAAGCGAAGCGCGGGCATGCACTGGCGTCGGCGGAGAAGCGCGTCTTGGATGATATCGGCGCATGCCGGACGTCTGCGCGCGGCGGCCACGTCCAGCGATGCGATGCCTGCGGTCACGAGCGCATCGCCTACAACTCGTGCCGAAACCGGCACTGTCCGAAGTGCGAGGGCCTCGCCCGTGCCGCATGGCTGGCCGCCCGCGAGAGCGAGATCCTCCCCGTTCCCTACGCCCACGTCGTGTTCACCGTTCCCCGAGAAATCGCGGCGATCGCGTTCACCAATCGCCGTCGTGTCTACGAGATGCTGTTTCGAGCCGCGACTGAGACGCTCTCCGAGATCGCCGCGGACCCGGATCATCTCGGCGCTTCCATCGGTGTCCTCGCCGTACTGCACACGTGGGGACAGACGATGGAGTATCACCCGCACGTCCACTGTCTCGTTCCAGCGGGAGGCGTGACGCCGAATCAATCCCGTTGGGTGGCATGTCGCCCCGGCTTCTTCCTGCCGGTGCGAGTCCTCGCGCGTGTGTTTCGAGGGAAGTTCCTGCACCACCTTCGAGAGGCAGGCGACGCCGGCGGGCTGGAGTTCCGCGGCCGTATCGGCGATCTCCATGATCCGATCGCATTCCGCTCCTACCTGGCGCCGCTGCACCGAACGGAGTGGGTCGTCCACGCGCGACCGCCGTTTGGTACGCCGTCGCAGGTCCTGGAGTACCTCGCGCGCTATACCCATCGCGTCGCCATCGCCAACAGCCGGCTGGTCGCGCTACGAGGTGAGCGCGTCGCGTTTCGATGGAGGGACTACCGACGAGGCGGCAAGAAGAAGACGATGTCGCTCGACGGCGCGGAGTTCCTACGGCGATTCCTCATGCACGTGCTCCCGAAGGGATTCGTGCGCGTCCGGCACTACGGCTTCCTCGCCAACCGATGCCGACGTGGAAAGCTCGACCACTACCGGCAACTGCTGCGCGCCGCCCCTCAGGAATCCGAGCCGACGACGATCGCCGAGGTCGCGTGCCGCGAGCTGCTTCCGTGCCCGTCTTGTCGCTCGGGTCGCATGCGTTTCCTTCTGCTCGTGGCGCCGAGCTTCCATCCGGCCGTGGTCGCGGACACGTCGTGAGCGCGTTCGGCCTCTCGATTCGTCGCGCGGGAAGACCCGGAGGCGGTGAGGTGTCGGAACCGGCAGAAAAACGGCGCCTGCATCGTTTCCCCGATCACTCGCCGCATAGCGCGACACAACAGAACGGTGACATGCGGCACACCCTCGGCTCGACGATGCGGCACGTCCACGGCACTTCAGGGAGTAGATTGGCGATTCCTTTCCCATAGCGGAGCCCCGAGAGCGGCTTCGTTCATGAAGATTGTTTCCGCCATCCCCGAATCGTACCGGCAATCGATCGGCACGTTTGGCGCTTCTCCCGTTCGGGGACCGCGGAAACA
>CAZEII010000085.1:0-11515 GCA_964511835.1 uncultured Acidobacteriota bacterium | reverse complement strand
GCGCCGCCCGACTCCCACCGTGCTAGGCTCGCGCAATGGCCGGTTGGCTCAACGGCATCCTGCATTCTCACGCTGAGGTCGCGTTCTTCCTGGTCCTCGGCCTGGGCTATCTGCTCGGGATGATCTCGTTCGGGAGCTTCAAGCTCGGCGCGGTGACCGGCACGCTCCTGGCGGGGGTCGTGGTCGGACAACTGGGCGTCACGCTGCCCGGCGAGGTCAAGCAGAGCTTCTTCCTGCTGTTCCTGTTCTCGATCGGCTTCCGCACGGGCCCGCAGTTCTTCCGTGGGCTCCGCAGCGACGGCCTGGCGCACGCGGGCCTGGCCGCCATCGTTGCGGTCACGGGACTCGCGGCGGCGTACGGGACGTCGCGCGTGTTCGGCTACGACGCCGGCACGGCGGCCGGCCTCGTGGCAGGCTCGCTGACGGAATCCGCAACCATCGGCACAGCGATGGACGCGATCGGGCGCTTGAACGCATCCGAGGCGGCGCGCACTGCCTGGACGAACAACATCCCGGTCGCGTTCGCCGTGACGTATCTGATCGGCGTCGTCGGCGCCGCTTGGTTCCTCTCGCAGGTCGCCCCCAAATTGATGCGCGTCGATCTGGCGGAGGAATGCCGAAAGCTTGAAGACGAGATGCGGGGTGGTCATGCGGAGAAGCCCACGGCGCGCCGCGAGTTCGAGCTACGGGCGTATGCCATCGATTCAGGATCCCGCTGGATCGGCCGAAGCCCGGCCAACCTCGAGGCCTTTGCGGAGGGAGCGCGGGTTTTCGTGGAGCGCGTGCGCCGGCGAGCGGAACTGCTCGAGGCGAGGGACGCAGGAACCCTCGAGGCCGGTGACATCGTCGCGATCTGGGGTCGGCGCGCGATTCTCGTCGGCGTCTTCGAGGCGGAAGGCAGCGGTCTGCGCGAGGTCGACGACCAGGGTCTTCTCGACATGCCCGCCGACATGGTCGACGTCGTCGTGACGAACGCCAGCCTCGAAGGGAGGACGCTCGCCGAGCTGGGGCAGGAGGAATCCTCGCGCGGGATCTTCTTGCGGCGAATCACCCGTTCGGGACTTCCCGTCGAGGCGCTTTGGGACACGAAGATCCAGCGCGGCGACGTGGTGACCCTGGTCGGCGCGGAGGCGGCGATCGCGCGCGCGATCGAGCGGATCGGAGTGGCGGACCGGGCGACCGACGTCACGAACATGCTCGTCGTCGCGACGGCGATCGTCGCCGGGGCCCTGATCGGAATTCCGGCGGTCCGGATCGGCGGCGTCGAGATCGGGCTGTCCCTCCCCGTCGGCGTTCTTCTCGGCGGCCTCGTTTGCGGATGGCTGCGCTCGGTCAAGCCGCGGATGTTCGGCAGGATTCCTGGCGCGACGCTCTGGGTGTTCGAGTCCATCGGGCTCGCCGGTTTCGTCGCCGTCGTCGGTTTGAACGCGGGACCGGATTTCATCGCGGGTTTGAAGACGAGCGGTCTATCTCTGGTTGCGGCGGGCGCTCTCACCATTCTCGCGACGCTCCTGGTCGGAGTCGTCGTCGGGCGATGGCTGTTCAAACTGCATCCGGGCGTGCTCTTGGGAGTCTGCGCCGGCGGATGCACGGCGACGCCGGCGCTCGCGGCGATTCAAGAGGCTGCGGCGAGCGCGGTGCCTTCGATCGGCTACGGCGTCGCGTACGCCGTCGGAAATGTCCTGCTCGCCATCTGGGGGACGGTGATCGTGGCGCTCGTCGCGTGACGGGGAGGTGAGCCGTGGGAATCTGGGCGGGGACGATCGCGACGCTCCGCGCGTATCCCGAGCTGGCCCTGTTCGCCGCCATCGCGATCGGCTTCTGGATCGGTCCCAGGAAGCTCGCGGGGTTCAATCTCGGCAACGTCACCGCGACGCTGCTCGCCGCGGTCGTCATCGGACAGCTCGGACTCCAGGTGCCGGGACCGATCAAGGCGGCGTTCTTCCTGATGTTCCTGTTCGCGGTCGGGTACGGCGTGGGGCCGCAATTCTTCCAGGGGCTGAGCAAGGACGGTCCGAAGCAGATTCTTTTCTCGCTGATCGTCCTCGCGCTCTGTCTCGCCGTGCCGGTCGTCTGCGCCAAGCTCGCGGGGCTCGATCTCGGCTATGCGGTCGGGCTGTACACCGGATCGCAGACGATCTCGGCCGCCATCGGCGTCGCGAGCGATCAGATCAACCGGCTGAATCTTCCGTCCGACCGGGCGAAGGAGTATCTCGACGCGATCCCGATCGGTTATGCCGTCACCTACATCTTCGGCACGATCGGGTCCGCGATCGTCCTCGCTCAGATCGGACCGAAGCTGATCGGGGTCGATTTCCCCGCGGCGTGCGCCGAGTACGAGAAGAAGCTGGGCGGCGGCCAGGTCGCCCACGACCCGGGCGTCATGTCCGCGTACCGGCAGGTCGAGATCCGCGCCTACCGCATCGAGGCGGCGAGCGGCCTCACCGGCAAGCCGGTGCGCGACCTCTTCCCCGGTCTTCGGATCTTCGTCGAGCGGATCCATCGCGGCGAAAAGATTCTCGACGCCGACGCCAACAGCGTCCTCGAGCCCGGCGACCGGGTTTCGATCTCCGGCCCGCGCGCCGCGCTGGTCGACAAGGTCGAGGCCGTCGTGTCCGAGGTCGACGACCGCGCGCTGCTGGACATGCCCGCGACGATGGTCGACGTCTTCGTACGCAACAAAGCGGTCAACGGCCGCACGTTGCGCGAGATCGCGGACGAGCCTTTCGCTCGCGGCGTCTACTTGCGCAAGATCATGCGCAACTTGGTGGAGATCCCGGTTCTCCCCGAGACCGAGATCCTGCGGGGCGATGTCCTGACTATCGGCGGCAGCGTCCGCCACGTCGAAGCCGCGGTCGCGGCGCTCGGCCACGCCGATCGCCCGGTCGAGAGCACCGACCTGGCGGTCGTGGCCGCGGGGATCGCGCTCGGCGGCCTCGTCGGCGCTTTGGGCCTCACGCTCGGCGGCATTCCGATCAGCCTGTCGACCTCGGGAGGCGCGCTCTTGGCGGGGCTGCTGCTCGGCTACCTCCGGACGGTGCACCCGACGTTCGGAAACGTTCCGGCTCCGGCGCTCTGGCTGATGAACACGCTCGGCCTCAACGTATTCATCGCGATCGTCGGCATCAGCGCGGGGCCGGGGTTCGTCGCGGGGCTGCAGCGCGCCGGGCTCAGCCTCTTTCTCTGGGGCATCGTCGCGACCACGATTCCGCTCGTCGCCGCGGTGCTCATCGGCCACTTCGTCTTCCGCTTCCACCCCGCGATCCTCTTCGGAGCCTGCGCGGGCGTGCGGACGACGACCGCCGCGCTGGGGATGATCCAGGAAGCGGCGAAGAGCAAGGTCCCGGCGCTCGGGTACGGGATGCCTTACGCGATCGGGAATACGCTGTTGACCATCTTCGGCATGGTGATCGTGCTGCTGCTCGCGGGAGGTCGCTGATGGACATCATGAAGCTCCACGAGTACGAGACGCTGAGCCCGTTCGAGATCAAGGATTTTCTCGCCAAGGCGGCCACGAAAAGCGCGAGCACGTCTCAAGTCGCCTACCTCAACGCGGGGCGCGGCAATCCCAACTGGATCGCCACCGAGCCACGCGAAGCCTTCTTCCTCTTGGGCCAGTTCGCGATCAGTGAGAGCAAGCGCGTGCTCGACTTGCCTCCCGGCGTCGGCGGGATGCCGAAGGCCAAGGGGATTGCGGACCGCATGACCGCCTGGCTGAAAGAGCGCGCTCGCGATCCGGGCGCGGAATTCCTCGCCGCGCTCGTCCCGTGGGCGGCGAAGGAGCTGCGGTTCGACGCCGACAAGTTCGTGCACGAGCTGTGCGATTCGATCATCGGCGACAACTACCCGGTGCCGGACCGCATGCTCGTCCACAACGAGAAGATCGTCCACGAGTACCTGATGTGGGCGATGTGCGGGTCGCCTCGCCCCCCGGGACGCTTCCACCTCTACGCCGTCGAAGGCGGCACCGCGGCGATGTGCTACATCTTCAAGTCGATGAAGACGAATCGCCTGCTCAACGCGGGCGATACGATCGCGCTCGGTACGCCGATCTTCACTCCCTACCTCGAAATGCCCCACCTCGAGGACTACGACCTCAAAGTGGTCAGCATCCAGGGGAAGCAGGAGAACCGGTTCCAGCTCGACGACCCGGAGGTCTCGAAGCTCCTGGATCCCAAGGTCAAGGCCTTCTTCGTCGTCAATCCGGGAAATCCGAGCGCGGTCGCCCTGAGCGAGGACTCCCTCGCCAAGATCGGGGGCATCCTCGCGAAGCGCCCCGACCTCATCCTGCTGACCGACGACGTCTACGGCACCTTCGTTCCCGGTTTCCGCTCGCTCCTCGGCGCCTACCCGAAGAACACGATCGGCGTCTATTCCTACAGCAAGTACTTCGGCTGCACCGGATGGCGACTGGGCGTCATCGCGGTCCACGAGACCAATGTGTTCGACGAGCTCATCGCGAAGCATCCGGCGCCGGTGCTCGAGAAGCTCGACAAGCGCTACGCCGCGATGACACTCGAGCCGCGCAAGCTCAAGTTCATCGACCGGATCGTCGCCGACAGCCGCGACGTCGCGCTCAACCACACCGCCGGGCTGTCGCTGCCGCAGCAAGTGATGATGTCGCTGTTCTCGCTCTACGAGCTGATGGACACGAAGAAGCAGTACCAGAAGGCCTGCATGGGCATCGTCAAGAAGCGGGTCGAGGCGACGCTCGAGGGGCTGAGCCTCGAGGTCGATCCGAACCCGCTCCACGACCGCTATTACGGGCTCATCGACTTCGAGTTCTTCGCCCGCAAGCACCTGGGCGAGGAGATCGTCGCGTGGCTGAAGGCGAACGTTCACCCGCTGGACATCGTCTTCCGCCTCGCCGAAGAGCACGGCATCGTGCTCCTGAACGGCGGAGGATTCGACGCACCGAACTGGTCGGTCCGCGTCTCGTTCGCCAACCTCGACGATCACGTCTACGACGACATCGGCCGGGCGGTTCGCGCCGTGGCGCGCAGCTACCGGGAAGCGTTCGAAGCGTCCAAGAAGTCCAAGTGAGGAAGGAGGCCGAGATGAGGCAAGCCATGACGAAGGTGGCGGTCGCCGCGGCGATCGCCGGTCTCGCTTTGGGAGTTCGCGCAGCGGAGCTGCCGCGCATCCGCGTTCTCGCGACCGGCGGCACGATCGCCGGCGCGCAGGCATCGGCGACGGATTACGGCTACAAGTCCGGCGCCTACGACGTCAACTCGCTCCTCAAAGCGGTGCCGAACCTGGACAAGCTCGCGGTCCTCACCGGCGAGCAGGTCGCGAACATCGGCAGCCAGGACATGAACGACGAGATCTGGCTCAAGCTGGCCAAACGCCTCAACGCGGTCCTCGCGGGAAACGACGTCGACGGCGCGCTGATCACGCACGGCACCGACACGCTCGAGGAGACGAGCTACTTCCTGAGCCTGGTCACGAAGAGCGACAAGCCGGTCGTGATGGTCGGGTCGATGCGACCCGCCACTGCGGTCAGCGCGGACGGCCCCGCCAACATCTACAACGGCGTCGCCGTCGTCGCCGATCCGCGGGCCAAGGGGAAGGGAACGCTCGTCTGCCTCAACGACGAGATCCACTACGCGCGGAACGTCGTGAAGACGGACACGACCAGCGTGCAGACGTTCCATAGCCTGAACCGCGGTCCCGCAGGCGTCGTCCACACCGGCAAGATCGAGTGGTTCGAGCCGATGGACAAGAAGGTCGGCAAGGCGTCGGAATTCTCGGTGGACACTCTCGACAAGCTCCCGCGCGTCGACATCATCTTCGCGCACGCCAACATGAGCGCCGACCTGATCGAGGCCGCGATCAAGAACGGCGCCTCTGGGATCGTGGTCGCCGGGGTCGGCGACGGCAACATGACGACGCCGGCCCTCGATGCCCTCTCGAAGGCCGCGAAGAACGGAATCGTCGTCGTCCGCAGCACGCGTCTTCCTCAGGGAATCGTTCTCAGGAACAACGAGGTCGACGACGACAAATTGGGGCTGGTGGCCTCCGGCGAGCTGAACCCCGCGAAGTCGCGGGTCCTCCTGCAGCTCGCGCTGACCAAGACGAAGGATCCGGCGAAGATTCAGAAGATGTTCTACGAGTACTGACGACCCGCCCGCTTCGGCAGCCGCCGGAGCCGATCGAGCAGGCGCCGCTGCGCTTTGGCGTCGCGGACGGCGATGAAGACCGTGTCGTCGCCCGCGATCGTCCCCACGATCTCGGAGAGCGTCATCCGGTCGAGCGCGACCGCGACGTGATCGGCCTCTCCCGGACCGGTCCGCAGGACGACGAGCGCGCTTCCCGAGGCTTCCGCCGAGAGCAGAGCCTCGGCGACGCGAGCCTCGTCGGGATTCTCGCCGGCTTTCGGGGCCCTCGGGGCGCGACGATAGACCCCGTTCATCTTGACGAGACCCAACGCAGCGATGTCGCGGCTGATCGACGATTGCGTCGTTCGCCATCCTTCGCGAGCGAGGGCGCGGGCCAGGTCGTCCTGCGTCCTGAGGTCCGACGCTGCGACGAGCTCGAGAAGGCGGCGACGGCGTTTGTCCCTCTGGGTCGGCACGGCGGGATTATCCCCGAAGCCGCTCCAGAGTCGAGGCGAAGCGGCGGCGCAAGGAGCGCGCGGTTCGCTGCTCGCGGTCGAGCCGGCGACGAAGGGCGGCGAGGCCCAGGTTGCCCAGCCCGCCGGTGGAGCGCCGGCGGCTCAGGATCGTCACCGCGCTGGGGGGGACGGGCGGCCGGCCGGCAGCGATCTCCTCTGCGACCGCGCGGTAGGCGCGCCGAAACGGAACTCCGGATTCGACGCGCCGCATGACCTCGTCCGTGGAAAACGTCGACGCGTCCAGCGCTCGCCAGGCGCGCTCACGATCGACGCGTAAGTGCGGCAGCGCGCGCGCCATCATGCCGGCGATCTCGGACGTTCGATCGAGCCCTTCGAACAGAGGCCCCTTCAGGGTCTGGACGTCTCGGTTGTAGCCGAGGGAGAGCTTCGATTTGATCTGCAGCGTGGCCACGAGCGCCCCGTCGATCAGCGCCGCGCGAGCGCGCGTCAGCTCGAAGACGTCGGGATTCTTCTTGTGCGGCATCAGGCTCGAGCCGGTCGTCCATCGGCCGGGAAGGACGAGATAGCCGGTGTCATCGGAGGCGAGCGCGACGACGTCCGCCGCGCAACGGCCGACCTCGTGGGCGACCTCCGCGCACCATGCGAGCACGGCGGCCTCGAGCTTCCCGCGCCCGTTTTGCACGGCGGCCGGGGCGTGCTCGACGGAGGCGAATCCGAGCGCGCGAGCGGTCGCCTCACGATCGAGCGGAAGGGGGACCCCGTAGCCGGCGCCGCTCCCCAAGGGCGAGCGATCGACGCGCGCAAAGACGGCGGGCCATCCCGAGAGTGTGACGAGAAGGCCGTCGGCATACGCGGCCGCCCACGCGCCGGCGGATGAAGGCATCGCGCGCCGTCCGTGCGTGTACCCGGGCCAGAGGGATCGCCGGTGCGCTCCTGCGAGCGCGAGGAGGGCGTCGACGAGGCGCGCGACGTCGTCGTGAAGCTGGAGAAGACGATCCTTGAGGTAGAGGCGAAGGTCGCAGGCGATCTGGTCGTTGCGGGATCGCCCCGTGTGGAGCCGCTCGCCGTCGCCTCGCGATCGCCGCGTGACCCACGTTTCGACCGCCGTATGGACGTCCTCGTCACCCTCGCGAAGCCGCAGCCGGCCGCTCTCCGCGGCGCGCAGCGCCCGCCGTAGGGTTCGTGCGATGCGCGCATGCTCGCGGCGCGACAGGAGGCCGGATGCGAAGAGACCCTCCGCATGGCCGAGGCTCCCGAGAATATCCCAGACGAGAAGGCGCGCGTCCAAGCGGCGGTCTTCGCTCGCGGTGTAGGCGAGAATCTCCGCAGCGGGAGCGTCTCCCCTTCCCCACAGCACCGGGGCCTTCGGCCTCGTCGTCATGAGACGTACGCTCCCGCGACCGTGGCGTAAAGCTCCCGCGCCGCGCGTACCTCATCCAACGCGACCCATTCGTCCGGGGCGTGAGAGAGGCGCGTGTCGCCCGGCCCGCACTTCAACGCGTCCGCATCGCGGAGAAAAACCCAGTCGGAGCAGGTGGGGCTGCCGAACCGCCGCGCCTCCGGGCGCGCCCCGGCAAAGGCCGCCAGGAGCCGCGAGGCGTGCGGGGTCTCGCATGGGACGAGCCGCTCCGAGACGATGACGACCTCGGATTCGAGCGACGCGCGAAGCCGGTCGGCGATCTCGCCGTGCGAGCGGTCGGGTGTGCTCCGAACGTCGAGCAGCGCCCGCGCGACCGGCGGCGTGATGTTGCGTCCCACGCCGGCTTCGAGCCACGTGGGGGTCGCCGTGGTCCTGCCGAGCACCGGGTGCCAGCGGTCGTCGAAGAGACCGTCGAGCCTCACGAGGTCCTGGGCGAGAACGACCGCCGCGTTCTCGAAACCGCGCTCGCCGGCGTGTCCGGCATGCCTCTGTTCGCCGCGAGCGACGAGATCGATCATCAACAGCCCTCGCTGCGCGATGGCGAGATCGAGCCCCGTCGGCTCGCCGACGATCGCCGCGTCGATCGGGGCGTGCGCGACCACGGCGTGGGCCATCGTCGTCGCGCTGGTCTCCTCGCCGAAGCCGAGGAGGACCAGGAGTCTTCCGCGCGGGAGCCCTCGAGCGGCGACGTCCGCGGCCGCGGCGAGCATGGCCGCGGCGGACGCCTTCGCGTCCGACGCGCCGCGTCCGTAGATTCGCCCGTCCGCGATTTCGGCGCCGAAGGGCGATCGGGTCCATCCGTCTCCAGGGGGGACCGTGTCGAGATGCGAGACCAGCGCGAGGGTCGGGCCGGAGACCGCGCCCTCGACCTCGGCGACCACGCCGTAGGCGTGGGATTCGACCGACAGGCCCCAATCGCGCGCCGCCGCCTCGACGCATCGAGCCGCTTCCGCCTCCGATCCCGACACGGAGGGGGTGGCGATCAGATCGCGCAGGAGCGCTCTCTCATCGGGACGCTGCGGCATCCGCGGGCACCTCCGTCTCCTTGCGCTCGACGATCATCGTGCCGCAACCGGCCCCGGTGAACACCTCGAGCAGAAGCGCGTCCCCCTCCCGGCCGTCGAGGATGTGGGTTCGCTCCACCCCGCCCTCCGCGGCGCGAAGGCACGCCTCGACCTTGGGCCGCATGCCGCCCGCGACGGCTCCGCACGCCACGAGGCGCTCGATCTCGTCGCGGTCGGCGAAGCTGACGAGGGTCGCGGGATCGTCGCGATCGCGGAGCACGCCCGGCACTCCCGTGAGGATGAGGAGCTTCGCGGCACGCACGGCGATCGCGAGCTTCTCCGCGACCGTGTCCGCGTTGACGTTGAAGACGCGCCCTCCGCGATCGGAGGCGAGGCTCGCGACGACGGGCACGAAGCCGGACCGCAGCAGCGTGTCGAGGATCGACGCGTCGACGGCCGCGATGTCCCCGACATGGCCGAAATCGACGCTGCGCGCCTCGCCGTCGTCGTCGCGGACGAGGACAGCGGGACGCTTGATCGCGGTGAGAAGCTCCGCGTCCACCCCGCTCAGCCCGACCGCCGGGACATGACACCGCCGGAACGCGGCGAGGAGATCGATGTGCACGCTCCCAGCGAACACCATCTTCGCGACCGCAAGCTGGGCGTCGTCGGTGACGCGCCGTCCCGCGACGACGACCGGCTCGTGCCCGAGCCGGCGGGCCAGCGCGGTCGCCTGCGGCCCCCCTCCATGAACGACGACGACGCGGATGCCCAGCGAGTGGAGCAATCCGACCTGCCCCGCGATCGACTCCGTCGCCCGGTCGTCCCCAAGGATCTCGCCGCCGAGTTTGATCACGAAGGTTCGTCCGCGGTAGGCCCGGACGTACCCCAGAGCGCCCTTGAGCCCGGCGATCCCTTCAATCACGACTCCTCCCGCGCGCTGCCGAGCAAGCGCAGCAAGAGGCCGCGCTGGGCGTGCAGCCGGTTTTCCGCCTGGTCGACCACGACGCTCGCGGGGCCGTCCAGGACGGAATCCTCGATCTCGACGTTCCGACGGACGGGAAGACAGTGCATGATGATCCCTCGACCTCCGCGCGTCGCGGCCACGTGCCGTGCGAGCAGCGTCCAATCCCGGTGCCGACCTCGCCTGTCGGCTTCGCCGGCCTCGTCGGCGAAGCGATCGAGGCCTCCCCAGGCCTTGACATAGACCGCGTCCGCGCCGGAGCACGCTTCGTCGAGATCGTCGGCGAACGACAGGGATCCTCCGTGCGCGCGCGCCAGGGCGTCGATCGCGGCCCGATCGTCCTCATCGAGCTCGAATCCGCGAGGATGCGCGATCGTGACGTCCATCCCGACGCGGGCAGCGGCGAGCGCCGCCGAAACCGGGACGGCGGTGGGAAGAGCCTTCGGGTGCCACGCCCACGCCAGCGTGAAGCGGCGGCCCTTCGGATCGCCGAGCCTCTCCACGAGGGTCATCGCGTCCGCCAGCTCCTGGCAAGGGTGGCGTCGCGCGGATTCGAGATTGATCAGCGGCCTTCCGCAGTGGCGCGCGAACCCGCGCACGACGCGATCGCCCTTGACCTCGCTCCACGAGCTTCCTCGCGGAAAAGACCGGACGCCGATCGCGTCGGCGTAGCGGCCGAGAACGCGGGCGGCTTCGATGAGATGCTCCGCGGTGCTTCCGTCCATGACCGCGCCCCATTCGAGCTCGAGCGGCCAGCTGCCGCGCCCCGGCTCGACGACCACCGCGTGACCCCCGTGCAGGGCCATCGCGACCTCGAAGCTGGTGCGCGTGCGAAGGCTGGGATCGAGGAAGACGAGCGCGAGGATCTTCCCCTCGAGCCCGCCGCGAATCTCGCCTCGCTTCGCGCGCGCGGCGAGCTCGAGGATCTCCTCGAACGCGCCGGCCGGCAGATCCTCGACGGCGTAGAGCCCGGCGATGGAGGTCGCGAGATTCAGCATGGGAAGGCCCCGCCCGTCGGAAGCCCGGCGTCCTCGTCGAGGCCGAGCGCAAGATTGACCGCCTGAATCGCCTGCCCCGCGGCTCCCTTGACGAGATTGTCGATCGCGATCGAGACCTGGATCTCGTCCGCGCGGTCGTCGACGGCGATCGAGACGTCGGCGCGGTTGCTGCCGAGAACGTGCGTCAGCTGCGGCGGCCCGTCGAGCACGCGCACGAATCGCTTGCGGGCGTAGAAGTCGCGATACGCCTGGGCCGCATCGGCCGGCGCGGCGAGCCGGGCCACGACGGTCAGGTAGATCCCACGAACGAACGGTCCGGCGTGCACCGCGAGCCTCGGGGAGTCCGTGCTCCCCGTCCAGAGCTGCCATCGCTCGGCGATCTCGGCCTCGTGCCGGTGCGCCAGCGGCGCGTAGGCGAACACGTTGTGGGCTCGAAGCGGGTGGTGCGTCGTCTCCTTGAGGGACGCGCCGGCGCCGCTCGACCCGGTGATCGCGAACATCGCGGGTGCTGCGGCCGGCCGCAGCCGCGCGAGCGGCGCCAGCGCGAGCTGCGCC
>CAZEII010000084.1:0-11740 GCA_964511835.1 uncultured Acidobacteriota bacterium | reverse complement strand
GCACCCTTACGGCTCCTCGTTCCCGCAGGCGTCCGCAGCCTTGACGACATAGAACCAGGAGTCCGGCGTCGGGTACTGGTCACGGTCCTCGAAAATATTGCCGCCGACGTTGGCGATCTGCACGGCGCTCCCCCAGGAGCCCAGGACGCCGCGGTAGACGTTGTAGCTCACGGCGTTCGGAGCCGCGGTCCAACTCAGGCGAATCAGAGCGGCGTTGACCCCGCTCGCGCGGAGCGTGGCTCCCACGGCGCCGGGCGGCGGCTGGCTCGTCTCGTCCTGGGCGGACCGATACGCGGTATTCGAGTCCGTCACGCCGTGGTTGTTCGGCCCCGTCGAGCACGTCTCGTCGTTCTCCGCTCGGACCAGGTAATAGAAGGTCACGCCGTTCGGCGCGGTCGCATCCGTGTACGAAGTCCCCGTGACACCCTGCGCGATTCGGTTGGCGGCGGACGGGACGAAGTTCGGCGTCGAGTCGCGGAAGACTGCGTAGGTCCCCGAGGCTCCGGAGCCCCACGTGGCGGCGCCGATCCACGAAAGCCTGATGCCGGTGTCGGCGCACGCGCTGGCGTCCCTGGCGGACGTGAGGCCGCCGAATGACGGAGCCATACCGCAGCTCCCGCAGGCCTCGAACTGCGGGCCGCTGGCGCTGTTGACGATCAGCTTGTCGATGTTCCAGCCCGAGTGGGTGAGGGTCGGCCCTCCAACCTGCTTGAACTGGATCTTCAGGTTGCTCGTGCCGTCGGAGAACGGCGATAGATTGAGCGTCTGGAGCGTCCAGGCCGCGTCGCAGGTGGACCCGGACGACCAGGCGCTCTGGACGACTCCATTCCGGATGACCAAGATGGATGCCGTCCCTCCGTCCAGGCTGCAGAGCTTCCGGCGGAAGCGGAGCTGCCCGTTCGTGAGCGTGGTCGCGTTGATCTGCGGGCTGGTCGCCGTCGTGACCGCGCTCGGCTCGTAATCGCCGGGATGCGCCCCTAGGCCCGAGAGATCTTCGCCGAGCACCTTGGCGCCGTCGAACGCGGAGGCCGGATCCGCCGGCGGCGTTCCCTTCCCCAGCGGCGCGCCGATCTCCCAGTCGCCGGTCAGCGTCCAGCCGGTGTTGGTCTCGAACGTATCCTTGAACACCCCCGGCGGGATGCGCCACGAGCTCATGACGAACGGGCTCCCGTGGTTGTCGATCACCGAGGTGTTCCCGTAAGCATCGGTGTTGGTGAGCCGGAAGTAATACGGCGTGCACTCGTTGAGCCCGCCGATCACCACCGCGTGAGTGGCGGAGAGGATCGTGTCGCTCGCGCTGTTCCCGAGCGCCGGCGTGGGCCCCCAGTCCAGGCTGCCGTTCGTCGCCTCCGTCGTGCCCCAATGGATGGTCGCGGATTCGTCGGTGTTTCCGACCACTTCCACGAACGTCGCCCCCGCTCCGGCGCAATCGATCGTCCCCGAGACCTCGGAGATGGCTTGGGAGCCTGTGCCGTCGCTCCCGTCCCGGTAGGTGACCGTGACGATGTCGCCGTCGGCCACCTGAATCGTTCCATCCGGCAGCGGCGCGCCGACGGCCGTCTGGATGCCGCCGGTGAATCGCGACGTATTGAGTCCGGTCTCGGTCAGGACGACCGTCTCGGGCGTGGTCTCGGTCGTGGAGCTGACCGTGACCACGGCCGTGTCGACCTGGTTGGGGGACACGTTGAGGTCGATGTCGGTCACCTCGATCGAGATCGTGTCCGAGCAGTTGGCCCCAGGTCGGGCGACGGAGACCTTCCCCGCGTGGCAACTCTGGAGCCCGTTTCCCAGGTCGCCGAGAGTCTCGAGGTGGAAGTACTGGCCGCCGTTCGCGTCCACGACGTCGTTGCCCGCGGCGTCCTGGCTCTCGACCGAGTACCAGTACGTCGTGCACTGCGTCAGGCCGGACAGGGCAACGCTGTGGGAGGTCGTCAGCCCCGGCGTGCTGGCGGATTGGGCGGGGGGCTTGACCGGACTGAAGTGAAGGACCGACGAGGAGGACTCGTTCGTGGCCCAGGTCACGGTGGCGTGCGTGTCGTCGATTCCCGTCGATGCGACGGAGGAGATGGCCGGCGAAACGCAATCGCTCGTGCTGGTCGTCTGCTGCGGGGAATCGTGGCCGCCGGCCCCGTCGTCGGCGTCCACGTATCGGGCGCTGATGGTGTCGCCGTCCGCGATGGAGAGTCTGCCGTCTCCGGTCACGGGGGGCCCCGGGTCCGCGGGGATGGTCCCCACGTACTTCGCCGAGCCGGGCGGGGTCTCGGTCAGAGCAACCGTCTCCGGGGTGGGCTCGGTGTTGGACCAGATCGTCGCGGTCGTCGTGCTCGATCCAATGTTCGCGTCGCGCACGACGATCTGGATCGTCGACGTGCAGGCGTAGGTCGCCTGACCGAGGGCGATGGAGCCCATGAACGGCTGCGGCGTCGCGCTCTGGCAAGCGGACAGCGCGCTCTCGCACGAGGTGTTGGCCCCCTGGGCCTGTACGGCGTAAAAGAGGGGACTGCCGTTCGGGAGATCGGTGTCGGTGTAGCTGGTGGTCGGTGCGGGAACCGTCGCGACGATCGTGTGCCCGGACGAGCACCCCTGGTCGTTTCTCAAGATCAGATAATTCGCCGCATTGGGAACGGCGGACCAGGAGAGATTCACGGAGCTCGATCCAGCCGTGGCCGCCGCCGTCGGGGTCGCCAGCGCGGGGCAGGTGGAGCTGTTCTGGTTGGAGGGGTCGGTGGCGGCGCCGCAGGCGATCGCGTGCCGGTTGAACGCGTTGAAGATCGCAGCGGCATGGGGGGTGCCGTTCGCGAGGTTGCCGTCGTCGTCGTCGATGTTGCGGAGCTTCGTGAACCAGGAGCCCGCGCCGCAGCCGTCCGAGCTCGGCAGCGCGCAGTTGTAGGCGTTGCCCCCCGAGCCCTGGCGCGACTTGTACCAGAGCTTGTCGGTGAGTTGCCAGGCGGTGTCGACGTCCAGGCCCGCGGCCGTGAGGTCGCGCGTGGCGAGATCGAACATCGCCTCGGCCGCGACGTAGGTTTCGCAGTGCTGCTCTTTTCCGCAGGGGCTGTCGCCGCCCCCGCAGTGGGAGCTGGCGAAATTCGCCGGCGTGGCGGCCGTGTGCGAGGCGTGCATGTTCCAGTCCTGATCGCGTATGCCGGTGCAATTCAGGCAGGCGTCGGCGTAGCCGTCGCAGTTCTGGCTGACGTAGAAGCCGCGGCCGACGCAGGAGAGGTGAGTGGAGAGGAGGGCCGTGATGTCCGCGTAGGTCTCCGTTGGGTCGTCGTACCCGCCGCCGTCGTTGTTGTCGAGCCCGTGGCCCCACTCGTGGAGAAAGACCCCCGCGATCTCGCCGGTGTTGCGGCAGCCTCCGCCGGACTTGAAGAAATTGACCGAGGCGCCGTTCCAGTACGCGTTGCAAGTCTGGTTGAGGTTCACGTTGTCGGTGAGCTGCGACCGGAGCCACGCGTTGCTCGGCAGCCACGATCGACCCTTCTCCGCGATGCGATTCAGGTGGTAAAAGCCGGTGCGGGCGGAATGCGTGTCCCCCGGCGACGCTCCCGCAGGGACCTGACAGTCGGTGCCGGCGCTCGTGAGAAGGCCGAGGTCGTCGTCGCACGTGACGGACTGGCTCACCGCGCCGCAGACGTCCGCGACCTTCACGTACGGCCCGGACAGGTGCGTCACGGCGACCTGACCCGCCGGCGAGCAGCTGAAAAGCCCCATGTCGCCCGCGCTCTGTCCTGCGCCGTCGATCGTGACGTCGGCGTAGGGCATCGGCCAGCTCGGCTGCTCGCAGCCGTCGGTGCACTGGCCGTCGTTCGAGACCGGGAAGACCCCGCCCTTGACCTGGGCGTACTTGATGTCGTCGAAGAGGGCGAGGACACGACCCGTCGTCGCGTCCACTTCGCCGACCCAGTTACCCGGCTCGCCGGCGACGCGGACGGCCATCCGGTACAGAAGATGGTACGTGAGGCCGCGGCCGACCTCGCCGAGGAACCGGCGGTCGCTCGACATGCCCTGGGGCTCCGCGCCGAGGATCTGCGTCCCGACATCGAGCCACTCCAGGCGATCGGACGGCGTGATGCCCATGTAGCCCAGGAGCACCTGACGCGCGGCCGCCGCGTCATATACCTGCGCGGGAAGGTCGGAGATGGCTCCCCAGCGATCGGCGCCGAAGGAGACCAAGTTCCCGCGGGTGATATCGACAAGGAACCGCTCGCCGTCGACGGGCACCCCGCCGACCCGCCGCGCGAAGAGCAGAATCCAGTGATCCTTGTCCACGGGTCCCGAGCCTGCCGGGGACAGCACCAGTTCCGCATTCCGTATCTTGAACAGCGCCTCGTGCGAGGAGACCAGCTCGCGGACCCCGGACTCGATCACCGCGAGTGACGGATGGGTGCCCTCCGCGGCGAAGAGTCGAAGGCCGGATCCTTCGACGAGCAGCGGGACGCCCGAGCGTCGATCGACGTGAACCGACCACGAGACGCCGGTCTCCTTCCGAAACGCATCCCAGCCGGCGCGCTCGACGTCGTATCCGGGGAGCGACTCCGGGGTCTCGGCGATCGCGCCGATTCCGGAGGCGGGATCGAGGATCACGAGACGGTCGAATCGACTGGACGCCCGGTGAGCGACTGCGGCGAGCAATGGCGTGGCGACAAGCAGCGCGGCCGCGTGCGCGGCGAGACGGGCCAAGTTGCGCATGGACGTGCCCCCTGAAAACTGGTCCATTTCATACTACCCGGAATCGCATGTGTCGGGCGCTCTCCCTTGGGACGGCGCTATAGTGGCCGCCACCTCACGCAGAGGTGGTGGGATGAGGTCCAGCCCCGATGACACGATCCAGAGCACCGCGCGGCTCGCCGCCCTGCGGCGGACCGCCTTGCTGGATTCGCCTCCGGAGGAAGCGTTCGATCGCCTGACGCGCCTGGCGAGAAGCATCATGCACGTGTCGGCATCCTACGTGTCGCTGGTGGACGGCGAGCGTCAGTTCTTCAAGAGCGCGGTCGGCTTGTCCGAACCCTGGGCGACGTCGCGACAGACCCCCTTGACCCACTCGTTCTGCAAGCACGCGGTGACTTCGGGCGAGCCCTTCCTCGTGTCGGACGCACGGGAGCACCCGCTCGTCAGGGACAACCGCGCGGTGTCCGACCTGGGCATCATCGCTTATGCGGGCATTCCGCTGAGGACAGTCGAGGGCCACACGCTGGGGGCGTTCTGCGTCGTGGACGACCAGCCGCGCGAGTGGAAGGAGGAGGAGGTCGAGGTCCTTTGCAGCTTGGCGGCTTCCGTCATGACCGAGATCGGGGCGAGACAGATGGCCGACGAGTTCTCATGCCTCAGCGAGAATCTTCAACAGCTCGTCGAGGCTCGCACGGCTGACCTGAGCCGCGCCGAAGCGCGCTGGCGAGTTCTGCTCAAGGTCAACAATGCGGTCGTGACCTGTCTCGACAGGGAATCCCTCTTCGAGGCGATCGCGGCCGTGCTACGCGACGTGATCCCTTTCGATCGCGCGGCGCTCATTCTGGACGACGGGGCCGGAGGAGACTTCTCGGTCCTTCGAATTCCCGGACCCCTGCCGCTGCCCCCGACCCTTCCGCGCGTCTCGACATGGCCGCAACAAGGGAGCCGAACGCAGTGGATCATCGAGCACAGGTGCCCGGTCCTGACGCCGGATCTCAGAGAGGACGACCGGTTCTACGAACACGCCTTGCTGATTCAACAGGGGTTCCTGTCGGCGCTCTCGGTGCCCCTGAGGGCCAAGGATCGCGTGATCGGGACGCTCAACCTCGGAAGCTGTGAGATCGGGCGGTACGGGGAAGCGGACTCCGAGCTGCTGCTCGCGATCGCCGACCAGGTCGTCTCGGCCATCCAGAACATGTTCTCGTACGAGGAGATCACCACGCTCAAGAGCCGGCTGGAGCAGGAGAATCTCTACCTGCAAGAGGAGTCGCGCGCGGAGGGCGCCTTCGCCGACGTCGTCGGCGCGTCGCCGGCCATCCAGCGAGTGCTCGCGAGCGTTCGGATGGTCGCGGGCACCGATGCCACGGTGCTCGTGACGGGGGAGACGGGGACCGGGAAGGAAGTCGTCGTCCGCGCGATCCACGGATCGAGCGGACGGAAGAACAAGATCCTCGTCAAGGTGAACTGTGCCGCCCTTCCGAGCGGGGTGATCGAGAGCGAGCTGTTCGGACACGAAAAGGGTGCCTTCACGGGCGCTCTCATGCGAAGGATCGGCCGGTTCGAGCTGGCGAACGGCGGCACACTGTTCCTGGACGAGATCGGCGACCTTCTGCCGGAGCTCCAGGCCAAGTTGCTTCGCGTGCTCCAGGAGGGCGAGTTCGAGCGCCTCGGGGGCACCCAGACGCTCAAGGTCAACGTCCGCGTGATCGCCGCGACCAATCGGGATCTCAAGAGCGCGGTCGAAGAGGGGCGATTCCGCGCCGATCTCTTCTACCGGCTCAACGTCTTTCCGATCGAGATCCCTCCGCTTCGCGAGCGGCTCGAGGACGTTCCCCGCCTGACCCGCCATTTCGCGCTGATCTACGCATCGAAGATGGGCAAGTCGATCGAAACGATCGGCGAGCAGACCTTGAAGCGGCTCTCGGCTTATCACTGGCCCGGGAACGTCAGGGAGCTGCAAAACGTCATCGAGCGAGCGGTCATCCTCTCACCGAAGAGCCGGCTCGAGGTGGATGACTCCCTCACGGCGCCCGTCACCGACGCGCGCGGCAAGCCGGCCCGCACGCTCGAGGACGTCGAGCGCGAGTACATCGTGTCGGTGCTCGAGAGCGTGGGATGGCACGTCAGCGGCGATCGAGGAGCAGGAAGGATTCTCGGCCTCAAGCGGACCACTCTCGAAGCCCGCATGAAGAAGCTCGGCATCTCGCGCCCCACCTGATCTCGAAGCGTTGGCAATCTGCCAACCCGTTGGCGCGCCGCGTCCGCCGTCGGAAGACCGGAGCCCGCCGCGTCCGCCTCGCAAATCGTCATCGTTAAGTCAGTTACGGGCTGAAGCCCCGTCGACCGACACGCGTGGCACGGGCGTTGCGGTGTGCTCCACCCCTCATCACGAGGCGAGTGGAGGCCGACGGTGCTTCGAATTCGACGCGACGACCTGGATGGCCACAAAGTGGTCCTGGTGCTCCAGGGGCGCATCGCCCTGGAGTGGGCCGAGCTGCTCGAGCGCGAGTCCGAGGAGCTGACCCGATCCGGGATACGCGTCGTGCTCGATCTCTCCGACGTGGTCTTCATCAGCCGCTCCGGCCTCGAAGTCCTCGCCCGTCTCGGCAAGGCGGGGACGAGGATCGTCGGCTGCTCGCCGTTGATCGCCGCGATGCTGGAGCAGGAAGGGCTCGCGCCATCTCGCGACTTCACGGATGCGGAATACCGATGAACCCCCGGAAGCAGCACGCGCACGTTCCAGCTCACGGACTCCGCGGCCAACGGCGACAAACTGACGCCGCAGCCGGCCGGCTTTTGAGAGGTTGAGATGACGAGATCGTTCCGTCGCTCGT
The DNA here is from genome assembly GCA_964511835.1 of uncultured Acidobacteriota bacterium. Lineage (GTDB taxonomy): Bacteria > Acidobacteriota > Polarisedimenticolia > Polarisedimenticolales > DASRJG01 > DASRJG01. Next base: position 4,238 of record CAZEII010000084.1, on the reverse strand, counting down.
TCGCGGCTGCGTCGATCATCCTCGCCGCGCCGTCCCTCGTGTCGCCCGCGTTCGGCTCGTGCCCTGACGCGAGCTTCGCCCCGCAGCTCGCGCTTCCTGCCGGGGGCGCCGTCGAAGGGATCGCCGTCGCCGACTTCAACGGGGACGGCAACCTCGACCTGGCCGTGTCGAACTTCACGGCCGGCGGCGGCGCCCCAAATAGCGTCGCGATACTCCTGGGAAACGGACGGGGAGCCTTCGGAGCGCCGAATCGGTTCGAAGTGGGTCGCGGCGCGTCGCGGGTCCTTGCCTCCGATTTCAACGCTGACGGCAAGGTCGACCTGGCCGTCCTGAACACGAACGACGGAACGGTCTCCATCCTCCTCGGCGATGGGCGGGGCGGGCTCGGCCCCCAGGCCACATTCCGCGCGAGCAGCGTGACGCCGGGATTGGCGCTCGGGGACTTCAACAACGATGGGGCGAGCGATCTGGTCGCAACCGATCCGGCGGCCGGCTCGATCAGCGTCCTGCTCGGTGCCGGGGACGGGTCCTTCTCGGATCCGACTCCGTACCCCGTCGGCGGGCAGCCTGCGCTCGTCGCCGTCGGCGATTTCGACGGCGACGGCCGGCTCGACCTCGCCGTCAACGACACCTTCGCGGCGAAGCTGTCGATCCTCCTCGGCGGCGGGGACGGAACGTTCGGCCCGCCGAATGTCGTTTCCCTACCGGAACGATTCATCGCAAGGTCGTTGGCCGCTTCGGACCTGGACGGCGATGGAATTCTCGACATCGCGGCGGTCAACGCGTTCGATCGGACCGTGCTCGTGCTGCTGGGACGAGGGGACGGCTCGTTCGGCCCGCCCTCAGCATTCCCGGTCGGAGACGGACCGATCTTCGTCGCGGTCGCCGATCTCAACGCCGACGGCCGTCCCGATCTCGCGGTTGGAAACATGGACGAGGGGACCGTGTCGGTCCTCTCGGGACGGGGTGACGGCACGTTCCGGCCGCAGACCCGCTTCGCCGTCGGGCGCTCGCCGGTTCCGGTGGCTGTCGGCGACTTCGATCGCGATGGTGCTCTCGACCTCGTCACGGGGAACGTCGGCGATCAGACGGTCTCGATCCTGCTCGGCGAATGTGGCGAAAACCGGCCGCCCACGGCCGACGCCGGTCCGGATCAGATCCTCGAATGCACCGGGGGCCTCCAGGCGACGGCGGGACTGGACGCCTCGGCGAGCACCGATCCCGACTCTGCACCGGGGACCAACGACGACATCGTCCGCTTCGACTGGTCGGAGCAAGGAACGCTCCTGTCGAGCGGTCAGGCGGTCGCGATCCCGTTCCTTCTCGGCGCGCACGCGGTGTCCTTGAAGGTGATCGACCGGGCTGGGGCCGCGGACACCGACGAGGTGAACATCACGGTCAGGGACACGACGCCCCCGGAGATCGGCTCGATCGTAGCGAATCCCGCGACGATCGTGTCCTCCAGCCACGACCTCGTGCCGGTAGCGATCAACGTTGCCGCGGAGGACCGCTGCGACATCGCGCCGGAATGCGGGATCGTCTCGGTGACGAGCTCGAGCGGCAACCTCGGCCTCGGCCGCCGCCTTGGCAGGACCGACGTGATCCTGACCGATCCCGGTCCCAAGCCCAGCCCGGCGATGTTGCGCGTCCTGCTGAGGGCCGATCGCGGGGGGTCGGGGCCCCGCCGGACCTACACGATCAACGTTTCATGCACGGACGCGGCGGGCAACGCGAGTCTCGGACGGACGACCGTCACCGTTGCCACGAAAGGCGTCGTGCCATAACGAGGTTCACGGTCACTTGCAGGGCGTCCCCTCGGAATCCACGTTATGCCCAACCGTGGAGATCCTGTTCCTCTGGGTCGGCCTTCTCTTCGCCTGGGCGGGCGTGCACGTGATCCGTGCGTCGCGTATGGACCCCCTCGCGACGACGCGCGTGGACGGCGAGATCGTGGGCTACGTCCAGCACAGTGACGGCAAGGGCACGAGGACCTTCGCGCCGGTGGTCGCCTTTTCACACCCCGCCGGTGGACGGCGGATCTTCGAGAGCGCTCTCGGAGCCGGCACTCTCGCCCATGCGATCGGCGCGCGCGTCGCCGTACTGGCGGACGTCACCGATCCGACCCGCGCCCGCCTCGACACGAAGGCGTTCGCTTGGTTCGGCGCGGTGCTCGTCGCGATCGGCGTCGGCTGCTGCGCGCTCTTCGTCTCGGTCTTTCGCACGGGCTGGTTCTCGGTCGCGACCGCCGTCGCCGTCACCGGGTCGATCCTATGGCAGCTCCAGGTCAATCGTGAGAAGCTCGGCAAGCTCGGATCGCTCGCCTCGCTCGCCTCGCTCGCGCGCCAGGTGGTGTCCGGAAACGTCGTCGAGGAAGCGAGCTACGACCGGAGCAGACTTCTCCCGTCCGAAGAGGTGTCGAGGGCGACCCGGCGGTCGGCGCGCCAGTCGGCCGTGGCAGGACTCGTCATGATCCCCATCGGCGTTGCCGCCGTCACCGGCAGCTGGCTCTGGGCGCGGCATCGCACCGAGTTCCTGCGCCACGCGCAGCCGGCTCGAGGGACCGTCGTCGAGCTTGTCGCTTCGACCGACGCCGAGTCGACGGCCTGGGCGCCTGTCGTGGAGTTCACGCCGGAAGGCCGTGGGCCGGTCCGCTTCCGGCACCCGGTCGCGAGCTCCCACCCTGGTCGGAGCGTCGGTCAGCAGGTCGCCGTGCGCTACGACCCACGGGAGCCTTCGAGAGCCATGATCGATCAAGGGTGGTGGACCTCGGCATTTCCCTATCTCCCGGGGCTCTTGGGTCTACTGATTCTGGTGTCCGGAGTCTTGGCGCTGAGAAACGGGAGCGCCAGGAAAGTCCTCGAGTCCGTGCCGCCGCAGTCGCCGGCCATGCCGGCATAGAGCGGTCAGACCAGCCCGCTCGCCAAGTCGACGGCGATGCGAGGCGCATCCGGGTTGTCTTCGTGCTTGATGTACGCATAGACATCCACGCCATCCGCCACCCACCCACGCACGCGCTCCCTCCACGACGCCAGATCCTCCGGAGAGTATGCCGACCTCCGGAGCCGCAGATACGAAAGAGGCGCCGTTACCACGAGCGGCGTCGTGCGGTCGTCGGCGTCATGGACAACGAGCCCGATGCTGCGGCGGCGCAGCAGGTCGTAGACCTCGTCGGTGTACCAGGACTCATGCCGGAACTCCGCGGCGGAGGCGAGACCGGCAGGCAATTGTTCGAGAAACTTCTCGAGCCGGTCGAGATCGCAGCGGAACCAGGGAGGAAGCTGGAAGAACACGACGCCGAGCCGCTCCTCGAGAGCGGACACGGCTCGGACGAGGTAGGCAAGCGACTCCGACGGCACCGCGAGTTTTTCCCTGTGGGTGATCTTCTGCGACGCCTTGATCGCGAAACGGAAACCTTCCGGCGTCGCAGCTTTCCAAGCGGCGATCGTCTTCGCGTTGGGCATGCGGTAGAACGTGCGGTCGATCTCGACGGTCGTGAAGCGAGCCGCGTAGTACTCGAGGAACGCTTCTTTCGGAAGGTGTTCGGGGTAGAAGGACGGCTTCCACTCCGCGTAGCTGAATCCCGAGGTGCCGACCCACGCGCGCGCCATGACGCTCTCCCGGCCCCGTTCACCACCTTACCGGGGGGTCCAACGAGCCGCAACGCGACGCTCATGGAAGCGCCAGCTGCCCGCTACACTTAGAGCCATGCCCCACGTCTTCGAGCCCGCAGCGAGCGGTCGCGCCAAGTGTCGCGGATGCGCCCAGCCCATCGAGCGTGGAGCTCTTCGCTTCGGCGAGCGCGTCCCCAACCCCTACGCCGAGGGGGAGACCACCGTCTGGTACCACCCGCTCTGCGCCGCCTACAAGCGGCCGGAGGCGCTGCTCGAGGCACTGCCGGCGGCCCCTCCGGAGCTGGCCGACAGCGACTCGCTCGAGCGTGCGGCCAGGGCGACCGCGGTGCACCCGCGCCTTCGTCGGATCGGCGGCGCGGAGCACGCTCCCACGGGCCAGGCCAGGTGCCGGCACTGCCGCGAGGCGATCGCTAAAGCGAGCTGGCGCATCCGGCTGGCGATCTACGAGGAGGGACGGTTCGCCCCGAGCGGGTTCTTACACCTCGGCTGCCAGCGTGCCTATTTCGAGGGCGAGGACATCGTTCCCGCCCTGCTGCACTTCAGCCCCGAGCTCAGCGACGCCGATCGAGAGGATCTGATCCGCAGCTGTCGGGGCTGACCGGTTCG
>CAZEII010000083.1:0-12132 GCA_964511835.1 uncultured Acidobacteriota bacterium | reverse complement strand
ACTCTGCCCAGCGTCGCTTTTGGTCCACCGACTTCAGTTTCGTTATCGCTCCGCGGGCGAGGACGTCAGCCCCTCACTCGAGGACGTTCGGCCAGTTCTTGTCCGCCTTCGCGATGTAGCCGGGGACATCCGTCTTCCATTTCTTCTGGATGCTCTGGTCGTAGTTCAGATAGAGCTCCCGAACAACACGGCCGCGAGCACGGCCGCCGCCGGTGGGGAAATCGCATGGCGCTTCATGCCGTCGAACTCTAATTCGCAGGTCGGAAGCTGTCTGCGAGCACGAGGAGCCGTCCTTTCGACGGATCGCAAACGTACGCGTTCCCGAGATCGTCGGCGGTGACGCAATGCGCGTCGGACGCGGTTGGAACCGTGCCCAAGATGGTCAACCCTCCATGGGCGCCGACACCGATGATCGCCATCGTCGCGCTGTCGCCACCCGGCAGGTACAGGTGAGCGAGTCCCGGGCTGTAGGCGATGATGTCGACCCCTTTTCCGGAGTCCGCGGTCCCCAGGATCTTGCCCTCGTGCGCAACGTCGAGCGCGACGGCCTTCCCCTCGTCGCATCCGACGAACAGGAAGCCTCTCTTTTCGTCGAGCGCGATGCCGCGGGACCCGTCGCATCCGTTCGACCATTTCGCGACCTGCTTGTGGGACGCCAGGTCGATGGCCATCGTCGAATCGTGCCAGGTGTGCGTGTAGGCGCGGCCCCTCGTGGCGTCGACGACGAGCGATTCGGGCCCGTCCGCGACGCCGATCGTGCCGCCCAGCACCAGTTTCGGATGCGAGCCCGCTTCGAGCTTGAAGTACTCGATCGCCTTTCGGCCGGGCTCCGTGACCCAGACCTCCGAGTTTCCCTCGACCCATCGAACGTAGTCGGGTCCGCCGCCGAGGTGCGCGCTGCCGACGATCCTCTTTTGCTTCGGGTCGACGATGTCCACGACCTTCAAGCCCCGGTCCGAGGCGAACAGCAATCCGTGGCCGAAATCGGCCGAGGTCGTCCCCTCGCCATGGCCGCTCAGGAAGCTCCCGCGCTTGCTGAACCCTTCGATCGAGTCGATCGCCTGCGAGGTCGGATCGATCAGGTTGAGTCGACCGGTTCGGCCGGACGGCGCGAGCACGCGATGGAGCGTGGGCGAGAATCCTAGGTCGTCGAACCCGATGCCGCCCTTGCCGTCTGGAAGGGGTAGCGTCGTCAGCGGCTGCGCAGCGGCGATCAGGAGCAGAATCGAACAGCCAATGAGGAGTCGTCGCATCGGTTGTCTCCAGACAAGGCGGACGTACTCAAGCGGTGCCTCAGTTCAGTTTCTCGGTCACGGTCTTCCACTCGTCGCCCTTGAGGAGACTCACCTCCGCGACCGGGGCACCATCCTTCATCTTGGCTTCTACGCTCACCGGCCTATATCCGGCGTTCGCCGAGACGGCGCGTTTCAACGCGTCCTTGAGGGCGGACTTCGCCAGAGCCATCGCGGCGCTCTGAGCCTTCGCGGACGTGAGATCCTCGGACTCCGTGATCGGCTCGCTCTTCCCGAGCTTCCCGCTCTTGTGGTCCACGATCACCTCGGAGAACTTTCCCTCCTTCTCGGTGTAGACGGAGAGCTGGAGCTTGCCGTCTTCGAGCTCGAACTTCGCGGAGAGCGGTTTCCCTTTGGCCTCGGCGGCCGCAAGACCCTGTTCAAGGGTCACGGACACGCCGGCCAGCGCCTTGGCGAGCGCGGCGGGGTTTGCTTCATCGTCATCGTCATCACCCGCTCGAACGACGGGCGCGACAAGAATCGACCCAAGGGCAAGAGCCAATCCGAGCGACGTAATTCTCCTCATCGTGAATCCCTCCTCAATGTGTTGTCAGCCATTCGACCTACCGCAAGTGTTTCTACTTCGATTGAGTATCGAGCGCGCGCTTCAGGCTGGTGGCGAGACTCGTGGTCGTCCCCACCCCCCAGTAGTGCAAGAAGAGCACGCGCGGGCTCTCGCCCGACATGTGCTGGTGGATCGCGACGATGTCGATGCCAGCGCCGCGGAGCGCTTTGAGGACCCCTTGAAGCTCCGATTCGAGCATCGCGAAGTCACCGTCGACGACCGCCTTGTCATCGGTGCCGGCGAACGCCGCCCAGGTATTCACCCCCATGGTGTTGCCCATGGATTCGCCGTGCATCTTCGTCTCGCGTCCGAATGTCGTCTTGTAGACCCCGTTCTTGAAATCGCCGGGCTTTCCGAGGATCTCGTCGATCTTCTTCGGGTCGAGCGTGGTCGCGGCCGGGTCGATCTCGGCGCGCGGAACTTCGCCTTTCCCGCCGCTCGTGTCCTTGATCTTGGCAAAGACCTTGCCGACGGCCGCGGCAAGAGTCGCATCGTCCCCCATACCGCCGATGTGCATGAACATCACCTTCGGCGTGTCCCAGAAAAAGTGGTTGTGGAGCGCTGTGACCTCGAGCCCGTTGTCCAAGGCGACGGTCATCACGGGATTGACTTGGTCCTCCAGCAGCACCATGTCGCCCATGACGACCGTATGGCTGCCGGCCTTCTTGAAGGCCGCCCAGGACGTGAGTCCCATCGGTGGCGTGAGCTTGACCCCCGCGGCATTCACCGAGAGATCGCTGCGCGGGACCGTGACCTTGAACGCTCCCTCCTTCGCGTCGAACGATCCTTTGGCGCCGGTAAGATCCTCAAGCTTCGCCGTGTCGAACGCCGGTTTCGGCGGCTGTGCCGGGACGGCGCCGGCCGCAGCGAGCAGGATTGCGAGAAGATGAATCGTCATTTCGTCTCCTCCTTGCAATAGGCGTAGAGCGCGTCGTAAACGATCCATTCGGCGGCATTCACCTCATGGTCGTCCTTGTACCCGAGGTGGCGAAAGCCCTCGGCGATCGCGCGGAGACCTGCCGACTCGGCTTGGTGCCACAGCGTGTTGTCCGTATCCGCACCGTTGACGATCTTCGCCAAGAGCGCGAGAGCGGGATCGCTGTCGAGTCGGTGCTTCTTCACGATGGCGTCGAAGGAGCACTCCTTACCGTGGTGGCCCAACTCGACGTCCGGGACGTCGTAAGGGATGGCTCCCTCGCGCCTCGCGACCTCGGCGACCCGGTCTTTGGGAACGAAAAGGAACTCCGCCTCGGGGTCCACGAACTTCTTGATCAACCAGGGACACGCCACACGATCGACCTTGACGTGCTCCCGCGTCACCCATTTCATGTCGTGCCTCCGTTCTCGTCCTCCAGGAGCTGCGCGTACAGCGCCTCATAGATCATGCTGCCTCGTTCCAGAGCGGTCTGATCGTCGGGGCTCGTGAGCCGGACCCCGCGGCAGATCAGATCCAGCCCTGCCGAGGCCGGCTCCATCGTCGTTTCTTGGATCGTGTCCGCGTCGTCGATGATCGAGCCGATCCTGCGGAGAATCGGGTCGTCAAGACCGTATTCGCGAAGGAGGGTGTGGAACGAGCAGTGTCCGTCGTGATGCGAGAAACGCACCCCGGGGATGTCGAACGGCTCGGCGCCCTCCGGGACGTCCTTCGAGCCTTCGTTGATGAACTGGAACTCGGCATGGGGATCGATTCGCGTGCGGATCAGCCATGCGCACCCCATTCGATCGATGCCGATTCCCGCCCAGGTGACCCATTTCATCGCTTCTTGGCTCCTCTCGCCGTCAGAAGGGCGTCCCGAACTCGACGCCCGACATCGGAATTGAGATAGTCCCGCTCTTGCAGTTGCCTGAACCGTCGTGTCAGCGGCTCCGGGTCGTCCGGATCGCGCTTCAGCTCGCGAAGGATCTCCTCGTAACCCGGCTCGACTTGGTCGAGGAAGCGCCGCCTGATGTCGCTCTCGCTTCCATGAACGATTCGCGTGGATTCCCAAATGATCGCTTCGCCTCCCGCTTCTTCGATCTCCGCGGCGAGCCATCGAAAGTGCTCGCGCGTCCGCGCGTTCGCGGGGAGCGCCCAGACGCTGTCGTGGATCAGAACTGCTCCCAGCTTCTTCAGCTTGCGCCACACCCCGACCCGGTGAGCGGTCGGCTCGCGCGGGACGCGTTGGACGAGGAGCAGCCAACCGTTCACGACGTCGCCTTCACGGAGCTCGTCACCTGCCCGCATGGGGGTAAAGGAACAATCCCAGCAGGCCCGCGACGGCGACGATCACCGGCTCGGGGACACTCTTGAACCGCCAGAGGATCGCGAGAGAGGCCACGCAGAGAGCGGCGGTCGTGACGTCGATCACCGAGCGCTCGCCGAGGACGACGACGGCGCCGGTGATCGCTCCGATTGCCGCCGCGGTTACGCCCTCGACGACGGCCAGCACGTGCGGGTTCTTGCCGTGTTTCTTGAAATGTGGCGCCGGGATGATCGTGAAGAAGTAGCACGGAAGGAACGTCCCGAGCCCCGCCACGGCTGCCCCTGAAAAACCTGCGATGAGGAATCCGATGAACGACACGGTGATGACGACAGGCCCGGGCGTGATCATCGCCACGGCGACTGCGTCGAGAAACTGCCGGTCCGTGAGCCAGTGGTGCTCGTGAACGACCCCGCCGTAGAGGAAGGGGACGATCGCGAGCCCGCTACCGAACACGAAGGCCCCCGCCTTCGCAAAGAACACGAGAAGGGTCAGAAGGCTCTGCGGTGCCACGACGCCGGCGGCTGCCGGAGCGAGCGCGAGCGGGGCCCACGTGGTGACGTTCGGACCGGCGACGCGCTGCCAGGGCCGCGTTCGGACGAGCCAGACCAGGATGCCCGCCGCGAAGAAGAGCGCAACCTTCTCGGTCTTGGTCACGATCGTCACGCCCGCGGCAACCGCGTAGATCCCCCAGAGGAGCCACGACTCATGCAGAGTCTTTCTCGTGAGCTTGAACGCGCTGTACGCGATGATCCCGATGACGGCGGCGCCGACGCCGTAGAAGACCGCCTGCATCCAGTCGAGCCCTTGATACAGCCGATAGGCCCAACCGAGCGCGACGACCATCACGAACGACGGCACCACGAACGCGATCCCGACGAGCGTGGCTCCCAAGACCCGGTAGTGCACGAATCCGAGGTAGATCGCGAGCTGCGCGGCGAGCGGTCCGGGAGCGAGCTGGGCAAGGGTGAGCCCCTCCCGGTAGTCCGCTTCGGAGATCCACCGTCGACGCTCGACGAGATCGCGGTGCATGTAGCCGACGAGTGCGACGGGCCCGCCGAACCCGAGAGATCCGAGCTTCAACGCGTAGGCGGCGAGCTGCGTCAGCGAGTACGAAGGTCCGGGCGTGGCTTTCGTAACCACGGTCACATACTGGTCCGGTCCTCCGTTCATCGCAAGTGTTGGCCGGACGCCCGGGAACTACATCCGGAACGTCCACCGGACCTTTGCCACCACGAGATCGCTCTGCCGCTGAAACCCGAACGTCGAATCCGGGTCGGTGCGCAGCCAGTTGCGGGTCCAGACGAGGAACACGTCGTTCCCGGGCTTGATCGTCCAGCGGAACCTCGCGTTCCAGCCGAAGGTGCTCGCCTCGGATTCGTATTGCCCCAGGAACGAGAACTCGAGATCCGGCGTCGGCGTGTAGGCCCACCTCAACTGGTGCAGGCGCTCGATGAAGTCGCCCTCGGGGAGGCGTCCGTAGTCGTTCTCGGTGTCGAGCTCGAACCGGTGACGGCCCGACGGCGTCGTAGCGCTCACCGTCACCTGCGTCTGCGACAGGCGCCCCGAGTAGAAGCCGCCGAAGTAGACCGTCAGCGCCGCCGTCCACCAGCGGTGAGGTGACGATTCCGCTTGCACGCGGTACTGCGTGAAGTGGTAAGAGCCTGGTGGGATCACGACGCCGGGGGCGATCTCGAAGGGTCCGAGCAGCTGCTCGAATGTGGGAATCCAGTTCGCCTCGAAGTGGTCTCCGTGCTGCGTGACGACGTTGAATGGCGCGACGAAAACGCGCCAGGACTCCGTCTCGCCCTGGAGGTTCCGGATGAATCGCGGGGAGATCTCGACGAAGAACTGCCTCGCCCAAGCGAAGGGACCGCCCTCCGGTCTGGGTTGAAATGCGCCGTATCCGGAGTACCAATCGACGTTCCGGCGCGGAAGGAAACCGAGCTTCGGATCGAGCGCATCGCCGAAGTGCCGATAGTCGACGTTGAAGTCCCAGCGATCGTTCGGGTAGTCGACGAATGCGCCGTACCCGTTCGGGTCGCCCGGGCCCAAGTCGCCGCCGCTCCTGGTGAACCAGCCGCCGACGGCGAAGTTCTTGTCGCCGCGGAGCTTCGATGTTTGCCACGCGATGTCCGTTCCCAGGAGCCGGTTGTCGGTCGTCCCCTCGGGGTCCCCATCGGTCGCGATCGCCCCGATGCGCAGGTGCTCGTCGACGTCGTAGGTGACGCGCGCGGCCCCGAGGTTCGACCCGGAGGCGCCCGCCGACCCGGCCTCCGGCGGGAGGTCCTCGGTGTAGGCGTCGACGAGCCCGATCCCCCACCTTCCGGCCCGGCCTAGGAGCTTGACGCCGCCCAGGATCGGCACGCGCCTCCCGTCGAACAAACCGATGGTGCGGGAGAAAAACGGAATGAAATCGGTCCCCAAACCAACGCCGAAGTCGAACTGCGTCGACCCTTCGAGGAAGAATGCTCGCTTCTCCGGGTAGTAAAGCGGGAACCGGGTCAAATTGACTTGGAGCAGGTCGACCTCGGTCTCGGCGAAATCGGTGTTCACCGTCAGAACGCCGGTCAGGCTGGGCGTGAAGTTGTAGTAGACCTCGCCTCCGAGCTCGGGCTTGAGCGTCCCCTCGTCGACATTGCGTTCCCAAATGTATCGGGCGAGCCCGTACGGCGTGAACGTCAGGCCAAGTCCCTGACGCAGGCCGTCGACACCTGAGAGCCGACCGCAGCGCCTCATGTCGATCATCGCGGAATCGAGCGAGGTCGCCGTCCAGCGTAGGTGAAGCCGTCCCCTCGGGACGACGCGCTCGATGTTGAACCCCCAGGCCGAAGCGCCTTGCTTGAAGTGAAGTGTCTTCGCCGGAATCGCGAACTCCGCCGTCCAACCGTCGGACGTCTTGCGCGCGCGGCCTTCCCAGATCCCGTCCCAATCGGTCGACGACACGTCGGCGCTGGAGATCAAGCCGTCTTGCCGAGCGCCCCCGGCGTTCATGGCAAAGAAGTAGCCCGTTCGGTTGTCCAGGAACGTGTCGAGCACGATGGTGATTCGGTCGTCGCCGTCCATGGGATCGTCGCGGCGCTGCGTGTGGATCGCGATCCGACCCGGCTCCGGATCGATGCAGCGGACGCCGATGTAGACCGTGTCCGTGTCGGCCAGGATTCGGACTTCCGTTCGAAATGGCGTCGGCTCTCCGGGGTGTGGCTCCTGTTGGGTAAGATCCGAGATGACCGCAGCGTCGGTCCACGCGGAATCGTCGAGCACGCCGTCAACGTGAATTGGAGCCGTGACGGGCCGAGCCTGGACCGTCTGCCCCTGCCAGACATCCGTGGCTGCGGCGCCTGAGAGTGGCATGGGCACCGCCAGTGCGGCCGCTAGCAGCGTTCCGAAGGCGCGCATTTCGCAGCGCGCGATTCTAGTCGACGGGCGCCCAATGCTCGCTCGCTCGGTCTTACGTGCTTCGTGGGTCCTCGCGCACGGGTTCGACGTCGATGACTCGTCCCTGAGGCGAAGTCGTCTCGGACACGCTCGCGCGGCGCGTGGCCAGCCATACCGCAACGGTCCACGAAGGCACGAGGTCGAGCGCAGGCGTCAACTCGGCAAGGAACGCCGGTAAGAACGACCAGTGCCAGCCGACGAGTAAGGTCAGAATCCCCGCCATGGAGACGTCCAGCGTCGCGTCGAAGACGGAGAGGCCTCCCTCCAAGAAGAGTGGCGCGAGCCCGATCTGGACGAGGTCGGCAAGCACCGCTATTCCGCGCGCCATCCAGATGCGCCGACGGGTGAGCGTGCGCTGCATGCGGCCTCCGACCGGCCATTCTTGGGATTCGCGGACCGCTACATTATTTCATCGGTCGCTGAGCGCTCGCCGCATGTTCCTGCAGGGCGTCGAACTCCGCGATTCGGCCGTATCATTCCGCCAGGAGGTGCGTCATGAATCGTGCACGGAGACTGGTGGTCGTCTTGATCACTGCCGTCGTCCTTCTGGGCACCCTCGCGGTCTTCACACCCACCGAGGCCACGCCCAACAACAAGCCTTGTAAAGCGTGCAGCGCCCAGCCCTGGTGCGCATGCACTTACCAGGGACATCCGCGGATCTCGTGCGACCCCTGCTGCTATTCGACGGGCTTCGGCCAGATCTGCACGAGCTGAGATCACAAGCCCGCGTCCTGGTCGTCTTACTCCGCTCCAGTTTTGGCCGCTTGGCCCCCTCGAGGGTAATCCGCCGAGCTCATCGGATCGTAACCGGCTCGGTCGCGGTAAGATCCACGCCCGGATCAACGGACCACACCCACAGGACGGACTCACATGAGACTGAAGCTGATTGTTGCTGCGACGCTACTTTCCCTTTCCAACGTTGCGACCTCGGCGAGCAAACCGAACATCATCTACATCGTCGCCGACGATCTCGGCTGGAAAGATGTCGGGTTCAATGGCGCCGCGGACATCAAGACGCCCAACCTCGACCAGCTCGCCGCGACCGGCGTGCGCTTCACGCAGTTCTACGCGCAGCCGATGTGCACGCCGACGCGCGCGGCGTTGCTCACGGGCCGGTACCCGTTCCGGTACGGCTTGCAGACGATCGTCATTCCGGGCGCGGCGAGTTACGGGCTCGACACGAGCGAGTATCTGATGCCGCAAGCCCTGAAGGATGCCGGCTACGCCACGGCCAGCATCGGCAAGTGGCATTTGGGTCACGCGGACATGAAGTACTGGCCGAAGCAGCGCGGGTTCGATTACGCCTATGGCGCGACGATCGGCGAGCTGGACTATTACACGCACGGCGATTTCGGGGTGCTGGACTGGTTCCGCGACAACAAGCCCGTCCACGAAGAGGGTTACACCACGCAGCTCCTCGGTGCGGACGCGGTGAAGTTCGTCAACGCGCAAAGCGCCGCCAAGCCGTTCTATCTCTACCTCGCCTTCAATGCCCCGCACACGCCGTATCAGGCGCCGAAGGAATACATCGACCGCTACTCGAACATCGCCGACCCGACGCGCCGCACGTATGCGGCGATCGTCACGATCATGGACGAAGAGATCGGCAAGGTCGTCGCCGCGCTCGACAAGAAAGGGTTGCGCGACAATACGCTCATCGTTTTCCAGAGCGACAACGGCGGGGTGCGCAACGCCATGTTTGCCGGCCAAATGGCCGACGTGTCGAAAATCAAGATGCCCGCCGACAACGGCCCCTATCGCGATGGCAAAGGGAGCTTGTTCGAAGGGGGCTGCCGCGTCGCGGCCTGCGCCAACTGGCCCGGCCGCATCAAGGCCGGGACCGTGGACGGCATCATTCACGTAGTGGACCTGTTTCCCACGCTGGCCGGGCTGGCCGGCGCCTCCACCGCAAAGAGCAAACCGCTCGATGGCCTCGACGTTTGGGACACCATCGCCGCCGGCAAGCCTTCGCCGCGCAAGGAAGTCGTGTACAACGTCGAGCCGTTCCGCGGCGCGGTGCGGGAGGGCGACTGGAAACTGATCTGGCGCACCCTGATGCCCTCGAGCGTCGACCTTTTCGATCTGGCCGAAGACCCTTACGAGAAGAACAACGTCGCCGCCGCGCATCCCGACAAGGTGGCCGCGATGCAGGACCGCCTGAACACGCTGGCTGCGGAAGCCGCCAAGCCTCTCGCGCTCGTTTTCATCGGCGGTGTGGCCATGCGGCACGAGAAGCCGATCATCGCCTCCGAAGCCGGCCAGCCCCGCGCCATGATCAGTGATGGAGAGTTTGCGATCACCGACGAAGGGTTCGGCGACCCCGAGCATCCCTGAACGCTCCTCGCGGCCCCACGCCGGCCCGTCCCGCCCTGCTGACGCCGGGCTGCAGGGTGCGGTTCATCACGTGCGCATCGTAGCTGTCCACCCGTGTTCGGCGTGCTCACGTCCAACTTTCGACGCGAAGCCCCTTGAACCCACGGAAGTCGACCTTGTTCGACGTGACGAGCACCAAGTCGTGGACGCAAGCGATGGCGGCAATCTGTCCGTCGATGAACGGCGGCGTCTTCCCCGCCGCTTCGAGCCGAACGCGCTCGCGGGCGTGCCATTCGGCCGCGGTGCGCTCGTAGTCCAGGATGGGGAAGCTCGCCAACACAACATCTGCCAGGTAGCGTTCGATCGCTTCTCGGCGCCGTGACTTCGGAAGCCGCACACATCCGAACAGCAGTTCATGCCAGACGATCGAGGCAATGGCCGTTTCTCCCTCGTGGCTGGCAAGTCCACGCAGGACGGCACGAGACGGGCTCGGCCTCAGAGGCTCCGAAACGGTATTCGTGTCGAGAAGGTATTTCAGGTTCACAGATTGACGTCTCGACCGCGAGTCTCATCTCGCGCGCCGGCAAAGACTTCCTTGGGCTCGATGGCCAAGTCTTTGAGGTTGAAGTCCCGAGTGAATGCTGCGTACGCTTCCGAGAACCTCCGATGCACGGAGGTCAGCCGCGCGTACTCTTGACGACCGATCAACATTGCGACAGGCTCACCTCGCCTGGTGAGCTCGACGGACTTTCCCGATTCTACTTCCCGTACCAGGCTCGGAAGACTGCTACGCGCTTCCGCGATGGAATGTCGCTTGGTCATAGCGCACCTAGCTTATGTACATTACGATGTACATAATACGTCTGCGGGTCACGCGGCGCAAGCTACCAGGGCTTTCACCCACGGGGGCGACATGAAACCGAAGCCCAAGAATCCCCGACGATACCTCCATTGCGTCGCTGCGCTCGTTGCAACGATGGGTGTTATGGCATCACACGCCGAGGATGCGCAACCTGAGTCCCAACCTCCGGCCAAGCGGCGATCCTCACGACATGGCGAGGCGACTCTCGACATGAACGTCCGAAATCAGCGTCCGATGCACAGGGCACTTGGTCGCAATCTCCAGCAGCCGCGCGCGTTGATCGTCGGTGAGCACGCCAATCAGTTCCACTTCCCGTTCGATGAGATCGAGCCGAGCTTCTGTGGTCTCGCACGACTCACAGTCGGCGGCGTGAATCTTCGAGTGCCGGAGTCGCACTGTCACCGCCTCGAGCGGCCAGCCTTTGTGCCGGGCGTACATCGCCACAGTCATCGACGTGCACGATCCGAGAGCCGCGAGAAGGAGGTCGTACGGGTTCGGTCCCGTATCGGTCCCTCCGACCGCGGTCGGCTCGTCCGCTGCCAGCCTGTGTCGTCCGGCCACGATCGCCTGCGCGAAGCCGGCTGCGCTGCCGTGGACGATGACGGTTCCTGCTTCAGTGGCGTCGCGTCCGATGCCTGTGACCGTCATCACGCCCTCCCCTCTCGGTCGTCGCTGGAGTCAGCCCTTCAGCAACGCATCCAGCGACAATGCGCCACCTCCCGCAATCACACAGGCCACCGCCATCGCGATGAAGGCGAGGTTCGCCACGAGGCCATGGCCCTTGCCGGGGGCGAGCTCCCAATTGATGAAGAAACCGTGCGGCCGGTGGACCTTTGCGATCGCGCCGGCCATCACTGCGATGATGGCCAAGGCTGCCAAACGCGTGAACAACCCCAGCAGAAGGCCGACGCCGCCCAGCAACTCCAGAAAACAGGCGGCGTAGGCCACAGGAAGCGGTATTCCGATCGAGACGAAGTATCCGGTCGTCCCCTTCAACCCGTGGCCGCCGAACCAGCCGAACACCTTCTGCGCTCCGTGGGCGAAGAAGACGACGCCAAGGGCCACGCGAATGACGGTGATCGCCCAGGAGGGGGACATCGCAATCAGCATTTCCATTCGGTGCTCCTGGAGCCGGAGCGATCTCGTACCGCCGGCTGGAACGGTATCAGAACATATCCACACATCTCTTGGGTAGTGGAGGCCGGCGCGTCCCTGAAGGAGGCGTAGACTTGGAACGATGAGCCTTGAGCCGACGCGCGCGACGCGCGACCCGGAAGCGTGGCCTCCTCTGGCGCTCGAAGCGTGGGAGCACTGCTGCGACACGCTCCATCTGTGGACGCAGATCGTCGGGAAGACGCGCCTAGCACTGGCGCCCATGCAGAACCACTGGTGGCAGTCAGCGCTCTACGTCACGCCGCGCGG
>CAZEII010000082.1:0-12519 GCA_964511835.1 uncultured Acidobacteriota bacterium | reverse complement strand
CAACGTCACGCCGCTCGTCGACGTGGTGCTCGTGCTGCTCATCATCTTCATGGTGATGGCGCCGAACATGCGGAAGGGTCCGGGGCCGGAGATCAACCTGCCGGCGACGGAGAAGCCGCGCGAGCAGGGCGAGGGAGTCCGGATCCTCGTCACGATCGACGAGCGCGGCGTGCTGTGGATCGAGGACAAGCCGGTCGTGGCGGAGCGCTTCGGCGACGGGCTTCGCTCGGCCGCAGGAGCGGGAAAAAACCCCAAGGTCGTGCTCCAGGGCGACGCGCGTCTCCCCTTCGGGGAGGTCCGGCAGACGATGCTCGCGATCGAGCAGGCCGGCTTCCCGGGGGTGGCTCTGATCGCCGAGCGCGCGAGCACCCGCGTGCGGAAAGGCTGAGATCATGCAGCTCACTTCAGGGCCCACCGGCGCCGGTCTGCAGTCCGAGATCAACGTCACGCCGCTCGTCGACGTGGTGCTCGTGCTGCTGATCATCTTCATGGTCGTCGTCCCCCTCATGATGGAGGGGTACGACGTCAACACCCCTCGAACCTCGACCGAGCCTGCGCCGGCGCAGACCGAGCCGGCCCAGGTGATCTTGCGGATCGCGCCCGCGACGTGCGGAATCCTCTCGCCGCCGGCCGGGAAGGGGCTCCCCGCCGACTGTCGCGTGACCCTGGCCGATCGGGAGATTCGCGCGGCCGAGCTTCCCGCGCGTGTTGCGGAGATCTTCGGCGCTCGGCCCCGGGACCAGCGCGTGCTGTTCCTCGCGGCCGACGACCGCCTGAACTACGAGGGGATCCTGCGCATCGTCGATCTCGCCAAATCGCGGGTCGACGATCTGAAGATCGGCGTGATCACGATCGAGTGAGGTAGATCCGTGGCGACCAACTTGCAAGCCCGCGCCGTCCTGAAGAGCCTCGCAGTCCACGCCGTCGTCGTGGGCGTGGCGCTGGCGCTGCCGGCCGGGCCGCTGCGAAAGAGCGCGCAGCCGGACGAGGTGGACGTGGTCTTCCATCCTCCGACTCCTCCGGCGGAGATCCCGCCGCCGGTGATCCCGCCTCTTCCGCGGGGAGGAGCGATCCCGGCCGGGCCCCGGACGGCGCACACGTCGCCCGCACCCCCGACGGCGTCCTCCGCGCCGCTCGCCGCGAGCACGCCGGGCATTCCGAACGGCACACCGGAGGCTCCGGTGGCCGAGCCCCCGCAGCAGAAGGTGGGGAAGTCCGGGATCCTGGCGTTCCGTGACCAGATCGCGAGCGTAGCGGATGAGCAGAATTCGATCCGGCTCGGAGCGATGGCGCATCTCAAGGCTGCTGCCGAGGCGAGCGCGACGTCGCCGAGCGCCTTCTTGCTGAACGCCGTGCCCGACGGAAGCGGCGGCATCAACGCGGCTTCGCTCAGCCGCAGCGTGGGAGGCGGCGGTCCCTCCGGCGGCGGCGGAACGATGCACGGCGTGGCGGTCGGCCGCGCGACCGACTCGCTCGCCTCGATCGGCAATGGCGGCGGAGGCCCGCGCGCGCTGACGGCCGGCGGCCCGGCGGACGGAACGCCCGGGCGCGGCGGGCCGGGTCCGGCCCGGACCGATGAGGAGATCCAGATCGTATTCGACCGCTACAAGGCGTCGTTCTACCGGCTGTATCACCAGGAGCTGCGCAACGACCCGACGTTGAAGGGCCAGATCGTGCTGCGCCTGACGATCGAGCCGGACGGCAGCGTGTCGATGTGCACGCTGCAATCGACGGACATGCATGCGCCGAGTCTCGCCGCGCAGGTGGTGGACCGCGTCCGTTCGATCAACTTCGGCGCGAAGGAAGGCGTTCAGGCGCTGACGATCGTCTACCCGATCGATTTCCTGCCGGCGGCGTGAAGCCGGCGGCTGCGGCGGAAGGGCAGGATGACCAGGAGGAAGGGAGTTGCGAATCTGATCTGCTGATCTCGACGCGATTCTGACAAGGGCAAAGCCATCGAAAGGTGGCGACGCAAAGTCACCGGTCTAACGGGTCCCAGAGACCCCACGACGGCGGGACCGCCGGAATCCAGCCCACGACTTGGGCTGCCTCGGCCCCTCCCTTGGCGGAATCGCTCGGCGAGCGGCACGAGGGCGTCGATGGTTTCGAGCGACACACATCAGGCGAGAGGCGGCGGCAGGTGGCTCCGAGTCCTGCCGCTCGTCCTCGTTCTTGCGCTGTCGGCCACGGCGCCGGCGTGGGCGATCAACTGCGTCGCCAATGCCGGCGGAATCATCGACGGCTTCGTCAACTACCCCGTCCCGCCCCCTCAGATCAACATCGACGGCAACTGCACGATCCGGAACTACCCGGCGTCCAACCCATTGACCAGCAACATCAGCTGGTTCGGCAACAACCCCACGAGCTGGCTGCTGATCTTCGACAACGTCGTGCACACCGGCAACATGTCGTGCAACCTCAATGCTCAGGGGAACAAGATCTGGTTCGTCAACAGCTCCTCGACCTCGGTCCAGCAACACTGTCTGAGCCTTCTGATCCCGGTCGAGAAGATCGACAAGCAGAACGTCCCGACGAACCGGACCACCGCCACCATCGGCGTCCCTTTCACGTGGAGGCTCATCATCCCGGTCCTGTTCGACCCCGGCACCGGCACCGTGATCGATGGCCAGGGAAGCCCCAACGATCTGCACAGCATCACGGTCTGGGACGATCTCAATGCCACGGGTGTGGATCTCACGTACGTCAGCCACACTGCGACCTGGCTCGACGACGGGACGCCGGTTCCGCACACGTTCACCAACGTCGGAAACTTCCTCACCTTCGACAACATCCCGATCGTCAATGCCGGTCGTCAGTTCGTCGTCGACCTCACCGTCGTCCTCAACGACACGCCGGTCAACGCGCCCGGAACGCAGTTCGTCAACACGGCCAAGTGGCAGTTCGGGCGGCTCATCGGCGGCGTGTTCTACATCCCCTTGCCGGGGGAGAACGGCGTCTCGCCGCCCTTGACAATCGCGGCGCCGGTGCTCGTCGTCAACAAGTCGGGCCCGGCGACGATGAACCTGGGACAGTCGGGCGACTTTGGCCTCGACGTGCAGAACACGGGGCTCTCCGACGCGTGGGACGTCTCGCTCCGTGACCTGCTGCCGCACGGCCCGACGGGCGGCATGTGCGATCAGACGCCCCAGATCCTGAGCGCTCAGGTCTTCGCGGCGGACGGCGTCACGCCGGTCCCGGGCAAGGGGCCGATCAACCCGGGCATCGACTACACGCTGACCTACCGCGGTCCGCCGGACTGCCAGCTCGATCTCGCGATGATGACCGCCGCGGCGAGCATCGGCCCGACCGAGCGGCTGATCGTCCGCTACCGGACCGAGCTCGACGCGAACACCCAGAACGGTGTCGCGCTCACCAACGTCGCCGGCGCCATCCAGTGGTTCAACGGCGCGAGCGGCAACCCCAGCCGCGTGGCCTATGACCGGACGCTGACCAACGGGACGCCCGGCGTCGCCGACTTCCAGGACGCCCACACCGTGACGGTGGTCCTCACGGGCTTCTTCTTCGAGAAGACCGTGGCGGACCTGACGAGCGGCGTCGATCCCGCCGCGACCGCCTCGCCGGGTGACCGGCTGCGCTACACGCTGCGCTTTCGCACGACCGACCAGGCGCTCGCCAATTTCAGGATTTTCGACGAGATGGACGCGCTGAACGCTCAAGCGGCGTTCGTGCCCGGCACGCTCACGCTGGTCACCGTTCCCGCGGGAGCGGACACCAGCAACACCAGCAGCACGGGGGGGACCAAGGGCACCGGCGCCATCGACGTCCGCGGCCTGAGCCTCCCGGTCAATAGCCAGCTGGTGATCCAGTTCGACATCACGCTGGCCTCGAATCTCGCCAACAACACCGTCGTCAGCGATCAAGCGGTGGCCCGCCGCCCCAACGGCACGACGGTCGCTCTGAGCGACGACCCGAACGTCAACGGCATCGCCGACCCGTTGATCCCCGGCGACGAGGATCCCACGCGCGTGCGGATCGTGGCGGCCCCCGTTTTCCGGGTGCAGAAGATCTCGACGGACATGACCGGCGACCCGAACGTCCTGCTCGCCGGCGAGACGCTGCGCTACACGATCACGGTGAAGAACATCGGCAACGCCGGCGCCAGCGGCGTCGTCCTGCGCGACGCCATTCCGGTCAACACGACCTACGTCGCGGGGAGCACGACGCTGAACGGCCTGCCGGTGGCGGACGTCGGCGGCACCTCCCCGCTCGTCGGCGGGATGACGATCCACTCCCCCGCCGATCCGACGCCGGGCGCGATGCCCGCCGACGCCTCGAACAGCCAGGCCAACGTCGCGACCATCACCTTCGACGTCGTCATCGATCCCAACGTCCTCGACGGCACGATCATCTCGAACCAAGGCTTCGTCAGCGCCGTTCCGAACGGCATCGTCGACATCCCGTCCGACGATCCGCGCACGCCGATCCCCAACGACCCCACGCTCAACGTCGTCGGCAACCACCCGCTGCTCTACGCGGAAAAGCTCGCCGCGCTGCTCGTGGATCTGGGGACGCCGGGAGTCGTCGATCCGGGCGACGTGCTGCGCTACACGATCACCATCCAGAACTCCGCCGCGATTCCGGCGACCGGCACGGTTCTGAGGGACGCGGTTCCGGCCAACACGACCTACGTCGCGAACACCACGCTCCTCAACGGGCTGCCGGTGCGTCAGCCCGACGGCGGCGTCGCCCCGCTCGCCTCGGGCATCGACGTCAGCTCGTCCGACCGGACGCCTCCGCTCCCCGGTCCGGGCGCCGGCACGATCTCGCCGCACGCCTCGGCGGTCCTTCAGTACGACCTTCGCGTCGACCCCGGCACGCCCGCGGGCACCCTGATCGTCAATCAGGCGGTGGTGCACACCGTCGAGCTGCCGGACCTCTTGACCGACGGCGACGGCAATCCGTCGAACGGGGCCCAGCCGACGGTCGTCGTGGTGGGCGCGGTGCAAGCGCTCTCGATCACGAAGCAGGTGTCGGTGGTCGGCGGCGGCCCCGCCCTCCCCGGCGCGCAGCTCGATTACCTCGTGACGGTCACGAACTTCGCTGCGGTGCCGGCGCAGAACGTCGTCATCACCGACAACCTCGACGCCGCGCAGCCCGGCCAGCTCGCGTACGTGCCCGGGTCGGCGACCATGAACGGTTCGGCGACGGGCGTCACCTTCGCCGGCTCGACGATCACCGCCGACTACGGCGCCAGCTCCGGTCCGCTGGCTCCCGGCGGGACCGTCACGCTGAGATTCCGGGCCACGCTCACTCCCGCCCTGGCGATGGGCACGGTGGTCACGAACACCGGCGTCGTCTCGTGGAACACGCCGACCCAGACGGCGAGCGCCAGCGTCTCGATCGTCGTCGGCGGCATCCCCGGCGAGGCCGCGCTCAACGGATCGGTCTGGCACGACGCCGACTTCGACGAGGTCCAGGACTCGAGCGAGCGGGCGCTCGCGGGCTGGTCGGTGGACCTCTACCGCGACAACCAGCTGCTGCACACGTCGATCACCGACGCCAGCGGCGCCTATCACGTCGTCAACGTCGCGCCGAACGATCTGGCCGGCAGCCCTTACGAGCTGCGGTTCCGCGCGCCCGGCGCGACGGCCACCACCGCGTCGCTCGGACGGGCCGCCTCGGCGTTCACGAACGGCCTACAGCGGATCACCGGCATCACCGTGTCGTCCGGCGCCAACTTGCAGGGGCTGAATCTCCCGATCCACCCGAACGGCGTCGTCTACAACTCGATCGCGCGAGTTCCGGTCCCCGGCGCGACCCTGACGCTCCAGGACGCGGGCAGCGGCTCGCCCTTGCCGGCGGGCTGCTTCGACGATCCGGCCCAGCAGGGACAGGTCACCCTCGCGAGCGGCTATTACAAGTTCGACCTCAACTTCAGCGACCCGGCTTGCCCGAGCGGCGGCGACTACCTCATCGGCGTGACGCCCCCTCCGGGATCGACGTTCGTCGCCGGCTATTCCCAGATCATTCCGCCGACGAGCGACCTGCGCACGCCGGCGTTCTCGGTGCCGGCCTGCCCCACGAGCGCCAGCGATGCGATCCCGAGCACCACCCGGTACTGCGAGGCGGAGCCCTCCGAGTTCCCGCCGGGGTCGACGGTTCCGGCCCGCACGACGGGCACGGTCTATTACGTCCACCTCATGCTGGACGGCAGCCAGCCGCCCGGCTCGAGCCAGATCTTCGACAACCACATCCCGCTCGATCCGCAGCTCGCCGGCGCGGTCGCGATCACCAAGACGACGCCGCTCATCGACGTGACCCGCGGGCAGCTGGTTCCCTACACGATCGCCATCAACAACGTGTCCGGCGCGCTGCTCACGGACGTCGTCGTCGTGGATCGCTTCCCGGCGGGATTCAGCTATGTCGCCGGCTCCGCGCTCCTCGACGGGGTGCCGACCGAGCCTTCGGTCGCCGGCGGCGAGCTCCGGTGGAGCGGGCTCGTCATCGCGGGCACCCAAGCGCGCACGGTGAAGCTGCTGCTCGCGGTGGGGGCCGGCGTCACCGACGGCGAGTACGTGAACCGCGCGCAGGTGGTGAACGGCACGACCGGCGAGGCGATCTCCGGCGAGGCCACGGCCACGGTCCGCGTCTCGCCCGATCCGACGTTCGACTGCACCGACGTCATCGGGAAGGTCTGGAACGACGCCAATCGCAACGGCGTCCAGGACGACGGCGAGGGCGGTCTGCCCGGCGTGCGCGTGGTGACGGCGCGAGGTCTCGAAGCGACGACGGATGCGTACGGGCGTTACCACATCACCTGCGCCATCACGCCCAACGAGAACCGCGGCAGCAACTTCATTCTCAAGCTGGACGAAAGGACCCTCCCCAGCGGCTTCCGGATGTCGACGGACCAGGTCCTGGTCAAGCGCGCCACCCGCGGCAAGGCCCTGCACCTCGACTTCGGCGCGTCGATCTTCCGCGTGGTCGCGATCGACTTGTCGGATGCGGCGTTCGAGCCGGACTCGACCGACATCCGCGTGCAGTGGCAGCCGCGCCTCGGTGTGCTGCTCGAGGAGCTGCGCAAGGGGCCGGCCGTGCTGCGCCTGTCCTACGTCGCCGATGCGGAGGATCGGGGGCTCGTCGAACGGCGCGTGAAGGCGTTCAAGCGGCAGGTGATCGACGCCTGGGCCCCGGCGACCTACCCGCTGACCATCGAGCCCGAGATCTTCTGGCGGAAGGGGGCACCGTCCAAACGGTCCGACGTGCCCGCGCCGGGCGGCAGGTGAACGGTATGAGACGCCACCGTTGTCTGCTGCTCCTCGCTTGCGTGCTGGCGGCCGCCTCGGCCGCCCTCGCCCAGTTCGACGACGCCAAGCCCGGCGAGCAGACCGAGCGCCATCTCTCGACCGACCAGACGTTCCATCCGTGGTCGAAGGATGCCAAGGATCTCGAGAGCCAGCGCGGCGATCGCCTGGAAACTCGGAAGGTCGCGCACGAGAAGCTCGAGACGGTCAAGCTGAAGAACGTCGTTCCGCCGATCCACTTCGAATCGGGCGTGGCGAAGATTCCCCCCGACGACGTCGACAAGCTCGCGAAGATCCTCGAGAGCGTCCGGTACCGCAAGAACGTCCGCGTCCACTTCGTCGGGCATGCCGACTCGCAGCAGCTCTCCCCCGGACTGGCGAACGTTTTCGGGGACAACATGGGCCTCTCGCGCGAGCGGGCCGGAGAGGTCGCCGAGTACTTCAAGAAGACCCTCGCTCTGCCGCCCGAGGCCATCACGTACGAGTGGGCGGGAGACAAAGAGCCCGTCGCGTCGAACGACACCGAAGAGGGCCGCTCGCTCAACCGCCGCGTCGAGGTGGAGGTCTGGTACGACGAGGTCCGGGAAGCCACCAAGGACGAGGAGGTCGTCGTCCCGGACGACACCAAGCGCATCAAGGTCTGCCGGACGGAGACCCTGTGCATGATGCGGTACAAGGAGGGCCAGGCGCGGCGGGCGCGCGTCAAGAACCTCGTGGTGCCGCTGCGGTACGAAGACGACACGACTCCGGCTTCCGACTCGTTCGTCCGGCAGATCCGGCAGGCGCTCGCCAATCTGCAAGAAAAGCAGGGCGTGACGGTCAAGTTCATCGGCTACGGCGACGACGCGCCGCTCGCCCCCCGCGACGAGCGAATCTACGGAAACCAGCTCGCGCTCTCGAAGGCGAGGGCGCGCCGCGTCGCGCTGGCAATGCAGGACGCCTTGGGGCTTCCTAGCTCGGCCATCGCGAGCGACGGTCGCGGCAGCGCGCAGCCGATCGCCTCCAACCAAACGGCGCAGGGAAGGGCGCTCAATCGCCGCGTCGAGGTGGAGTTCTGGTACGACGATCCGCTCCAGGAGCTCTCCGACGAGCCGCAGCTCTGCCCCGGCGATGCCGGCGAGGAGATGGTGACCAAGGTCTACGATCCTCCGTGGGGCCCTCTCGCGGATCTGGAGCTCACGAACGGCCAGCCGGTCGTTCCCGCAGGGTATGCGGCCGACGTGCATCGCGCGCTCTCGGAGATCGCCGATCGTAGAAGCCCGCGCGTGCGGTTCATCGGCTACACGAAGAACGAGCGCCTCGACCGGCGCACCGCGTCGGTGTACGGCGACGACATCGGCCTCTCCGCCGAGCGCGCGCGCCGCACGATGGATCTCGTCATGCAGGACCCGATCCTGTCGGGGGCCCGTTCCGAGCACGAAGGACGCGGCTTCGTCCAGTCCGACGACGTCGTCAACGCCGGCTTCACCCTGGGCGAGCGATCGTTCGTGCGGGTCCAGGCCGTGTACGACGAGCCGATGCCGCTCGATGACTACGAGGGCGTCGACGTCACGCGGATCAACCGAGAGGTCGACCCGCAGAGCCCCTTCGACCTGAACGTGATGCGCATCACCGTGGACGGCAAGCCGATCGACGACCCGGGCCGCAGCTCGTCCGACATCCAGCGCTGCACCGACGTCGCCCTCGACCAGGCCAAGGTCCGGTTCCGCTTCGACGATCTCGACTCACGGCCTCGTCTCGCCGTCGCGGCGCATCCGGTCGCGCTCGCCATGAGCCCGGACCCCGCGACCCCGTCGTCCGTGCGGTTCCAGATGTACGACAACTATTCGAGCTACATAGCGCGCGCCGAAGTCCGGATCTTCGACAAGGAGAAGTCCCTCCAGGCCGTTCCTCTCGCGGTCGTGGCGGTCGGCGACGGGGGCCTCGCGGAGTGGCAGCCGGCAGCCGCGGATCTCCCCGGGCCGGTGCGCGACCTCAAGTTCGTGCTCCGCGCCTACGACGCGAAGGGGCATTTCGACGAGACGGACCCTCACCCGCTCTGGCTGACGCGCGAGCGGTCGCCCGAGGCGGCGACGCCCGACGCCGCGGCGGCCGGGCCGTCGCCGGACCTCCTGGCCGCCTACGGCGAGAGCGATCTCGAGCGCCACCAGATCCCGCTCGACGGCGGCAAGGTGACCGTGCAGGGCGGCGGGATTCCCGCCGGCCACACGGTCTGGGTCGCGGGCCGCCAGGTGCCGGTCGATCCGCACGGCAACTTCGCGGCGGAGGAGATCCTCCCGGCCGGCGCACATACGGTCGAGGTGGCGGTGCTGGACGATGCGGGCAACGGCTCGCTCTATCTCCGCGATCTCGAGTTCAAGCGCAAGGATCTCTTCTACGTCGGCATGGCCGACGTCACGTTCTCCGAGAACCGCTCGAGCGGACCCGCGGAGATGCTGCAAGGAGAGAACGCGCCGCAGCCGTTCGATTCGGGGCTCGACGGCCGGTTCGCGTTCTACCTGAACGGGAAGGTCAGCGAGCATTGGCGCTTGACCGCCAGCGCGGACACCGGCGAAGGCCCGTTCCACGACATCTTCAGCAACTTCCTCGACAAGTCGCCCGACTCGCTGTTCCGGCGCATCGATCCCGACTACTACTATCCGACGTTCGGCGACGACAGCGTCGTCGAGGAGATGGCGCCGACCCAGGGCAAGTTCTACCTCAAGGCGAGCCACGGCCAGAGCTACGCGATGTGGGGCAACTTCAAGGTCGGCTACCTGGGCAACGAGCTGGCGCAGGTCGATCGCGGCCTGTACGGGGCGAGCGGACACTACGCAACCGACGCCACCACCAGCTTCGGCGAGCGCAAGGGCTCCGTTGATGGCTTCGCCGCCCAGCCTGGAACCGTGGGAAGCTTCGACGAGTTCCGCGGCACCGGCGGGTCGCTCTACTTCCTGCACCACCAGGACGTCCTGACCGGGTCGGAGCGCGTGCGCATCGAGATCCGCGACAAGGACTCGCAGATCGTGAAGGGCGTGGTCAATCTGCGGCCCGGCATCGACTACGACATCGACTACATTCAGGGCCGCGTGCTGCTCACCGAGCCCCTCTCGTCGACGGCCAGCGACAACCTTCTGGTGCGCACGAGCGGCTTGAGCGGCGACGAGGCCTATCTGGTCGCCCGCTACGAGTACACCCCCGGCTTCGGAACCTTGGACGCCGTAGCCGCCGGCGGCCAGGGGCATTACTGGATCGGCGATCACGTCCGGCTGGGACTGACCGCAAATTCCAACAGGGAAGGGGACGTCGACAGCAAGCTCGGCGCCGCCGACTTGACGCTACGAAGGAGTGCCGAATCCTGGATCAAGCTGCAAGGCGGTCGGAGCGAGGGCCCCGTGTCCACCTCGCAGCAGTCCCAGGACGGCGGATTCGGGTTCTCGAGCCTCGATCCCGCGTCGTTCACCGACGCGAAGGCCTCCGCGTACCGCGCCGACGGGAGCATCGCGTTCGGCGACTTCATCTCGGGAGCGAAGGGCCGCCTGACGCTCTACGGGCAGAGCCGCGACGCCGGCTACTCGGCGCAGGGGCAGTCGACGCTCAAGGACACCGACCAATACGGCGGAACGTTCGCGATGCCGATCGGAAGCCGCGTGAGCCTCACGGCCAAGGGTGATCAAAGCACCGAGGACCAGGGGCTCGAGCACCGGGCGGTCGAGCTGGACGTTCACGTCAAGGTGGCGGACAAGTGGAGCCTCAGCACCGGCGTGCGGAACGATTACCGCGAGGACCGCTCGCCGGTCGTCCCCCTGACCCAGGAGCAGGGCGAGCGAACGGACGCGGTCGCGCAGGTCGCCTACGAGCCCGGACCTCAATGGCGCGCCTACGGGTTCGCTCAGGGGACGGTCGCGTCCGACGGCAACCGCGAGGACAACAATCGCATCGGCGCGGGCGGCTCGTATCGCCCGACGAAGCGCGTCCGGATCGAGGCCGAGGCTTCCGATGGAAACCTCGGGGTCGGCGGCAGGATCGGCACCGATTTCCTGTGCACGGAGCGGACCAGCCTCTACCTGAACTATTCGCTCGAGAACGAACGGGCCGACAACGGGCTGCCCGACCGGCGCGGCACGCTGATCTCGGGCGTGAAGAGCCGGCTCTCCGACGATTCCAGCGTCTACGTCGAGGAGCGCTACCAGGACAGCGCGACGATGAGCGGCCTCACGCACGCCGCCGGAGTCAATCTCGTGGCGAAGGAGCGCTGGAATTTCGGGGCCAGCGCTGAAGTCGGCACGCTGGTCAACGCGCAGACCGACGCCCAGACCGATCGCCGGGCCGCCGGCGTCCGCATCGGCTACGGCGTGGACTGGATCCAGTGGTCGTCGGCGATCGAGTACCGCCGCGACGACGCCGAGCAGCTCGACCTGACGCACGTGGATCGGACCACGTGGCTGTTCCGGAACCGCTTCAAGCTCCAGCTCACGCCGGACTGGCGGATGATCGGCAAGCTGGACCACTCCTTCAGCAACAACTCGCTCGGAGCGTTCTACGACGGCGGCTACACCGAGGTCGTCATCGGCTATGCGTACCGGCCGGTGCGCCACGACCGGCTCAACGCCCTCGCGAAGTACACCTTCTTCGACAACGTCCCGAGCCCCAATCAGGTGGGCGCGCAGAACACTCCGGTCGACTTCCTGCAGAGGAGCCACATCGTTTCGCTCGATCTCACGTACGACGTGACGAAAGACTGGTCGATCGGCGGCAAGTATGCGTACCGCCTGGGACAGGTGAGCCTGGATCGCGTGAATCCGAATTACTTCGAGAACGCCGCGCACCTCGCGCTGTTGCGCGCGGATTGGCGGTTCGTCAAGAACTGGGAAGGCCTGGCCGAGATCCGCATGCTCGACCTCCCCGACGTGAGCCAGCGCCGCAGCGGTGCGCTGGTCGCGATTTATCGCTACCTCGGCAAGTACGTGAAGCTCGGCGCGGGCTACAACTTCACCGATTTCTCCGACGACCTGACCGACCTGAGCTACAGGCACCAGGGCGCGTTCATCAACGTCGTCGGAACCCTCTGGTAACCCTCAACGCTCCGATTCGATCAGAGCCGCCGCAGATTTTTGGCTGTCGAAGCTTCACGTCAGCTCAGGTGTCGGCCAGCCGTGGGAGGAGCCGGCGACGCCCCCCCCAATTGATGCTGTCGAATCCCGTTCCGGACGCTCTCAGCGGGCGTAGAATGCCGGGCGCCAATCCAGGTGAGAGCATGAAACTCGTTCGTCTC
>CAZEII010000081.1:0-13079 GCA_964511835.1 uncultured Acidobacteriota bacterium | reverse complement strand
GACGAAATCTCAAACACACTCTCCGCGCCATCGAGCGCGCCTTCGCCGACCTCGAACGGCACCTCGCCGAGCTCGCCCAGCGCGCAACCGATACAGCCCGAAATGCGTACGGGGCGAGCCCTTATCAAGCACTGCAAGCCGCTGGCTATCTCCCTCGTGGGAGAGCACGGCTTCGACCCGAACTCGGCGTAGTATTACGAAGTTCGCTCGAGGCGTGCGAGCGTGGTCGCCGGCCGCGAGTTGCTTCTTGGGGGCGGTTCATCGTGCGCGGCAGCCGCATCGCGTGAACAAGAACGTCAGGGAAACGTCAGGCGGGAACGCTGGAATCACGTCGAACTTGAGGAGGAGGACGAGAATGAGATTTCGGGGACACTTCGTGCGACAACGACACTTCAAACTGCTCGCCTCGGCCGCGTTGGTCTTAGGGCTGGCCTCGCTCGGGTACGGAAGTGGGCCCGTCCGGCTCAAGGCCTTGCCGACGCACGTTCCGGACGTGGTGGGGCGCTCGGTCGACCTGGGACATTCCGATGCCAAGAGGGTCCTGCACGTCACAGTAAGCCTGCCGTATCGTGACCCCGACGCCATCCAGGCTTACGTGGACAGTGTCGGCGATCCGTCCAGCCCGGACTTTCGGATGTTCCTGACGCCGGAGGAGGTCGGGGTGCGCTTCGGTCTCGGCGACGACGAAGTGCAAAGCGTCGTCGACCATCTCGCGGCCGCGGGATTCAAGATCGACCTGGTCGGGAAGAACCGACTGAGCATCCTCGCCGAAGGCACGGTCGCCCAGGCGGAGAGGGCGTTCAACACGACGATCCACGAGTTTCAATCGTTCCGTAACGACGAAGCGGGGAACGCTCGCTACTTCTCGTATACGTCGGATCTGCAGCTTCCGGCTACGATCGCGCCCTACGTGATCGACGTCAGCGGGCTCGAGAGCTTCACCAAGCCGCAGCCGCGTGCGCTGACCCCGACGCAGACGCGCACACTCTACGATCTCGCGCCGATGTATTCCGCGGGAAAGCAGGGCCAAGGCCGCACCGTGGCGATTTCGAACTGGGACGGCTTTCGTCTTTCCAATGTTCCGCTTTACTACGCGCAGTACGGCTTGCCGACGCCGCCAGGGGGCGTGGGCAGCAACATCACCGTCATTCCGATCAGCGGCGGCGCCGGTGGCGGCGCGCCCGGAGCCGAAGGCGACCTCGACATCCAGATGGTCCTGGGCATGGCACCCCTTTGCACCCTCCGGGTCTATGACGGCGGAAACTCGGACCTGATCGGCGTCCTGACGGCGGAGGTGAACGACAATCTGGCGGACACCATCAGCGAAAGCTACGGGTGGAACCTCCCCTCCTCGACGGCGACGTCGGCGCACAACCTTCACCTTTCGATGAGCGCTCAGGGCATCACGTACATGGCGGCGAGCGGCGATGCGGGCACCTCCCTCGAGCCGTATTCGTATCCCGATTACGAGCCGGAGGTTCTGTCGGTCGGCGGCACGATCGCCACGGTGAACGGCGCCGGGAATCGCACGTCGGAGGTTGCCTGGAGCCTCTCCTTCGGCCAGGGAGGCGGCGGCGGCTGGAGCAACAACTCGGCCTCGTTCAACGTCTTGCCGTCGTGGCAGCACGGCACGAACGTTCCCACGACGATCAACCATCGGTTGGTGCCCGACGTCGCGCTGCACTCGGGCGGAAACGGCGCCTACTACTTCTATTACAACGGCTCTCTGACCGGTGCCTACGTCGGGACCAGCTTCGCAAGCCCGGTTTTCGCGGGTGCGCTCGCCGTCGCCGAGCAGCAGATCATCTCGCAGGGCGGATTGCCTCCCAACGGCTCGGGCAAGCAGCGATTCGGCAGAATCCAGGACTTGATCTACTCGCAGAACGGCCGCTCCGACGTCTATTACGACATCACGTCCGGCAACATCGGCACGCTGCCGAACGGCTCCCAGGCCAACGCGGGCCCCGCCTGGGATTTCTGCACAGGTTGGGGCGCGTTCGACTTCAACGCTTTCGTGGCGACCCAAGTCAGCGTGACGATTCCCGCGGCGCCGACAAACCTCGTCGCGTCGGCCGGCAACGCCCAGGTGAGCCTGACGTGGAACGCCAGCACCGGCGCGACGAGCTACAACGTGAAGAGGGCAACCGTCAGCGGCGGGCCGTACACCACGGTCGCTTCGCCCACGACGACCAGCTACACCGACACCGGCCTTACGAACGGCACCACCTACTACTACGTCGTCACCGCAGTGAACGGCGCAGGGGAGAGCGGCAACTCGAACCAAGCCAGCGCGACACCGACGCTGTCGATTCCGCCGGCCCCGACCGGACTGACGGCGACAGCCGGCAACGCCCAGGTGAGCCTGACGTGGAACGCCAGCACCGGCGCGACGAGCTACAACGTGAAGAGGGCAACCGTCAGCGGCGGGCCGTACACCACGGTCGCTTCGCCCACGACGACCAGCTACACCGACACCGGCCTTACAAACGGCATCACCTACTACTACGTCGTCACCGCAGTGAATGCGGCCGGTGAGAGCGGCAATTCGAACCAAGCGAGCGCCACGCCCACGGCGGTCGACACGACGCCGCCGACCACGCCGACGGGATTGACCGCCACCAGCGGGCCGAACGCCCGCCAGATCACGCTGAATTGGACGGCGTCGTCGGACCCGGACAGCCCCAACATCTCGTACGAGGTCTGGCGCTCCAATCAGCAGAACGGCACCTACTCGTTGATCTCGACGGTGACCACGCTGACGTATACCGACACGATTTCGAAGAGCGGACGAACGCGGTGGTACTACCTGGTGGCCAAAGATCCGACGGGCAACCGGTCGGGCAATTCCTCCACGGTTTCGGGAGTCTCCAAGTAGAAGTTCTTACTCCGAGAGAGGGCTGGGGCTCGAAAGAACCGCAGCCCTCTCGATTTCCCGTTCGGTGAAGCCGTCGTCGTCAACGGGCTCACATGTCGGGCCACTCGACGCTCGAATCGGCGAACGACCGATGAAACCCGTTGGCGATCAGCCGTCGCGCGGTTCCTTCGCGGCCATATCCCCCGTGCGTCTTCTCCGACGAGCACACGTGGCTCTCCCGCTCTCACACGGGTACGGGAGAGCCGCATGCGAACCGCGCGTGCGTGCTGAGCGTCTGCGGCTCCCCCGACAGCTTTGAATCGCGACTGACTCCAATATCGGGGTACCGAAATGCTGTATATCTAGGAAAGAGGGCGGCTCAATCGGCGATCGCCAAACCGCGGCCGGAGAGCGAGATGCATCTGCCTGAAAGTATTTGGACTGCAGATACCGAGGCCGGGAATGAGTCGCGCTTCCGAATACCCGTGGCCGACCGTGTCATCTCGTCGTACATTCTGCCGCACGTCGATGAAGAGAGCCGCCGCAATCGTCGCGCTGCTCGGCATCGTTCTCGCGGTGCCCGTGAAGCAGCCTCGCCGGCACCACGTGAGCAACATCGAGAAACGAGCGGGGAATGAAAGTCGGCTAATCGCCTCGATTTCGACGCCGCGCGGGCCGAATCCTCGATTCGAGGATGCGCGGGGGTTGGGCGGTGCGATCGTGGCAGCCAATGTCGGGAAATCGTCCGACGACACCTTCGCGAAGCGTGGGAAGCTCACGAGGCACCGCAGACCGAAATTCATTGAAGAAAAGCAATTCATCATTTTCACGATCGACTTTACGGCACATGAAATTGTCCGCGCTCCCGCGACAGTCATTCGCCGGTCAGACGCGGCGCCGACAGCTTGGGGATCCGTAGTGCGTCACGTCCTGCCTCGCCCGCGCGAAAGCCTTCTCGGTCCTTCCTCCTGGAGCGGCGTGCTGACGGTCTAGCTCGATCGACGCTCGGTGCCGTCCGCTCCCGTCATCTCGAGTTCGCAGCCCGAAACGGGCATTTGCGCTGGACACGATCCGTCGCATCCGACGGCGGACCGGTTGAGCGAAACGGGAGGAAGGATTCATGCAGCATCTGCCGGAAGATCTCAAGGAATCGGTAAAACGTTCGTATGCGACCCGTCGCGTGCCGGTTGCCGATTTGGCCCGGTTGGTTCCCCTTTCCGAATCTCCGGAAGTCGGAGATGTGCTCCTGACTCAACTCGAGAGAATAGGGAGAAACGCGCGGATCGAGTTGACCAACGGCCGCATCGCCATCCTCCATGAGGGCGACATGATTGCCTGTGTCCTCGGCAATCGATATGCCACCGAGCAGTTCGAAGGATACGCGAAGGTCCACGGGGACGCGTGCGACCTTCTTTCGATGGGTGGGCTCTGCGGAACGATGTCGAGCTGCCACGTGGGGATCGCAGAGCCGAGCAAACTCCGGATCCTCGGCTCTATTGGAGATAGCAACGGCGAGCCCCTGCGCCTGTCGAATTACTCACTCGCGCTGAGACCGTTCGGCCAGCGTCCGAGAATCCTCGCCGTGTGCGGTAGCTCGATGGACAGCGGGAAGTCACACACGGCGCGCAGTGCGATCCTCGGGCTACGCAAGCGCGGTCTCCAGGTCGCCGGGGTCAAATTGACCGGGACCGCGGCGGGACGCGACACGTGGAGCATGATGGATGTGGGCGCCCGACCGGCCGTGGACTTTCTCGACGGCGGATTTCCCTCGACCTATCTCTGCTCTCTCGATCAGTTGATGACCATCCATCGGCTGCTCCTCGGTCACGCGGCCATGGCGGGCGCCGAATGGGCTGTGATCGAACTGGCCGACGGCGTCCTCCAGCGCGAGACCGCGTCGCTCCTGCGCTGCCAGGCATTTGTCTCGTCAGTGGACAGGTGGCTCTATGCGACGAGGGACGCGCCGGGTGCGGCAGGCGGCATCAGCGCCCTGCGCGCGCTGGGGATCGAGCCGGCCGCGATCTCCGGAGTCATCGCCATGAGCCCTCTGGCCATGCGCGAGGCCAGCGAGGCCACCGGGGTACGTTGCGTCACGGCGCTCGAGCTGCAATCCGGCAGCCTGAACGATTT
The DNA here is from genome assembly GCA_964511835.1 of uncultured Acidobacteriota bacterium. GTDB lineage: Bacteria > Acidobacteriota > Polarisedimenticolia > Polarisedimenticolales > DASRJG01 > DASRJG01. The sequence goes on along the minus strand of CAZEII010000081.1, from coordinate 8,095 downwards.
CCTGATCGCACGTCCGGCGGTCCTGGTCGACACCCCGCAACCCCGTGGCGCAAATCTCATGGCGGGCGGTTCCGAGCTATGAACCGTGGGCGGGTTTACTCGTGGATCCCGAATGGTGATCCTTCCGGTCAAGGAAAGGTCGTTACGGAGATCGTCCAACTCGAGCGTCTCGAGGCCCGAGGGGACGGGGAAGCTCGCCTCCACGGCCGGTTCGTTCATGTCGTCAACGCCGGAATGGTGTACGAGCGCAACCCGTCAGACGGCGATCCCCTCGAGGTGCGGCTCGGTGACGCACGCCCCGATGCCAACGGGGATTTTCTGTTCGAGCCGGGTCGCGGAGGCGGACGGATCGACAAGACTCTCCTGGCGGACCCCGGTCTCACACGGCGATACATCGAGGCCTCCCGTTTCGGGGAGGTGAACTCGTACTACCACGTGGATCGAGTGGGAGCCTACGTCGACTCGCTTCTCGGCGAATTGGCCGCGCCATCCCTTCCGCCCGTCCGCGTCGTCGTCAATGCCCACCATGCAGCCACCGAGCGAGAAGGGATTCGCGACGGCGTTCGACGGACGAGGCGATGGGTACCATTCCAAGGCGGCCATTATCGTCTTCCTTCCTCCTGTGATGCCTCGACGATTCCGCCAGCGGTTCTACCGACCGTCTACGAACCGCCCGGCGCATTTCGGAAGTATGGGATCGTCGAGCGTGATCCGATTCATCCCGACGGAGAGATTCACCTGGGCCCCGGTTGGAAGCTTCTCCATCACGGCGCGCTGGTCGATTGCGCCGGTGGCGCCTACCGTGCCAACGCCTCTCACAACGCCGGAATCCTTTACCACGAGTACGGCCACCACCTGACGCGGCACACCGCAGACTTCCGCGCGAACTCCCTGCGCCCCGCGGATCGGCAGAGCAACGTGAAGACCGCGCTGGACGAGGGTACGTGCGACTATCTGGCCGCCACGACGATGCGGACGCCCCACATCTGGGCATTCCATCGTCGGCACGACGGCGCGTACTCGCACGCTCGCAGCCTGTCCTCGCCCGCAACCATGTCGAGCTTCGACGCCGACAGCGGCGCGAATCAGCACGCGAATGGGACCATCTGGGCCGCGAGTCTGTGGGATCTGCAAGTTCACCTGGCAGGTGACGACCCCGGTGCAGTTAGGGACGTCGACCGCATGGTGGTCCTTGGATTGATCCTTCTCGGGCGACGGCGGGGAAGCGAGGAATCGCCGACGACGGCGACCTTGCGTCGAGCCAGGCGAGATTTCAGCACCGCGCTCCAATGCCTTCTGGAGGCCGACGGTGCTTTGTATTCCTCCGGACATCACGACGTCATCCTCCGGGTGTTCGCGCGCCGGGGCATCACGGTTCGCGAGGTCGTCAACACAGGGTCTTGAGAACATGGATCCCACGCGCCGACCTAGCCGTTTCGGACCCGAGACCCTCCCGAGCGGGGACGTCTCTCGACATCTCTCGGGCCTCTTGCGATATGTTGGCGCCGAAGAGATACCTGCTTCCGACGAATTGATGTCCTGCGACGAGCTGGAGCGCAGTCTGCTCGATCGGGCGGAGGACGCCTTTTCGCTCGTTGCCGTGGGGGACGTGATGCTGGGGGGGCGGCTGCGACGGGTGATCGCGGACCACGATGAGGACTATCCGTTCGCTGGTGTTCGGCCGCTCCTTCGCAGAGCCCAGATCCTGGTGGGCAATCTCGAGGGGCCGTTCGCGCGGGTAGCGCACCGTCAGGAAAGGAACTTCTCGTATTGCGTTCACCCCCGTCTGGCACGAGCGCTAGCACGCGCAGGGTTCGACGCGATGACGCTGGCGAACAATCACCTCCTCGACTGTGGAAGGGTGGGAGCGGTGGAAACGCTCGAGGCACTCGAGGCCGCGGGCGTCGCGCCGCTGGGAGCCGGGCGGAATCGGGAGGCCGCGCACGAGCCTCGCATCTTCGACGCCGGTGGCCGGCGAATCGGTCTCCTCGCCTACTACTGGAACCGCCGTACGGCGGCCACGTCGAAACTGCCGGGGAGCGCAATGGACAGCCGCGAGGAATTGTCGGAGGACATCCGGAAGCTGCGCGCCAGGGTGGATCGCCTGGTGACGATCTTCCATTGGGGCGTGCCCTATGTGAGAGAACCCTCCGAAGAAGACCGAGAGAAGGCGCGCTTTGCGGTGGGGTGCGGGGCGGATGTCGTGATCGGCCATCACCCGCACATCGTCCAGCCGTTCGAGATCTGGCGGGGCCGTCCGATCTTCTACAGCGTCGGGAACTTCGCCTTCGGGTCCGGGAACTCTCGAGCGGAGTCCGTGCTCCTCGCTATGAGATTCGAAGATCGCAGAACCACGGTTCTGGTCCACCCCCTGTACGTCAAGAATCGCGATCCCAGGGTGAACTATCAGCCGCGAGCGTGGAAGGGCGCCGGACTACGGAGGGTCCTCGAGCGCTTCCGGGCTTCTTCCGGACGCGACGGTGAAGCTCTTCGTATCGAGAGTGACCGTGGTGTACTGGAACTGCCCACGTTCGCGATCCCATCCGCTTCGGGATCCGTAGCATGATGGGCAGCCACGCGGAACCGAGACCGGGAGTCGTGGGAGTCCTCCGTCGAGTCTTCCCTCTTCTTCGCGCCTTCGGAGTCGGCCTCTCTCTCGCATGCACGGCGATGATGGCGGATGCGATGTTCACCGCGCTGCGCCCGTGGCCGCTCAAGATCGTCGTGGACTACGTGCTGGCAGGACGGCACAGCCGCGTGCCCTTGATGGGTCACTGGCTGGACAGCCATTCGCCCGACCGAATGCACGTGCTCTACGGAGCCTGTGCCGCAACCCTGCTGATCGCCCTGAGCACCGGTCTGTTGACGTATTACTTCACGCGGACGATGGGTGACATCGGCCAGAGGTTCGGATTCCAGCTCCGATGCCGCATGTTCTCCCACATCCAGCGGTTGTCGTTGCACTTCCACGATCGCCAGCGCATCGGCGATCTCACGACCCGTTTCACCGCCGACATCAACGCCATCCAGGACGTCGTGGCCAACGGCTCCATCCTGCTGTTCAGCAACGCCTGCTTGCTCGCCGCCATGTTGGTGATGATGTTTTGGCTCAATTGGCGCTTCGCGCTTGCGGCACTTTCGGTCGCACCGCTCCTGTTCTGGACCGTGTTCCGGTATACCGGACGGATCAAGCTCGCCGCGCGGACGGCGCGAAGGAGCGACGGTGTGTTGGCGTCGGTGGCGCAGGAGACGTTGTCCTCGATTCGCATCGTTCAGGGTCTCGCGCAGGAGCAGCAGCAGGACGACCGGTTTCAGGCGCAGAGCGAGTCCAGCCTCCAGGCGTACCTGGAGGGCGTGCGCTACCAGGCCCGCGTCGCGCCGCAGGTGGATTTCCTCGCGGCCGTCGGACTCGTGATGGTCATGTGGTACGGCGCAAGGCAGGTGTTGGCCGGCGAGCTCACGACCGGCGACGTGATCGTGTTCTTCGCGTACGTGACGAACCTGTACAGCCCCATGAAGGCGCTCGCGAGACTCGCCAACACGCTCAACAGAGCCAGTGTCGGCGCGGAGAGAGTCTTCGACGTGCTCGAGACCCAGCGGGAGGTGTCGGACCGGCCGAATGCGAGGGCGGTTCCACCGCTCCGGGGCGAGATCGAATTTCGCGACGTGTCGTTCGAATACTCTCCGGGGCGGCGCGTGTTGAACAATATCAATCTCGCCATCAACGCGAGAGAGCGTGTGGCGATCGTCGGGAGCACGGGAGCCGGCAAGAGCACGTTGGTCAGTCTCGTCCCGAGACTCTTCGACCCGGCCCGGGGTGCGCTGTATTTGGACGGCGAGGACATTCGGAACTTCCAGGTGCAGTCGCTTCGCGAGCACGTGAGCCTCGTGCTCCAGGATTCGCTTCTCTTCAGCGGAACGGTCCGAGAAAACATCGCCTTCGGCCGGCCGGACGCAACCGACGAAGCGATCGTGGCGGCCGCGAGGGCCGCGGAGGCGGACGAGTTCATCCGGCGGATGCCGCATGGGTACCAGAGCCATGTCTCCGAGCGAGCCACGAGTCTCTCCGGCGGGCAGAAGCAGCGGATCGCCATCGCACGCGCGATCTTGCGCGACGCGCCACTGCTCATCCTGGACGAACCCACGAGCGGTCTCGACGCGCAGTCCGAGCAGTCGATCGTCGACGCGCTCGTGACGGCGGCGGCGGGTCGCACGACCCTCATGATCGCGCACCGCTTGGGCACGGTGCGTCTCGCCGACAGGATCGTGGTTCTGGAAGGCGGTGAGATCCTCGAGCAAGGCACTCATGCGCAGTTGATGGCGATGGACGGTCGGTACGCGAGGTTGTGGCGCCTGCAGTTCGGGCCCGGTGCGGATCTTGCGTCCTCGTCCATGGAGGTCACCGTCCCCGAGTCCAGCGAGCCGCTGACCGCACGACCGATCCGTCGGACATGACTGTTGGAGGAGCCTAGCCATGAAAAGCACTGTGCTCTGGCGGTTGGTGCCGACCCTGCTCGTGGGTCTGTTCTCGACGTCCTCCTATGCAATGTTCGTCGTCTTGACCGGCACCGTCGAGGACCAGAACGGGGTTGGCATCGCCGGCGTCCAGATCAATTTCGTGGACTCGTGCACCGCCGTACTGGCCGGCTCAACCGGGAACGTTACCTCGGCGACTGGAACGTTCAGTGCAACGGTCAACGCCGGGACGTACGACTTGGAGTTCCACCCTCCCGTGGGAAGCCTCTACGCGGCGTACCGAATCCTGAAATATGACTTGACGACCAGTAGGTCGCTGGGAATCGTCAAGCTCGCCAACGGGGTGACCGTCTCGGGGACCATCCTGGACACCACCGGAGCGCCCGTTTCAGGCGCATACCTTCATTTCTTCGTGCCCAACGGTGGTGAGCGGGTCTACACCGTCCGGGACAAGACCGACACGGCGGGGAATTACAGCGTGGTCATCGCGCCTGGGACCTACGACCTGCGCTACGGGCCGCACAGCGGGACGCCGTACCTCGCACAGTTGTTTCGTGCGGTCTTGATCACCGTCGCCGTCACACGACCGACCGTGGTGCTGCAAGACGGGATTACCGTCAGCGGGACCGTCCTCGACTCAGTAGGCGCGGGGAACCCGGTCATCAACGTCAACGTCAACGCGATCGACACGGATACCGGAGTGTCCGTGCTCCTGGCCCATGACAGGACGGACGTGAACGGCTCCTACGGCGTCGTCGTGCCTGCGGGCCGATACCTCTTCGAGTTCGAGCCGGAGAAGTGCACCCAGCTCGCGGGGGCTCAGTCCGCCGCGATCTCCGTCTCCGCGGATACATCGATTCCGACCATTCACTTGCCTGCCGGGGTGTTGGTCCAAGGCCTGGTGACCGACACGAGCAACGTCCCGGTCGTCGACGTCAACACGGATTACTTCAGCGTCACGGGCGACGAAATCGTCGCGACCGATGACCACACGGACGCGAACGGGAACTTCAATACCTATCTTCCGCCCGGCAGCTACTCGATCACGTACTCTCCTCCTCGAGGTCTGAGGCTGGCCGGCGTGAGGACCGATCCGCTCGCGGTGACGGCCAATCCGACCACGGTACCAACCGTCCGATTGCCGACCGGGTTCTTCGTCTCCGGCCGCGTCGTTACCTTCGACGGAACTGTCGTGCCTTACGTTCAGATAGCGTTCTTCACCGCCGGGACCACGAACCAGGTCTATGTCGCCCACGGTTCGACCGACACCACGGGGAGCTTTTCGATCGTATCGGTGCCGGGCACCTACGACGTCGTTTTCACTCCGCCGGGGTCAACCGGACTCCTTGCCGTCACGAGGCGGGGCCTTGTGGTCGGTTCGGACACGGCACTCCCGGACACCGTTCTGCCTTATCCCGCTCCGACCGTCACGTCCATCGCACCCGGAACGGGGAGCAGCGCGGGCGGTCAGTCCGTCACGGTGCACGGAACGGGATTTCGAGGGTCTGCCGCCCTCTACTTGGGGGGCGTGCGGGCGAGTGTCACCGCGATATCGAGCACGGACATGACGGCGACGACGCCTCCCCATCCCGCGGGAACTGTCAACGTCACCGTGACCAACGCAGATGGCCAGTCCGGCACCTTAGCGGGAGCGTATGCGTTCCAGGAGCCTGCGGTGCCGATCGCATTGACGGTGTCACGGTCGGGGACCGATGTCCTTTTGACCTGGACCTCGACGGGTCAGGCGAGCTACACCGTATTCGGAACCAACACGCCCGGCGGCTGGTCCGACGCTTCGATCCTCACACAAACCGCGGGAACGTCGTACATCGTGGTTGGGGGAGCTTCGACACCCGGTCTCGAGTACTTCAATGTCGACTGATGGGTCTCCCACCAGCCTTCCACCCGACCAAGGCCTCGTGGGCCGCAGTGCTTGTCGCCCTCATTTCCATCTTCCAGACGGAGACCCCGTTCATCGCCGCTGAGGTGGACTGGTCCGCGCGGCTCGCGCTCGACGTGCGCTACGACGACAACGTTACAGAGCTCTCCGCCAGGGACCTGCAACGACTCGCCACGCAAGGGGGCGGAAGCGGATTCCCGTGCGGATCCGACTCCACCCTCACGAGCGGGGGCCGCTTCTCCATCGAGACGGCCGGCGATTACGCGATGGTGCCGCGCCTTTCGAGCTCGCTGCGAGCTCGCTGGCTCGACGGGAGGCCATCAGCGTTCGATCTGGACGTCGCGGCACATCAATACGCCGAGGATTCAATCAAGAACTGGCAAGCCTACCGGCTGGCCGCGTCCCAGGCGCTCCACCGTGGGAAGCACGAAACGACGATCGGCGTGTCCTTCACCTACTCGCCCTACCAATACGACAGGAACCTGCGGAGCTACTGGACGGCGAACCAGTTGGGCGTCCTCCCTCCACCCCGGAGAGAGGCAACCTACAGAACTCGAGGCACCGAGCTTCATTTTGACCAGGTGTTGGTCCCGCGTTTCCTGTGGCTCCGCGGCTTGGTCGGCCAGGAAGCCAAGAATTACAACAAGTGCTTCAACGAGAGGGACAGCGTCATGCCGTTCGGACAGGTTGAGCTGACCTGGGATCCTCTGGGGCGGGAACTCCTGAGGCTTCGGGGGTCGTTCGTCCGCGAGGACCTGCGCGCCAACGGCGATCTCGCCGACACCACATTTTTTTCCGAGCCGGACATCTCGAGTCGCAGGCGCGTCCTCTCCGCGGATGTCCGCGTGCGCTGGGGACCGAAGGACCGGAGAACGTCGCTGGGTCTTCGCTACGAGGCCGAGCATCGGGACTATACGGCGTCCAATCCCAACGACATCTACCACTATCAGCGTACGGACGATCGGCGGCACGCGACATTTGGCGCGCGCGTCGAGTTGCCGCGGCACTGGTTCCTGTTGGCTGGAGCGAACCACGTCACCAAGCGATCAACCTTCCCCGTGGCTCTTGCCGGTAGCTCCCCGTCTGAAGACGTTACCGATTTCACGCGAAACATCTATGAAGTCGGGTTCGGCTACGATTTTCGCCTGGCCGGAGAACGGATTCCGATGAGAATCCCTGGCAGCACCGGAGACTAGCGGTGGTGAAGTGCGCCACCGAAACCTCGATGCGAAAAACAAAGAGATTTCGGCGCGCCAGCCGACGAACCAGACGTATCCAAGCCAAGGCCCCGAGCGACCGAGTCAGCGGCAATCGTAGGAATCCATCAAAAGCGCGCTACCCGAGCGATAGTCGCGTAATGTCCTTCCGATCCCGTGCAAAATGTGGGTCGGCGCCGCCGTAGTGCGTAATCACCAGAGCCTGAAGTGCGCAAGCGATTCCTTGTCGCGAAAAACAAAGGCATTTCGGTGAAGTGCGCCACCGAAACCTCGATGCGAAAAACAAAGGGATTTCGGCGCGCGAATCGCTCACGGTTCGGTCGACGTCGCTCAAGACTCGCCGGTCATCAGCCGTCGCGCGGCTCGCTCACGGCGCCTCTCCGCATCCGTTGTCGCCGCCGAGCACAGTCGCCGATTGGAGCGCTCGCGTGCGGCCGTTAACCAGAGAGCCGGCCGTTTCGATATGCGTTACGTTCGAGGAGCCAAACCCCTCGAAATACAA
>CAZEII010000080.1:0-13252 GCA_964511835.1 uncultured Acidobacteriota bacterium | reverse complement strand
TCCCCACGTTCACGTGCGGCTTCGATCGATCGAATTTCTCCTTGGCCATCGCTACGTTTCCTCCCGCGTTCAGGACGCCTTCGCGTCCGCGGATCGCTTGGCTGTGACCGTGCCGGCGCCGGGGCGTGCGCCGCCCCGATCGAATGAAAGACCCGTTGGAAAGATGCGCGAGGAGATCGTCGCGTCACCAGCCCCGGCGGCGACCGACGGGCCGACATTGCGAGTCCTCGCGAGCGGTGCCTGGCGCGCCATTCCAAAGATCCATGCGCCCCCGGTTTGAGCCGGGTCGCCTTACTGGGACATTCTGCTTTTTGTTACGGAGCCTCGATCCGCTTGAGGCTCCCTAACAAAAAGCAGAATGTCCCGTTTACCATCTGTAATGCGCGAAGGCCTTGTTGGCCTCCGCCATCTTGTGAGTGTCTTCCTTTTTCTTGAACGCGCCGCCCCTGAGAGCGGACGCATCGAGAATCTCGTTCGCTAGCTTCTCCCGCATCGACTTCTCGGTTCGCTCGCGGGAGAACGAGATCAGCCATCGGACTCCGAGCGCGGTGCGCCGCTCCGGCCTGACCTCGATCGGGACCTGGTAGTTCGAGCCGCCGACGCGCCGCGATTTGACCTCGAGGAGCGGCTTGACGTTGTCGACCGCCTTGCGAAAGATCTTGACGGGGTCGTCCTTGCCGCGCTCCTGGACGAGCTCCATCGCGCCGTAAAAGATCGACTCCGCGGTCGATTTCTTCCCGTCGTGCATGAGGCAGTTGATGAACCGGGTGACCAGAGGGGACTGATACACCGGATCCGGCAAGACTTCTCGCTTCGGGACGTTTCCTCGTCGTGGCATCGGAACCCTCCTACGCTTTCGGCCGCTTGGCGCCGTACTTGGAGCGGCTCTGGCGCCGGCCTTCCACACCCATCGCGTCGAGGGTCCCGCGAATCACGTGGTAGCGGACGCCGGGAAGGTCCTTCACGCGGCCTCCCCGGATCATGACGATCGAGTGCTCTTGCAGGTTGTGGCCGACACCGGGGATGTAGGTGGTCACCTCGATGCCGTTGGTCAGCCGGACGCGCGCGACCTTCCGGAGAGCGGAGTTCGGCTTCTTCGGGGTCGAGGTGTAGACGCGGACGCACACCCCCCGCTTTTGGGGGCAGCGCACGAGCGCAGGGCTCTTCGTGCGCGAGCGCTGGGCCTCACGCCCGGCTCGAATCAACTGGCTGACGGTCGGCACAAACCACTCCTCGATCGGAAATCCGGGCGAAAAAACCCGGGGATGCTAACAGAAGCCGGGAAGCGCGGTCAAGGCGGCGCCACCCGGACTCGCGGTCATGCGGTTTTCCCGGGATCCTGCTGGCCGGCCGCCTCGGCGGCGGCGGCCCGGAGCATCTCGGCGAACCGGTCGGTGTCGAGATCGACTTCCGGCTCGACCAGCTCTTCTCCCATCTCCTCCTCGACCGGGGGGGGCCCGTCCGCCGGAATCTGGATCGTGGCGTAGATGCCCATCCCGGTCCCGGCGGGGATCAGGCGCCCCATGATGACGTTCTCCTTGAGACCCCTCAAGCGGTCGACCTTTCCGGAGATCGAGGCCTCGGTCAGGACCCGCGTGGTCTCCTGGAAGCTGGCCGCCGAGATGAACGAGTCGGTCGAGAGGGACGCCTTCGTGATGCCGAGGAGCAGCGGACGCCCGCGCGCGGGCGCACCGCCGGCCGCGAGCACCCGCTCGTTCTCCTCGACGAACCGGAAACGGTCGACCTGCTCGTCGACGATGAACTCGGTGTCGCCGACGTCCTCGACCTTGATCCACCGCATCATCTGCCGAATGATCGTCTCGATGTGCTTGTCGTTGATGTTGACGCCCTGGAGGCGGTAGACCTCCTGGATTCCGTCGAGCAGGTACTTCTGCAGCTCGCGCTCTCCTAGAATCTCGAGGATCTTGTGCGGATCCTTCGGACCGTCGGTGAAGGCGTCGCCGGCGCGAACCCTCTCCCCTTCCTGCACGTTGACGTGCAGGCCCTTCGGCACCGAGTACTCGCGCTCCTCGCCGTCGTCCGTGCGGATGACGATCTTGCGCGAGCCCTTGACGATCTCGCCGTAGTGCACGGTGCCGTCGACCTCGGCCATGACGGCCGGATCCTTGGGATGTCGCGCCTCGAACAGATCGACGACGCGCGGCAGGCCGCCCGTGATGTCCTTCGTCTTGGTCGTCGCGCGCGGGATCTTGGAGAGGACGTCCCCTTCCCGGAGCGGCTCGCCGTCGCGCACCATGATGATCGCGTGGAGCGGCATCAGAATCTTCCGGATCGGATGCCCCTTCGCGTCGAGCACGACGAGCTGCGGGTGCTTCTTCTCGTCTTGCGATTGCACGATGACCTGGCGCGAGAAGCCGGTGACCTCATCGACCTCTTCCTGCATGGTCACGCCGGCCTCGATGTCCTGGAACTTCACCGTTCCGGGGACGTCGGTCAGGATCGCGTAGGTATAGGGGTCCCACTCGGCCAGCTTGGTTCCCGCCTCGACGGCGTCGCCGTCGTTGACCTCGAGCACGGCCCCGTAAACCACCGTATAGCGCTCGCGCTCGCGGCCGTCGCGGTCCTGGATGACCAGCGAGCCGTTTCGATTGATCGCGACCGGCTTCCCGTTCCGGTTCACGACCGACTTGATGTTCTGGTACTTGACCGTTCCCGCGTTGCGGCACTCGATCGAGGATTGCTCCTCGATGCGCGCCGTGCCACCGATGTGGAAGGTCCGCATCGTCAGCTGCGTGCCCGGCTCGCCGATCGACTGCGCCGCGATGACGCCCACGGCCTCGCCCAGCTCGACGAGGCGGCCCGTGGCGAGATTACGGCCGTAGCAGCGGACGCAGACGCCCCGCTTCCACTCGCAGGTGAGCACCGAGCGGATGCGGACGCTCTCGATCCCGGCGTCCTGCACGGCCGTCGCCAGGTCCTCGTCGACGAGATCGTTCCTTCGGACGATGATCTCCCCGGTCAGCGGGTCCTTCACGTCCTCGAGAGCGACGCGGCCGACGATGCGGTCGCGCAGCTCCTCGATGATCTCCCCTCCCTGCTCGATGCGCGTCACCTCGATCCCTTCGATCGTGCCGCAGTCCTCCTCGGAGATGATCACGTCCTGGGAGACGTCGACGAGGCGCCGCGTCAGATATCCCGAATTCGCGGTCTTGAGCGCGGTGTCCGCGAGACCCTTGCGGGCCCCGTGCGTCGAGATGAAGTACTGCAGGACGTTCAGCCCCTCGCGGAAATTCGCCGTGATCGGCGTCTCGATGATCTCGCCCGACGGCTTGGCCATCAGCCCGCGCATGCCCGCGAGCTGCCGCATCTGCTGTTTGCTTCCGCGCGCGCCCGAATCCGCCATCATCAGGATCGGGTTGAACTCGCGGCGCTCGCGCTCGATACGGTTCATCTCGCGGAACATCGCCTCCGAGACCCGCTCCGTGGCGTCGGACCAGATCGCGATGACCTTGTTGTACCGCTCGCCGTTCGTGATGACGCCGTCGAGGTACTGCTGCTCGACGTCGATCTGATCGCCGCGGGCCTTGTCGACCACCTGCGCCTTTTCGGGCGGGACGACCATGTCGTCGACGCCGATCGAGATGCCGGCGCGGGTCGCGTAGGTGAAGCCGAGATCCTTCAGGGCGTCCACCAGCTCCACCGTGCGGTCGTTCCCGTGCCGCAGGTAGCAGTAGTGCACGAGGGACTGCAGCCCCTTCTTCTTGAGGAGGCCGTTCAGGAACGGCAGCTCCTTCGGCATGTGGTCGTTGAAGATCACGCGTCCGACCGTGGTGATCAGGCGGTAGTTCTCCACCGTCTGCTCGGGGGCTCGCGCGACGTTCTCGCGGTCCTTCGCCGGGAGCGTGGTCAGGTCGATCAGGCGCCCCGAGTAGCGAAGGACGATCCGGGAGAGGGTTTCCACCTCGCCGGACTGGTAGGCGATGAGAACCTCGTTCGTCGACGAAAACGCCCGCCCCTCGCCCTTCGCGCCGGGCCGCTCTTGGGTGAGGTAGTAGCAGCCGAGCACGATGTCCTGCGAGGGGTTGACGATCGGCAGGCCGTTCGCCGGCGAGAGCACGTTCTGCGTGCTCATCATCAGGACCTGCGCCTCGATCTGCGCCTTGGCCGAAAGCGGCACGTGCACCGCCATCTGGTCGCCGTCGAAATCCGCGTTGAACGCCGTGCAGACGAGCGGGTGGATCTTGATCGCCTTCCCTTCGACCAGGACCGGCTGGAACGCCTGGATCCCGAGCCGGTGGAGCGTCGGCGCGCGATTCAGGAGCACCGGGTGATTCTGGATGACCTCCTCGAGATAATCCCAGACCTCGGGACGCTCGAGCTCGACCATCTCCTTCGCGGCCTTGATCGTCGAGACGAGCCCTTCGCGCTCGAGCTTGTTGTAGATGAACGGCTTGAACAGCTCGAGCGCCATCTTCTTCGGCAGCCCGCACTGGTTGAGCCGGAGTTCGGGACCGACGACGATGACCGAGCGTCCGGAGTAGTCGACGCGCTTCCCGAGGAGGTTCTGCCGGAAGCGCCCCTGCTTCCCCTTCAGGGTGTCCGAAAGGGACTTCAACGGCCGATTATTGCTGCCGCGAAGGACGCGTCCGCGCCGCCCGTTGTCGAACAGCGCGTCGACCGCCTCTTGGAGCATCCGCTTCTCGTTCCGGACGATGACGTCCGGGGCCTTGAGGTCGAGGAGCTTCTTCAGTCGGTTGTTGCGGTTGATGACACGGCGATAGAGATCGTTGAGGTCGGAGGTCGCGAACCGGCCCCCGTCCAGCGGAACGAGCGGCCGCAGCTCCGGAGGGATCACCGGGATGACGTCCAGGATCATCCACTCCGGGCGGTTGCCGCTCTTCCGGAAGGCATCGACGACCTTCAGGCGCTTGGCGTACTTCAAGCGCTTCTGCATCGACGTCTCGTTGCGCATCTTGTCGCGCATCTCGCGCGCGAGCTGATCGACGTCGAGGCGGGCCAGGAGCTCCTTGATCGCCTCGGCGCCCATGCCGGCGGTGAACTGGTCCGGGTACTGGTCGGCGAGCTCGCGGTATTGCTCTTCGGTCAGGCTCTGCCGCTCTTCGAGGGTGGGCACGTCGCCCGGATCGATGACGCAGTAGGCCTCGAAGTAGAGGATCCGCTCGAGCTCCCGGAGGGGCATGTCGAGCAAGTGCCCGATGCGCGAGGGAAGCCCCTTGAAGAACCAGACGTGGCTCACCGGGCTGGCGAGCTCGATGTGACCCATCCGCTCGCGGCGGACTTTGCTCTGGGTGACTTCGACGCCGCACTTGTCGCAGACGACGCCGCGGTGCTTCATGCGCTTGAACTTGCCGCAGAGGCACTCCCAGTCGGTCACCGGACCGAAGATCTTGGCGCAGAACAGCCCGTCCCGCTCCGGCTTGAACGTCCGGTAGTTGATCGTCTCCGGCTTCGTCACTTCGCCGTACGACCACGAGCGGATCTTCTCCGGCGACGCGAGGCTGATGCGGATCGCGTTGAAGTCGTTGATCGTCTTCGCCTTGTCGAACAGGAACGAGGGTTTGCTCACCGTACCTCCCGGGGCGTCAGATCATCGAAGGGCCGCGAGCGTCGGCACGATCGCTCAGCAGCTCGACATCGAGGCAAAGGCTCTGGAGCTCCCTGACCAGCACGTTGAAGGACTCGGGCAGGCCCGGCTCCGGAGTCGGCTCCCCCTTGACGAGAGCCTCGTAGATCTTGGTCCGTCCGTAGACGTCGTCGGACTTGACGGTCAGTAGCTCCTGCAGGATGTGCGCGGCGCCGTACGCTTCGAGCGCCCAGACCTCCATCTCGCCGAACCGCTGGCCGCCGAACTGGGCCTTCCCGCCCAGCGGTTGCTGCGTGATCAGCGAGTACGGCCCGATCGAGCGGGCGTGGATCTTGTCGTCCACGAGATGCGACAGCTTGAGCAGGTAGATGTAGCCGACGGTGACGAGCTGCTCGAACGGCTCGCCGAGCTTACCGTCGCGGAGCTGGATCTTCCCGGAGTCGGGCAGGCCCGCCAGCTTGAGCTGCGTCTTGATGTCGGACTCCAAGGCGCCGTCGAACACCGGCGACGCGAACGTGACGCCGTCGGCCAGGGTCCGACCGAGCTCGATCGTCGCGTCGTCGTCGGCGGCTGTCACCGCCTCCCGCATCGGACCGGCCGGGAGCATGTCCTGAAGACGGGAGCGAATGGCGGAGGCCGCCTCCGTCCGCTCCGCCGCCAGCTGGTCGTGGATCCAAGCGGCATGGACCGAGGCGGCCCATCCCAAGTGGGTCTCCAGGATCTGCCCGACGTTCATGCGCGAAGGAACTCCCAGCGGATTGAGGACCACCTCGACCGGCGTGCCGTCGGGCATGCACGGCATGTCCTCTTCGGGGAGGATGCGCGCGATGACGCCCTTGTTCCCGTGACGCCCCGCCATCTTGTCTCCGACGGAGAGCTTGCGCTTCATCGCCACGTAGACCGTCACCATCTTGATGACGCCCGGGGCGAGTTCGTCCCCCTTTTGCAGGGTCGCGATCTTGTCCTCGTTCAGCTTCTTCAGGATCTGGACGCGCTTCTTCGTGCGCTCCTCAATCCGGCGGATCTCGGCGAGCTTCTTCTGATTGGTCGTGCCGATCTCGACGCGGTGGAGGTCTTCCGTCGAGATCTCCGCCATGACCTCGCGCGTCAGCGCGGCGCCGCCGACGAGGATCTCCTGCTTGGTCTGCCGGGACCGGAGCGGGTTCGCGAGCGATTCCCCTTCGAGCAGCTCGATCAGCCGCTTGCGGTCCTCCTCGCGCAGAATCCGGATCTGGTCCTCGAGATCCTTGTTCATCCGGTCGATGTCGGCCTGCTCGATCTCGAGGGCGCGGGAGTCCTTCTCGACCCCCTTCCTGCAGAAGATCTTGACGTCGACGATCGTTCCGTCGATCCCGGGTGGGGTCGTGAGCGACGCGTCACGCACGTCTCCCGATTTCTCCCCGAAGATCGCGCGGAGGAGCTTCTCCTCCGGGGTCAGCTGCGTCTCCCCCTTGGGGGTCACCTTGCCGACCAGGATGTCGCCGGGCTTGACGTGAGCACCGATGCGGATGACGCCCGATTCATCGAGGTCCTTCAGGAACTCCTCCGCGACGTTCGGGATGTCGCGCGTGATCTCCTCGGGGCCGAGCTTCGTGTCGCGGGCCTCGATCTCGAATTCCTCGATGTGGATCGAGGTGAACGAGTCCTCGCGGACGAGCTTCTCCGAGACCAGGATCGCGTCCTCGAAGTTGTAGCCGCGCCAGGGCATGAAGGCGACCAGCACGTTGCGGCCGAGCGCCAGCTCGCCCCGCTCGGTGCACGGCCCGTCGGCCATCACCTGCCCCCGGGCGACGCGCTGTCCCTTCCTCACGATCGGGCGCTGGTTGATGCACGTGTTCTGGTTCGACCGCTTGAACTTCGTGAGCGAATAGATGTCGGCCCCGAAGTCCTCGCGCCCCTCCGCGCCGACGCGGACGATGATGCGCTGGCTGTCGACGAGATCGACGATGCCGGCGCGCTTGCAGATGACGACCGATCCCGAATCCTTCGCCGTCACGGACTCCATCCCGGTGCCCACGAACGGGGCCTTGGGGCGGAGCAGCGGCACGGCCTGCCGCTGCATGTTCGAGCCCATCAGCGCGCGGTTGGCGTCGTCGTTCTCGAGGAACGGGATCAGCGACGCGGCGACGGAGACCAATTGCTTCGGGGAGACGTCGATGTAGGCCACCTCGTTCTTGGGGACCAGCTTGAACTCCCCGGCCTTCCGCGCGTTGACGCGATCGTGGGCGAAGGTGAGATCGGGGTTGAGCTTGGCGTTCGCCTGGGCGACCACCGAGCGGTCCTCCTCCCACGCCGTCAAATAAAAGGAGTGGGGCTCCGCCTCGGGCGGCGTCTTCCCCGCCTTGCTCAAGCGGGCGACCTCCTTGCCGAACTCGTCCTCCTGGACGACGTCGTGCAGCTTGTACGGGCCGTCGGCCGTCCGGACGACGCGCACGTAGTCGACGACCTTGCCGGCCTCGACCTTCCGGTACGGCGACTCGATGAACCCGTACTCGTTGATCCGCGCGAAGCAGGACAGCGACGAGATCAACCCGATGTTCGGGCCCTCGGGGGTCTCGATCGGGCAGATGCGGCCGTAGTGCGTCGGGTGGACGTCACGGACCTCGAACCCGGCTCGCTCGCGGGAGAGCCCGCCGGGCCCCAGGGCCGAGAGGCGCCGCTTGTGCGTCACTTCCGAGAGCGGGTTCGTCTGGTCCATGAACTGCGAGAGTTGGCTCGACCCGAAGAACTCCTGGATCGCCGCCATCACGGGCTTGGCGTTGATCAGGTCGTTCGGCATCGCGGTCGTCATCTCCTGATAGACCGACATCTTTTCCTTGATCGCTCGCTCCATCCGCACGAGGCCGATCCGGAACTGGTTCTCCAGGAGCTCGCCGACGCTCCGGACGCGGCGGTTGCCGAGGTGGTCGATGTCGTCCACCTCGCCGATGCCCTTCCGCAGCTTGAGCATGTAGCGAAGAACTTCGATGAAGTCTTCGCGAGTCGGGGTGCGGTCTTCCCCCTTCTCCCAGCGGTCGTGGACGTGCGCCGGCCAGTCCTTCTCGAACATGCCGTAGAGCTTGGTATTGAACTTCAGGCGTCCGACCTTGGAAAAGTCGTACCGCGTCGGATCGAAGAACAGCCCGTTGAACAGGTTCCGTGAGGACTCGAGGGTCGGCGGATCCCCCGGGCGGAGGCGGCGGTAGATCTCGAGGAGCGCGTCATTCTGCGTTTTGACCGCGTCCTTCGCGAGCGTCTCGAGCAGCACTCCGCCGACGTCTTCCTTCTCCGGGAAGCAGACGTCGAAGGTGTCGACGCCCGCGCCGAGGACCTTGTCGAGCGCCTCCTGAGTCAGGGGCTTCCCGACCTCCACGAGCACCTCGCCAGTCGCCGCATCGGCGATGTCGCGGATCGTGTGGGCCCCTTCCATCTCGCCGGCTTCGATCGGGATCCACTCGATCCGAGCCTTGCGCAACTCCTCGAGCTGCTCCGGCCGCACGCGGCGTCCCTTTTTCAGGATCTCGTCGCCGGTCCGGGGATGCGCCACGGGCTGACGCACCTTCTTGTTGACCGCCCCCGCGTCGGCTTTCACGAGGAACTTGCCCGCCTCGGCCTTGACCGTGGAGGCGGTGTAAAACGCGCGGAGGATGGCCGCGTCGTCTTCGAATCCCAGCGCACGGAGGAACACCGTCGCGGGGAACTTCCTCTTCCGGTCGATCCGCACATACAGGATGTTCTTCTGGTCGTACTCGAACTCGACCCAGGAGCCGCGGTACGGGATCACCTTGGCCATGAACGCGGTCTTCAGGGAGTCGGCCTGGTAGAAGACGCCCGGGCTGCGGTGCAGCTGGCTGACGATGACGCGCTCGGTGCCATTGATGATGAAGGTTCCGTTCTCGGTGAGCATCGGGATCTCGCCGAAGTAGACCTCCTGCTCCTTGATGTCCCGGATGCTGCGCGCCTCGGTCTCCGGGTCCTTGTCGTAGACCACCAGCTGGATCGTCACCTTGAGGGGCACGGTGAACGTCTGCCCGCGCTCCTGGCACTCGTCGACGTCGTACTTGAACTTGAGACCGACCGGGTCGCCGCACTGCTCGCACTCTTTGATGGTGACGGGCGTCAGGTTGCCGCAGCCGTCGCAGAGCACCATCCCACCGCGGGCGTCGGGGGCGATCAGGCGCCGGGCGCAGTGCACGCACTCGCTGCGCAGGTGCTCGATGCCGACGATCTCTCCGCACTTGCACTCCCAGTTGCCGATCGTGTAGTCCACGAACTCGAGGGAGCACGTTTGGCGGAAGTCGCGGATCGGAAAGATCGATTTGAACACCGACTGAAGCCCGCCCGCCTCCCGGTCGGCGGGAGCCCGGTGCATCTGCAGGAACCGCTCGTACGAGCGCTTCTGGACTTCGATCAGGTTGGGCATCGGGACCGCGGTCCGGATGCGCGAAAACTCGATCCGCTTCGAGCTCGTTGTCTTTAAGGCCTCGGACATCGCGATTCAATCCCCTTTCGGAGCGCTCCGGCTGGAGCGCTCCCGGATCCCGGCGGAGGGCCGGGGAAGCGACCTCGCTGACCTCGTGACGAACGAAGCTATTTGATTTCGACCTTGGCGCCGACCGCCTCGAACTTCTTCTTCATCGATTCGGCGTCCTCCTTGGTCACACCCTCCTTGACCGTCTTGGGAGCGCCGTCCACGACGTCCTTCGCTTCCTTGAGGCCCAGGCTGGTGACCTCGCGGACGACCTTGATCACGTTGATCTTGTTGTCGCCCACCTCCTTGAGGATGACCTCGAACTCGGTCTGCTCCTCGGCCGCGGCGGCCGCGGCGACCGGCGCTCCCGCGGCGGCGACGGCCACCGGCGCGGCGGCGGACACGCCCCACTTCTCCTCGAGGAGCTTGACGAGCTGAGCGGCTTCCATGACGGTGAGCGAGCTCAGGTTCTCAGCGATCGACTGCAGGTCAGCCATGATCCGAATCCTCCGTTCAGGCCGGCATACCGGCCGTGCGTTTCGTCAACGAATCCCGGGGCCTAGGCCGCCCCGCCTTCGAGCTTCTTCCGCCGCGCGTCGACGGCCCGCGCCACCTGGCCGCCCGGCGTGTTCAGCAGCCGGACCAGACGGCTGGCCGGCGCGTTGATCAGCGACAGGAGCTGGGCGCGGAGCTCCTGAACGCCCGGGAGCGTCGCGAGATGCTTCACGCCTTCCGCCCCATAGACGTCCTTCGCGTCGACGACGCAGGCGACCAGGCGGAGCTGCGGATTGTCCTTGGCGAATTCGGACACCGCCTTCGCCAGGGCGACGGGATCGGTCGGGTGCCCCGCGAGCCCGCAGGGCCCCTTGAGCCGATCGGCGATCTTCGCGACTGCCGTTCCCTCGGAGCCGCGGCGCGCCAGCCGGTTCTTGAGGACGGTGTACGTCCCGCCGGCGAACCGGATCTTCCGCCGCAGCTCGGTCGCCTGCCCCGCGGTGAGCCCTTTGTAGTCCGCGAGGATCACGTGCGGGTGGGCGCGGAATTTCGCCGCGAGCGATTCGACGACGTTCGTTTTCTCAGTGCGGTTCACAGATCACCTCAGGCCGCGGGGAGCTCGACCGCGACCGGGTCGACTTGGATCGACGGGCCCATGGTCGAGCACAGGTAAATCGACTCGACGTACTTTCCCTTCGCCGAGGACGGCTTGGCGCGGAGCACCGCGTGGATCACGGCCAGGGCGTTGTCGGCGATCTTCTGATCGTCGAACGACATCTTGCCGACCGGGACGTGGATGATCGCCGTCTTGTCGACGCGGAATTCCACCTTGCCCGCCTTGATCTCCCGAACCGCCTTGGCGACGTCGAACGTCACGGTCCCCGTCTTCGGGTTCGGCATCAAGCCGCGCGGCCCCAAGACCTTCCCGAGCTTGCCGACGTCCTTCATCATGTCCGGGGTCGCGATGACCGCGTCGAAGTCGGAGAATCCCTCCTGGATGTTCTTGACGAGGTCGGCCCCGCCGACGTGGTCCGCGCCCGCCCCGCTCGCCTCCTTGAGTTTCTCCCCCGCCGCGATGACGGCGACGCGCACGGTCTTGCCTGCGCCGTGGGGGAGCACGACGGTCCCGCGGACCATCTGGTCGGCGTGCTTCGGATCGACGCCCAGCCGCATCGCCAGCTCGACCGTCTCGTCGAACTTCGCGTACGACGCGGCGCGCATGGAGGCCACCGCCTCGGGCATCGTGTGGAAGCGCTTCGCAATCTTCTTCACGGAGGCGCTGTATTTCTTGCCGTGCTTCGGCATGACTTGATCTCCTCGCATCCCTACCCGACGACTTCGATGCCCATCGAGCGCGCGCTCCCCTCGACGATCCGGATCGCAGCCTCGAGGGTGTCGCAATTCAAGTCGGGAAGCTTCGTCTTGGCGATCTCAGAGACCTGGGCCTTCGTCACCTTGCCAACCTTGTTCTTGTTCGGAACTCCCGAGCCCTTCTCGACCTTCGCGGCTTTCGCCAGGAGCACCGACGCCGGCGGCGTCTTGGTGACGAACGTATACGAGCGGTCCTGATAGACCGTGATGACGACCGGCGTGAGCATGCCGTCGCCCTTCGCGGTGCGCGCGTTGAAGTTCTTGCAGAAGTCCATGATGTTCACGCCGTGCTGGCCGAGCGCCGGGCCCACGGGAGGAGCGGGCGTCGCCTTGCCGGCGGGGATGTGCAGCTTGATGAACCCGGTGATCTTCTTGGCCATCTAGATCTTCTCCACCTGCTGGAACTCGAGCTCGACGGGCGTCGACCGCCCGAAGATCGTGACGAGGACTTTCAGGGTCGAGCGGTCCTCGTTGACCTCCTCCACCTGGCCGGTGAAGTTGCTGAACGGTCCGTCGGTGATCCGCACCGCCTCACCGGTCTTGAAGTCGAGGCGCGGCTTCGGCTTGTCCACCGCGACCGCGACCTGATTGACGATGCGGTCCACCTCGGCGTCGGTCAGCGGAACCGGCTTGTTTCCGGTGCCGACGAACCCCGTGACCTTCGGCGTGTTCTTGACGACGTGCCACGCCGTGTCCGACATCTCCATCTTCACTAGCACGTACCCGGGAAAGAACTTCCGCGTCGAGCGGGTCTTCTTGCCGTCCCGGACCTCGACCACCTCTTCGGTCGGGATGAGGATCTCTTCGATGACGCCGCCCATCCCCATCGCGTCGGCCCGCTGGCGCAGGCTCTCCTTCACCTTGCCCTCGAACCCCGAGTAGGTGTGGACGATGTACCACCGCTTCGCGACCGCCGCTTCCACGCTCATCTCCCGAACACCCGGAACAACCGTTCCATGCCGGTCTGGAGCACGCGATCTACGACGAACAAGTAGGCCGCGCAGATCATGACGAACACGATCACGACGAGCGTCGTGTTCTGGACTTCCTTCCGCGTCGGCCAAGTCGTCTTCTGCAACTCCGACCTGACGTCCTGGAAGAACGCCGTCAGCCGCTTCCACTGTCCCGTCACGCCATCCACGTTCGTCCCCTGCCTAACCGGCTAGCGGCCTTCCTTGTGCGACGTGTGCTTCCTGCAGAACCGGCAGTACTTGCTGAACTCGAGCTTGCCCGTGGTCGTCTTCTTGTTCTTCGTCGTGACGTAGTTCCGCCGCTTGCAGTCGGAGCACTGAAGGGCCACGTTTTCGCGCATCGGCTACTCCAGAATCTCGGTGACGGTGCCGGCGCCGACCGTGCGGCCGCCCTCGCGG
>CAZEII010000079.1:0-13326 GCA_964511835.1 uncultured Acidobacteriota bacterium | reverse complement strand
GCGTGGGCCGTTAGCTCAGGTGGTAGAGCACCAGCCTTTTAAGCTGAGGGTCGCTGGTTCGAGTCCAGCACGGCTCACCAATCGTCGAGGGCGAGCGGTGCCGGCCTACTTGATGGGTGCGGGCTTCTTCTCGGCGCTCAACGGAATCTGGAACGTCGCGATGTCGCCGCGGTCGTTCTGCGTATAGAAGAAGAGGGACGGCCCTCCGGAGGCCCAGTTGTTGTACTCCTCGGTCGGCACCGAGACGCTGGCGTTGATCTTCACGCTGCCGCCTGCCGGGATCGTTTGCTCGCTCCAGCGGTACCAGACCTTTTGCATGTCGTTCTGGTGACGCAGCACGATCGGACCCTTGAGATCGGCGCCGCCGGTGTTGTGGATGGTCGCCGTGAAGTCCATCGAGACGGAAGTCCCACCGCCGCTGGCTCCGTTGACGTGATAGGTCCCTGAAAGCGTGATGTTCTGCTTCGAGCTCGGCTGCGCGCTGACCGCGCCGGCGAGGCAGAGGACGGCGGCGCCGAGGATCATCGAGCGTGTCGTCATGGCAGTCATGAGTTCCTCCTGGCCGCCGACGCGGCTCCCATGTGGTCAGGATAGTGTCCGGTGGGCCGCGCTGCCATGACGGGATTGAAGCGCCCGCGGCCGTCCGCTACACTCCGGGCCCGCTTCGGGCTCCCGATGTCCCCATCGTCTAGCCTGGCCTAGGACACCACCCTTTCAAGGTGGCGACACGGGTTCGAATCCCGTTGGGGACGCCAGCCGCTACGCGTAGTGAAACTTCAATTCCACTTTCGTCAGCGAGCCGAGCGACGCGTGGACCGGACAGGCACGGGCAGTGTTCTCGAGGACGGTCCGCGCCTTCTCGTCGAGGGAGGCGGGGAGCGTGATGTCGACCGTCAGCCTCGAGATGTGTCGCCGCGGGTCGGCCCCCATGTCCTTGCCGACGCGAGCGGTCGCGCCCTTCATGTCCCAGCCGCGGTCGCGGGCGACGATGCCCATCACGGTCAGCATGCAGGAGCCCATCCCCGCGCCGACGAGGTCGGTCGGGGAGAAGCGGCGTCCGCGGCCTTTGTTGTCGACCGGCGCATCCGTCCGCATCTCGGCGCCGGACGGACCGTGCGTCAGAGTGCACTCCAGATCGCCGTCGTAAGTCACGTCGACGATGACGGGCATTCTGTCCTCCTTCGAAAACCCCGGTTGGAAAGATATCAGCCGTGACGTCCGCTGACAGCCGGGCGGGCGGCTACTGCCAGCGCGCGGCGGCGACGAATACGGATTCGCAAGTCGCCGTGGGGGTTTGGGGATTTTTTCGAAGCGTGGTGACGGAATCGATCTTGCGTAACACGAGTGTGGCGTGTCGTTGCCAGGTAGGGGGAAGACCGCTTGAAGTCCGCACCGCCGGCCGTTCCAGGGGCCTCGCCGTGGCTTACGCGATATGTGGTGGGCGTGGATCTGTGCGCTCTGCTCGCCCTCGCGTGGGCGACGGGGGCGCAGTGGCCGCGTGATCTCGCCACGCTCTCGCTGATCGCGGCGCTCGCGGCACTCGCCGGCTTGCGGCCCGTGCGCTTCGCGCGATTCAAGACGGAGCTGTCCGCGACGCACCCCTTCGTTCTCCTGGCGGTCGCGGTCCTGGGACCGCTCGACGCGATGATCGTCGCCGTCGTCGGGCTGACCGGAGTCCTGGTGAGGCCGCGCCGCCGCCTCGATCCGCTGCGCACCTCGTTCAACCTCGGCGCCGTGACGCTCGCGTCGGCCGCCGCGTCGTGGGCGTTCGCGCTCGCGGGCGGGAGAGTCGGCGGATCGCTCTGGGTGTCGTTCGGACCCTTGGCAATGGCGACGGCGGGTTACTTCCTCGTCAACACCGGGCTCGTCACGATAGCGATCGCCATGCAGCAGCGGACGCCGGTGGTGGACGTCTGGCGCGAGACGTTCCAATGGACGACGGTCTCGTACTTCACGGGATTGACGCTCGCCATCGCGATGACGGCGGCGCTCCAGGCCTGGGGGCTCTGGGTGCTCGCGCTCGCGATACCGCCCTGCTGGCTGCTCCTCGCCTTCTACAAGGCGCACCGCGAAGCCATCCAGGAGCACGAGAGGCGCCTCGAGGAGGTCGAAGCGCTGAACGCCGAGCTCGAGCTCAAGGTCGTCGAGCGGACGCACGAGCTGGCGACGGCGCTCCAGGGGCTCGAGGCGGCGAACCGGATGCTCTCCGACGCGAACCGCGCGCTGACCGAGGCCTCGAAGGCCAAGAGCGATTTCCTCGCGAACGTCTCCCACGAGCTGCGCACGCCGCTGAACTCCGTCATCGGCTTTTCGGAGCTGATGACCGACACGAACTTCGGGGAGCTCTCGCCGCGGCAGCGCGAGTTCCTCTCCGACATCCGGGACAGCGGCGAGCATCTCCTCGCCCTCATCAACGACATCCTCGACCTCTCCAAGATCGAGGCCGGCAAGCTCGAGGTCCACCGCGAGGACGCCGACGTCGAAGAGCTGTTGCGCGACTCGGTGACGATGCTCCGCCCGCAGGCCGAAAAGAAGAAGCTCCGCGTCGCGATGAGCTGCGAGCTGACGGGAACCGCCCACGTCGACCCCCGCCTCGTCCGGCAGGTCGTCGTCAACCTCCTGAGCAACGCCGTCAAGTTCACTCCGGAGGACGGGCGGATCGAGGCCAGCGCGCGCTTCGAGGGGAACGATCTGATCGTGCGCGTCACCGACACCGGGATCGGGATCGCGGAGGACGACCAGGAGAAGATCTTCCACGAGTTCTTCCAGGCCGACGGGTCCTACGCGCGCCGGTACCAGGGCACGGGCCTCGGCCTCGCGCTCGTCCGGCGGATGATGTCCCTCCACGGCGGGAGCGTGACCGTCACCTCCCGCCGAGGCGAAGGGTCGTCGTTCCAGTGCGTCTTCCCCGACGCCAAGGGGGGGCGCGCATCGAGCGGCACGGCGAGGCGCGATCCGGCCGAGGCCGTCCTGCATCCCGCCGTCGCGCGCGGCAGCACGATCCTCGTCGTCGAGGACAACCCGGTCAACCGCAGGCTCGCGCGAAACGTCCTGCGCTCGCGAGGTTACCGGGTGCTCGAAGCGGAAACCGGCGAGGAAGGGCTCGAGATCGCCCGCGCCGAGCATCCTCACCTCGTCTTGATGGACCTCCAGCTTCCGGGGCTCGACGGCATCGAGACCACCCGGCGGCTGAAGGCCGATCCGTTGACCCGCGGGATCCCGGTCGTCGCGCTGTCGGCACACGCGCAGGAGGCCGATCAGAGGCGCGCGCTCGAGGCCGGCTGCGCCGGATTCATCGCGAAGCCGATCCGGCTCTCGCGCTTTCCGCAGCAGGTCGGCTCGTATCTCGACTCCAAGGAGGGAGCCGCATGAGTCAGCAACCCCGAACGGCGGACATCCTGGTCGTCGACGATGACCCCCGGAATCGGAAGCTGCTCGAGGAGTACCTGCTCGGCGCCGGGTACGAGGTGCGATTGGCGTACGACGGGCGTAGCGCGCTCGCCGCCGTCGCCGAGCGGCCGCCGGATCTCGTGCTCCTGGACGTCATGATGCCCGACCTCTCCGGCCTCGAGGTCTGCCGCCAGATCAAGGGAGACCCGCGGACGCGCCTGTGCCAGGTCGTCCTCGTCACCGCGCTCGACGGCGCGCCTCACCGGGTGGAGGGGCTCGATACCGGCGCCGACGACTACATCGCGAAGCCCGTGCGCCGCGAGGAATTCATGGCGAAGGTCCGCTCGATGCTGCGCGCGCGCCGGCTGCTCGCGGAGCTCGAGGAGGCGCGGATCGATCTCGCGGCTCGGAACGCCAAGCTCGAGGAGCTCGAAGCGCTGAAGGAGACCCTGACCCAGACCCTGGTTCACGACCTGAAGAACCCGCTCGCGGCGGTGCTGGGCAACCTCGAGCTGATGGAGCGCAAGGCCGACGAATCGGTGATGCATCTCGTCCGGCGCTCGAAGGCCGCAGCGTGGCGCATGCACCAGATGATCCTCAACCTCCTCGACATCGGCCAGCTCGAGGAAGGGAAGCTCCAGCTGCATCTCGAGACCATCGACGCCGGATCGCTGGCGCGCAAGGCCTGTCAGGAAATGGAGGGCGGTGCGGCGCAGCGCGGTGTACGCCTCGAGATCGTCGCCGACGACTCCGCGGTGCTGCGCGGCGACGTCGTCGTGCTGCGCCGCGTGGTCGACAACCTCCTGGCCAACGCGATCGAGCACTCGCCCAAGGGGGGCGTCGTGCGGCTGTCCGTCACGCCGTGCGACGAAGGAATCGAGATCTCCGTCGCCGACCAGGGCACCGGCGTCCCGCCCGAATTCCGGGAGAGGATCTTCGAGAAATTCCAGCGCCTCGAGAACCGCAAATCGGTTCCCGGCGCCAACCGCGGCCTCGGCCTGACCTTCTGCCGGCTCGCGGTCGAAGCTCACGGCGGGACGATCTGGGTCGACGACGCGCCCTCCGGCGGCGCCCTCTTCCGCGTCCTTCTCCCGGCGACCGAAGCCGAGCTCGCGACGACCGCAATCTCGGCATAGGAGGAGACACTCCCCAAAAAGGGGAGTGTCCCCTTTTTCTCTCAGTCGTGGGGGGTGGGGCGCTCGAGAACGTGGCCGGCTTTGCGATCGGCGGCGAGCAGGAGCAGGGCGAACACCAGCCCGGCGGCCCCCAATCCCGCGAACATCGTTTGGCTAAAGCCGTAGCCGGACGTGGCGTCGCGCAGCCTCCCGTTGAGGTAAGGGAAGAGCAACAGGCCGACGTTCTGGATCGCGGTCATCAGGCCGAACGCCGTGCCGACCCGCTCCTTCTCGACGACGAGGGGAATCGACGGCCACATCGCCGCCGGAACGAGAACGAATGCGGCGCCCAGCACGATCATCGGGCAAGCCGGTGGGATCGTCGTCCAGCCCATCGCCAGATGAGCCGGGATCATGAGCAGCGAGCCCACGATCATGAACGTCGCACGGCGGCCGAACCGGTCGACGAGCCGCCCGGCGTTCGGCGCCAGGAGCATCGACGCGGTGATGATGATCGACGTCGTCCCCTGCGCGGTCGAGAACATGTGGGTGATGTTGTAGAAGACCGCTGACAGGAAGCCTAGCCCTTCGCCGCTCGCCTCGGGGAGCCCCCACTTGTCGTGGAAGAAGTCGGTCGACAGGTCGGTGAAGGGGAAGATCGCCGAGTAGAACGTGACGCACAGCAGCGTGACGTACCAGTACGACGGAGAGAATCCACCGCGCCGGAGCTGCGCCCAGTCGATCTCGTCGCCTCCTCCCGCTTCGGCGAGGCCGAGGACCGGGGCGGCCTTCTTGTCGAGCGCGTTGTAGACGAGGTTCGCGAGGAGGCTCGCCCCGCAGAGCGCGGCCGCCACCCAGAGCGCCGATCGCCAGCCGGCCCTCCCCGCGATCAAGGCCTCCGTGTTGAACGTGAAAAGCGTGCCCAGGCGGCTGATCGTCAAGGCGACGCCGAACGAGAGGGCCAGCTCCTTCCCGCGGAACCACCGCGCCAGGATCGCGCTCTGGGCGACGACCAGGGGCTCCGAGCCCATCCCGAACAGAAGCCGGCCGAAGTCGATCCAGCCGATCGACGGCGCCGCCGCGACGATCACCGCGCCGGCGGTCAGGATCGCCGAGAAGAGCAGGCTCGCGCGCCGCGTCCCGATCTTGTCGATGAGCACCCCGCCGAGCAGCACCGCCGCGACCGCCGCGAAGCTGTAAGCGCTGTACATCGTCCCGATCGCCGCTCGGTCGGCGTGGAGGGCCTCGATCAGCGAGGGGGCGATGGCGGCGACGCTGTCGTACGCGAAGTAGCTCCCGAACAACATGAAGCTGACGAGCCCGAGAATCGCCAGACGGTAGGGGCGGGAGGCCGGGTTCACCGGACGCCTCCCGCGCCGGGAACGCCGGCGGCCGCCAGGAACAGCTCCAGCTCGCGGTGAGCGTCGGGATCGCCCTGCCACGACCGCCGCTCGGCATCGATCTTGGCCAGCGTCTGCGCGGGGTCGGCCCGGCGCGTGCGGACCCGCTCCAGGTACTCGATCGTCAGCGGCACCGCGCGCGCGATCGCGAGCCGCCGGCGCATCATCCGGAGAACCTCTTTCCGGAACGGCTCGTCCGCGATCCTCCCGATCGCGGCCATCCGTCCCGGATAGCGCGCGACCGTCCAGGTGAACGAGTCGACGAACGCCGGATCGTCCAAGCGGCGGGCGGTCAGCTCGGGGTTGATCGCGTCCCTCGGGAAGTAGTTCCGTCCGAGGAATCCGCCCCACTCGATCTGCTGAGTCCCGAGCGCCGTCGCGGCTTCCTTGTCCCGGCCTGCCAGCCGCTTGATCGCGCGCGCCGCCGCGGCATCGGAGTCGTACGCCTCGGGATCGCGCAGATACTCGGCGATCGTCAGGAGCGTGAGCCGAGCCCCGGCCGGCGGGATCGAGAGAGTCGCCAGGTAGGCGGCGACGACGTCGCGGATCCCCGCGTCCCGTCCCCCCAGGCTCGCGAGGCTCATCGCCATCGCGTCGCCGACGTCGTCGTCGTAGGCGGGAAAGTTGTCGTACAGGAGAAGCGGACGCCCTCCGAGGCGCGTCTTCGCCCCTAGGAGATCGGCCCGCGTGATCGTCGGTGAGACCACCTTCGGCCCCGTCCACACGATCCCGACGCCTGGCGGAAGTGCCGCGAGCCCCGCGAGGAAGGCCTTCGCGTAGGGACCCGCGCCATCGGCCAGATGCGCGTCGCAGTACGCGGCGGCACAGAGCCAAAGACCGACGTCCTTCGGGAGCTCCGCCGCGAGTCTCGCCACGAGCTCGAGGTGGGCGGGCGCTGCGGAGTCGCCGTAGCTGAACACGTCGGCCAGCTCGCGATTGCCGGACGGCTGGTCGTCGAACGAGACGACGATCCGGCGGACGTCCGCCTTCTCGCGAAGGAGGGACGCGAACGCGAGAACACGCTGCTGGTCCTCGGGTTCGCTGAAGACGAACTTGCCGCTCGATTCCGCCACCGGATTGATCGAAACCCAGACGTCCATGCCGTGGCGACGGCACCAGCGCGTCAGGTCGAGGAACGCGGGGTAGAGCGACGGGCCGACGGTCGCGCGGTCCTTCGCCCAGACCCCGGCCTCCTGGCCGTACACCCACAGCGCGTTGAAGCCGAGCTCGCGGCAGTATTTCACGTGCTCGAGGATGGACGGATCCCCTGGAAAGCCCCCGAGCTTGACCATGCGGACGGCGAATCCCTGGTCCCTGCGCGCGTCGTCGCGCGCTCCGACCGCCCCCGCGAGCAACGACACGATCACCGCGGCCGAGAGGGCGCTTCTCGTCCTCACCGCGCCCCCGCCGGCGCGGGCCGCCAGTCGGCCTCACCGCTCGCGCGGTGGCGCTTCGCGAGCCAGGCGTAGGCGATCGCAGCCGCCGCGGTGAGCAGGATCGCGAGGAATTGCGAAGTGCTCAGCCTCCCTTCGAGCACGAAGCCTCGCTCCGCATCCCCTCGGACGAACTCGATGAAGAAGCGCGTCACGGCGTAGAGCATCACGTAGACGGTGATGATCCGGCCGTGGAAGCGCTTCCTGCGATAGAGCACGAGGAGGATTCCCAGGATCGCCAGCGAGATCAGCGACATGTAGATCTGGGTGGGATGGATGGGAACGGCAGGGAGTCCGGCGTGCAGCCGCCGGGCGATCTCCGGGAAAGTGACCGCCCAAGGAAGATCGGTCGGCGTCCCCCAGCAGCACCCGGAGAAAAAGCACCCCCAGCGGCCGACCCCCTCGGCGATCGTTCCGGCGAGCGCCAGGAGGTCGAGCCCCTGGAGAAACGGCATTCCGATGTGGCGAAACCAGAGAATGCAGAAAGGTATGGCAGTCATCAGTCCGCCGAAGAAGACGCCGGTGGAGACCATCAGGAGCTTCAGGCCGCCGGGCTGCCCGAAATACCGGTCCCAATTGAGGATCGCCTCGAACACCCGGGCCCCGAAAAAGCCGACGGCGATCGTCAGGACGATCGCCTCGGTCGTCCTCCCGGGGTCGAGCCCCTCGATCCTCGCGTACCGGCGGATGAGGAGAACCGCGATTCCGAGAGCGCAGAGCGAGATGACCCCATAGGTCGGAAGTCTGAAATGGCCGAGTTGAAGGAGGAAGGGATGCATGCGTGAGCGGTGATAATAGATCACCCATGCGATCGATCATCGACCCCTTGGAGCGAGGAGCCGCGACCCACCCGGATCGAGCGCTCTACAGCTTCCTCGACGCCGACGGGCGGGAGCGGGACGGCTACACCTACCTCGCGTTCCACGAGCGCACGCGACATCTCGCGCAGCATCTCCTCGAAGAGACGCCGCTCAGGCGGGGCGACCGGGCGCTCCTCGTCTACCCGCCGGGGCTCGAGCTGATCGTCGCGTTCTTCGCCTGTGCGCGGATCGGCGTCATCCCGGTGCCCGTCTATCCGCCGACCCCGATGAGCTTCGAGGCGGGGCTCGCCAAGCTGAGATTCGTCGCCGCCGACAGCGGGGCGGCGGCCGCGCTGACGACGCGCGGCTTCCACAGCTCGTATCGATTGCTGCTCGCCAAGCGGCGCATCTCCTCTCTCTGGCTGACGACGCCGGCGCTCCCCGAGCTCACATGGATCACGACCGACGACGCCCGCGGGCTCGCGACCGGGAAGTTCGAGAACGACCCGGGGGAGATCCTCTTCCTTCAATACACGTCCGGGTCCACGAACGATCCGAAGGGCGTCGTCGTCTCACACGAGAACGTCCTGGCGAACTGCGAGAGCACCCTGTCGTTCGCTCCGGTCGGCGTGTCGTGGCTGCCGCAGTACCACGACATGGGCTTGATCGGTTACTACCTCTATCCGCTCATCACCGGCGGCTCGTGCCACGGCTTCTCCCCGCTCGAATTCCTCAAGCGGCCCGCGCTCTGGCTGACGACGATCTCACGCGTCCGCGCCACGCACACCGGCGCGCCGAATTTCGGCTTCGAGTACTGTCTTCGGGAGGACAAGCTGCCCGATGCCGCGCTCGACGGAGTCGATCTGAGCAGCCTGCGCATCCTGATGAACGCGGCGGAGCCGGTCCGCCCGGACACCTACGAACGGTTCGTCGAGCGGTTCTCCCGTTACGGGCTGCGCCCCGAGGCCTCGATCGCGGCGTACGGTCTCGCCGAGAGCACGCTCGCCGTCACGCAATACGGCCGCAGCGACGTGACGGTCAACAAGAAGCACCTGCAGCAGCGGTCCCTCCGCATCGAGCCGCGGCACGAGAGGAACAACAACCAGCTCCGGCTCATGAGCTGCGGGCGTCCCCTCGCGGGCATCGACCTCCGGATCGTCGACCCCGACTCCCGCGAGCCGTTGCACGACGGAGGCATCGGGGAGATCTGGATCGGCGGTCCCAGCATCTGCACGGCCTACTGGGGCCGGCCGGAGGCCTCGGCCGACGTGTTCGGGGCGCGCCTCACGGGAGCGCCGGACGGCGCCCGACACCTTCGCACCGGAGATCTCGGATTCCTCCACGAAGGGGAGCTCTACGTCTGCGGGCGGATCAAGGACTTGATCATCATCCGCGGCGTCAACTACTACCCGCAGGACGTCGAGGCCATCGTCGAGTCCTGCTCGAAGCGGATCCGCCCCAGCTGCGTCGCCGCCTTCGACGGCGGCGAGGACGCAGAGCGCCTCGTCGTGCTGGCGGAGGTCAAGCGCGCGGACGAGCTGCCCGACGCCGCCGCGATCGCTCGGGCGATCCGGGCCCAGTACTTCGTCGAGCCCCACACGATCGCTTTCGTCCCTCACGGCGAGATCCCGAAGACGACCTCGGGCAAGCTCTCGCGGAGCGGAGCGAAGCAGCGGTGGCTGTCGGGGGAGCTTCCGGTGATCGCCTCCTACACCGGCGTCAAGGACCAGGGTCAAGCGGCGGAGCCCGCGGGCTTGCGGCAGAGGTTCCAGTACATCGTCGAGCTGTACAACCTGACCGGCGAGGAGCCGTACACCTTCGCCGAGATCGGCATCGACTCCCTGACGATGGTCGAGCTGCTCGCGGACATCAAGGAGCTCCTGGAGGAGCACGGCGCCGGCGCGCTCGTCGACGAAGTGGACGTCCGGCTCCTGCAGCGACTGACGATCGCGGAGTTCTTCGCACTCCTCGATCGGTTCGAGAAGGCTCCGGACGAGCCGATCACGGCTCTCCGGCACCTGCTGCGGCGCATCCAGCAGGAGCACGCCGACTACGAGCGGGAGTGCATGCGCTCGGATTCCGTCTTCGCCGCCGCGGGCTCCGCCGTCGCGAGCGATGCTCCGCTCTCGAACGTGCTGCTCACGGGGGCGACCGGCTTCTTCGGACCGTTCGTCCTCGCGAGCCTCCTCGAGGAGACCCCCTACGAGATTCACGCGCTCGTCCGCGCCGCCGATCCGATCCACGGTATGGACCGGATCCGCACGGCGCTTCGCCGCGCCGGCCGCCTGACGCCGGCGATCGCCCGCCTCATCGAGCGGCGCGTCCGCGCGGTCTGCGGCGACCTCACGCGCCACAATCTGGGGCTGCGCGCGGCGCAATGGGGCACGCTCACCTGGACGATCCAGGCCGTCCTCCACAACGGCGCGCTCGTCAACTACGTCAAGAGCTACGACGCGCTGAAGCCGTCGAACGTCGAAGGCACGCGGGAGCTCCTGCGCTTCGCCTTCACGAACGCCGCGAAGGAGTTCCACCTCGTGTCCAGCACGTTCATCTACGGGTGGACGGTCAAGCGGGAGCTCAAGGAGACGGACGACAACCGGGGGATGGAGAACCTGGATTTCGGCTACGCGCAGTCGAAGTGGGTCGCGGAGCAGCTCGTGTTCGGCGCGAGAGAGCGCGGGCTCAAGGTCCGGGTGTATCGACCTTCGCTGATCTCCGCTTCGTCGGACGGGGTCGGGAGCCGCGACGATATCGGCGTCCGGCTGCTCGCGTTCATGATCAAGCACGGTATCGCGGTGGACGCCAAGAACCAGATCAGCTTCCTTCCTGCGGACGTCGCCGCGCACAACATCGTGACGCTCTTCCGCCAGCGCGACCTCCCCGGGTCGACGTTCCACGTCACCGTCGACGGGTACTACAACATGGAGGAGGTCGCTCGCGAGATCACGCGCACGCACGGCTACCCGTTCACCTACTACCCGATCGCGCGCTTCGTCGAGGAAATGAACCGCCGCAGCACCAAGGACGACCCGATCTATCCGCTGCTCGACTTCTTCAACCGCTCGCACGCGAAGATCGCCGCGATGCAGCACAAGCGGTACAACAACGACGGCTACCGCGCCGCGCGGGACGCCTCCGGGGCGGGGAGGCGGGACCCCTCCCTCTCGGCGACCGTCGCCTATCTCGTCCGGTTCCTGCTGAGCGAAGGTCTGATCCCGCCCGCTCAGACGAGGCGGACGCCGGCGTAGATCGCCCCGTAGAACGCGGCCAGGAGGGCCGCGTAGGCCAGCGGCCCGCCCCGGCCGTAGGCGGGATCGTGGCCCGCCTCCGGCCGGTAGCTTCGCAGGAGGAAGCCGTTGAGGGCGAGGGCGAGCGCGATTCCGGCGAGCCCGTCGACGACGAAGTGCTGCTTGACCGTGCAGATCGAGACGGCGAGCAGCGCCACTCCGGCGTACGCCGCCGCGCCGTACGACCGCGAGGCCAGCCAAGCCGAGGACGCCGCGAGCACCGCGATCGAGAGATGCAGCGACGGGAACAGATTGACCGGAGGATCGAGACGGTAGAGCAGCGCCACCGCCCGCGGGGAGGTCTCGGTGGGGTCGAGCGAGCCCGGGTCGGCGCGCAGGCCCGCCGACGTCACCGGCATCGCGGCGAAGAAGAGCACGGACACTCCGATCGCCGCCGCGTAGGCGAGCAGCGTCCGCCGGAACAATCGAGGGCAACGCACGACGAACAGCGGAAGGAAGGCGGCGGGGAACGCCCAGAGGTAGATCCAGACCGACGAGGCGATGAACGGGATGCGGGCGTCGAGCGGGGTTCCCAAGGCGATGGCGCGCGAACGATCGACCGCGAGCCCGATGCCGAAATACCCGGCCAGGAACAAGACGATCACGCCCAGCGAGAGGGCGGCACGCTCGAGGAACGCGCTCGTCAGAACGGGAGCTCGTCCCAAAGCAGCTCGCGGTTGCTGACCTTGAGGAAGTTCCAGATCTTGGGCGCGCGGAAGGTGTTGTCCTTGCCGTGGCTGGTGACCGTGCTCTCGTAGTTTTGGAAATCGATCAGGAACGTTCGCCCGTAGTGCGTGCGGTAGATGACGACGTCGGCCGTCTCGCGCCTGACCCCCGTCCCTTTCTTCAGCTCCCAGAACCAGGTCCCCGTCAGGCGGTCGGGTGTGCCCTTCTGGAGCTTGAGGTCGAACGTCACCGGCGTCTCCAGCATGTAGTAGTTCGCCCGGCCGTCCCAGTCGGTCTCGAACGCCTCGGGGTTCGCCAGGCTCTGATACTGCAGCTTGAGCTGCGGCGCTCGGTCCTTCGTACGGACCCAGATCGCGACCCGCGCGTCGTGGCTGACGTACATCCACGTGCCGTCGAACGTTCCGGCGGTCGTCGGATCCGCCTTCTCGATCATGATCCGCTCGGTGCCGGAGCCGTGGAGATCGGTCTTCACCTCGTCGGTCCGAGCCGCCGACGCGAGCGCGGCCGCGATCAGCGCGGCGGCGAAGAGTCTTGCAGGGCGCATCGGCCGGATCCTCCCAAGGGCCTCCGGACTATACCGTGCCCCGGCGGCGGCGGCCATTCGAGAGGGCCGACCTCAGGGAGCGGGCCTCCCGAGGAGGAATCCGCCCCGACGCACGGGCGAGCTCGATCAGGCGAGCCGACAGCGCGCGATGCGCGGCGGCAGCGGCCGGGTCCGAGGCGCGGAGCGCACGGATCTGCGCGGCGAGAGTTCGCGCATCGCCGCGCACGGCGGGTCCCGTCAAGGCACCGGCGATGCCGGTCCTTTCGGCCTGCGCGAGCGCACCCCCGGCGAGCGCGACGAGAGCGGCCAGCGCCGCCCTGTCCGAGACGCCCTGGCCGACGAGAGCGGCGTGCGCGGACGCCAGGAGGGCGATCACGTCGTTCGACGCCAGGGACGCGGCGGCATGGTAGGCGCGGCGTCCCGCGGGGGTTCCCAGGCGAGAGCCGCGGAGAGGAACGAGTCCGGCGAGCGCGGCGAGGAGCGTCGCTCGCGAGCGCGCTCCGGGGGCGCCCTCGATCCGCGCGAACGACCCGGCGAGAGCAGCACCCGGTCGCGCGACCGCCAAGGGATGGAGCACGCCGGTCGCCGCCCCACGCTGCGCGAGCGGCCGAAGCAGCTCCGGTCCGTAGGCTCCCGCCGCGTGCAAGGCGACCGTTCCGCGCCAGGAGCC
>CAZEII010000078.1:0-13781 GCA_964511835.1 uncultured Acidobacteriota bacterium | reverse complement strand
CTCCCGCGATCGTGTCGGCCGCCTCGGACTGGACGTGCCGGGTGCTGGTCGGTGGTCTTCGGCCGGCGCAGGTCTATTGGTTCCGCTTCACGGACGCGGAGGGGCTCGGCAGCCGCATCGGACGGACGATCACCGCGCCGCGCAGCTCCGATCCGAGGCCGGTCCAGTTCGCGTTCGTCAGCTGCCAGAATGCGAATCAGGGCTCGATGAGCGCCTACCGCCCGCATGATCTTCGAGGACGAGCGCGCCGCTCCCGAGAACCGTCTGGGCTTCGTTCTCCACCTCGGCGACTTCATCTACGAGCTCGTCTGGTATCCCGAGGATCGCCCGGAATATTACGATCGGCGCATCTACGACATCGTCCGCATTCCGAACGCCGAGAAGGTGTCCGATTTCCATATCCCGACCGATCTCGACGGCTATCGTTCCATCTATCGCGCGTACCTTCACGAGCAGGACTTGCAAGACGCGCGGGCGCGCTGGCCATTCGTGTCGATATGGGACAATCACGAGTTCTCGTGGCTGGGCTGGCAGAGCTTCGTCAAGGTCGGCCCCGAGGCACGGCCCGGTCAGACGGTCAAGGTCGCAGCCAACCAGGCTTGGTTTGAATATCAGCCGGCCCGAATCATCAAATCGAGCGGCGCGGCGCTCGAGACGTTCGACCCTCCACACGTCGCGAACGTCGCCATCGAGCGGTTCGACGACCAGGGTCTCGGTCAAGAGCCGAACAATCTCGCCGCAATTCGCAGCCTCACCGGCTACCGGGCGCTGCGGTACGGCCGCCACCTCGATCTCATCATCACCGATCAGCACAGCTACCGCAGCGAGGATCCGACGTCGCATCCCGACGTGGGCCAGCTCGCCAGCGATTTCCCCAGCCTCTTCCCGCAAGAAGCGGGAGAGATACTGGATGCCGGTCGCGCCTTCGACGGGGGCCATCCGCCGGCGGAAATCCGATTCGGCGAGACTCACATTTCCAACCCACGCAAGAATGCGCCCTCGCAAACGATTCTGGGGGCCGAGCAGAAAGCCTGGTTCAAAGATCGACTGCGGCGATCGCGCGCAACGTGGAAGATCTGGGGCAACTCGATCGGCACGTTGGACTGGCGCGCCGATCCGCACAACCTGCCGGAGGGCATGGTCTCGCACCCTTGGCCGGGCTCCGCCGGCTACGCGAGCTTTGGAGGCGGCGACTTCGGTGGCGCTTACACGGAGCGAAGCGAGATCTACGATTTCGTCAAAGATCACCGGACGGCGGCTTCGCAATCGTCTCCGGCGATCGGCACAGTTTCTGGGCGGGCTATGCGGCAAAGGCCTTGCCGCCTCGTCCGTACACGCCCGTCGGCATCGCATTCGTTGGTGCCTCGATCACGAGCCCCGGCTTGGTCGAAGCGTACGAGCACCGTTTTCCGAAGGAACATCCGTTGAGGCCGCTTTTTCTCGCCGATCGACCCGGAGCCGAAAAGCCGCAGCCGACGATTAACATGTTGCTGCGGCACGGTGTGCGCTCGTGCCTCGATTACGCTCAAAACGGCGACCTGGCGAAGGCGCTCGCGTTGTCGAACCCCGATCTCGCGCCCCATCTGACGTTCGTCGACATGGGCGGCCACGGCTATGCGAAGGTGCGGCCGGCCGCCGCGGAAATGAGCACCGAGTTCGTCTGCATTCCGCGACCGATCGCGCGCAGCGATCGCGAGGACGGTGGGCCGCTCCGCTATCGCGTCGCGCACGTCGCCAGGCTCTGGCGTCCGGGCGAAACGCCGCGATTGGAGCAACGCGTGACCGAAGGAGATCTCGGACTGTCAGTCTGAGGATCGCGGTCGAGAGTTCCTTGTTGCCGGAATTCAGCGCGTCGAGATAACCGGCGAGGACCTTGCCGGCTGGAGTGGGAGGTAATTCAGGGGGCGCTCCCGCTGGAGACACTCCCATAGACAGAGCGCCGACAAGGAGCGAGACAATGCAGAGCGACCGGAGCATGACCCCGGGAGCGTGTTCGCTCAGAGACCTGCCCGCCCCTGGAGCGTGCCGGTCTTGCGGTCGTACCCGACGATGTTCTGCCACTCGCTCGCGTCGGAGCGGGCGACCACGGCGACCACCGGCTCGGTCGAGCTGACGTTGAACACCTCGTGTGGGACGCCGGGCTCGATGAAGATGAAGTCCCCGGCCGAGTTCTCGACGGTGAGCGTCAGGCCCGGGCCGTACTCGTGGCGCACGCGGCCGGAGAGGATGTACAGCATCACTTCGAACCCGACGTGAACGTGCGCGTAGGCCACGCCGCCGGGCGGAATCGTGGCGACGTTCATGGAGAGGCTCTTCGCCCCAACGTTTTTGGCCGACAGCCCGGTCTTGTAGTGGATGCCGTTCCAGTCCCGGCAGTTGTCGCTCCCGCGCACTACGATGATGCCGTCGTGCCCCTCGGCCGCCGTGACGCCGCGCTCAGCCCCTTCCCCGCGCATCAGTTCTCCCTTCGACGGACAGCGCCGCTACTTGTCCACCGCGTAGTCGTCTCCGTAGAACTTGCTGGTCGTTTTCGTGTGGAACGAGATGGCCTTGATCGGGGGGTACTTGGGACCGGGGAGCGACGGGAGACCCTCGAGCACCTCGTCCTCCCACAAGTACACCGCCATAGGAAACGACGCGCGCGGAAGGGATCGAAGTGCCGGATCCCGCGGTTTCGACACGCGGTGCGTCGTTGAGGGCAGGATGTCGTTCGTGATGCGCTGCATGTAGTCGCCCGTATTGAGGACGATGCTCCCACGCGGGGACTTGAGCCGGACCCATTTGCCGCTCCGGCGATTCATCACCTGGAGGCCCTCGACCCGAGGGGCGGGCAACAGCGTGAAGAGATCAACGTCTTCGTGGCCCAAGAGGCGGCCGGCGCCCGTGGCGTCGTCCTCCTCGCCGATGGGCGGATAGTAGTTCAGGCGGAGGCCGAAGTTGGTTCCGGTCAACCTTCGATCGTACAGGTGCGGGTCCTCGCCAAGGGATGTGAGAATCGCCTGCATGACCGGAATGATGAGGCGCTCGTGCTCGAGGCAGAGCCCACGGAATAAGGGCTCCATTTCGGGGCGGGGCCAGAACTCACCGACACGGACCGGGTGCTGCGGATCGAAATCGAACGCCCGCCGGCAGAACACCCATCCCTCGACGAGATCGGGATGGATGTCGGAGGTTTCCTTGATGGGAAAGTAGCCCTGGTTCACGGAGCCGTGGCGCTGTGAGCGGTAGCGGAGTTTGTCCTCGAGCGGGGTGGTCGTGAAGAACTTTACGACGTGCTCGTCGGCGCGATCGTAGAGGGCCGGGTCGATTCCGGTGTTGTGGAGGATCGCGAATCCGATCTCTCGCAACGCCTCACCCAGCTCTTGTGAGAAGCGCCGCTTTCCCTCGGCGCCGCCGTGCAGGAACTGGCCGAGGTCGCATCCCCGGATTTGATACTCCTCATCGAAGGCCCCTTCGGCGGCTCCTTCGGCGAGGTGGTACTCCTGCGGCTTGTCGACTTGGTCGTAGCGAGAAAACTCGCGGCTGGTCGCGCGCACCCCCCGTTCCTTGCCATCCATGCCGCGTATGATACCGCGGCGCCGGGCGGAAGACGCAGCGCGCGGAGGATCGATTTGGAACTCCGGCTGAGGCGCTCGCTTGGCCTGCTCGACGGACTCGCGATGGTCGTCGGGATCACGGTGGGGTCGGGAATCTTCAGAACCCCGGGACTCATCGCCGGACGCCTCGGTCGTCCTTCGCTCACCTTCATCGCCTGGATCCTCGGCGGCGTGGTCAGCCTCATCGGCGCGTTCATCTTCGCGGAGCTCTCGACGCGCCATCCCCGCGCCGGTGGAAAGTACGTGTACGCCGGCGAGGCGTTCGGGCCGCGCGCCGCCTTCGTGATTGGATGGCTCGAGGCGGGTATCTACTGCGTCGCGATCGCAGCCATTGGAGTCGTCTGCGGGGAATACTTGGCCCGGCTCGCCGGGGCCCCGGATGCCCTCACGCGAGTGTTCGGCGCTTGTTTTGTCCTCCTGCTCGTTGGCGTGAACGTTGCCGGCGTCGCTTTCGGGCGTTGGACGCAGAACGTGGCCACGGCAGCCAAAGTCTTGGCGCTCACGGGTGTGATCGTCGTGGCGGCGCCCGCGGGGAGCGGCTCGACGTGGGCGTCATCCTCTCTGCCGGACGCGCCGACAGGTCTCGCGGTCCTCGGCGCCCTCGCGCTGGCCTTCCAGCCGGTCCTGTGGACCTACTACGGCTACCTCGACGCATCGAAGATCGCCGAGGAGGTCGTGGACCCGACTCTGACGCTTCCGAGGATCTTCCTCTGGAGCATCGGTTTCGTCACGGGGCTCTACCTTCTGCTCAACGCGGCGTTCCTCAACGTGCTTCCGCTCGACCGGATCGCCGGCTCGCCGCTGGTCGCCGGCGACGTGATGTCTCGGCTGTTCGGGGCGTGGGCGGGGTCGGCTACCGCGTTGCTCGCGCTTGTCGTCGTCGTCGCCTGCCTGAACGCGAACATCTTCGTGACACCGCGGATCGTTTACGGCCTTGCGCGGGACGGCCTCGGCCCGCGCGCCCTCGCTCGCCTCAATCCAGGGGGCACCCCGCGGGTCGCGACGCTCTTCGTCGGCGCCCTCGCGCTGGTACTCGCGGCGACGGGCTCCTTCAGCCGGTTGCTTTCGCTAGCCATCCTGCTGATCCTGGTCACCGACGGGTTCATGGTGATCGTGCTGTTCCGGCTGCGCCGGCGGGAACCGAACGCGCCGTTCCGCATGCCGCTCTACCCGTGGCTACCCTCGCTCTTCTTGACGATCTACTTCCTCTTGCTCGTCGCGGGGGTCGTGGACCAGCCTGTCCTGGCATGTGTCGCAGCAGCGGCGCTGGCAGCAGCCTACGGCATCGGCCGGGCGACTGTGATTCGCGGGCGTTCCGATCGGGATTGAGCGAGCGGTCACGCAGCGGCGTTCTCGAAGGCCCAATCCAAGAGCGAAACGACGTCGCAAATACCCCGTGTTTATTGGCGAAAACAGCCGCTCCCGTCTTACGCGGCCGCGTCCGTCCCTGGAATCGAGTTTCGGTGGTCGACATCCGAACGTCGCCCGGGGTGATCGTCGACGCGCTGCAACATGTCCACGAAGTACGTGTAGGGATCGACGTTCGTCTCCGTCGCAGGCGAATCATTTCCGTCGAAGAATGACGGCCGAGATCAGCGTCATGAGCACCCCGATCGGAAACGGCTCGATGAACGTGAAGGCGACGTTGACGAGCGGATTCGCATAGAGCTTCTTGAACGATTCGATTTGCAGGGCGGCCGCGTCGATCTCGGCTTGCGGTGCCCCCTTCGCTTTCAGGTCCTTGACCTGCTTGTCGAAGGCGTGGTCCGCGATTCCCGGGGAGCTGTAGTAGACCACTTCCCAGGCCGCGACGTAGCACGCCGAGGAGATGAGCGCGATCAGGATCCCCACTGCGAGCCCCCGCCCGAACGAGATCTTCCCGTTGCCGACGTTTTCGCGGTAAGAGCGCACGCCGAAGAAGATGAGAAGCGCGGACAGCACGATCCCCGTGTAGCCGAAGATCAGCGCCTTGCCGCCTCCATCCATGAACGGCACGTGGGCGAGCAGGAGCACGGCGCCGATCACGCCCGAGATCAGTCCGTAGGTCAGAACGGTTTTCTTCATCGAGTTGGGCCTCCTCGCGCGGGAACGTACCGAGGCGTGCGCGCCCGGCGCGTCATGCTTTCGGATGATTTTGCCGTCACTCCCGCTGAATCATCCCTTCGGACGATCGCTCACGGGATCAGCCGCCACGATTTTCCGAGCTGCACCGCCTCGGTGCGCCGGCGGGCTCCAAGCTTGTCGAATACGCGGCTCGCGTGGGTCTTCACGGTGTTCTCGCTGACGAACACCCGCTCCGCGATCTCCTTGTTGCTCAGTCCCTGGGCGATCAGCCCCAGGATCTCGAGCTCCCGCGGCGTGAGCTGAAGCTCCCGGACCCGGTTCTCATCGAGGACGAACGGGCCGTCGACCCGGACCTCGCGGACGACCACCTCCGGCTCCTTCCTGGTGATCGTCCCCCCGAGCCAGATCCCCAATCCTGCGAATACCGCGGCCACGATGGCGCCGTAGATCTCGACCGAGTGCCGAAGCACGAGGAACCGGTACTCCGCCAGCCGCAGGACGGCGATGAGGATGCCGCCGCAGACGCCGAAGAGCGCGATCTCACGAAAAGCCTGGCCGGGGCGTGTCATGGTCGAGTCATGAGCGCCGCGCCGACGATGCCGTTTGGCATCATTCCGGCAACGGCACCTCGATGCGCCGCGAGGCGGAGATGCGTGAAAGCGACTCGCGGGGGCCGTGGACACTCACGATGACCGAGACGGAGCTCTCGCGATCGGGGATCCTCACGGTGTCGGGGAAGCGAAATACCTCGCCTCGGGATCCGGCGATCTTGCGGAGCCCCTCCCCCGTGATCCGAAACGCGGAGAAGTCGGCGTACGTCGCCGTCCGCGGCTTGAGCTTGTTCCAGACGGCGCCGTAGACCCGGAGCGTGCCGACGTCCTCGGGGTCGAAGTCGCTCGTCTTCTCGACGAGTACCGTGAGCGTGTACTCGGCGGACCGCCCCTGGCGAGACAGCAGCACCAACTGGGGCGTGATCCGCACGCCGACTTCGGTCGTCGGGTCCTCGAAGTCGTTCTTCAGCTCGGCGTGCTCCGAGGCAACGACGTCGAATCGGCCGCCGACGGCTTCAGGAGCGGTCACGCGGAATCGCGGGTTCTTCATGAGCACCGACAGCGGGAGCGCGCGCTTGCTGTCGGGCACGTTGAGCGTGATGAGGAACGTGCAGGGCCGGAGCCGATCGAGGGTCTGGATCGCGGTCGTCAGCGTGTTGCTGTTGCCGAAGACCACGCCACCCCCGGCCTCCGAGAATGCGAACAGCCCGTAGGGGAGCACACGCAGGTCCCACGCGAGGTCGAGCGAGTGGACGCGCACTTTGCTCTCAGTGGTCAGCTTGCGCAGGTCGTCGTGGAACACGTCGCTCTCGGGGAAGACGTCCGTCGTCATGACGAACAGATCCTTGGTCTCGCGCGGTTCCATCGCGCCGAGGCGCGTGACCGTTTCGAGAATTGCGTCGCGCCAACCGCGCATGTCGAGGTGCTGGCCGAGGATCTGGAACCCCGTGGCGTTGGCGTCGGCTTCGAACCGGTCGAGCGTCGCGACGGCTTCGGATCCGGGTTGAAATGTCGTGTTGCGGAAGGTCGCCTCGTCGCCGATTTCGAGGATCACGAACCGGTCGGACGGGTGCTCCTCGATGTAGGTGCGTGCCTGCGTGAAGGCACGGGCGCGCGGGCTGTACTCATCGGTGCCTTGCTCTCCGAGCCCCCACCAGTCGAAGAGGAGTGCCACCAACCGGCTCGGGGTCGCGGGCGCTGGGGCGGGCGTCCCAAGTGCTTCCGAAGGGCGCTGCGCCGTGGCCTCGGGCGGGGTTTCCAGCGGATCGAGCTTGAAGTCGAAGAACGGCCGGCGGGCGAGGCTCAGCTCGAAGTCGGCAGCCGTCAGCGACCGGCAGGCGGCGACGTCGTCCTTCGGGGGCCAGACGATAACCTCGAACTGCGTTCGCTCCACTTTGACCCGCTCTCTGAGGCCGGGCGCCTGGAGCGTCTCCTCTGCGCGGGCGCCGACGACCGCGAGCAGGAGCACGAGGACCGACCACCGTATGGGTCGCAACATGTTTGTGATCATACGCGTCGTACCGTCCTTGATGGACACGGCGATTGAGGAGGCTCGCGGATCCAGCGCAGCGCATGAAAGTGTCCGTAGCCCGACCTCCACAGAGGACGGCCAGCGGGCGCGCCGGCACAAATCACCTGGAATTCCGCCATCTCCTCCCTGGCATCCGGGTTGCGCTAGGAGAGCGTGGCACGCGGAGGATGGCGCGGAGGAGGATGAGTCCAATGAGAAACGTACTTCGCTATGTCGTGGTATCGGCCGCAATCTCGGCGGGTCTCGCGGTGACGGGAAGCTCGCGCGTCGATGCAGGGGTCAGCTTCACCGGGACGTTTCCACTTCCGCACGGTCAGATCTCGATCGGGATCGGCGATCCCTACTTCCCCGTCGGAGCCTACGTGCCCGTCGGTTACCAGATCTACGCGCGCTCGGGGTACGGCTACGGGTTCGCGTACAACAATCGTTGGATTCCCGTCCAGCCCTACGGTCACGTTTGGCGGGTTTGCGGGAGCCCGTACTTCAACGACATCTACTACCCGCAGGTCTACTACGACCCTTACTACGGCGTAGGGTACGGCGGGTACTACGGCGGATACTACGTGCGCCCGTCCCACTACTACGCGTATCGGGGAGGCTACCCCCGAGGCGGCCCGTTTCATTACTACTCGCCCTACCACCACGGGGACGGAAACTGGAACGGTCACGGAGGTCACGGCCACGGTGGTCACGGGCACGGTGGTCACCAGCACTAAGC
This sequence comes from uncultured Acidobacteriota bacterium, assembly GCA_964511835.1. Classification (GTDB taxonomy): domain Bacteria; phylum Acidobacteriota; class Polarisedimenticolia; order Polarisedimenticolales; family DASRJG01; genus DASRJG01. The sequence goes on along the minus strand of CAZEII010000078.1, from coordinate 5,321 downwards.
GGTTTGAGTCGCAGGCCGGACGGGAACGACCACATACTCCCGCTCGGCCTTGCGGATCTCGCGGTAGCGCCGGAAGACCTCGCGGTCGCTCTCCAGGCCCAGCCAGTAGCGCCAGCTCGCTCCCCTGAACGTGTGGGCGATCATGGCCGGGCCGCGGCGCAGGCAATAGAGAGGGCTGCGCCGGAGGGCGGCGGGGAAGTGGCGCAACTTCATCCAGCGCTCGGCGCGCCAGCGTAGGAACTCGATCTCCTCGGCCGCCAGGTGGTCGCTCTTCACGACCGCCGTCGTCCCGTCGTACTCGTCCAGCCGGTCGTTGATGATGAGGCCGCGCTCGGCGAGGTCCTTTGTCATCGGCGTCCGCGGGTAGGGAGTGGGATGCTGGATGTAGGGCCAGTCCACGTAGCGGCGGGCGAAGTCGAGATTGGCTTCGATCGACTCTCGCGTGTCGCCCGGGTTGCCCACGATGAGGCCGCCCACCACGAACATTCCGTTGCGGTGGAGGTGGTCGATGGCCGCCAGGGACGCGTTGCCTACCCGCCGTCCCCCCTCGTGCTTCGCGTTCTTGGCCGCGGCCTTCAGGAACCCCAGGTCCTCCTCGAGGACGTTCTCGATGCCGAGGAAGACGTAGCGGAAGCCGGCCGCGCGCATCTTCGGGGCCAGCGTGTCGCCGTGGTCGGCGATGGCCGAGGTCATGCCCTGGACGAAGTACTCGATGTCGTGCAGGCCCGCCTCCACGATGGCGGTGCACAGTGCCTCGAAGCGGCGCACATCCAGGGTGACGTTGTCGTCGACGATGAAGAGCGAGCGGGCCCCGTGCGCGCGGGCGTCGCGGATGTCGTCGAGGACCCGCGAGAAGTCGTAGGCATGGAAATTCCGGCCGCGCATCTCGATGATCGAGCAGAACGAGCAGTCGAAAGTGCACCCGCGAGAAGTCTCGATCACGTCGATCTGGCGGCCGAGCAGCGTGTATCCGGAGAGGACCCGGGCGTCCCGGTTGGGCAGCCGTAACGATCCCTCACGCAGGGCGTGGACGGGACGGTCGGGGTTGTGGTGAAAGCGGCCGTCCGCGTCGCGCCAGCTCAGGCCGCAGATCCGCTCCCATCCGCCGCCGGCCTCCACCGCGCGCAGCAGCTCGGCGAAGGTCGCCTCTCCCTCGCCGCGGACGATGAAGTCCACCGCCGGCTCCGACGCCGCCCACGCCTCCGGAGCCAGGCTGGGATCGTAGCCGCCGACGACGATGCGGGCCGAGGGGCGCAGGGCGCGCACGAAGGCGATGAGCTTCAAGGCGGTGCGGCGCTGGAAGGTCATGACCGACAGGCCCACCACGTCCGGCTCCCGCTCGCGCACCAGCCGCTCCACGGTCTCCGCGACGCGATTCTGGACAAGGATGAGGTCGGCGACGGCGACGGAGTGGTGGGGATCGACGTTGCCCGCGAGGGAGGTGAGGGCGCCGTTGGGCATCATAATGGCCACCGGCGCCATGTGCTCGAACGAGTCTGGCATCGAGAGGAGGAGGACGTTCATGGCGTCAGCCCTCGCGCCTCGAATGTTACGTCCTTGGTGCGGCGTCCACCACAGGACTCGCAACCACGGAGTGTTCGCGAGCGACCAGAACCAGTCGTCAAAACGACGTCCGTCCTCGGCCAGATCGTAACACCGGCAAACAGATTCGCTCGATCCGCCCTTCGCGCCATCCCGAGCCGCGGTTACTCGATGTCGCGCACGCCGCGCTGCAAGGCGCCGAACGCGGCGACGAGCGTCACCGCGGAGCCGCCGATCGCGAACATCCACGGAACGCTCCATTCCACCGCGACGCCTGCCACCGCCATCGAGACCGGCATCAACCCGAACGACGAAAGCATGGCGACGCTGCTGACGCGCCCCAGGACGGCGCGGTCCACGCGCTGCTGCAGCCAGGCCTGGATCTGCACGTTGATGAACCCGCTGAAGCAACCCATCACGAGGAGCAGAACGGCCATGGGCCAGAAGCCGGTCAGGAGGCCCATGCAGGCCGTTGCCAGGCCGAGGATTGCGCCCGTGCCCACGAGAAGAAGCCCGCGGTGCTTCGACTTGAAGATGCCGGCCAGGAGCATGCCGATCAGGGTCCCGGCAGCCACGGCCGAGATCCACCCTCCGAACGCGGTCGGCGACGCGAATCGGTTTTTAGCGATGTAAGCCAGGCCGACGGTCAGCGGCCCGGAGAGGCAGAAGTTGAGGGCCGCGGCCAGGAGCATGAGCGAGCGGAGGGGCACGTCCTTCGTGACGTACGCGAGGCCTTCCCCGATCGAGCTCCAGACGCCGGCTTTCGCCCGCTGGGCGGGAGGGATTCGCGGCGGATCGGGAACGATCCACAGCGCGGCGATAACGAAGAGAAAGCTGACGGCATCGAGGAAGAAGGCGCAGGCCGCGCCGAGGGCTCTGGTGATCACTCCGGCGGGGGCGGGGCCGGCAATGCCGGCCAGGAGCGCGCTGCTCTGCCACAGCGAGTTGGCCGCCGGAAGCTGCTCCGGCTCGACGAGGGAGCGCATCAGGGGGCCGGCGGACGGCATCGCGAACGCGTCCGCTACGCCGAACGCCGAGGCGAGCAGGTAGACGTGCCAGAGCTGCAGCACGTGAAGCCCGATCAGAAGGCCGATCGCGCCGACGAGCACGGCCCGCGCCGACGCGGTTGCCAGGAGGACCTTGCGCGGCGAGATGCGGTCGGTGACGGCACCGCCCATCAACATCAACGCGGCGCGCGGGATCCCGGCGCACATGGCGACCGTCCCCATGGCCACGGCGGAGCCGGTCAATTGCAGCACCACCCACGGCAGCGCCACGATGTAGAACTGGTCACCCAACAGGGACGTCGTCGCGCCGATCCACCAGAGCACGAAGTGGCCGTTGCGAAGGGGATGGATGGTCGCGGCCGGGCGGGCGGACGCGGGGATGCTGGCGGCGTTCATCTCGGCTCCTCCTTGCGGCACCGGCGGAAGGCCCTCCAGCACCGTCAATGAAAATGTAAATTTACATTTACATTAGGTGCCTGTCAAGAGACTTCTTGGGCCCGCGATTCCCGCTCGAATCCGGTATAAGGGAGGCGATGCGCGAGGCGAAGACGAGCTTGGAGCCCCAGCAGGAGCGAAGCCGGGAGTCGCTGCGCAAGCTGCTCAAAGCCGCCACCGAGGTGCTCGGCCAGCACGGAGTCGAGGGCACGACGATCCCGCGCATCGCCCAGCACGCGGGGCTGACCCCCGGCGCGGTGTATCGCCGCTTCCGGGACAAAGACGCACTGCTGGAGGCCGCGATCCTGGGGATCCTGGAGCGGCAGGACGAGCGATTGAAGGCGGGCATGACACCGGCCATGACCGCGAAGATCCCTCTCGACGTACTCGCCGAGCAGATCGTGGGCGGCATGGTCGTGACCTATCGGGCGAACGCCGCCCTGCTGCGCGCGATGCAGCAGTTCACGCGGGGCCGGGCCGACACGGAGTTCGCCAAGAAAGCGACGAAGCTGGAGATGCGGTCCTTCGAGCACGTCATCGATCTCGTCCTGGCCGGCCGCAAGGGCATCCGGCACCCCCATCCCCGGATCGCCATCTCGCTCGGGCTGATGATGATCGTCGCCACGCTCTACGATCTCGTCGTATGGCCCGTCCGCATCAGGGATTGGAAGCATCTCTTGCCGAGCGACGACCAGGCGCTGAAGCGCGAGCTCACGCGCGCCTTCCTGCGCTACCTCGAGGTGGAGTCCGCGCCCAGCGCTCCCGGTGGGCCCAAATCCCCCGGCCGCGCTCAGCGCCGCCGCGTCTGACGGGGCAAGGCTGCGATCTGGACTTGGGCGACGCCGGGGGGGCGGGCGAAAGCCCGTCGATTTGCTTTACCCACGCCGGGAGACCATCGTTGATGCGGTGCGCCCGCGAGCGGCGCGGGTCGGCGCACCGGCGAGAACGTGATGGCAAACGACAGAATTCAAGTCGTGCTGGTGCCGATCGTCGTGGTGTCGATCGTGCTCGCAGGCACTCGTGCACAGGGGAAGACACCTTCCACCTCTCAAGCACCGATCGAGCGTCACCACGCGGAGACAGGGCGGGCCTCGTGGTACGGGAAGGCGCACCAGGGGCAGCACACGGCGAGCGGCGAGCGTTTCGACATGCATGCTCTGACCGCCGCCCACCGCACGCTGCCGTTCGGCACGATCGTGCGGGTCACCGATCTCAGGAGCGGCAGGGCCGTGAACGTCCGGATCAACGATCGCGGCCCGTTCCGCCGCGGCTCCGTCATCGACCTGTCCTACGAGGCGGCCAGGAAGCTCGGGATTGTTTCTAGAGGCACCGCTCGGGTCGAGCTCACCGTGATCAGTCGCGGGTGATACAGGACCGAACGGAATTCGCGTGCCCCAGCGCGACGCCCACGGTCCGACCTGCGCCTTCGCCCGGGTAGATTCGCGAATTCGCACCGGGAAACGCGAAGCCGTTGATGAACGTGCGCCGTGGCTGCGCCGAACGGTTGGGCAGGCTTCGGTGAATCGTGAACGGTCCGAAGACGATCACGTCGCCGGATCGCGGCAAAGGCGCAACGGCTCGTGACGGATCGACCGACGGCGGAAGCCCTCCGTCGGCGGGAAGGTTGAGGTGTCCCAACCGCGGAGTGCCGGGGATGAATTCGATCGGACCGCTGTCGGGGGTCACATCGTCCAGTGCCGTAGCGGACTGAACGTAGCTGCCGCGCCCGTTCAGGTCGCGCCACTCGTCACGGCCGTAGCGGCGGTGCGTGCTGTCCTGGTGCCACGGGAACTCGACCCCATCTCCGGGAATCTTGAAATGCGCTTGGTTGATCAGCTGGCTCATCGTGTTCGAGCCGAGCAGCTGAGCCGCAATTCGGACCAGACGGGGGTCGCGTCCGTACTTGGAGAGCACCGGCTCCGCGGCGCCGCACCAGACGACCCGATGGATCCGAGCTCGCGCGCCGTCTTTCTCGGTCCGTTCGACGACGAACTGAGACCCGCGGACCAGCGCAGGCTCCCGCAGCCCGCACGCCGTTCGCTCGAGGCGCCCGAACGCCTCCCGCATCTGCGCCACTTCGGCCGATGAGAAGACCTTCGGAACGAGAACGAACCCGACCTCGAAGAAGTCCCGGACCTGTCTGTCGCTGAGTCGTCGCACGGCAAGCACCGTCGAGGCCCCACCTGGGGGGGCGCTCCAAGTAGATCTACCGTCGACGGGCGGTTCGACCCACGACTTCGTTCGAAATCCGGGACGGTCGTCGGTTGCTGGAATCCGGAATTCAAGGAAAGTCGAGAGAAGCAGGGAGGCAACCACAGCCTTTCCGGCGTGGTACGG
>CAZEII010000077.1:0-13786 GCA_964511835.1 uncultured Acidobacteriota bacterium | reverse complement strand
CGGACCAATCGGAGCGACATCGTGAACCCCCTGTGACGTCGATGGAGACACATCCGGAGCTTGGATTCTAACGCACCACCGCGCCGCACGCTGTGTTAACGGCCGGGGCGAGGCCGAGTTTCAGGACGTGTAAAAACGCCGCTCCTCTCGGACCATGTCACGGAGAAGGCCGGACGGACGGAATCTCTCGCCGTGAGCGTCGGCCAGCCGCGAGAGCCGGTCGACGAGCACCGCCGGCCCGACGGCATCGGCATAGCGAAGGAGGCCTCCACGAAACGCCGGGAAACCGGTTCCATAGACCATCGCGACGTCCACGTCCCGCGGCTCCCGCACGACCCCGTCCTCGAGACAGATGGTTGCCTCGTTGACCATCGCGAGGACCATCCGCTCTTGCAGCGTCTCGACCGGGAGCCGGAGCGGCGCGGCGGCCCCGTTGAGGGCCGAGACCGCCGGGTCGGGACGGGTCCTCTTCCCGTTCTTGTAGAGATAGAAGCCTTTGCCGTTCTTCTTGCCCAGACGGCCGCTCGCGACGATCGCCTGGAGCATGGGCGTCGCCGTGCCGATGCGTTTGCCGAACGCACCCTCGAGAACCGCGGCGGCGTGCTGTCCCGTGTCGAGGCCGATCTCGTCCATGAGCGCAAACGGGCCCATCGGCATTCCGAACGCCTTCATGGCACCGTCGCCGTCGTCGATCGTCACCCCTTCTGACGCGAACCGAAGGGCTTCATTGAAATACAGCATGAGGATGCGGTTGACGAGGAAGCCGGGGGCGTCGCGGACGACGACGGGCACCTTGCCCAGCTCGAGCGCGAACGCGTGCACCGTCGAGACGGCTTCCGACGCGCTCCGAGGGCTCGCGATCACCTCGACGAGCGGCATGCGGTGCACCGGATTGAAGAAGTGCATCCCCACCACCCGCTCGGGGCGCACCGCGCGAGCGGCGATCTCCGAGATCGGAATCGTCGAGGTGTTGGATGCGAACACGGCGCGCGCGCCGATCCGCTCCTCCGTCGCGGCCAGGACCCTTTGCTTGGCCTCGAGATTCTCAACGACGGCCTCGATGACGACGTCCACCTTCGAAAGTCCGGAATCGTCCAGCGTCGGGGCGATGAAGCCCAGCCTCTGCCGCATCTCCCGAGGAGCCAGGCGCTTCTTGTCCACCTGCTCGCGCCAGATCTGCGAAGCGTGGCGGAGCGCCGCGAGCAGCGCCTCGCCGCGCAGATCCTTCATGCGGACCGGGATCCCCTTGTCGGCGATCACCTGCGCGATCCCGCCGCCCATGATCCCGGCGCCGAGCACGGCCGCCCGCCGGACCTTCCGCGGGAGCGCGACGATGCCGCCGGCGTCCTTCTTGAGGGCGGCCTGGCTCTTGAACAACCACATCAGGTTCTTCGACGTCCGCGTCGGCACCAACTCGCCGACGATGCGCGCTTCGAGATCGAGCCCCTGGGGCAGGGGAAGCGCGAACGCCGCGTCGATCGCCTCGAGGGCGCGGAAGGGCGCGGGGTAGTTCTCCGGGCTGGCCTTGGCCTCGGTGGCCTTCCTCGCCTTGCCGATGACGAAATGACGAAGCGGGGGAGTCATCTCGATGACGCGCGCGGCCCAAGAACGGCTGCGCTTGAAGCCGGCGGCCGCCCTGTGCATCAGCTTGAGCGTTTCTCGCTCGAGGTAGGCCTCCGGAACGACGGCGTCGACGAGGCCAACCCTCTGCGCGCGTTTGGCGTCGAGCGTCCGGCCCGAAACGATGAGGTCGAGCGCGCTTGAGAGCCCGATGAGGCGCGGCAATCGCTGCGTTCCGCCGAAGCCGGGAACGATCCCAAGCTGAGTCTCCGGAAGGCCGATCTTGACGGCCTTCGAATCCGCGGCCACGCGCACCGTGCAGGCGAGCGCGAGCTCGCACCCGCCCCCGAGACAGGCGCCATTGATCGCGCAGGCCGATGGGACGGGCAGATCGGCGATCTTTTCGAAGACCGCCTGGCCGAACCGCGCCCCTTCCGCCGCTTTGAAGGCGTCGGTGAACGAAGCAATGACCTCGATGTCCATGCCCGCGATGAAGTTCCCCGGCTTGGCGCTCTTGAAAATCAACCCTCGCACGTCTTCGCGGCCACGGACGGAATCCAGGAGCTCCCCCAGGTCGGCGAGCGCGTCGGGTGTGAGCAGATTGACCTTGTCGCCGGGCCGGTCGAACAAGACGTGGATGACCCCGTTCGGGTCGATCCAGTGATTCAGGCCAGCGGCGTCGCTCAATGGGTCAGCTCCTCTCGACCACGACGGCGCCGCCCTGCCCGCCGCCGACGCACATCGTCACGAGGCCGAGCGACAGGTTCGCGCGCTCCATCTCGCGCAGGAGAGTCAGGACGAGACGCGCTCCGGAAGCGCCCACCGGGTGGCCGAGGGCGATCGCGCCGCCGTTGACGTTGACCCGCTCGAGCGGCGGCGCGCCGACGACGTCCGTCCCCATGTTTTCTTCGCAGAACGAGCGCGAATCGAACGCTTTCAGACACGCGAGCACTTGGGCCGCGAACGCTTCGTTGATCTCGACCCGCTCCATGCGCGCCATCGTGAGACCCCCCGCGCGCTTGAGCGCGATCGGCGAGGCGAGAACCGGCCCGATCCCCATCCGGGCGGGATCGCACCCCGCAAACCCCCAGGATCGGATCTTGCCCATCACGGGGAGCCCGAGCGAGCGCGCCCGCCCGCCTGAAGCGAGAATCAGCGCGACCGCGCCGTCGGTGATTTGGGACGAGTTGCCGGCGGTGACCGTGCCGAGGCGGCGGTCGAAGACGGGCTTGAGCTTTGCAAGTGCTTCCGGAGTCTGGTTCTCGCGGATGCCGTTGTCCCGCTCGGCGGTTTCCTCGTACCGCGGGGGGATCGGCACCGGGAGGACCTCGCCCTGCATCCGCCCTTCGTTCCACGCCGCGGCGGCGAGCCGGTGGCTCCTGAGCGCGAACGCGTCCTGATCGTCTCGGGCGATGCCGAACTCGCGCGCGAGCACTTCCGCGGTCTGACCCATGTTGAGCCCCGAGACCGGATCGGTCAGGCCGAGCTCGAGGGCGACGACCGGCTTGAAGTGGCGCGGGCGGAAGCGCGCGAAGGCGGCGAGACGTGCGGGCGTGCTTCGGGCGCGCGCGACGGAGGTCCAGAGGTCTTGCGCGTCGTCACCGAACAGGAGCGGAATCCTCGACATCGATTCGACCGCGGCCGCGACGACGAGGTCGGCGTCCCCCGCGCGAATTCGGTAGGCAGCCTCGACGACGCTTTCGATGCCGGACGCACAGTTGCGGCTGACCGTGAACCCCGGGACCTTGACCGGAATCTTGGCCTCGAGCGCCATGACGCGCGCGACGTTGGCGGCGTCGGCGGGACCGGCGATGTTGCCGGCGATGACCTCGTCCAACGCATCCGCATCGATCTCTGCCCGCTCGATGACCTCGCGCATGACGGTGCGGCCGAGCTCGACGGCGCCGACCCTCCCGAAGACGGTCCCGGCCTTGACGAAAGGCGTGCGCACCCCCGCAACGACCACGACGTCGCGATCGTCGATCACGCTAGCCGTCCACGTCCCGGCGGATGCCGTACGCCTCGAGCTTCTTGTAGAGGTTGGAGCGCGGCGTGTCGATCGCCTTCGCCGTGGCAGCGATGTTCCAATCGTGCTCTTCGAGCTTCGCAAGAATGAAGGCGCGCTCGGCGGCGTCTTTGAACGCCTGAAGGGTCCCCGCGGTCGCGTCCGCGAGCGGCGTGACCGCGCCCGTCTCGTCGCCCGGAGCCGCTCCCAAGCCCGCTGGAATGTCGGACTCCCGAATCGTGCTCCCGGGGGTCATGATCACGAGCCGCTCGATCGCATTCCGCAGCTCGCGGACGTTCCCGCGCCAGGGGCGGCGTGAGAGCGCCTCGACCGCGTCGGGAGCGATCGCCTTCGGCTTCAGTCCGTGCTCCGCGCAGAACGACTCCGCGAACCAGGACACCAGCGTGGAGATGTCCTCGCGGCGCTCCCGCAGCGGCGGGATGTGAATCGGAACCACGTTGAGACGATAGAACAGGTCCTCGCGAAATCGGCCCTGGGTGATCTCGTCTTCGAGGCGCTTGTTCGTGGCCGCGATGACGCGCACGTCGACGACGAACGACTTCGCTGCCCCGACGGGCTCGATCTCGCCGTCCTGCAGCGCCCGAAGAACCTTGGATTGCGCCCTCGGGCTCATGTCGGCGACCTCGTCGAGGAAGATCGTTCCGCCGTCGGCCTGAGCGAACTTGCCCACCTGATCTCGGTGCGCTCCCGTGAATGAGCCTTTGTCGTGGCCGAAAAGCTCCGACTCGATGAGCTCCTCGGGGATCGCCGCGCAGTTGACGCGGACGAACGATTTTCCGGATCGGGGGCTGTTCCGGTGGATCGCCCGCGCGACCAGCTCCTTGCCGGTTCCCGATTCTCCGGTGACGAGAACGGACGCCTTGGTCGGCGCAGCGAGCGCAATTTGATCGTGCACGCTCTTCATCGCCGCGGAGGCGCCGATCAGCTTGAAGCGCTCCTCGAAGCTGAGCCTGAGGTCGCGATTCTCGCGCTCGAGCCTTCCGGCGGCGAGCGCGTTGCGGAGCACGAGCAGGACGCGATCGCGCTCCAACGGCTTTTCCATGAAGTCGAACGCGCCGAGTCGCGTTGCCTCGACCGCGGTCGCGACCGTACCGTGCCCCGAGATGACGACGATCGGGAGCGCGGGATCGGACTGCTTCATGCGGGCGAGAATCTCGAGCCCATCCATTCGCGGCATCTTGATGTCGAGGAGAACCGCGTCAGGATGATCGGCCTCTTGACGCTTCAAGGCCTCCTCCCCCGACGACGCTTGGCTGAGCGCGTAGCCCTCGTATTCCAAGATCATGCGGAGGGAGGACCGGATGTCGCTCTCGTCGTCGACGACGAGCACCAAGGGTTTGTGGCGCGACGCCATGGCGTCGGCAAAATAACACAGCGCCCGCGACCGTCGCGGGTCGCGCGCCGTGGCGGCTCGGGGACCTCTTACTTCGAGTTCGGCGAGGGAACGGTCAGGAAAACGATCTCGGTGCGCTCGCCCAGATCGACGTCGATCTTGACCGTATCGCCCGGCTTCAAACCCTTCACGACGCGGTTCCAATCGGCCACGGACTTCAACGTCGTGTCGTTGATCGACGTGATGACCTGCTGCGGCGCGAGACCTCCCTCCGCGGCGTCGGATTCGGGATCGACCGAAGCGATCTCGACGCCCGGCGCGCCCGCGGTCAGCTCACGCTGCCGGCGCGTCTGCGAGGTCAGCGGCTGTACCTTGATGCCGAGCCCCTCCATCGAGGACGGGGAGGGCGACTCCTCGTCGGGCTTGGCCTCGCGCCCGTCCGTCTCGAAGGACGGCCGCGTCGCGAGCTTGACGTCGATCTTCATGGTTTGACCGGCGCGCAAGATGTCGAGCTTGACGGTTTCCCCGGGCTTGCGGGACGCGACCATCGCCAGCAGGTCCTGATTGTCCTTCACCGCATTCCCGTCGATCTTGCGAATCACGTCTTCCTTTTGGAGGCCCGCTTCCGCGGCGGGGCCCTTCGGCGTCACTCCCGAGACGATGACGCCGTTGTTGTCCGGTAGCTTGTAGTAGCTTTTGGCGCTATCCGTGATCCCGGTGGAGTTCATCGAGATGCCGAGGTACCCGCGCTTCACGGTGCCGCCGGCCCGCAGCTCCTCCGCAGCCTTCCGGGCTTCGTTGATTGGGATGGCGAAGCCAATCCCCTCGGCCATCTCACCGCGCTGAATCGCCGTGTTGATGCCTACGACGCGGCCCTGGCCGTCGATGAGGGGACCGCCCGAGTTCCCGAAGTTGATCGCCGCGTCGGTTTGGATGAAGTTCGCAAGGCCGGGAACGGTAGCGCCGATGCCGACTTGCCGGCGCTTTCCCGAGACCACGCCGACGGTCACCGTCCGCTCCAGCGCGAACGGATTCCCGATCGCCATGACCCACTGCCCGATCTTGAGCGAGTCGGAATCACCGAGCGGCAGCGTCGGGAGCTTCTTGCCTTTGGTGTCGATCTTGATCAGGCCGAGATCGATCATCGGGTCGGTACCGACGACGTCGGCCAGGAATCTTTCACCCGTGTCGAGCGTGACTTGGATCTTCGTCGCCCCTTCGACGACGTGGTTGTTCGTCAGAATGTAGCCGTCGCTCGTGATGACGAAGCCCGAGCCGGAGGAGACGTGGCGTTGCCCAGGCTGCCGCGGGTTGATGGGGGGGTGGCTTCGGGGCATCTGATTTCGAGGTACACCGGGTCCGAAGAAAAACCGGTAGAGCGGATCGTCCTGACCTTCGTTGTCGCCTTCCGAGTCGTCGTTAGCGCTCCGATCGACCGTGGTGTTCTGCACGCCGACGACCGCTGGCAGCGTGTCGGCGGCGATCTCGGAGAAATCGGGGAGCGCCACGGTGCGCTCCGGCGCCGGCGCCGCCGCCGGAAAGGCCGTCGGAGGGGCGGCGTGCATGACGGCGGGCGCGTTGAGACGGCCTCCCACGATCATTCCGAAGACGATGCTGACGGCGACCACTCCGAAGAGGGCCGCGACGCTCGATTTGCGACTCATAAGGTTCGCCTCCGAAATCCGCGCAGTCGTTACCCCACCTGGCCCGCGATGCGCCCGCCGTCCGTCGGAAGCAGCTCGGCGAGAACGGCGCGTAGCGCGTCGACGTCGACCGGTTTTTCGAGGATGTGATCGACACCGAGTATCTTCGCTTGCTGGCGGACGCCGTCGTTGAGAAACGCGGAAATGAGAACGCACCGAGCGCGAAGCTCCCGGCGCCGCAGCTCGGCGAGGAGGGTCAGCCCGTCCATCTCGGGCATCTTGTAGTCGATCAGCAGGAGATCGACGTCTTCGAGATCACGCCCGTTCATGAGGACCCTGCGGGGATCGTTCTCCGTGAACGTCTTGTACCCCGCACGGCCGAGGAGCTTCCGGTAGCAGTCCAGGACCGACGGGTCGTCGTCTACGACGAGGACGGTATGTCTGTGATGGCCAAGGGGTGTCATCTCGAGACCTTCAAAGGGCAATTGCCGTGCCGATCGAGTGGGCCGACCGAACAAGGGAAAACTGCGAGAACCCCGCGACCATCGCGCGGCTCTCGCGCCAAACTGGCGCGTGCAGGGGGTGGATCGGCCGGAATGACCGCCTTCCCGACGTTCATGTCTCCGACTCCGCGAAGCCCGCAAGCTTGTACTCCTTCAGCTTGCGTTGAAGGGTCCTGAGCCCGATCCCGAGAGTCTCTGCGGCCTGCGTCCGGTTGCCGCCGCTGCGGTCCAGCGCGTCGAGGATCGCCCGCCGCTCGATCTCCTCCATCGTGGGGCCGGCCTTTCCGGCCGCCGGCGGCAAGGACGCGGCGTCGTGCGGATCGGGGGAGGCGCCGTCGCGTGGGAGCCCCCGGAACTCCTCCGGAAGGTCCGTCAGCTTGACCTCCGTGTTGGGGGTGAGAACGACGAGGCTCTCGACGAGGTTACGAAGCTCCCGGACGTTGCCTTCCCACGGCGCGTCGACCAGCGCACGCATCGCATCGGGGGAGAACTTCATCCCGTCGCGATCGTTTTCCTTCCCGAACGTCGCCAGGAAATGATGGGCGAGAAGCGGGATGTCTTCGCGGCGCTCCCGCAGCGGCGGGATCCTCAGCGTGACGACCTTGAGCCGGTAGTAGAGATCGTTCCGAAACGTTCCGCGCTCGACGGCCACCTCGAGGTCGGAGTTGGTCGCCGCGATCAGACGAATGTCCACCTTGATCGTCTCGGTGCCGCCCACCCGCATGAACTCGCGCGTCTCGAGCACGCGAAGGAGCTTCACCTGCATCTCGAGGGGCAGCTCGCCGATCTCGTCGAGGAAGAGCGTCCCCTTGTCCGCAAGCTCGAATTTGCCGATCTTTCGTCCCGTCGCGCCGGTGAACGAGCCTCGCTCGTGCCCGAAGAGCTCGGATTCGAGGATTTCTGCCGGGATAGCGGCGCAGTTGATCGGTAAGAACCGCCCGTCCTTGCGCGGGGAGTTCTCGTGGAGAGCATTCGCGACGAGTTCCTTGCCTGTCCCCGATTCGCCGACGATCAGCACATTCGATCGCGTCGGCGCAACCATTTCCATCTGTCGGAACAGCGCCTCCATCGGCTTCGATCGGCTGATGAGCTTCCCGAACTTCTCGCCGAGCCGGCTTTCGAGCTCGACGACACGCCGCGACAGGACTCGCTTCTCGATGATCGCCGAGCCTCGCTTCCGCAGCTCAAACAGGTCGACCGGCTTGGTCAGGTAATCGTCCGCGCCGCGCTTCATCGCGTCGACCGCGGATTCCACCGATCCGTGCCCCGTGATCATGAGGATGCCGACTTCCGGGTCGATATCGCGGGCGGCGGCGAGAACGCCGAAGCCATCGGTTCCGGGCATCATCAGGTCGGTGATGATGAGCGCGACGTCCCGGTGCGAGCGTAGATGCTCGATCGCGGGTCCGGCCGAGGCGAACGCGGCGACCCGGTAGCCGATCTTCGACAGCGCGCGTTCGTAGCTCTCGCGGTTGGCGGTCTCGTCCTCGATGACGACGACGTGAATGTTCTCGCTCATGCCCGATCGTCGATTGTAGCAGCCGTCATCCGGGCGAATTCGTCGGGGCCGACGACTCGGACGCCCAGCGCGACCGCCTTGTCCAGCTTCGACCCGGGGTCCTCGCCCGCCACCAGGAAGTCGGTCTTCTTGCTGACGGAGCTCGAAACCCGGCCCCCGAGCGCCTCGATACGCGCCTTGGCCTCGTCGCGGCTCACCCCGGGCAAGCTACCGGTGATTACCACGGTTTTCCCGGCGAACACCGATCCCGGAGCGGGCCGAGGGGCGCGCTCGTCCGACGACGCCTCGGTTCTCACGCCCGCCCGCGCCAATCGCCGGATGAGCTCGCGGTTCCGGGGCTGTTCGAAGAACGTGCGAATCGCCGCCGCCGTCTTCGGTCCAATCTCGGCGGTCGCTTCGAGCTCGCGAGGATCGGCGCGCTCGAGCGCGTCGAGCGATCCGAAGGACGATGACAGCACGCGCGCCGCCCGCTCGCCGACGTGGCGGATGCCCAGAGCGTAGAGCAGCGCGTACAGAGGCCGGGACTTCGAGGCCGAGACCTGCGCCACCAAATTGGCGGCCGATGTCTTCCCCATGCGGGACAGCCCGGCGAGCGCGCCGACCTCGAGGCCGTAGATGTCGGCCGCATCGTCGACCAGATTCTTCGCCAGGAGCTGATCGACGAGCGCATCTCCCAAGCCCTGGATGTCCATCCCGGGTCGAGACGCGAAGTGCAGCAGCGCCTCGCGGCGTTTCGCCGGGCACGAGACACCCGTGCACCGGCTGGCCACTTCGCCTTCTTCGCGCACGGCTTCCGATCCGCACACCGGGCACACACGGGGCATCTCGAACGGCCGCGAGCCAGCTTCGCGCTTGTCGAGCACGACGCGCAGAACCTGCGGGATCACCTCGCCGGCTTTCTCGATGACGACCGTGTCGCCGACGCGCACGTCCTTCCGCGCGACCTCGTCCTCGTTGTGAAGCGTCGCTCGCGACACGGTCGTCCCGGCGAGGACGACCGGCTCGAGCTCCGCGACGGGCGTGAGCGCGCCTGTGCGGCCGACTTGAACGACGATGTCGCGCACCCGGGTTTGCGCCTGCTCGGGGGGGTACTTGTAGGCGATCGCCCAGCGCGGGAACTTGCTGGTCGAGCCCGCCCGTCGCTGCAGCTCGACGTCGTCGATCTTGACCACCGCTCCGTCGATCTGGTAGTCGAGCCTCTCCCGCATCTCGCGGATCTCCTCGATGCGCGCGAGGACCTCGTCGAGGGACCGGCAGAGGACATTGAGCGGATTCACCTTGAAGCCGAGCTCGGCCAGCCGGGCGAGCGCCGCGGAGTGCGTGGACGGGACCTCGCCGTCTTCGACTTCCGCGAGCAGATAGAAAAAGCCGTCGAGCTTCCTCTGGGCGGTGATCGTCGCGTCGAGGAGGCGCACGGAGCCTGCGGCGGCGTTGCGTGGATTGGCGAACGCGGTCTCGCCCGCGCTCCGGCGGGCGTCGTTGAGCGCCTGAAAGGAGGCGCGCGGCATGAAGATCTCTCCACGCACCTCGAGGAACGGCGCGGAATCGCTAAGGTGATCCGGGATGGACGAGATCGTCCGGACGTTCGCCGTGACGTCCTCGCCGACGACCCCGTCACCCCGCGTGATCGCACGGTCGAGCCCACCGTGGCGGTACCAGAGCGCGATCGAGAGCCCGTCGACCTTCGGCTCGACGACGTAGCTGTCCGCGGAGCGCCCGACCGCGCGCGTCAGCCGCTCGTCCCACGCGCGCAGCTCCTCCTCGGAGTAGGCGTTGTCCAACGAGAGCAGCGCGGTCCTGTGGCGCACGTTGACGAACGTTTCGGAGGGCTCGCCTCCGACGCGCTGGGTCGCCGAGTCCGGGGTGACGAGCTCGGGATGTGCGGCCTCGATCGTTTTGAGCTCGTTCTCGAGCGCATCGTAGTCGGCGTCCGAGATCTCCGGGGCGTCGTCGAGGTAGTACTTTCGTCGATGGTGGGCGATCTGCTCGCGGAGCATCCGCGCCCGTTCCTCCGGGGTGTTCTTGGCCGCGCTCATCGCGTCGTTTTCCCCGCGGACGGGGCGTCACCCGCCCGGCTGTGACGGCGCGGCAATCGAATGCGAAAGGTGGTTCCTTCCCCGACCTTGCTCTCGACCTCGATGCGGCCCCGGTGGTTTTCGACCATCTGCCGGGCGATCGCGAGTCCGAGCCCCGTGCCCCCAGCCCTCTTCGAGAAGAACGGCTCGAAGATCTTCTCGATCATGTCGGGAGGAATCCCCGGTCCCGTGTCGGTGATCTCGATGACCACCTCTCCGCCCAGTCCGGCCTTCGTGGACACGCGCACCTTTCCCCCGGGCTGCATGACCTGGCGCGCGTTGCCAAAGATGTTGAGAAGCGCCTGGCGCATTTGCGCCGGATCCAGCTCGACCGACGGGAGAAGCGGCTCCAAGTCGAGGATCAGCTCGACGCCGCTCTGCCGAAAATCGGCCTGGAGAAACCGGGCGGTCGCGTTCAGCAGCTCGTTCAGATCCGCGACCTCGAACTGCGGTGTCGCGGGTCGCGCGTACTGCAGGAAACCGTCGATCAAGCTCGCGATGCGCTTGATTTCCCCTTGCATGGAGCGGAGCATCTCGAGGTGCTCGCCTCCTTCGAGACCGGGCACGCCTTGGAGCTCCTCTCCAAGCATCTGCAGGTTCATGTTCATCGAGTTCAACGGATTGCGGATCTCGTGCGCGAGCCCCGAGCCCAGGTTCAACCGATACTCGATGCGAGCGGACGATTGCCGAGCGTGCTCG
The DNA here is from genome assembly GCA_964511835.1 of uncultured Acidobacteriota bacterium. Taxonomy (GTDB): domain Bacteria; phylum Acidobacteriota; class Polarisedimenticolia; order Polarisedimenticolales; family DASRJG01; genus DASRJG01. Next base: position 2,428 of record CAZEII010000077.1, on the reverse strand, counting down.
AGCTCGCGGTTCTTCTTGATGAGGTGGAGAGAGTAGAAGAGCCCGACGACGAGGAGCCCCACACCCAGCGCCGCCGCGAAGGCGACCTTGATGATCAGGGAGCGGCTCAGGTCCTTGATGTTGCGGTCGATCGCGTCGGTCGACACGCCGACGCGCACTTCCCCTTGAGGAAGCCCGCCGAGCACGAGCCCGGTGCTGACCTCGAGCGTTTCGGCCGGGGCAGGCCGAGATCGGACGGCTGCGACGCGGGCCCCGAATCGGTCGCGGACGTCGACATATGTCAAGTCTGGCCGGCCGACGAGCCGGGAGGCCAATAGGCCTTCGAGCTGCGCCCGACCTTGCCTCAGGCGATAGAAGTCCATCCCCGACGGGCCACTCCCTAGGGAAACCACAATGCCCGCAATTCGGTCGGCCTCCTGTCTCGCGCTCAGGAGACTGCGGCTCCGGGCAAGTTGACTGATGTCCTGAAAGGCGAGCGCGTGGGCCGACCCGAGAAGAACGGCCAAAAGAGCGGCAAAAATCGTAAATGCACGTACGGTTTCCCACCCTCCTGGGGGCACCAAACGCGGGCTTTGAATTCCGAACTTCGGCATACCGTGCTGGCATTCTAGGGGGATTCCCCGCTTCCCAGCCGACGCCTGATGTCGTGCCGAAGGGTCTGGTTGAGACTGCCACATTTACTTGGCGCTGCTGCTAATTCCCCGCAGCCGATGGAGCCGGCGCAGTTCCCTGGTTGCCTAGAAGGGCAGTTCCACGGAAACTCACTGGCAGTCCGACTTCCCCGGAGTAGACTTTCCTGGGACGATCTGGGGTCAGAAGGCGGACGGCAGAGCGGGAGGGGGAGGTTGCTATGGAAGCTCACGCAGAGAGCGCTCTGAAGGGTAGCGTTCGACTGGGTAGCTATCTCCGTCGACTTCGCGTCGGCTACGGCTATTCATTGCGCCGGGTCGAAGAGCGAGCCAAGGCGGAGGGTGGCGAGATCGACAATTCGCAGCTGTCCCGCTACGAGAAGGGAATCTGTTATCCGTCCTTCGACAAGCTGCGGGTGCTCGCGAATGTTTTCAACGTCTCGGTCCAGGCGTTTTCGGACGTCGTCGATCTGGAATCCTTCGAGATCCTCAAGTCCCACAGCACGGAGCCGAAGTCGCTCGTCAACGAAGGCAACGCAGCGCTCCGGTCGGGAGATTACGGACAAGCGTTCGCGTACTACGATTTCGCTCTGGACCAGTTGCACAACGAGGAGACGAGCGGCAATACACAGGAATCGGTCATCCAAACGCGCGTCAATCTCGCCATGGCGCTCTCCCGTCTCGGAAAGCTTGCGCTGGCCGAGCAGGAGCTGCGTCACGCCCTCCGCTCCGCGAACGAGCTTTCCCCGACGGTCGTGGCTCGCGCGTTCTTGATCCTGGCGAATCTCCACGCGGATCAGGGAGACATCCTGATCGCGGAAGTCGAAGCAGAGCGGGCGCTCGGGCTCGCGAAGACCGAGGGATTGGCCATCGTCGCCGCGCGGGCGCTTCATACGCTCGGCCGTCTCTTGGCACAGAAGAAGCAGCATTTGGCCGCCGTCGACCGTTATCGCGAGGCCGGCGCGCTTTACGACACCTGTGGAGAGACGCAGGAGGCGATCCGGGTTCGCATCAACGTCGGCGATTGCTATGTCGCTCTCGGAAAGGTCAAGGAGGGCGTCCGGCTGTTGCGTTCGGCGCTTGCGGAAGCGCACGCGGCGGGTTTGAGGCGCCAGGAAGCGCAGGCTTGGAGCAACCTGGGCGAAGCGCATTTCCGACTGGGAGAGACCGATCAAGCGCAGGCCTGCTTCCGGCAGTCCGACGCGCTGGCCAGCACCCCGGAGAAGTATTCGGACGTGCTGTTCTTCAATGCGTTCTATGAATGGAAGATGGCGGGCAACCAGGGGAACCCGACTCGCGAAAAGATTGCCTTCGGGCGACTCAAGGCGCTGAGATCGAGCTTGGAGCGCCGGTTCCTGGAGGTCGAAGCCTTTGATTCCTACGTGGAAAGGAGGCGGAGCAATGGCTAAGCGTCATGCATTCCTAAGCCTGCTGCTGATGCTGGCGGTCGGTGGTTCGACGCTGGCCGCGTCGCCAAGCCGAGGCGCGGTGCACCAACCGGTGTCGGATCGTTCCGTCGTGACCTCCCACGCTCCGAGCTTCGAAGGTCCGATCTCTTCGGTCCAGATGCTGATCGTCGGGCACCGGGTGGTCTTCACCTTCCATGACGGCGTCGGGCTCGTATTCTTTGAGGTTCCGACTTTCGACGGACCGCAGACCTATGGCATCTCGGACGGCCCCGACGTGGGAGACCCGCTGGGCGTCAAGGGGAGTTCCATCCCGGTAACGTCGTCATCGACTCGGCACTGATCCAAAGCTCGAGCATCGCGTCGAAACGCAGGCGGTGTTCCGTCTGACTT
>CAZEII010000076.1:0-13951 GCA_964511835.1 uncultured Acidobacteriota bacterium | reverse complement strand
CCGTACACGCTTCCGAACGGCGTCTCGTTGAGCACCGCCGTCACCGTGCGGTCGGCTATGACCTGCTCGTCGGGGGTTCCGATATTGCGGAGGATCTGGACACGCGTGCCGATCGTCGCCATGCCGTAGCGCACCCAGTTGCCGCCCCCCGAATCGAGGTAAGGCGGACCGTAGACGTCAATCGTCTTGATGCGCGCGAGCGTACCGGCCGGCGTCGAGGGGAATCCCGGCATGATCTTCTCGGCCAATCCGTCGAGGAAGATGGCCGCCTCGGGGCTGGCCGCCCGGTCGATCTCCATGTCGGGGCTCGCCGCCGTACCGACCAGCATGTCGGCCAGACCCGGCCGATAGGGTTTTTCGAAGATGTCGTCGCTCCCGTCGCCGTCGCGGTCGACGCCGGCCTTGTAATAAGGGCGGGCCGCCGAGCCGTCGGCCGGGACGTCCGGCGAGGGGCCGGCGCCGTCGAGATCGATGTGGCGTTTCGTCCGATCGATGACGGCGGTCGTCGGGCGCGACGCGTTGAGGCCCCCCTCCGCGGAGTACGGGGGCCGGTCGAACCAGCGCTTGACCTCGCGCGTCACCCCTTCGCCGAAATAAAGGGCCTGCGCCGAGAGCCGTTCGTTCTCCGCGATCCGGTTCTCCGTGTCGGCGATCATCAGGTACGACACGCCGAGGAGCGTCATGATCGTCATCACGAGAAGCGCAACGACGAGCGCCGATCCGCGCTCGTCCGTCTTCATGGGGGCGGCTCGGGGGCGACGATCGCCGTCACGCCGACGACCTGCGTCGCGGTACAGGCTTCGAACGTGGTGACGGCGGCCGTTATCGTGTAGTCCCCGACCGGGAGGGCCGTCCATCCCGTGTCGGTCCAGGTGGTTCCGGGCACGTTGGAGGTGAAGGTCCGCATGAGCCCGTTGACGCGGTGGACGTAGGTGATCGTCGTGCTCATGCAGTTGGTGCAGCCTGGCGCGGCGACCACCGTCGTCACGGCACCCGAGACGGTCCCACCGTCACGGGGCCGCGTGATCTGGACGTCCCCGCCGAACGCACACTCCAGCTTCGCTTCCGCCGAATAGTCCGAGTTGTTGCCGCAGTAGTCGGTCGCGATCACTCGATACCAAACCACTTGGTCCGGCGCAAGGGCGGGCACCGCAGGGTCGTCGAACACTGGGTTGTAGACCGCCGCGACACGGGTCGGTCCCCAGGTCGCGGACGCCGGCGGAAGAGCCCCGTCGATCGGATCCGAGCGGAAGACTTCGTAGCGGTCGATCTCGATCGCCTTTCCGGCGACGTCCGACGTGGTCGGCGTCCATCGGACCCTTGCCGCGCCCGGGCCGGTGAAATGCGCTTGCACGTTGGTCGGCGGCGACGCCTTGACGCCCGAGCCGACGAGGCGGCCGCGCGAGCTCGGCGTCGGGTCGCTCTCCCTTCCGCACGTGTCCACGGCGGTCAGCATGTAGTAGCGGTCGTTGCAGGCGACGAGCGGGGTATCTTCGTAAGGTGGCTGGAACGACGGACCGAGCACCCGCTCGTCGGCCACTTTAGTCGCGTCGTCAAGATCGAATCCCGGATAGGGATACGAATACAGCCGGTAGCCGGCGAGGTCACGAATCCTCGGGACGGCGGGATCGGCGGCGGGCACGCTCGCAGAGTTGGTCGTGACGGGCGTCCAGGACACGTACACGCCGTAGGGCCGATCCGTGGAGGTCGTGAAGCCGGTGGGCGTGCTCGGCGCGTTGAGGTTGGTGACCGTGGCCGAAGCGAGATCGCTTCGCACGCTTACGTTCCCCGCCGCGTCTTGCGCCTGAACCGACACGTAGGTGGTCGTACCGTTCGCCAAGCCGTCCAGAAAGAACGGCGAGCCCGGAACGTTGCGGGTGCCCGCGATGACCGAGCTCGACGGCCCCCAGCCGATGCGGTACTGCGTGACGTGCTCGCCACCCGGATTCGGAGCCCATACGACGATCAGTCCGCCGCAGTGTCCGGGGATGACGGTCGGCGTCGCGGGCTTGGACGGCGGGGTCACGTCGGCATCCACGTCCGGAAACCCCTTCAACCGCATGTTCCGCGGAGTCACGTCTCCCCGTAGCTCGAATTTCCGAAATCGGGGCGCCGCGGGATCGTTGGGGTCGTCGTAGGCCAGATCTTGTTGGCGGGTCATGCCGACGAGCGACACGCTCACACGGGTGAGACCGCTTCGGATCGCCTTCGCGGAGGGAGACTCCGAGATCGTCGCGGACGGGTCCTTGAACGTGCCGGCGGCGTCGTGGTAGACGAAGCTCAGTTCGCGAACGTTTTCCATCACGGGCGTTCGCACGACGAACGACGAGCTGCCGTAGGTCGAGGAGTCGTTGTTGAGAGTCACTCGGTAGAGCGTGTACGGAGGGCTCGTCGGATTCAGAACCACGTTGCCGATCGTCACCGGCTCGACGCTCCCGTCGCGCACCGGCTCACGAACGTCGGCTTGAAACGTGATCGTGTCGGGGCCGCTGCCGTCGGGCCTCGCCAGCACGTAAGCGACGATCTCGTCGTTTCCGGTGGAGACGGTCGCGTACGCCCCGCCGGCGAGGCTCGTCTCGGGGGTTCGGCTCGCGACGGAATCCGATCGATCGAAATCGGCGCGGAGGACGATCGCGTGATCGAGCGCTCCTTCGAGCTGCTCGTCGGTGCGGGTCGGATTTCCGTCGGGGTTGACGTTGAACCCGAGCATGCGGATGTCGGTCGTCAGCTTGTCGAAGGCGATCCGGACCGCCTCCTGCTGCTCGACCGCGTTCTCTCCCCGGGCAAACGCCTGGCGGGACTGGTCGTAGACGGTGAGGGCGATCACGACGACGAGGGCGAGGATCGTGGTAGCGACCAACACCTCGACCAGGGAAAGCCCGCGCTCGGCATGTCTCGAGCCGGTCATCAGTTCCTCGTCGTGCCAACGGTGATCGAGCGGGAGCGGCCGGGCTTCTCGGTCCAGTGGACCGTGACGGTGACCCGAATCGTGCGCGCGAGGATGTTCCCGGAGGCGTCGGCGAAATTGAACGTCATCCCATCGGCGTCGGCGACCGATTCGATCTTGATGTTCGCGTAGGCCTCCGGCCCCAGCTTCGAGGCGAGCGTCGTCTGCCACTCGACACAGGCCCCGCAGTTCCGCGTGTCCACCGCATACGATGTCGCCTGCCCGTCGTATCCGAACACCTGCCATAGCTGAGAGTACCCCCAGCCGAGCATGTCCTCGTGGATCACCTTGCCGACGGCCAGCGCCTCGCTCGACGCTCGTCCGCTCTTGACCTGCTTCCCGCCGATGATGAAGAGACCGCCGATCGCGATCAAGACGCCCGCGAGGAGCCCCATCGCAACGATCACCTCCACCAAGCTGAATCCACGCGCTCGCCCTTCTCCCATCACGCTCCCGAGTTGAGTCGTTCATGCAAGAGCGTGGCCAAGCCGAGCGAGTTGACGGTGACCGTCCAGCGCTCCCGGGCTCCGGAGACGTCGGACTCCAGGACGATCGACGACGCAACCTCGACGGAGCCGTTTTCCTTGAACAGGATCGTGCGGTCCGACGCCTGGGAGATCCTGACGCTCGCCGGGGTCGAGAACCTTTGCTCGGGGCGGCCGGCGGTGCGGTCGTAAGCGAACGCATTGTTCGGATCGGGGTAGACGTTGAACGTCACCGTTCGATGCTGCGCCACCGAGATCATCCGCGCCGCGCGCAGATGCAGGGCCAGATCGTCGGCGGCGGCGCGGACCTCCGCGATCCGAACCTGCTCGTTGACGATCGGAATGCCGATCGCGAGCGCTATCGCCAGCAGCGCCATCACGGCGAGGAGCTCCGGCAAGCTGAAGCCGGAGGTGCGCCCTGTCTTGCGGATCTTGAGTCTCCGTCGTGGGCACACGGCTCCTCCCCGGAATACCTGGGCTCCGAGACCTTGAAGTCTAGTACGCTTGTCGCAGCAGCGATGCAAACGCCGAGGCAGTCCGACGGCCCCGGCGTCCGGCGTCGGACGATCCGGACATCGAACGCCGAGTCCTATGAGGCTCCGTGGAGGACCCCCAGATAGGCCGCGACCAGGCGTCGGCCCCAGAGCAGCGCTGCGACCGCCGCCGGCGCCAGGAAACAGCCGAACGGCAGGGCGTTCTGGAGCGTTTTCCCTTTCAAAGGAATCAGCGCGAGGCCGATCGCCGCGCCGGCCGTCGAGGCCATGAAAAGCGTCACGGCCACACCGGCGGGACCCGTGAACGCCCCGACCATCGCCATCATCTTGACGTCGCCGAAGCCCATCGCCTCGACTCCGCGGAGCCGGGAGTACAGCGCGCCGATACCCCAGAGAATCCCGGAACCGAGAGCGGCCCCGGTGGCAGCGGCGACGATCCTCGGCCAGCCGGGCTCGCCGAGAAACGGATTGAACCACGCCGCGGCCAGGCCCACTCCGAAGCCAGGAAGCGTCACGACGTCGGGAAGCAGCTGATGATCGTAGTCGGTGAAGAAGAGAACGATCAACATGAGCACGAAGAGAGCGGCGATCGCGAACGCCCAGGTCGGGCCGAACGCGCGCCAAAGGGCCAGGGCCGCGGTGCCGGTGAGCGCTTCCACGGCCGGATAGCGGATGGAGATCGGCGCCCGGCACGCAGCGCACCGCCCTCGCAAGAGGAGCCAGGACAGGACCGGGACGTTCTCCCACGCGCGTACGGGAGCGCCGCACCGAGGGCACCTCGACCGAGGAGAGACGACGCTCTCCCCGAGCGGCAGACGATGGATGCAAACGTTCAGGAAGCTCCCCAACACCAGGCCCACGGCGAGCACGAGGATCGAAGCGAACGGCTCGAGGGTCGGTGCGTCCATCAGCCCAGCACTCGGGAGGCCGTGCTGGAGACCGCGCCACTCGTGGCGTCGTAGAGGTAAGCCTTTCCGTCCGGGTCGAGAGGAAGGGAGCGCAGGAGACCGGCGCGGACGAGCTCATCGAGCGTGTGCGGCGTGCGGCCGTTCTTGTCCTTGAATGCGGCGATCGCCGCGTCGAGATCCTGGACGTCCGCCTTCACGGTGAGGGTCCTGATCTGGCGCCTCGCGATCGCCCGCGCTTCGTCGTCATTGCGGGGATCCTCCAGCACGTCCTTCCATCGCGCGATCGCCTCGTGCAGATTCCCCGTCAGGGCGGTCATCCCGGCCTTCAGCCGGTAGAGATCCGGCGGTGCTCCGGGCGCTTTCGCCGCGCGGTCGAAGTAGGACGCGGCGCGGTCGAACTGCTGGGCGCGATCGCATTCCCACCCGGCGAGGAAGGGGAGGATCCACGCGGAGGGGTTCCTTTCGAACCCCTTGTCGAGAAGCCGTAGACCGGCGTCCAAATCCTTGGCTTCGGTCGTCAGGATGACCGCACCGAGCCAATAAGGATCCGTGTAGGCGGGATCCAGTTCGCCGACAACGTTGCCGAAGACGTGCTCGACGTACCGGTAGCGGTCGGTGAGGTCGTAGTCGGAGTAGTACTGGATCGCCCACAAATAGACGAAGTCCGCGACCATCGGCGCGTGCCCGAGGCTGACAAGCTTCAAGTACTTGCCGTTGGGAAGATACAGCAGCTCTTGAGTGCCACGGCCCGCCTCGGCGATCCCCGTGAGACGGGCGCGGGCGGCGCCCGCGCCGCAAGCGGCGGTCAAGAACAGCGCGGCACCGACCAGGCGAGGGTTCACACGAACTCCCGGCTCTCGAAGACGAGGCACGCCAGGACGAGAACGGCCGCCGCATAGAACAGCCCGTAGGCGACCGCTGCCGCGAAGTACCCGTCCGGCAGTGCGATCCCGTGGACCGCCGCGGCCTTGACGTTCAGCCGGTCGAGGTTCGGCAGGATCATGTGGAGCGCGCGGCAGAGCGCCTTGCCGGTGCTCCCCTGGATGCGCTTCTCGAGAAGATCGAAGCTCCACGACAAGTGGCCGACGACGTAGGTCGCGACCGTGCCCACGGCGGCCAGGATCGGATTCGTCAGGCTCGAGAACAGCACGGCGCACGCCGCGATCAGCTCCAACTCCACGAGCCCCAATGCGATCGCCGGAATGAGAGGCGCCTGAGATTCCCCCTTCATCGCGACGGCCGCCAGCAGCGCGGCGCCCGTGAGCGTGACGGAGCAGACCAGCACCAGCGACAGCCCGGCGAACTTGCCGCAGACGAATTGCCATCGCCGCACGGGCTGAGCCAACAGCGTGTAGACGGTCCGGCGCTCGATCTCTTTGAACACGAGGGAAACGCCGACGAAGACGGCGGTCAACAATCCGAAGATCGAGATCGCCGAGAGTCCCAAGTCTTTCACGATCTTGACCTCGCTCCCCACGGTCAAGAGCGACACGAAATGCGAGAGTGCGATCAGGACGAGCGCGAATACGAGGATCAGGTAGAGGATCCGATCGCGGATCGCCTCTCGAAACGTGTTGAGAGCTATGGCGGCGATCGCGCTCACGAAACGCGCTCCTCGGCCTTCGCCCGCCCGATCTCCCGGAGGAAGAGATCTTCGAGCGATTCACGGCGTGGCCAGACCGAGACGACTTCTCCCCCGGCCGCGGGCACGGCGGCCAGAAGTCGGGTCAGGGCAGGCACGCCGTCGACTTTGACGAGGGTCGTGCCGTCGGGGGCGGTCGTCTTTTCCCCGGGCGCATCCGCGGGGAGGCGCCCTCGGACCGACACCTCGATCCACTTCGCCTCGCGCGAGGCGAGATCGTCGAGACGACCGACGGCGCGGAGCTTTCCCTTGGCGACGATGGCGACGCGGTCGCAGATCAACTCGGCGTCTTGCAGGATGTGGCTCGAGAAGAAGACGGTCCGGCCGGCGGCGCGCTGCGCGAGGATGAGATCGCGAACTTCCCGGCGGCCGATCGGATCGAGCCCGGACATCGGCTCGTCCAGAATGACCAGCTCGGGCTCGTGCTGAATCGCCTGAGCCAGGCCGAGCCGCTGAATCATCCCCTTCGAGAACTTGCGGAGCGGCGTTCGCTCCCTTCCGGTGAGACCGACACGCGCGATGACGTCCTGGATTCGCCGCCTCCGCTCGGACGCGTCGAGCCGATGGAGTCTGCCGTAGAGGTCGAGGAACTCGGCAGCCGTCAGATAATCGTAGAAGTAGGGGTTCTCGGGCAGGAAACCCAGCCGCGCTCGTGCAGCGATGTCGGTGGGCGGCCGGCCGAACAACCGCACTTCGCCGGAGTCGGGGCGAAGCAGAGCCAGCATCAACTTGAGCGTGGTCGTCTTGCCGGCACCGTTGGGACCGAGGAGGCCGAAGATCTCCCCCGGCTGAACGGAGAGGTCGAGGCCGTCCACCGCCACGGTTCGACCGATCCCGAGGTGGCCGCGGAACGCCTTTCGCAAAGATCGCAACTCGATGACCGCAACCATGCCGCCCGGGTGCTCCTCTTCCAAAACGACGGAAATCTAGTGCTCGGGCCAGGGACCGCCAAGATGCTACGAAGACGTGGCACGCGCGCTGACCTGTGAGCCTCCCGTAAGGATCTCGTCGTAGAGCGACTCCAGATCCGGAACAAGCCGGCGAATGTCGAATTCCGCTCCCAGGCGCGACCGCGCGGAACGAGCGAACCCCTCGCGAAGGCCAGCATCGCTCGCGAGCACAAGGACCGCCTCCGCGGCCGCCTGCGGGTGTCCTGGTGGCACCAGCAATCCGGTCTTACCGTCGGCGATCACCTCTCGCACTCCACCGGTGTCCGTCGCCACCACCGCGACCGATGCCGCCATCGCTTGTAGAACGGAGCGTGGCAGCCCCTCGAACAGCGAGGTCAGCAGGAAGATATCCATCGCCGCGAGAATCTCGGGAACGTCCTCCCGCCATCCGAGGAGGTGCACGACGCCCGCGAGACCGGCCCCTGAGATCGCCCCCTCGACGGCGGGCCTCAGCTCGCCGTCTCCGGCGACGAGGAACTTGAGCCGCCGGTCGCGAAGAGACGCTCGCCGCGCCGCTTCGATGAAAACGAGCGGCGCTTTCTGGGGCTTGAAGTTGCCGATCGATCCCACGACGAGTTCGTCCGGCTCGATTCCCAAAGATCGTCGGATCCGCTCGCGGGCTGCCGGTGGCGCAGCGTACTGAGATGGATCGATGCCGCTTCGAACGATGCGGTACTGCGACGCTTCGCCGATTCCCGCGGCGAGCCCTCGCTCCCGGTCGTAGCGGGCGACGCACACGATGCGATCGGTTACGCGCGCGGCTGCGCGCTCGGCCTCGACGTACAGCCGCCGGATCACGGCCGGTTGGACATCGTTGAAGCTCCAACCGTGCACCGTGTGGACGACCGCAGGCGTCCCGGCAAGTCGCGCCGCCGCGCGTCCGAGAATCCCAGCCTTCGACGAGTGCGTGTGCAGCACCTCCACGTCGCGGAGCATCGACGCTAACCTCACGACGGCGCCGGCGTCGGCGACGGGGGAGATCGGATGCGCCAGCCACGGCAGGAGCTTCACGTCGGCGCCGGGAATGGCGGCCGCCCGGGCGTCGAGGAAACCTCCGGCTCCGGACCAGAGCGACACGTCGTACTTTGCGCGATCGTGGTGCTCGACGCAATGAAGTGTGTTCTGCTGCGCGCCTCCCAGCTCGAGACGCGTCACGAGGTGAACGAGCCGGCGCCGCCTAGACTCCATGGCGCTCCAGAAAGAGGCTTATCGAAAGCAGGCTGAAGAGCGGGAGCCCGAGATCTTCCGCCCCCGACAGGTGGCGGGAGAACATCCCGGCGGCCGCGTCGGCGTTGAGCCCCGGCCAGCGACCGAGGCTGCGCTCCTCGAGTCGCGAGGCCGCGAGGTCGCGCAACGGGCCCCGGATCCACGCGTCGAGCGGGAGATCGAAGCCCTGCTTGGGCCTCTCGAGGATCGGCTCCGGGACGATCCCTCGCAGGGCGTGCCGCAGGAGGCGCTTGGTCTCCGCGCCTCGAATCTTCGCCGACTCCGGAAGCGCGGCGACGAAGCGAACGATCGGCAGGGCCAGATACGGAACCCGCGCCTCGAGCGAAGACGCCATCGAGGCGCGATCGACCTTTTGCAGGAGATTGTGCGGCAGCCACTCGGAGAGATCGGCGCGCAGTTGCGCGGAGAGCCCGCCGGGCACCCGGTCGAAGTAGGGCGCGAAACTTTCTTCGGCGTCGCGCGTCGCCTCGGCGACGAGATCGCCTTCGAAGAGGGTTTCCACGACTGAGTGCGGGAGCGTCTGCGACCACTCCAGGTGGTTGCGCACGGGATCTCGCTCGCCGAGCGCCTCCAGCGCCTGTCCCACCCGGACCGGCACCATGCCGAGCCGGCGCCCTGCCCGCGCTGCGGCGCCGAGCCCCGGCAAGGCGCGCATCCAGCCCAGCCGCCGCTGGTAGAGGTATCGCCGATAACCGCCGAACAGCTCGTCGGCGCCTTCGCCGGAAAGGGCGACCGTGACCTCGCTGCGCGCGAAGCGCGACAGAATCCAAGTCGGAAGCAGCGCGGGATCGAGGACCGGCTCCTCGAGATGGGCGATGGCGGCCGGAAGCAAGCGGGCTACGTCGTCCGCGGAGACGGTCAGCGCGTGGTGATCGGTTCCGAGCGCCCGGCTCGCGATCTCCGCGAACCGCCGCTCGTCGTGGTCCGACGCCGCGAATCCGACGGAGAACGATTGAACCCGCCCGGGAGCGGCCTTCGCGAGAAGCGCGGCGATCCCGGTGGAGTCGAGGCCGCCGGAGAGGAAGACGCCAACCGGCACGTCGGCCACCGCCTGCTCCGCGACGGCATCGGTCAAAAGGCTCTGCAGCCGTTCCCCCTGCTCCTCGAGGCGTCCCTCTCCGTCGGGCGGAGCGTTGGGGAACTCGAACCACCGCTGAACGCGAACGCGGCCGTCTCGCACGTGGATCGCGTGCCCCGGGAGGAGCTTGCGGATCTCGCGAAACACCGTCCGCTCTCCCGGGACGTACTGGAGCGCCACCAGGTCGACGAGCCGCCGTGGATCGATGGTGGGCTTGGGGGCCGGATACCGCAGGAGCGCTGCAACCTCCGATGCGAACACGAGGCCTCCGCGAAGCTCGCGCACGTACAGCGGCTTGATCCCCAAGCCGTCCCGCGCGACGAGCACTTCGCGGTGCCGGCGGTCGACCACGCAGAAGGCGAACATTCCGTCCAGCGCGTGCACCATGCCGGGGCCCCGATCCTCCCAGAGGTGAACCAACACCTCCGTGTCCGATCGTGTGGCGAACCGGTGCCCTGAGAGTTCGAGCTCGCGGCGGAGCGCCCGGTGGTTGTAGATCTCGCCGTTGAAGACGACTTCGACGGAGCCGTCCTCGTTGCGGATCGGCTGGTCGCCCGTGGCGAGGTCGATGACGCGCAGCCGTCGGATCCCTGCCGAGACCCCCGGAGCCTCGATCATCCCCCAGGCGTCGGGGCCCCGATGCGCCATCGCATCGAGCATCGCGCGCGTCCCCTTCGGGTCGATCGGCGCAAAGGTGGGCTCGATCACGCCGCAAATGCCGCACATCGCGAGTCGGCCTAGGCTCCGCGGGCGAGGGCCTCGGCGGTCTCCATCCCGTCGAGGATCGCGCGCTCCATGTAGGAGTAGGTCCAAGCTCCGTACCGGCCGATCACCGTCACCCCGAGCGCCGCGAGGTGCGGCAGGACCTCATTCATAACCTGCTTCCGCGCCCGGTCGAAGATGACGTACCCCGGATCGATGCGGATCCAGTCACGCGCGATCACGCGGTCATCCTCGCGCAGGATTCCGTCGCGCCGCAGCGCGGACAAGGCGCTCCGCTCGAGCGCCGTCGCATCGGCGGGCTCGTCGCGCTTCAAGCCGAACTCGACGTACAGCGAGGAGGTTCCCGGAGGGCAGACCCCTTCGCTCATGGCGTGCGGGAATCCAGCGCGATAGAACGGCGTGCCTTCATCGGGGAAGTAGATCCAGTGCGCGCCTTCGCCGACGCCGCGCCGGTCGATCCCGAGATTGAGGCAGCCGACCACCGACCAGTCGAGCTGCGTCGCGAGCTCCGCGCCGTCGAAGCCCCCTCCGTTGGCGGCACGGAGGAACGCCGGAAGGGGGAGCGTCGACACGAGCCGATCGTAGGCCATCGACTCCCCGCTCGCGAGCGTGACCCGCCGGCGTCCGAGGTCGATCGAAACGACACGCGCATCCGTACGAAGGCTTCGCAGCCGCTTCGCGAACGCGTTGGGAATGATCTCGATCCCGCCGTCCTTGGGATAGCGGAATGTGGCGTTGTACCCCATCCGCTCATTGGCGATTCCGAGCGCGCCGCGGACGATCTCGCCGAGATTCGGCCGCGGAACGGCCCACGAGACCCAGTCCGCGGTCATCTCCCGCGGATCCCGCCGGAACAGCTTCGTGTTGTAAGGGAACATGAACGCGTCGCTGATCCCCCGCCCCAGGGCGGCGATCGACCAGTCGTGGAACGAGATCGCCGGATCGTCCGGCACCGGCCGGGCCAGCGCCTCCGCCGCCCCCAGAATGCAGTCGGCGACGACGCGCTCCGGGAGTCCGTGGAGATTGGCCTGGAAGGGGAACGGCAAGGTGACGCCGCGGGTGCGTATGAAGGCCTTCCTCGTCAGCTCCGCGAAGGCGTCCGGCCAGAGCACGTCGAGGAGCGCGATCGTCCGAGGATCGCGCATGTGGAGGAGATGTCCGGTGTAGTCGAAGACGAACCGGCCCACGCGACGCGAGCGGCAGAGCCCGCCGGGCGCGCTCTCGGCCTCGAGCACCACGTGATCGCGCTCGCCGAGGAAGTATGCGGTCGCGAGCCCCGCGAGACCACCGCCCAGGATCACGATCATAGAGACATGTCGATCGTCTTGAGCCAAGCCGCGGTACCGAGGCCCACGGCGACCACTGCGCCCAGGATCCACGCGGCGACCGTCCAGGACGCGGCGCTCATCCCGAGCGCCGCGGCCCCCAAGACCGCCGTGGCGACATAGGACCCGACGACGGTTTGCCGGGTCGTCAACCGCCATTTCCTCAACCGGAGCGCGACGTGATCGGGGCTGCCCAGCATCACGGGGAGGCCACGCCGCATGCGCACGTACATCACGAAGAGCATGTCGAAGAGCGGGACACCCAAGATCAACCCGGGAGCCACGGCCGCCAGCGTGTTCGTGCGGGTGTAGGCGTTGTTCATCGCGGTCGCGCCCAACATCAATCCGAGGAAGAGGCTTCCGCAATCTCCCATGTAGATCTTGGCCGGCTCGAAATTGTACCGGAGGAAGCCGAGGCAAGCCCCGGCGAGCGCGGCGAGGACGAGCGCGGCATCCTCGTTCCCGCCCAGATTCGCCACGACGATCAACCCGACCGAAGCCACCATCGCGGTTCCCGCGGAGAGGCCGTCCATGATGTCGATCAGGTTGAAGGCGTTCGTGCACGCGAGCAGCCAGACGATCGACAGCGCGATGGCGACCGGCATGGGCAGGAACGTCAGCTTGATGAAGATCTCGGACTTGAGGAGAACGAGAATGGCCACGGTCTGGCCGGCCAGCTTGGTCCACGGCTTGAGCGAGCCGAGATCGTCGACGAGGCCGACGAGCACGACGATCGAGCCCGCGAGCAGCAGACCCAAGGTTCCCCGGCTGAACCGCACCGTCAACGCGAGCGCGAGCAGGAACGAAAGGAAGATCGCGAGCCCTCCTAGGTAGGCCACCGGCTCCTTCTGGCTCTTGAGCCGGCCATCGGGCCGATCGACGATGCCGAAGCGCACCGCCGCCTGGCGGACCTGAGGCGTCAGCCACAGCGCGAGCGCCGCGGCCGCTACGAAGCTGAGTGCTTGAAGGAGCCCCCGGGTCATCGTGCCCCCGCCGGTCGAGCGGCTAAGGTCGTGCCGGCCGCACGGCCTGTCCAGTCGGCCGCATCGGCGACGCCCGGGGAGGGGGCGGGGTCCGGGGGAGGAGCCACGGGTGCATCTTAACTTGCCATTCGGGATGCAGTGCGCGGTACACCGCCAAAGAAAAACGGCGAGGATCCTTCGACCCTCGCCGTTCCAACGGATGCGAGCGAAGCCGTCTTACTGCTGGCTGCCCTGCGGGTAACGGAGGAACTGGCCGTTGATGAAGCAGATGTCGTCCGCGAACGTCTGGGTCACGCCGGCCGCGCAGGTCTGCGGCGCGCCATCCTTGCCGTTCGAGGAAACCGTGTACTGCGTGGAGATGGAGTCCACGGCGAACGTGTTGCTCCAGCCGTCGAGCGTGGGCATCGTCTTGATGTAGATCGGCTGCATGAAGCCCTGCAAGATGGCGGCGGAGTTGGCGACCGGATACACGTTGTTGTCGACCGCGTAGGACTCGATCGCCGTGCCGATCGAGCGCATGTCGGCCATGGTGCGCTTCTGCTTGCCGCGGTCGATCGCGTTCAGCAGGTTGGGGATCGCGATGGCGGCGATGATGCCGATGATCGCGACCACGATCAAGAGCTCGATCAGAGTGAATCCCTTGGAATCCCGCTTCAACATGTGTGGCCTCCTATATAGGTCCCGCCGGTAGGAAACAGCAACGGTCGTGCCATGGGACACGGGAGAGAGCGACGGCGTCCTTCCGCGCTTTCTCGCGCGGCACTTGCCCGGGACTGTCCGCTCTCCCCCGAAGCCTGACAACGAGCGTCAGCCCAAAAAAAGAAACGGCGAGGGCCGTTCGACCCTCGCCGCTTCGTTGGATAGCGAAGATGTCTTACTGCTGGCTGCCCTGCGGGTAACGGAGGAACTGGCCGTTGATGAAGCAGATGTCGTCCGCGAACGTCTGGGTCACGCCGGCCGCGCAGGTCTGCGGCGCGCCATCCTTGCCGTTCGAGGAAACCGTGTACTGCGTGGAGATGGAGTCCACGGCGAACGTGTTGCTCCAGCCGTCGAGCGTGGGCATCGTCTTGATGTAGATCGGCTGCATGAAGCCCTGCAAGATGGCGGCCGAGTTGGCGACCGGATACACGTTGTTGTCGACCGCATAGGACTCGATCGCCGTGCCGATCGAGCGCATGTCGGCCATGGT
>CAZEII010000075.1:0-14831 GCA_964511835.1 uncultured Acidobacteriota bacterium | reverse complement strand
GGCCTCGCGCGCGGCGGCGAGCGCTGCCTCGTCGACGTGGCTCCCGAACGCGACGAGACGCGGCGCGGGTGATGATTCCTTCCATCGGCGGGCCCAGCTCGTCAGGTCCAACGACCGCAAGCCCAGATCGGCGATGACGAGGGACACGCCGCCCGCGGTGAATGCGGCCTGCATGGCCGCCTCGTTATCGATGCGGACCGCCCCCCGCCCGGCGCTTTTCGCCGCCGCGGACACGCGCGCCCAGAAAAAGACGTCGCCCGAGACGAAGAGGACGCCACCGCTCATGCAAGCCTCCGGCCAGTTCCATCCTTGACTTTCGGTCGGGCTCCTGCAAACTTTAGGCCGTCTCCGGAAAACCGCGTCGGGGAGGGCCCGTTGAAGCTTCGCGATGGACAGTCACTGTTCGTCGGAACGAAGATGGACAGCCAGGTGCGCCGCCGACTGGAGTCCATCACCGGGACGGACAAAAAATACATCTCCCACGACGACACCACGTTTTTGACGATTTGCAGGTTGGGAGAAGACGAGTACGTCGGGAAGGTGATCGACGAGCGGTTGACGACGGAGCGGGTCGACGACATCCGCCGCAACGTCCTCTCCATCCTTCAACGTCTCTGCCCGGAGACGCGGTTCCCAGCCGTGCTCGATATTCTTCCCTGCGATCTCTCGGGAGAGTGACGGCGCTCGGCTGGTAGCGCTACAGGGATTCGAACCCTGGTTTGATGGCTGAGAACCACCCGTCCTAACCCCTAGACGATAGCGCCGCGCGGATTCTAGCAGGGGCATTTGGGGCTGACCAGACGGAGCCGCCCGCGGGTTGCACTCCTGTAACTCGAACTTATATTCGGCCAAGTCCCGCAACGACCTGGGTTTGACGCCGTGTCCACCCGGGTGTCCGCCGAGTCCCGCGGTAGGGGGTGCGATGACTCACGGTGAGCTGGCGACCGTCGTCTGGGGAGTGTCTCTGCTCGTCGCGGCGGCTGCATTCCTCGCAGGTCGCGCGAACGGCGCGCGCAAGCTCGCCGCCGCGGCGGATCGCGAGCGCCGCGAGGTGCGGGCGGTCCTCGACATCGCCGAGGCGGTCAGCGGCAGCTTGGACCTGCGTGAGGTCATGAGCCTGATCGTCAATCGGGTGGGGGAGCGCGTCGGGGCTCAGCGCTGCTCGATCGTTTTCGCCGAAAACGGAGCCGAGCGCTGCTTCGTCATGGCGGCGAGCGACAACCCCGGAGCGGACATGCTCGAGGTGGATCTCGCGAAATACCCCGAGATTCGCCGTGCGATCGAGACCCGCGAGCCGGTCGTGGTCGGCGACGTCGCCAACGACCCCCTTCTGGCGCCGATCCGGGACGTTCTGCTCCAGCAGGGCTACCGATCGCTTCTCGTCATCCCGCTTTGCTACGGCAGGGAAGTGCTGGGCACGCTCTTCCTGCGCGCCAGCCGGGAAACTCCGTTCACGGAGACCGAGATGCGCTTCTGCCGGATCGCCGCTGCGGCCTCGGCCAACGCGCTGAAGAATGCCGCGCTCTACCGCGACGCCGCGCAGGAAGCCGCGCGCCACCGGGCCACCGGCGAGAAGCTCCGCCGCGTGCTCGACGGCACGCCCGACGTCATCGTCGCCGTCGACCGGGAGGGACGGATCACGGAATTCAACCGTGCCGCGGAGAGTGTCACCGGCCGCTTCGCCCTGGAAGCCCTCGGGCGGCCGCTCGCCGAATTGCTCCCGGCGGCCGAAGGGCAAGCCGAGGCGGGACGGAAGGGGCGCGACATCATACTGACCCGCCCTGACGGCGGCGCGTGCGAGCTTCATCTGGTCAGCGCTCCGCTGACGGACGACGCGGGGGCCGTCCAGGGCCGGGTCTTCCTCGGCCGCGACGTTACCGACTTGCGCCGCGCGGAGAAGAGCCTTGCGCAGGCGGAGCACCTGTCGAGCCTCGGCGAGGTCGTCGCGGGGGTCGCTCACGAGCTCAACAACCCGCTCTCCTCCGTGCTGGGATACGCCCAGCTCCTCCAGTCGAGCGGCGAGCGCGGAGAGATCGAGTCCGACCTCACGCGAATCGTCGAATCGGCGCGCCGCTGCCAGCGCATCGTCGTCAACCTGCTGTCGTTCGCGCGCAGGCACCCCCCGAAGAAAATCGCGCAGGATCTCAACGACTGCATTCGCAAGATCGTCGATCTCAAGTCGTATCAGCTCGGCGCTTCGAGGATCGAAGCCGTTCTCGAGCTGTCCGAGTCGCTGCCTCCCGCCCTGTTCGACTTCCACCAGATCGAGCAGGTGATCCTCAATCTCTTGAACAACGCCGAGCAGGCGATCGCCGCCACCGGCCGGCCCGGCCGGATCGTGATCCGATCGTTCGCGAACGATGGCGAGGTCGGCGTGGAGATCGAGGACAACGGGCCCGGTGTGCCTCCGACTCTTCGCCACCGGATCTTCGATCCGTTCTTCACGACGAAGGACGTG
This sequence comes from uncultured Acidobacteriota bacterium, assembly GCA_964511835.1. Classification (GTDB taxonomy): domain Bacteria; phylum Acidobacteriota; class Polarisedimenticolia; order Polarisedimenticolales; family DASRJG01; genus DASRJG01. The sequence continues at coordinate 12,373 of CAZEII010000075.1, read as the reverse complement.
GGGATGGGAACCGGGCTCGGCCTGTCGGTGTCGTACGGCATCGTCCAGGAGCATCAGGGGCGCATCGAGCTTCGCCCCGAGCGTCCCGGCTCGGGAGCGTGCTTCGTCCTCACCCTCCCACGTGCGACGACTCTCGCCGCCGAGGCGGCGGCTCCCGCCGCGCCCGCGCGATCCCCGCGCCCGCTCCAAGGCCGTCAGGTCCTGGTCGCCGAAGACGAGCCTCTCGTGCTCGATCTCTTTTCCCGCGTGCTCGAGCAGGACGGCGCCACGGTGACCCGTGCGCGCGACGGCGAAGAGGCCTGGAGCAAGATGCTCGAGACCGACTTCGATCTCATCGTCGCCGATCTCCGCATGCCCAACCTCGACGGACGCGCGCTGTACGAGCGCGTCGTCGAGGAGAAACCCTCGATGGTGCGCCGCTTCGTGTTCGCGACGGGAGATCTCGTGCGTCAGGAGAGTCTCAAGTTCCTCGAGGGGCTGCCGAACAGGATTCTGGCCAAGCCCCTCGACGTCGAGAACGTCCGCCGCGTCCTCCTGCAGGCGGTCGCCGCCGGCCGAGCGGTCTAGCGCGCTCCCGTCTCGCGGGCGTCGAGGGCCCCGATCGCGTTCCGAAGGGTCTCCGTCAGAGCGGCGACGTCGTCGGACGACGGCTTGGCCCGGGCGGCGACGGCGATCGGCTCCCCGATGGAGAGCGTCACCGGAACGAATCGCGGCCACTTCGCGTACCGGGGAAGCGCGGCGAACGTCCCCCCGACGTGGATCGGAACGACGGGAACGCCGGTGCGCAGGGCGATCATCGCCGCGCCCGACCGGAACGGCCGCATGGCTCCGTCGCGAGTGATCCCACCTTCGGGGAAGATGCCGACGAGGCCGCCCTCCCCGATGACTTCGCCCACGCGGCGGAACGAGCCGACGATGCCGATGTCGCCGCCGACCGGAATCGTCCCGAGCCAGCGCAAGAGCATGTGAAGGCGCGGGTCGCGGTAGAAATCGTGCGCGACGAGGAAGCGGACCGGCCTCCGCGCTCGCGTCGCGATCAGGATCGGATCGAGGAAGGAAGCGTGATTCGCGGCGAGGAGCGCCGCCCCCGTGCGCGGTATGTTCTCGCGGCCGATCGTCTTGACGCGAAAGGCCACGTTGAATACCGGCCCGACGATCGCGCGGAGCGGCAGGAACGCGATCTCGATTCCATTGGGCATCGGCTCAAGGAGCCACGCGGGCGGCGTAGCGCTTCACGAGGGCGGGAACGAGATACGACGACAGGGCCTCGGTCAAGCCGTAGCGAGGCGCGTGCCCCCAGTCGCGTCTCGCTCGAGTATCGTCGACGTCCGCCGGCCAAGTGTCGACGATGGCCTGGCGCCAAAGCACCGGCTCGAAGCTGATGCGCGCATCCGGGAAGTGAGCGAGCACCGCGTCCCGGATCTCCGAGGCGCTCGGCGAGAAAGCCCCGATGTTGTAGACGCGCGTCGTCAGTTGTTCGGCGCCGGCGGCGTCGAGCCGCAGGATCGACGCGACCGCATCCGGCATCGTCATGAACGGCATGCGGGTCTCGGCCGCGACGAAGCACGCGTAGGGCTTCCCTCGAGCGGCGGCGTGGATCATCTCGGGGGCGTAGTCGCTGGTTCCTCCGGACGGCAGCGTATCCGCGCTGATCAAGCCGGGGAAGCGAATCGCCCGAAAGTCGAGTCCGGGCGTCCCGTCCCTCCGCGCGCGCGCCGCGAAGTAAGAGCCGATCATCTCGGCGTACAGCTTGTTGCAGCCGTAGATCCCGGCGGGCCGGTTCCATTCGTCCTCTCTCACGGCTCCCGCCTCCCGCTTCGCGGCGGCGTCCGGCAGACCGTAGACCGCGATGCTGCTCGGGAAGAGAAACCTCAGGTCGCGGCCCGACTCGCGCGCCCGCTCGCGGCAGAGCCGGAAGAGGTTGAGCGTCGCGGAGACGTTGACGTCGTGCGCCAGATCAGGGTCGCGCTCGGCTTTCGAGGAGAGCAGCGCGGCGAGGTGGAACACGGTGTCGGGCAGGTGCTCCCGGAACAGCTCTTCCATCAGCGTCGAGTCGACGACGCTGCCGACGACGGTCCTCTCGCACGCGGAGGCCGTCGCCGGAGCCAACGGCTGGAGGTCCACCGCGATCAATCGGTAGCCATCGTCCCGGAGAGCCGGCAGGAGAAGGTGCCCCATCTCCCCGTTGGCGCCCGTGACGAGTGCGGTGCGCGGCTCCATCTTCGTCAGCATAACAGGAGACGAAGACGGGACTAAGGGACGAGAACCGCCGCGCCGCGGACGCCGTCGCCGACGAGCGCCGCCAAGGCCTCGTTGGCTTCCGCCAGCGGGAAGGCGGTGACGCGCGGACGAAGCCCGCTGGCCGCCGCCTCTCTCAAAAGCTCGGTCCCGTCGGCGCGGGTGTTCGACTCGACCGACGTCAGCGTCTTCTCGTGGAACAGGTGGTCGCGATAGCCCATCGAGGGGAGATCGGACATGTGAATCCCGGCGAGGGCCACCGTTCCTCCCTTGGCGAGCGCGGAGAGCGCCGCCGGAACGACCTCGCCCGCGGGAGCGAAGACGATCGCGGCGTCGAGAGCGGCCGGCGGTGGGTCGAACGTGTCACCGGTCCACGCGGCGCCGAGCTCGCGGGCCAGCTGCCTATGCGCCGCATCGCGCGTGGCGACATAGAGCGTGCAGCCGCGATGGACGGCGAGCTGCGCGACGATGTGCGCGGACGCGCCGAATCCGAACAGGCCGAGCGACTGCCCGGCCTCGACGCGCGAGCGCCGCAGCGCCCGATAGCCGATGATCCCCGCGCACAGAAGCGGCGTGGCCTCCGCGTCGCCGAAGACGTCCGGAACCGGGTACGCGTAGGCTTCGGGAACGACCGCGAGCTCCGCGTAGCCGCCGTCGGCGTCCCAGCCCGTGTAACTCGACGCTTCGCAGAGGTTTTCGCGTCCGGCGCGGCAGTGCGCGCACGACCCGCAGGTGCCTCTCAGCCACGCGATGCCGACCCGGTCGCCCTCGTGGAACCTCGAGGCTCCCGGTCCTCCGGCGATGACGCGACCCACGACCTGGTGTCCGGGGATCAGCGGAAGCCGGTGCGCGGGGAGATCGCCCTCGATGACGTGGACGTCCGTCCGGCACACGCCGCACGCCGCGACCCTGACCAAGACCTCCGCGGGGCCGGCGACGGGATCGGGCCGTTCTCGAAGCTCGAGCGGGCGCGTCGGGATCCGCGCCTGACGCTCCAGCACCATCGCGTTCACAACGTCACTATAGACTCGCCTCAAGGCTCCTTCGGCTCGCCCGGAGGCGGGCCGAAACCGAATCGGTCGCGCATGCCGTGGCGGAAGCGCTCCCGCTCCTCACGCGCGTCGGACACGCGCCGCCGTATGAAGCGGCGCAGACGGGTCTGCTCCCGCTCGACCACCGCCGAGATCCGCCGGTCTCGTTCGACGGGCATCCGCTTCTGGCTCGCCGCCGCGCTCATCCACGGAGGTAGACGGGCGAGGGGGCGCGGAAATTGTAGAGCCGTGAAATTGGCTGGGGAGCAGGGATTCGAACCCCGATTCTACGGTCCAGAGCCGTATGTCCTGCCGTTGGACGACTCCCCAGCACGGCTCGAGAGAGCGGAGGACTATACCAAACCCGCCGAACGACGGTCCAACATCCGCCCGATCCTCTCGAGCGTCCGCTCGCGCCCCAGCAACGCCACGACGTCGAAGAGACCCGGGCTCGCCGTGCGGCCCGTGACGGCGAGGCGCACGGCGTGAATCAGCTGGCCGCCCGAGAGGCCGCTCGCCTGCGCGACGTCGCGTAGCTCAGCCTCGAGCCCCGCAGGCGACCACTCGCGAGCCTCGCGCCACCGCGTCGCGAGCGTTCGAAGCGCGGGGACGATCGCGTCGCCCGCCAGGTGCTTGGCGAGGCCGTCGCGGTCGTAGTCGAGCTCGTCCGCCGGATCGAAGAAGAAACGCCCCTCGAGCGGAACCGCCGCGAGCGTCTTGGCCCGAGGCTGGAGCAGAGCGAGCACTTGGCGGAACCACGCGTGCCGTTCGCCCGCATAGGACTCGTTCCAGAGACCCGCCTTCGCGAGTGCGTCGCGCGCCGCGGAGGCGAACGCCTCGGGCGTCATCTCCGCGACGTAGAGGCCGTTAAGCCAATCCAGCTTCGCCGAATCGAACACCGCGCCGGATTTTCCGACCCCGTCGAGGTCGAACGCCGCGATCAGCTCGTCGCGGGACATCTTCTGCCGCTCGTCCTTCGGGTTCCACCCCAACAGGGCCAGGAAGTTGAACATCGTCTGCGCAAGGATCCCGGCCTCGCGGTAGTCGAGCACCGAGATCGCGCCATGCCGCTTCGAGAGTCGCTTCTTGTCCGTGCCCAGGATCAGCGGGAGGTGCGCGAACGCCGGCGGCGCCAGGCCGAGGCCGTGATAGATCAGGATCTGCTTCGGAGTGTTCGAGATGTGATCGTCGCCGCGGATGACGTGGGTGATCCGCATCGCGACGTCGTCCGACACGACCGAGAGGTTGTACGTCGGCGTTCCGTCGCTGCGCAGCAGGATCAGGTCCTCGAGGACGTCGTTGGGAAACGACGTCGGGCCGTGGACCGCGTCGTCCCAGGACGTGATCCCGGCGGGCACCTCGAGCCGCACGACGAACGGCTCGCCGGCGGCCGCTCGCGCGTCGGATTCGGCGCGCGGGATCGCGAGGCAGCGGCGGCTGTAGACGTAGCCGCCGCCGGCACTCTCAGCCGCCTTGCGCTCGGCGTCGAGGGTCTCCGGCAGACAAAAGCAGCGATAGGCCTTGCGCTCGGTCAGGAGCCGCGCCGCGGCGGCGACGTGCTGCGGACGATTCTTCGTTTGGTAGAACGGCCCTTCGTCCGGGGCCATCCCGAGCCACGCCATGCCGTCGAGGATCGCGCGCACGAGCTCGTCGGACGACCGCTGCGCGTCGGTATCCTCGATCCGCAGCACGAATGCGCCTCCACGGTGCCTCGCGAACAGCCAATTGAAGATCGCGGTCCGCGCGCCGCCGACGTGCAGGAACCCCGTCGGGGACGGGGCGAACCGGACGCGCACGCTCATCGCCGGCTCATGCGCCGCCGTGAGCCTTCTCGATCTTGGCCCACGTGTCCTTGAGCGTGATCGTCCTGTTGAAGACCGGCGCCCCCGGAGTCGAGTCGAGATCCACACAGAAATAGCCGAGGCGCTCGAACTGCAGGCGGGTTCCCGGCGGGAGCTTCGCCGTCCCGGCTTCCACCTGCGCGCGCGGGATCGTGACGAGCGATTCCGGATTGAGCTGCTCGCGCCAGTCGCGCCCGTCGCTCTCGTCGTTGGGATTCGCGGTCGTGAAGAGCGACTCGTAGAGGCGCACCTCCGCCGTCACGGCATGAGCCTTGGACACCCAGTGAATCGTGCTCTTCACCTTTCGGCCGTCCGGAGCTGCGCCGCCGCGGGAGGCCGGATCGTAGGTGCAGCGAACCTCTGTGATCTCACCCGAAGGGTCCTTGACGACGCCGGTGCACCGCACCAGATACGCCCCGCGGAGGCGGACCTCGTTTCCGGGGAACAAGCGGTGGTATTTGGGGGGCGGGATCTCGCGAAAATCGTCCCGCTCGATGAGGATCGTCCTCGAGAACGGCACCTCGCGGGTTCCTCCGGCGGGATCCTCGGGATTCACTTGGAGCTCGAACGTCTCCACGCGGCCTTCCGGATAGTTCTCGATCACGACCGTCAGTGGCTTGAGCACGCTCATCACGCGGGGCGCGCGCTTGTTGAGATCCTCGCGCACGGAATGCTCGAGAAGAGCGACGTCGACGACGCTGTCGCGCTTCGCGACGCCGATCCGGTCGCAGAAGGCGCGGATCGCCTCGGGCGTGTATCCCCGGCGGCGCAACCCCGAGAGCGTCGGCATCCGCGGGTCGTCCCATCCCCGCACGTGCCCCTCCTGGACGAGCAGCAGGAGCTTCCGCTTGCTGAGCACGGTGTAGGACAGGTTCAGGCGGGCGAATTCGATCTGTCGCGGGCGTGTCCCGGGGATGGGGCAGTTCTCGACGACCCAGTCGTAGAACGGCCGGTGGTCCTCGAACTCGAGCGTGCAGATCGAATGTGTGATCTCTTCGAACGCGTCGGAGAGGGGGTGCGCGTAGTCGTACATCGGATACACGCACCAGGCGTCCCCGGTCCGGTGGTGGGATTCCTTCTTGATGCGATAGAGCGCCGGATCGCGCATGTTGATGTTCGGCGAGGCCATGTCGATCTTCGCGCGGAGGACGGCTTCCCCCTCGCGGAACTCTCCGCCCCGCATGCGCGCGAACAGGTCGAGACTCTCGGCGACCGAGCGATCGCGGTGCGGGCTGTTCCGCCCCGGCTCGGTCAGCGTGCCGCGGTAGGCGCGGATCTCGTCGGCCGTGAGCTGGTCGACGTAGGCGAGTCCTTTTCGGATCAGCTCCACCGCGCACTCGGCCATGCGCTCGAAGTAGTCGGACGCGTAGTAGAGCCGGCCGTCCCAATCGAACCCGAGCCACCGCACGTCGCCGACGATCGCGTCGACGTACTCGACCTCCTCCTTCGCCGGGTTCGTGTCGTCGAATCTCAGGTTGCAGGTCCCGCCGAATTCGTCGGCGAGCCCGAAGTTCAGACAGATCGACTTCGCGTGGCCGATGTGGAGATAGCCGTTGGGCTCCGGAGGAAAGCGCGTCGCGACGCGCCCGCCGTGCTTCCCGGACGCGTTGTCGGCGTCGACGATCTGGCGAATGAAGTCGCGGTAGCCGCCGTCGCTTCCCGTTCCGTCAGACGTGCTCACGAAGCGACCCTCGGGCCGGCGCCTTCGTCATCGGAGCCGCGTCTGGCGGTGAGGGAGGGATTCGAACCCTCGGTAGGGGTTTAAAACCCTACAACGGTTTAGCAAACCGTCCCGTTCAGCCACTCCGGCACCTCACCGACCTGCTCCGACGATTCCCGTGCCGGCGAAGCGCGCGATTGTAGCCCAGCCCCAAGACGCGTCAACGATTGGCGGAGGGGGCGGGATTCGAACCCGCGGCGCCCTCGCGGGCGCGCTCGCTTTCAAGGCGAGTGCCTTCAACCACTCGGCCACCCCTCCAAGGAAGGATTATGCGCTGACCGACGCAGCATTTTCGGTTTCGTTCGCCGCGTCGTTGTTCGTCTCAACTGCCAGGTGTCCATCTGGGTGTCCATCGCCGCCGAGCTTCTCGTCGAGAACGGCCACCATCGCGCGCAGACGATCATCGTGAGGGTGTACGTAGCGAGCCGTCATCGTCGTGCTCGCGTGGCCAAGGAGCCAGCCGATTTCCGTCTCGGTGAAGCCGGCCCTGTCGTCGGTTCCCTGACCCAGCCACGACCCCACGGTGTGCCTGATGCTGTGAAAGGTCACGCCGTCGAGCTTCGCGGCCACGGCGGCGGCCTTCGTGCGCTTCGAAATCCGGTTGCGCTGCGTCCCCGTGGCGTAGGGCCCGTCGACGCCGACGAAGACGTACCCGGCCCGCTTGAACCGGCCCCCGTTTGCGTCGAGAACGGCCTTTACGGTGGTCCCGATCGGAATCCGCCGCGGGGTCGCCGTTTTGTTGTCGTCGCTGAGGTGGATCATGCCGCCGTCGCGGTCGACGTTCTCCCACTGGATGCCGACGACCTCCTTGAGCCTGGCGCCCGTGGCGATCGCCATGGTCAGGATCGGCCGAAGCCACGGCTCGGCCGCCGAGTGAAGCGACCGCCATTCGTCGACGGAGAGGAAGCGCGTCCGGTGCGGGGCCTCGGGCGGCTTCTCGATGTCCTCCGCCGGGTTGACCGTCAAGACCCCCCACCGCCGCGCCATCTTGAACATCGTTCCCAACACGATCAACTGCTTCCTCACCGTCGACGGTGTCACGGTGCCGAGGCGGGAGCGGCGGAACTCGTCGATGTCGGCGGGGGTGATCTCCCGCAGGAATCGGTCCTTGAAGTGCGAAGTGATCGAGGGAGTCATGTAGTCGTAGTACTTCGACCGCCGTTCGTTGCGCGTGCAGCCCCGCCCTCGATAGTCGCGGAGGAAGGTTTTCGTGAACTCCTCGAACGTCGGCCCCTTGGCCGCCTCCGCTGCGAGCTGCGCGGCCTGCGCCTCCTGCTCCGCCGCCTTGGGGTTGATGTAGGTTCCGGACTTCACTTCCCCGAGCCGCTTCGTGAGGAGGTCTTTCGCCTGCTTCCGGGTCGTCCCCGCGGTCTCACGGACGCGGCGTCCTTTTTCGTCGCGGAAGTCAATGACGTAGAACCTCACGCCGTCGACCTTGCGCGTGCGTTCGTGGATCGCCATTGGTCAAACCCTCAGCTTCTTCGCCGCTCGTCGCCGGCTCTGACGACGTGCGGCGGCTTGCCGCTTTGCTTCTTCGCGGAAGAGGCGGGAGGCCTCGAAATAGAGCTCGGCGGTCTTGAGGTCGTACGCGCTGGGTGTCTTCGCCATGGTCACGCCCTCCTTCCGCGGTTCAGCTCAAGGGCGCGCATCGCCGAGAGTGCCTCGCCGCAGAGCTGCTCGCAGCTCCGGAACGCGGCGCATCGGAGGCAGATGATGCCTGGGTGTGGATCAGGCGTTGCTTTGCGAGGCGGGAACGGGATGAGCTGCGCGCTCGCCGGCGGCCGCGGGCTCTCTGCGGCGAGCGGGATCCGGAACGGGATGACGTTGCTAGGTGGGCTTCTTCTGCCTCTTCGCTGCATGGCGGTCTCCCTTTCGGGGCGCGAAGGCCCCTTCGTTTGCGGCGCGCGCCAACACGGCACGCACCCAATCGGCGGTGTTGAGGCCGCTCTTCTCAGCGGCCGCGTCGATCATGTCCTTGAGACTTGTCGTCATCCGAACGCGCAACATGAAGTCCTTGTCACGAACCATCGGCGCCCTCCGTGCCGAGCTTCTTCCCGGCGCGGTGGATTCTATGGGGCGCGGCCGTGCGTTCTTCATGTCTTATAGAGTGCTACCTTGGTAGCACTTAGTCAAGCACACAATCCGGGGCGGTGGAGAAGCCGCCCAGACGGAAGGGAGTCCCGCCTGGCGGTAGGGCCGCCACCCCGGGGACACCGGCCCCCGTGTCATATGCAGACGTGTGCACTCGCCGTTTCCGGGGGTCCCGGAGCCCGGCGAGGCGTGCGATCGTCGATCCTGAGCCCGCGTAGCGCGTCGCTTTTCCATAGATCAGGCCGGAGTCAGTCGGAACACCTTTTTCAGAGCCGCCCGCGCCGCGCGCGGCGGCAGCTCACGGCCCGACATTGTTTTGACTGTTCGGACGATCGATGCGTCGTCGCCTTCGTGCACGAGCACGCGCAAGTAGAGCTTTGCCGCCTTCTTCGGAGGGAAACCGCGTTCCGCGATCTTGCGCACCCTGAGCAAGCCCTTGTGACTGAGCGCCGCGAGCAGCTCGCCCCAAGCCGGCGGGCAACTCTCGCGTGCTTTCGCACGGAACCATTCCAGCTCTGCGCACTCGGCTTCGGTCATCGTTTTCTCTCTCCCTTTGGGCCCGTCTTGTCATCCGATCTTTGGCCCGCGGCCGTTCCTCACCAAATCCGTCAACACCCTCGCGACCGCGCCGTCGTTCTTGCGGAGCGCCGCCTCGAAGCTCGCCGCGTCGATCGCGTGCACTGTCCAGTTGTGGATGTGCGTGTCGCCGGCTGCGGGCTCCTCGCCCGAGCGTGACGTGGTCGCGGCACGCCGAAATGATGCGCTGGTGGTCGTCGAGCGCCTGAACGCGCTCGTCCAGCGTGTGCCCGTTTTGCAGGGCCTGATTGAGCCGGTTGTTTTCGGCTTGAATCGCTCGACCTGCGGCATGTTGGCGGATTCGGTTGGCGTACCACGCCGCCTGTCCGCTCTGCCCGGTGTTGTCGAGGAGGTCGGTCAAGTACGCGTGACCGCCGGCCGCGACGATCTTGCCGGTGCTCTCAAGCTCTGCGCTGATGGTGGCCTTGTTGACGGGATCGCCCGCCTCGTCGAGCTTCACGATCGCGCGCCAGATCGCTGCGTGGTCGCCCTTGTGGAAGTGCTCGACGCCGATCCCGTCGCGCTCCGCGCGGAGCTGCTTGCCGTCGCAGATGACCGCCGCGAGAAACGCGCGCTCGTGCTGCCGTGCCGTCGCCGAGCGCTCCGCCTCTGCTGAATGCGGCAAGGGGCGATCGACGATCGCGGCGTCTTCCACGGCAAATCGTCCGGGTTCGTTCACGCCATCGCCGGCGCGAAGGTCTGCGCCTCGATCGAAACGTCGTCGACGAGCTGCGCGAGAATGAGCCGGCACGCTGCGGTGGTCGCGCGGTCGCCGGCGGCCTCGACGCCGCGATCGCGCCGACGGCTGAGAGCCTCGATCGAGAGGAGCACAATCGTCTCGAGGTCACGCCGTTTCGCGGTGATCGTGACGGTCGCACTCGCGTGCCGTGGTACCCTTCGGCCCGACATTTCCAGCTCCGTTTCTTGGCGGCGTCGAGCTGACACTCGGCGCCGTCGCTGTTTCTGGGGTTATTACCCGCCTCGCGGTCGAAGGCGTCTTTCTCCCCTGCACGAAGTTCATGAGCGCATCGGCTGGCACGAGCACCACGCGGCTCCCCTCGATCCTGGTGGCCCGAAGGCGGCCCGTTCGAATCAGATCGTGAACAGTCGACTTCGGCAGTCCGGTCAGCTTGACCACCTCATCCACGCGATAGGAGATCCGCTCCACCCGTGCGAGGTCTGCGGGCTTCATCGCTGGGCCCCTGGGGACTCCGCGGGGAGCTCCACGCCGAGCGCTTCAGTGATCGCGGCGATCTCTTCGGCGCGTAGCGCGCGTCGACCGTTCAGGCCAGCCTCAAGGCGCGGGTAGGCGATTCCCGCCGCGTCAGCGACCTGCTTAAGGGATAGGCCGCGTATGCGCGCCAGCGTGCGGAGCCGATCTATCGAACCACCCGCTTCTGTCAGCTCCGCCAGGACCCTGGCCGCGGCCTGAACGTCTTCACGTTGAAGATGCATCGGCGCGATGATGCGCCGCACCACTATCACTGAAGCGTCAAGGAGTTTTCATGGTGTGCGAAATGATGGAGCGGTACGCGTGCTCCCGATCGATTCCCGCGCCGTTGCGCCAGAGTCTCACCATCTCGCGGGACGGCGGCTGCACGCGGTCGGCGGTGCGCACGCGCTCTCCGTCTGGGCCGCGTCGCCAAAGGCCCCACTCGAAGAGCAGCGCTGTCCGAAGTGAAACGCGAGACGGCAGCGGAAGTCCGTTCGCCCGCGCCTCTCGGATTCTGGCCGGGAGCGTCTTTGTCGCGATGAGGTCCGCGATCTCGTACAGAACGGGCAGAGCGAACATCTGGAGTGCACGCAATGGGTCGCGGTCAGGGCCGCGCCCCCGCGGCGCGCTCTCCGGCCAGGGCATCCCTGGCGGGTGATTCTTCAAGGAAATCGTGCGGATGCCGCCGAGCAGAGGAACGCGGCGTTGGTCCTTGGCGTCGAGGTCCGCGGTGTCGATGGTCACGACCGTCGCGGCTCGCAGGAAGCCCTCCATCCCCGGCGGCCAGATCGCCGCCGCGGCGTGGCGAAGCTCATCAACCGAGAGCGCCCGCACGCGCGCCTTCAGGTCCAGGTCAACCCGCCGCGCGCGGCGCCCCGCTCGAGTCCATGCCTTTCGCGTATCGTCGGTAGATGCGCGCGGCATCCGCCTCCCGTAGACGGTCCCGAAGGTTGGAAACGGCCCCGCTGGCGTGATCGTGAATCCCGCCCTCGTTCGGGGGCTACCTGGACGAGTGCGGGGCCGTGCCGATTCTAATGCTTTTCCGCGTCGCCGAGACGGTCCCAATCCATTTCGGCCTTCGCGAGTTTTCGGGCCCTTTCAATCGTCCCCGGCGCCGAGACGCCAAGCTTCATGTAGTAGTCACCCCCAACAACGACCGCGACGTCGCTGCAGGTCGCGCGTCGCTTGCGGTAGCGTCGAGGTATCCCCGCTAGGTCACAGAGCGCAGGTGGCGCGCTTGCATGCAGGTGCCACAGGCGCCCGATCACCCAGCCGACCGGGATGCGCACGGTCGTGAGGTCGATTGGATCTCGAGGCGACTTTAGACCCTCGAGATACTCGCGCAGGGCTTGAAGAAGCACTCTGTCAGACCGTTTGAGTTTCGGCCTCGTCCGCTTCGTCGATCGCTGGCGCGCGCCGCTCGCTTTGTTCACGGCTAGGCCCCTCGTTGGTGTCCACCTGGGTGTCCAACCTACTCGACTCTAACCGCACTTCTCGGACACATCGTACAGAGAAACGAAGGCCCGGCGGTCGAGTGCCGGGCCTTCCAACCTTTTTCTCCGCTTTCAAGGCGAGTGCCTTCAACCACTCGGCCACCCCTCCGCGCCGGGGCTCAACGCGGAGCGATCCGCTCCTTGCCGTCCATGTAGGGGTGAAGGGTCTT
>CAZEII010000074.1:0-15665 GCA_964511835.1 uncultured Acidobacteriota bacterium | reverse complement strand
AAAAGGGGAGCGTCCCCTTTTCCAGGTCCCCTAGGGTAGCCGTCGGCCGAATCCGCGATCGAAGTAGAGCGTGTGCTCGCCTCCCGCGGCTGCGGTCGAGCGGAACGTGAAGATGCGGGACCCAGGACCGACGCCGTAAGTGCTGACGACCCCCGACACGGAGACGCGGTCGCAGACGCGATCCGCGCGACCGGGGGAGAAACCGTGGGACGTGTCGAGGCCGACGGCGTAGAGCCCTCCGTCGTGACGGAAGAACATCTCTCGCCCGTCGGAGCTCCATCGTGGCTCGGTTCCGGAGACCGCGATCTGCCAGCGTCCCTCGCCCGAGGGAAAGGGCCGCACGTAGATCGCGGTCTCCCCCGGCTCGCCTGCGACATAGGCGAGCCATCGGCCGTCGGGAGAGACGACTCCGCATTCCGCATGGCCGGAGTCGGCCAGCACCTCGCGCGGCTGCACATTGCTGCCGATCGTGGTCGCCCAGATGATCGTCGGCTGATTGGGTGCTCGGGGGGAATCGAACAGGAGATCTCTCCCGTCAGGCGTGAATCCGGAGGGGAGAAGAAGCTGTGGGCGCTCGAGAACGACGACCTCGTCGCGGCTGCCGTCTGCGACTCGCGACGCGATCTGCCAGGTGTTCTGCTTGGACTTCTCCCCTTGCACGCGCTTTCCGTAGACCACACGCGCCCCGTCGGGCGACCACATCGGGCGAGACGTGTACGCGCCGTTGGTCAGTCGGATCATCGTGCCTCGGCCGAAGTCGTAGACCCAGAGGTCGGCCACCCCGCCCTGGCCGCCGACGAGAGCGACGCGGGTGCCGTCGGGGGAGAGCGCGAGCTCGTTGTACGGAGCGGGGGGAATCGCTGCGCCGGACTCGCTGCCGTGCCGGTCGACCCAGACCTCCTGGAACGAAGCGACGGCGGAGCCGGGAACCCAGATCGCGGTGCCGTCGTTCGCGACGGCGAACGCCGCGGCACCCGTGCCGACGTCGGTGGCGACGGCCTGTGCGACGGCGGTGGGCGCTCCGCTCGTCGTCAGCGCCTTCGGGTCGAAGCGCACCGCGTAGAGCGAGCCCCCTCGCGCGAACACGAGGTGTCCGCCGGGGGCGACGCGCGCCATGCTCGAGCCTTCGATCAGCACCTTGTGCTCTCCAGTGGCTGGCCGGATGGCCTCGATTCGGGCGTCGTCGTAATACTCGGTCGAGGCCACGTCATCGGAGGTGTAGATGATCGCGCTGCCGTCCGGGACCATGTCCGGCCAGCGGTGCGTTCGCTCGTTCCTTGCGTCGTCGAGCTTCGTGACCGGCTCGAACGGACCGCCGTTCTGCGAGACGCGAACGATAGGGCCATTCGCCTTGTCGGCGAGATAGATGTACCCGTCGGGGTTCCAGACCCCTCCCCGGTGCTGGGCGGGCACGGGAGCGAGCCGCACGGGCGCGCCGCCGGCGACGGGCATCTTCACCATCGCGCCGTCCCGGAAGAATGCGATCCAGGCACCGTCCGGCGAGATGATCGGGCCGGTCGCTCGCTCGGTGTCGGGGAGAACCCGCGGCTCGAAGGCGTCGTCGGTACGCGCGATGATGTGCGTGACTCCGTCGGGTCCGAGTGCGACCGCTACCTGCAGCTTTCCATCGCGCGACGTCGCCACCTGGATTTGCCCCGTGGTCACGAGCGTGTAGCCGGCGGGGATGGCGAGCGTGTAGCGGGCGTCGTCGGGCTTCGCGGGCGGCGGCGCTCGCAGGAGCCAGCCCGCGATGGCCCCTGCCGCCGTCACGACGGCGAGGAGGGCCACGAGTCGGCTGGCGCTGCGGGCGACGGGAACGGGCGCAGCGGGTGACGGCTCGGTTGCCGGAGGAGTTTCCAGAGCGATGCGCGCCTCGCCGATGTCCCTGAGGCGCTGCTTCGGGTCGCGCTCGAGGCAGCGGGAGAGAAGCCGGCGGAGCGGCGGCGGCACCGCGGCATCGCGAATCTGCGGCTCGAGCGGCCGCGTGAGCACCGCGGCGATGGTGTCCGAAACGGTCTCGCCGTCGAACAATCGCTTTCCGGTGAGCAGCTCGTAGAGAACCGCGCCGAACGCCCAGATGTCCGCGCGCTTGTCGACCGGCCGGCCGCGCGCTTGCTCGGGGCTCATGTAAGCGGCGCTGCCGAGGATGACCCCGAGCGCCGTCCCCGCGCTGGTCATCGTCGGCATGATCGTCGGCGTCGAGGTAGGCCCGGAGGCGGCGACGTCGCCGGTGATCGCCTTCGCGAGCCCGAAATCGAGAATCTTGACGTCGCCCGCGGGCGTGATCTTGACGTTCGCGGGCTTGAGATCGCGGTGGACGATGCCGCGCTCATGGGCGTACTCGAGGCCGTCGGCGATCTTCTTCGCGATGGCGACCGCGTCGTCCTCGGGAAACGGCCCGCGCTCGAGGCGCTGCTCGAGCGTCTCGCCGGGGACGAACTCCAACGCGAGAAAGCGGACTCCCGCGTGCTCCTGGAATCCGAAGATCGACGCGATGTTCGAATGGTGAAGCTGCGCCAGCACCTGCGCTTCGCGCTCGAACCGCGCCAGGCGCTCGGCGTCGTTGGCGAACGCCTCGGGAAGGACCTTGATCGCGACGTCACGCTTGAGCGACGTGTCCGTCGCGCGATGGACCTCTCCCATTCCACCGGCTCCCAGCGGCTCCGCGATCTCGTAGGATCCTAGACGTGTTCCTCGCGCGATCGGCATCTGCAGATCATAGGGGACCTTGAAAAGAGGACACTCCCCTTTTTCGCAGCAAAGCGGTATCCGGGGAGCTTTGCAAGAAAAAGGGGAGTGTCCCCTTTGTTCAGTTGCCTAATTCGACGCCGATGCCCTCCACCTTTCCCTCGGCGTTGAACATGAACTTGAACATGCCCACTGGGCCGTTGGCGCTCCTCGCGCGGACCGTGACTTTGCCGTCAGCGTCGTCGACGACTCCCTCGGGATAGAGATGCCCCAAGTCCTCGCGCATCTGGGTCAGCCGCTTGTCACGCTCCGCGTCGTCGATGCCGGGGCGGGGCACCTGGTGCTGCGCTCGGAACGCATGCATCGCGTCGAATCCGGCGGCATTGAATGCGTCGAAGAACTCGCGGATGACGGCGTCGCGCCCGGTCGTCCCGAGCGGCTTGACGCTCGCGGGGCGGAAGTCCGGCAGGGAGACGGCGTCGCCGTGCGCCAGGCGGGCCAGCGCGTGCGAGATGAGACCGCCCTTCACCTCGGAGTCGTTGGTCGAAAGCACGACGACGATGTCGTCGTCGGGGAAGCGAAGGAAATCACAAAAGTACGTCCCGTTGCCCCCGTTGTGCTCGATCAGGCGCGAGCCCCAGGCGGACTCGCCGATCGACCACCCGTAGCCGTACGAGGTGTCGGCGCCGATCCCCTCTCGGACGTAGGGGTGGAACATCTTCGCTTTCTCGGCGGCCGAGAGGATCGCATCGCCGGTGAGCGCGACGTGCCAGCGGAGCATGTCATCGAGCGTCGAGTGGATGCCGCCATTGGCGCGAAGCGCCCAGTACGGGCCGTCGTCCGCCCAGGGCTTCTCGGTGATCCGCCCCCATCGCTTGCCGTCACGGTAACCGACGGCGATCTTGGCCACGGGCCAGCCGGGCAGCTTGTACCCGGTTTCCTTCATTCCCGCGGGGAGGAAGAGATTCTCGCGGAGGTACTTCTCGTACGGCACGCCCGACGCGATCTCGACGATCGCGCCGAGCAGGCTGTAGCCGGAGTTCGCGTAGAAGTACTCGTCCCCGGGCTTGCTGCGCAGCTTCGACGCGAGGATCCGCTTGACGTAGTCGTCGCGGGATACCGGGTCGTAGTCCCCGGCGAAATCGGATTCCAGTCCCGCCGTGTGTGTCAGGAGCTGGTGCAGCGTGATCCCCTTCTTGTCGTCGGGTGCGCTCGGGAAGAACCTCGAGATCGGATCCTCGACGTGTAGCTTTCCCTGCATCTCGAGCTTCAGGATCGCGGCGGCGGTGAACTGCTTCGTGACCGACCCGATCGAGAACACCGTTGTCGCGTCGTAGGGAATCCCGTTCTCGCGGTCGGCCATCCCGTATCCCTTGCGGAGAAGCACGGCGCCCTTCTTCGAAACCAGAACGCTCCCGCGAAAATCCGCGGACGCGAGCCAGGCGTCCAGCTTGTCCCCGGGGTTCGGAGTCGCGGGCGATGCGTTGACGGCGGCGGCCAGTGCGAGCGCTGTGAGCATGGGAGTCCCTCCGTCGCCCCGCTGTCGGAATACGCCCGGACCTCGGGATTAGCCGAGGGCATAGGCCACTTTTTCGCTGCAAAGCGGTATCCGGGGAGCTTTGCAAGAGAAAGGGGCCTGTCCCCTTCTCTTACTCCGGTTTCCAGTCGGGAACGCGTCCCGGGGTCCAAGGCGCACCGGCGGCCTCGGCGTCGTCCTCGAGCTTCTTCAAGTCGACGAGGGCGAGCGTGCGCAGCTTCGACAGGGCCGGGGCGAACTGGCTCGCGGCGATGTCGTAGTTGCGCTGATGGGTGGTCGTGGGGGCGGAGGTGGCGTCCCAGTGCCCCGTGACGATTGTCTGCACGCGATCGACGATCCCGGGCGACGCGGGCTCGTTCCGCGACGAGCGAGTCGAATCGCCGTTGAACTCGATCAGGATGTCCTTCAGACGCGCCTCGAGCGCGCGCACTCGAGCCGACAGCTCGGGATCCGCCGACGGCGTATCCGCCAAGGACTTCTTGAGGTGGTCGATGCGCGTCTGCGCCTCCCCGGCTGCCTTGACGGCTCCCAGCACCGCGCGCTGGAGGCGCCCGGTCTTCTTCTCGAAAGCGATCAGCTCGGCGCGATCGGCCGGCGGAAGCGTCGCCGTCCCCAGCGGGCTCGCCGAAAACGACTGAGGGGTGCCGAGAGGGGTGATCACGCCCCCCACGCGCTTGGCCATCGACACGGTGTACTTCCCCGGCGCCGCCAGCGGCCCGACCGGGAGCCGGTCCCACGGATCGACGTCGGGCGGCGTCAAGCTCGTCGGATCGAAGGTCGGGTACCGGAGGTCCCACGCGACGCGCGTGAACCCGGCCGTCGTCGGTCCGGTCAGGCGGCGTACGACGTTTCCTTCTTCGTCCTTGACGGTGAGGAGAATCGCCGGATCCTCCTCGCGATCCTCCGCGCGCAAGGCCTCCCAGGTCGGATAGGGGGTGTCCTCCCCCTTCTTTTGCTCTTCCTTCTCGGCGTCGAGACGGGTCTTGCGCAGCGTCTTGATCTCGTCCTTCAGGTAGTACGTGAACACGGCGCCGAACGGCGGGTTGGGCGCTGTGAAGAAGCGGTCGCCGAAGAACGCCTTCTCGCGCCCGCCGTTGGGCGCCGCCGGGATGAACATCCACGGATCTCGCACCGGGAAGAGCGTCGCTTCCTTGTCGAGCCTCTCCTTCGTCGCCTCGCGCAGCGCGCGGTAGTCGTCGAGAACGTAGAACCCCCGTCCGAACGTGGCGAGCACCAGATCGTTCTCGCGCTCCTGGATCGCAAGGTCGCGCACTTGAATCGTCGGGAGGCCGCCCTTCAGGGCGTTCCACGCGCCACCCCGATCCCCCGTGAAGAACACGCCGAACTCGGTCCCCACGAACAGGAGATCGGGGAGCTTGGGATCCTCCGCGAATGCGTACGCCGTGCCGCGCGCGGGGAGATCGGCGGCTATCGATCTCCACGTCCGCCCCGTGTCCTTGCTCATGAGCACGTAGGGCTTGAAGTCTCCCTTCTTGTGGTTGTCGAACGTCGCGTACATCGTCGCGGCGTCATGGCGCGAGAAGACCACCCGCGAGACGTAGCTCTCGTCGGGGACGCCCGGGAACGAGCCGATGGGCCGCCAGGCGCCGCCGCCGTCCTCGCTGATCTGGATGAGCCCATCGTCGGTACCCACCGCGAGCAGCCCTTCCTTCTTGGGGCTCTCGGAGAGCGCGACGATGTTGCCGTAGAACGATGTCGATGCGTTCTTCGCAACGGCGTCCACGCTGTACACGCGTCCCATGATCTTCAGCTTGTTCCGGTCGATCTGCCGTGTGAGATCGCCGCTCACCGGCCGCCACGTGTTTCCGCGGTCGTCGCTGCGGAAGACGCGCTGCGCCGCGAAATAGAGCCGCGTGTGTATGTGCGGGCTGATGATCAGCGGCGAGTCCCAATTCCAGCGAAGCGGCGGATCGCCGGCGCTGGGCTGCGGCTGGATGTCGATCTGTTCCCCCGTCTTGCGGTCGTAGCGGACGAGCCCCCCGTGCTGTGATTCGGAGTAGACGATGTTCGGCTCGCTCGGATCGACGACCGTCTGGAACCCGTCGCCGCCGGTCGTGATGTACCAGTCGGCGTTGACGATGCCGTGAACGGTGTTCGTGCGCGATGGGCCGCCGACGGTGTTGTTGTCCTGCGTGCCGCCGTAGACGCTGTAGAACGGCGCGCCGTTGTCGAGCCCGACCTTGTAGAACTGCGCCAGCGGCAGGTTCTCGAACCACGCCCAGGTCGCGCCGCGGTCGAACGTCTCGTAGAGGCCGCCGTCGCATCCGCCGAGAAGATGGTCGGTATCCGCGGCGTCGATCCAAAGCACGTGGTTGTCGACGTGCTTGTACGTCTCCCCGACTTTGTGAAACGTCTTGCCGCCGTCCTCCGTCACCTGCATCCAGGTGTCCATCGAATAGACGCGCGTCTCGATCTTGGGATCGACGAAGATCTCCTGATAGTACTGGCCGCCGTTGGCCACGTATGGGCTGCGCTTTTCCCAGTTGCCGCCTTGATCGTTCGACCTGAAGAAGCCGCCGGCTTTGTTGGCCGCCTCGATGATCGCGTAGACGACGTCGGGTTTGGACGGCGCGATTGCGAGGCCGATTCGCCCCATGTCCTCCTTGGGGAGCCCGTTCTCGAGCTTCTTCCAGTTGGCTCCGCCGTCGGTCGTCTTCCAGATGCCTGAGCCGGGGCCACCGTCGATCAGCGTCCAGATGTGCCGGCGGCGCTGATAAGTCGCCGCGTAGAGGAGATCGGGATTCCGCGGGTCGCGCACGACGTCGGTGACCCCGGTGTTCTCGTCGACGGTGAGAATCGCCTTCCAGGTCTTTCCACCGTCCTTCGTCTCGTACAGCCCGCGGTCGCCCCCCGGCGCCCAGAGCGGGCCCTGCGCCGCCACGAGAACCCGGCTCGAATCACGCGGGTCAATCAAGATCTTCGCGATGTGCTCGGAGGCCTTGAGCCCCATGTTCTCCCACGACACGCCGCCATCGTTCGACCGGTAGACGCCGTCACCGTAGGCGACGCTGCGCTGCGAGTTGTTCTCGCCGCTGCCGATCCAGACGGTGAGAGGATTCTTCGGATCGAGGGTGACGCACCCGATCGAGTACGAGCCCTGGTCGTCGAAGATCGGCGTCCAGGTCGTCCCCGAGTTGATCGTCTTCCAAACGTTGCCCGAGGCGGCGGTCACGTAGCGGGTGGCATTGTCGCGCGGGTCGACGGCGATGTCGGTGATGCGCCCCGAGATCATCGCCGGCCCGATGCCGCGAAATGCGAGCCCCTTGAACTTGTCCGGCTTTTTCTCGTCCTCCTTCTTGCCCTCACCCTTCTTGGATTCGGACTTCTTCGTATCCGCCTTCTTCGGATCGGCGGCAGCAGTCGGAGACGAGATCAACAGAAGAGCGACCGCTGAGGCCAGCGCGAGCCGAGATGCCTTCATGGGAGATCCCCCGACCCTCAGAGCTTGAGGAGCCACTTGACGACCGACGGGATCACTTCGAGCCCGCCGATGCTTTCGTTTTCCCGGATGTTGTACGCGCGCGGGTCCTCGGGTGTCCTCGGCTCGACGCGGAATCGCAGCTGCGAGGCTCGCGCCCTTTCGTCCTCCGCGCGGCGATCTTCGGATGCCCGCTCGCCGCCCAGCTTGATCCAGCGGAGGACGGCGTCGAGCTCGGTCGCATCGAACCAGATGCCGTGGTCACGGCAGCGGTCGAGCAGGATGCCGCTGACGCGCTCGAAATTGACCCGTGTCATCGGCGCGCCGCACGTGGGGCAGGGCCGGTAGAACGGCCCGCCGCTTGGAGCGATGCGGGGACGCGAGTTCGCCTCCGCGCGCAGCGCAGCCGCGTCGGGCAGCGGGGGCGCAGCCGCGCGCGCGCGCGCTTCGAGAGCGCGGAAGACCTCCGCGCCGAGCCACAGCCCTCCGCAGACGCCGCATTCGAGAACGGTGGAGCCGGTGTCCCCGAGCGCGCGGCTGTGGAGGCGGCGCTGGCCACCGCAGGCTGGGCAGATGCGGTCGGTCGGATCGGCGGCGACCTCTTCGGGCGCGATCGCCGTGCCGCAGTGGTGGCAAAACTTGGCCGTGTTGCTGATCCGCGCGAAGCAGGCCGGACAGATCGTCTCGAGGTCCTGCTCGTGGAGGGTGAAATCCGATCCGCAATAGGCGCACGATCGCGCGCCTTGCTCGCGAGCCGCTCCGCACGACGCGCAGCGGACAACCTCGGCATCGCGCGACGCGATCTCGGGCACAACGATCGCTGCCCCACACCGGCACCGGAATCGACTCCCGACCGCCAGGGCTGTGGCGTCGTACTGTCGATTGCACGAACTGCAGCGAACGAGCTTGCGCACCGCGGCATTCTAAGGGGGGACGCTTCCCCTTTTTCTTACAAAGCTCCCCGGATACCGCTTTGATAAGAAAAACGGGGAGCGTCCCCCTTAGTATCACGCCGTGAAACGGATCGAGATCCTTCTCTTCGTGTTCGCTTGGACCACCTACGGGTACTTTTGTCAGGGGGGCGGGTGGAACCAGAACGGGCGGTTCGCGCTCACGCGGGCGATCGTCGAGGAGCGGAAGCCGTGGATCGACGACTACGTCGTCTACGCCGCGGCCGGGACCAAAGGCTCGCCGACGTTGCGGCGTGTTCCCGTGAGGAATGGTGGCTTCACCGACGCGGGCCGGTCCTTCGCGCTCGGCTGGGACGACGGAAGCGGCGCCGCGACGGCGCTGGCTCCGGACGCTCCAGCCGAGGCGAAGGTCGTGCACGCCGGTTGGGCCGCCGTCACCGGCGATCTCGCGTACGCGCGCGGCCACGTCCACCCGAACAAGGCCCCGGGAGGATCGTTCGCCGCGGCTCCCGGCTACGTGCTCCTCTGGGGGATGGAGCGGCTGGCGGGGATCGACATCGAGGCTGCGCGCGTGCTCAGCCTCAACGCGTGGCTGACCGGCGCGCTCAGCGTCGGACTGATCGCGGCGATGGGCGTCGTCGTTTTCTACAGGCTGGCCCTGCGGCTGTCGGCCGGCGCCACCGGCCCGGCGTTGTTCGCGACCCTCGCGTTCGCGTTCGGCAGCTTCTATTTTCCGTACGCCACGATGCTCTACGAGCACGACGTCGCCGCGGTGCTCCTGCTCGCCGCGCTCTCGCTCGCGCTCGAGGCGGCACCGATCCGCCGGCTCGCCGCGGCCGGCGCGTGCGCCGGGGCTGCGGTCGTTGCCAGCTACCTCTCGATCGTAGGGGCGGCCATTCTCGGCGGCTACGTCGTTTGGCGCGCGCGACGCTTCGCCGCCGCCTTGGCATTTGCGCTCGGCATGATCCCGCCGCTCGCTCTCCTCGCCGCCTACAACCTCGTCGGTTTCGGGACGATTTTGACGACCAACTACGCCTTCGAGAACCCGCTGTTCAAGCGCTCGGGCGCAGGTTGGCTCGGCGTGCTCACGACCCCCGACTTCAAGGTGCTCCTCGCGCTTTTGGCCTCGCCGCTGCGCGGGCTGTTCTTCGGCGCGCCCGTGCTGGTGATCGGCGCGATCGGTCTCATCCTGATGCTGCGACAGCCCCGTTGGCGCGCGGAGGCGGTCGTTTGCCTCGCCCTGATTGGCCACGTTCTCATCTTCAACATGTCCTTCGCCGCGTGGGACGGCGGCTGGTCGTGCGGACCGCGCTATCTGATCCCAGCCCTGCCGTTTCTGGCGCTTCCGATCGTCTTCGTCCGGCGCGCGGCGTGGATACGGCATGCGCTTCTCGGCCTCTCGATCGCGGCGATGGCGATCGCGACGACCGTCGATCCTCAGCCTCCAGTCTTGAGCTCCGGGCCGTGGACGATCAGTCCGATCTGGAGCATCGACCTGCCTCAATTCGTCGAGGGCCACCCCGGCGCGTACGCGACGGAGCATTGGCCGGACTCCTACCTCGCCCTCTACACGGGACCCGTCTCGGTCAACCCGGCCGGAATCTACGAGGCGATTCCCGGACGGTTCTACGCCGCCGACTCGCCTCAGCTCGCGTGGAGCTCGTTCAACGCGGGTGAGCTCGTGCTCTCGGGACGCGCGAGCGTGATCCCGTGGCTTCTGCTCGCCGCCGGATTCGCCGTCTGGGTACGCCGCGCTCAGCGCCCGCTGTAGTAGGCCTTGATCACGGCGAGCGCCGGTTTCCCTTGCGGCGTGTAGTCGCGCTCATCGCGAGCGCGGGCGCGGGCGCGCGCCGAGGGGTGCCACTTCCAGATGAACGAGCCGCCAAACCAGGGCTTGCGCCAAAACGTCTCGAACATGGCCGTGAATGCGTCGGTCTGCAGGCCGAGATCGACCGCGCCGTCGGCTTCCCAACGCCACGGCTCCCTCAGCGCCCCCTCGTGCGACTTGAACCCGATCTCGGTGAAGACGATCGGCTTCCGCGTCCGATGCGCCAACGCCTCGAGCCGGCCGACGATGGGGGCCCATGCGCTCTGGATCTCCTTCGTCGAGGGCCGATCGACCGCCGCCAGCGGGTAGTACGCCTGCACGCCGATGAAATCGAGATCATCCCAGAATCCGATCTGCTCGGTCTCGCCGTTCCAGTTCGCGCAGTAGGTGAGCTTGCCGTGGTACACCTCGCGCACGCGAGCGATGAGGCGTTTCCAGTCCGAGGTGCGAGTCGTCGATTTTGAGAGCTCGGTCCCGACCGCCAACGCCTCGAATTTAGCGGTCTCCGCCAGGCGGGCGTAGTGGAGGATGAACTCTTCGTACGACGCGAACCATCGAGACCAGTCTTCCTCCGAGCTCATCGCGATGTCGCCCTGCCATTCTCCGCGACGCACCCACACATGAGGCTTCAGGAGGGTCTTGATTCCCAGGGCCTTGGCCCACGCTGCGGTCCGCACGAGCCCGCCGTCGGTTTCACCCCAAAGGCCGCCGTTTCCCGACCAACCGATCTCGGGTGCGGCCAGCGCGGGCGCCCAGCCGAACGGCGTCTGCGAGATCCAATCCACGCCGAGATCCTGAAGTGGGGAAAGGCTCGCCGCCTCGATCTCCCTCGAGCCCTCCCAGCAAAAACCCCGCATCTTGGGGATCTGCGGCGCTCGTCCGGCCGCCGACAGGGACGTAAGAACGAGCATGAGCACGAAGGTGCGCAAGTTCACTCCGTCATTATCGTCCCTTGCTCCGGATCGGGTTCCGCCGCACACTAACAACCGTCACGGGAGCTCACCGATGAGACGTCACGCCGTCGGAATTGCCTGCGCCGCGCTGCTCCTGGCGGCGACCAGCGCGAGGGCGTCGTCCCTGCTCTTGAAAGACGGGCAGGTGATCAAGGGGACCGAGATCAAGCGCCAGGGAGATGCCTACCTGGTCACGATGGTCGGCGGCAACACGGTGGCGTTCCCGGTCGCGCTCGTCAAAGGAATCACACTCGATGACGACGGCTCGGCGAAGGCTCCCCCGGGGTTCGATTTCTCCGGGCCGAAGACGCTCGCGGGGCCGACGAAACACGCGTCGCAGGACCCGAAGGATCAGCTCAAGGTGTTGGGTCCGCCGTCGCGCTGGCCGCAGAACGCAGTCGACACGACCTGGGTTCCCACCTCGGCGTTCGATCTCGAAAAGGATGTGCTCGCCGGGAGCCGGTCGACCTGGTCCAAGAGCGCGGTCGACACGACCTGGGTCCCGACCTGGGGGTTCGATCCTTACAAGGATGCGTTGGCGGGGAGCCGCGCGACGTGGGCGAAGAACGTGATCGACACGACGTGGACGCCGACCGATAGTTTCGGCTTCAAGCCCCTCTGGCCGCCGAAGGGATCGCGGGCGCCCGAGCCCGCTCCGATCCCGACCGAGGAACTGCCGCCGCGCTCGAGCCGCGTCTCCGCGGTCGCCGAGGCCCCCAAGGAGGCGGCGAAGCCGAGCCCGTGGAAGTGTGCCGAGAAGCTGTTCGCGACGGACGCCGCCAGCCCGACCGCGATGAAGGTCGAGCCGCTCAAGATCGCGCTCTACGAGCCTTTCGGGCTCCCGCTCTACGAGGCCACCGGCGTGCTGAACGGGTCGAGCCGCAAGGGCGTTTTCACGATCGCGGGGGGCGAGTGCCGCTTGGTCGGAGGCGACGCGGAGGCGCTCAATGGTCTGAACCTGTCCGCCGAGCACGCGATGATGCAGGACGGCGCCTCGCTGAACACCGCGCTGGTCGCAAACGGCGGTTCGCGCATCACGCCGGCCAGCGACAAGGTCGCCTACGCGCTGGCGTTCCTCTCGATCACCGATCCCTTCGTCAGCGGCACGACCGGCGCCACGCTGAAAGTGATCGAGAAGCCCGAAGAGCTTCGCTCGATCGCGTCGAAGACGGTCGATTCGTGCGAGCTATCCAAGGGCCGGCGGCGCAAGGAGGAGCGCGCGGCGGTCAACGCCTACGCAGCGCCTCGCATCACGGCCGGCGCCGAGGGCGACGTCGTCACCTTCCTCACCTGGTGCAGCGCCGGCGGAAAGGTCACGCGCAACACCGTCGTCATCGCTCGCGGCGGCGTCGTCTCCGCGAAGCGCGACCCCGTCGCTTCGCACGTCGGACTCCACTCGGAGTAATCCGGGACATTCTGCTTTTTCCTTCAATACCTATCGTAAGACGCCAGCCGGTCGCCCTCGGGGTCTGAGACTCGATCGGAGTCCGAGCCGATCGGCGGTTCCGGTCACCCAGGCCGTATCACCGTAAGGACGCTCGCGACGCGCGCACGTCCGGATGGCCGCCAGTTCGGCATCGGTCAGCGGCTCGTTGACCCATGCGAACCAGGGAACCGGCAGATCGACGGGCGAGGGGGACAGCGTTCCTCCGACTACGAGAGGCCCGCCCGTCTCGTGTTGGCGCGCCGAGGCGCTGGACCAGGGCCAATGGGACGCGTCTTCGACCAGCCGTGCTCGCACTGGGTTCCTCTCGACATAGCGCAATACGGACAGGAAATGGACATCCTCTTGAATGGGGAAGGCTTTGTATCGCCCCTGCCAGATGCGTCCGATCGTCGCGTACCGCCGCTGGTGGTAGCGCACGTGGGATGTCATCAGCCAGTGCATCCACCGACCGAGGTCGCCATCGTTCTCGGGACGCAGTACGAGGTGGAAATGATTCGGCATGAGACACCAACCCAGGAGACCGATCGGGCGCCTCGTACAGGCGAGCCGCAAGAGCCCGGTCAGGAGTTGGAAATCACTGGCATCGTGGAAGACCGTCTGGCGGGAATTGCCCCGGGTGAAGACGTGGTAGCAGATTCCAGCACGCACAGCGCGAGCGGTTCGACTCATGGTCTCGCTTGTGAGGAGGTGGGCGGGACGCCTGTTAATTCTACTGCGGATTAGCTGTCGGCCAATTGTAGGAACTGAAGGAAAAAGCAGAATGTCCCGAATTACGAGCGCGATCTGAGGCTACGCCAGCCTCGGCTCGGGACGCGGCGATAGTAGTGTGCGAGGTGTTGCGCCGTGCGCGCGCGCACGTGGATGCCGCGGGCGGCGCCGAGCCTCAGCGCGGACAGCAGGGCGGCGATCGCGTCCGGAAGGAATCGCGTCAAGATCAAGGCGGAATGGTATGCCGCGGCGTGCAGCCGGCCGAAGTGGCGGTGGGCGTAGTAGTGCCGGGAGACGACGACCTCGCTTCGTGTCAGCGCCGTGGTCTCCGGCGTCGCCCGCGAGGCGCCGGCATGGGCGTGGAGCAGCGTCGCCTGACCGACAACCGCGACTCGGTGTCGCGCGTCGCGCGCGCGGCGGCATAGATCGACGTCTTCGGAGTACATCCAGAACCCGCGGGCGAAGCCGCCCAACGCTTCGAACACGCTACGTCGGATCAGGAGCGCCGAACCGGACACCCAGTCGACCTCGAGATACCCGTCGATCGGCCGACGGGGATCGGGATAGCGACCGGGACTGGCGAGCCGAAGCACCGCACGCGCGAGGCCGAACAGCGTCAGGAGCGACGGGAACGCGTCGAAGACTTTCTGCGGCCGCCCCTGGTCGTCGAGCTGGCGCGCCGTGAAAATCGCCGCCTCCGGATGGCTGCGCGTCTCGCCGAGGAGGGTCGCGATACCGCCTCGTGCGTCTTCCGCGTCGGGATTGAGGAAGAGGAGGAGCGCCCCGCTCGCTCCTTTTGCTCCGAGGTTGCATCCGTCGGCAAACCCCCAGTTCGCATCGTTCAGGACAAAGCGTATGCCGGGATGGGTTTTCACGAACTCGGGATACGTGCCGTCTCCCGAGGCATTGTCGACGACGATGACCTCGACCGACTCCGGACCGCTCTCGAGAAGGGGCTTAAGCGAGATCAGACAGCGAGAGAGTCTGACCCAACTCCGGTAATTGACGATGACGATGGAAAGCTCCACGCGGCCGCCCCTCGTCACCGATCGCGCCGCTGCAGCTCCCACAGCAAGGCGTACTTGTAGAACACGCCGACGCTCTCGAACCCGGCGAGGATGAAGCCACGCGTCCCCTCGAGAATCGCCCGCTTCCCGAAATAGATCTTGAACCAGCGGTGGACCGTGTGCACGGCGATCCCGAAGAGCGACGTCGTCGTTCCACGGCCGTTCATGTCGCGTGCCCAGAGGATCGCGTACCGCAGCGCCTTCTCGAACGAGTCGCGCAGCCTCACGTGCGTCAAGTGTTCCATCGGGGCGGCGAGATCGCGGATCGTGCCGTCCACGACCGGCGTTTCATGGACTGCGTTCACGTAACGGACCCGGCCCTTGCGCATCAAGCGGACGAGGCGCTCCGCGCCCGCGCTGGAGCGCGTCAGCGGACGCCCCATGAAGTGGTTCCGGCGCAGGAGGCGGAAGGCGGCGACCGAGGGCTCGTTCGGGGCACGCGCGAGGGCCGCGACGATCTCCGCGGCCAGCGCCGGCGACACGCGCTCGTCGGCGTCGATCATCAGCGCCCACTCGGTGCGCACGCGCTCGAGGCCTGCGTTCCGTTGCCGGGCGTAGTCGGTGAACGGCTGGATCGCGACCTCCGCTCCTTCGGCGGAGGCGGCTTCCCGCGTGCCGTCGGTGCTCTCGGAGTCGATGACGAGCACGTGAGGCGCGAACCGGAGCGCGGCAATGCAGGCCGCGATCTGATGGGCCTCGTTGCGGGTGATGACGACCGCGGTGAGCGACGGTGGCGAGCTCTCGGCGGGCACCGCGGTAGTCTACCGCGAGACGGCGACCCCCACGGGACACGAGACGCCCGTTCCACCGAGGCTGCAGTAGCCGCTCGGATTCTTGTGCAAGTACTGCTGGTGGTAATCCTCGGCGTACCAGAATTCGGGCGCCGGGCGGATCTCGGTGGTGATCGCGCCGTGCCCGGCCGCTCCGAGTCTCACCTGAAACGCGTCGCGCGAGGCGGCGGCCGCTCGCGCTTGTGCGTCGCCGTAGGTGTAGATCGCCGAGCGGTACTGCGTGCCGTGGTCGTTCCCCTGCCGCATGCCCTGGGTCGGGTCGTGGTTCTCCCAGAAGATCTTGAGGAGCTGCTCGT
>CAZEII010000073.1:0-15756 GCA_964511835.1 uncultured Acidobacteriota bacterium | reverse complement strand
GACGCCTACTACCAGTCGAAGAACTGGGGCGAGGCCATGTTCGACGAGCAGGCCGAATCGGACATGGTGATGGACGACATCGAGGCGATGTTCTCGGTCGAAGGGGTCAGCCGCGAGCAGCTCCGCTACATCCCCGACGAGCACGGCGGCGCGGTCGCCGGCGAGCTCATCGTCAACGACACCGACCTCGAGACGGGCAAGGTCGAGCGGATCGACTGCACGAAGTTCGGCTCGGGAGCGTATTCGATCCCGTCGCTCGTCGAGCACCTGACCTTCGAGACCAAGGCCAAGTTCATCCTGTGCATCGAGACGGGCGGCATGTTCCAACGGCTCCAGAGCCACAAGTTCTGGCAGAAGACGCATTGCATCCTCGTGTCGATGGCGGGCGTTCCCACGCGGGCAACGCGTCGCTTCGTCCGGCGCCTGTCCGATCAGCACAAGCTTCCGGTCTATGCCTTCGTCGACTGCGACCCGTACGGGATCTCGAACATCTACCGGACGCTCAAGGTCGGATCCGGCAACGCGGCGCACATCAACCGCTTCTTCTGCGTGCCGCAGGCTTCCTTCCTCGGCGTGACGCCGGCCGACATCGTCGACTACAAGCTCCCGACGCACCCGCTGAAAGACGTGGACGTCAAGCGCGCCAAGGACGCCCTTAAGAACGATCCGTTCTTCAAGATCCACAAGTCTTGGGCGCGCGCCATGGAGCAGCTGATCAAGATGGGCGTCCGCGCCGAACAGCAGGCGCTGGCGCGCTGGGGCCTGAATTACGTCATCGACGAGTATCTGCCCCGGAAGCTCAAGGCGACCGCGGCATTTCTTCCGTAGGGGAGTGTCCCCTACGGGTCAGGAGACGTCGGAGCCCCCCGGAACGATCAGGGCGGGATCGATGCCGATCGATGCGAGCGAGGCGAGCCACAGATCGTCCGGTGGTGTGTCGAGCACGAGCTTCGGATCCACCGGGGCGACGATCCAGGAGCCGTCGTTGATCTCCTGCTCGAGCTGGCCGGGAGCCCAACCTGCATACCCCGAGAAGCAGTGGAAGCGGATGCCGGACCCTCGGCAGAGTTGCTGGAGCGTCTTCGTCGACGCGCTGACCTGCAGTCCCCTTAGAACTTCTCGACCTTCGGGGTCGTCGAGCCGCTCGTCGTAGAGAACGAGGCCTTGCTCCGGCTGCACCGGGCCTCCGACGCGCACGCGCTTCGCCGGATCACCGGCGTACGCGATCTCGTGATCCTTGCAGAGATCCCGAAGCAGGATCGGGGATTCTCGATTGATCACCAGACCGAGCGCACCGTCGTCGCTCTGCTGCAGCAGCAGCACGACCGATTGCCGGAAGTTCGGGTCGGTCAGCTGGGGTACCGCGATCAGGAATCCCGGCGCCAGCGTCTTTCCGTCGCGCTCCTCGCCCATGGCCGGACCAGTATGAACGGTCTTACACCCGGACGCGAGATCCTCGGCGACGCGCGACGATCCCCGCGCCGGCGAAGGCCCCCGCGATGGCCAAGCCGGGAAACACCGGCTCGATCGAAAGCCACGAGCCTCCCGACGCCGCCGATCCGGCGAGCCACGCGAGAGAGACCGCGCCGGAGACGATCATTCCCGCGACCGCCCAGCGCGGCTCGGGTGTCAAGGCCGGGAAGAACGCCCCCAGGAGAGGCGTCAGGAGCACCGCGGTGCCCACCGTCCCGAAACCGTACCAAAGATTGACGACGGACGCGGACGACAGCGCGACCCCGCAGGCGATCACGGCGCCCCCGATCAGTCCGACGCGCTCGCCGGGGATCGTGTTCGCCGCGGTCGAGCCCATCCGTCCAATCAGGTCGCGGGAGAGCGTGATCCCCGCGTTGAACAGGTAGGCGTCGACGGTCGACATCACCGTGGCGAGCATGCCGCAGTAGAAGAGGCCGAGGAGCCCCGCCGGGAGAAGCATCTCGCTCAGAGCCGGGTAGGCGTCGACGCCGGTGGACAGCGAAGGGAGCAGGGCGTGCGCGTACATCCCGGTCAGCGTCGTCAGGCCGTCGAACAGAGCGAAGAAGACGATCGAGATCAGGAGCCCGCGCCGCGCGACCGCCGGCGTCCTCGCGGCGAAGCAACGCTGGAAGAAGGTCGGCTCGACGAGCGTCTGGAGGGCGATGAAGTACCAGGCGATGACGTAACCCGGCCGCTGCCCGCCCAGCGCAGAGAACATCGTCGCCGGAAGGCGCGCGCGCAGGGCGCTCAGCCCTCCGACGTTCGCCACGGCGATCGGGAGCAACAGGAGAAAGCCTCCGAACATGAAGGAGAACTGCAGGCCCTTCGTTTGGACCACGGAGCGGAAGCCGCGCGCGCCGATGTAGACGAGGCAGAACACCGTGCAGGCGACGACCGCCGTCGCCTGAGGAATCCCGGTGGCCCGCCGCAGGAGCACGCCCAGCATCAGCAGATAAGGGGCCGGCACCGACAGCGCCAGGACGGTGATCGCCCCGAGGATTCCCGCGCCGCGCCCGTAGGTCTCGTAAAGGATGTCAGGCAGCGTCGCGTCGCCTCGGGTACGACTCTTTTCCGCGTAGAGCACGGCGAAGAGGAATGCCCCGATGTAATACGGCACGCCGAGCACGAGCCAGTTGGAGACGCCGTGGACGTACGAGTACTCCCCGACCCCCAGGACGCCCCCGTACCAGGTGCACACGAGCGTGACCACGAACGCAGGAAGCGTGAGGGCGCGTCCCGCGAGCAGGAAGTCCTCCTCGCCGGGGCGCATGCGCCGTGACGAGCGCACCCCCAGCACGAACGTCGCGGCGAGGTAGGCGCCGACGACGGCGAGGTCGAGCGCTCCGAGCGTGCCGGCCATCGCCCGAGCTCAGAAGCCGAACGTCAGGCCGACGAAGAAGCTCCGCGTCGCCGCGGGGAAAAACTCCGAATAGAACTGCGTGTAGCCCGCATCGAGCGGGTAGGAATACCCGAATTGCGTGATCCGGGAGTCGAGCAGGTTGTCGACGCGGAACCGCACGGTGAGCGAGCCGTCCGCCCGATGGGCGAACTTCGAAAGATCCGCGACCACCTGCGTGCCGACGACCGTGTACGGGTCGACCTTTTTCGAAACGTAGCCGGGAACGTCGCGATTCGCCGGCGTCTTGCGCTCGTCCTGACTGTTGTCCGTGTAGATCGTGCCGACGCGCCGGCCGTACAACTCGACCCGTACCGGCCCGAACGTCCGCGCTATCGACAGTCGCGCGGTGTGATCGGGGAAGAGCGCGATCCGGTTCCCCGAGTAATCGATCACGAACGTCCCGCCGGCGCCGTCCGGCGAGAGAAGGGTGGCGTCCTCGAGGAGGTCCCGGCTCACCGCGAGATAGCCGGCGAGGTCGACGTCGCCGGGGACACGGCCGGCGGCTTCGAACTCCAGCCCCTGGTGAAGCGACTTCCCGGCGTTGACGGTCAGAGGGATCCCGTCGCTGTCGAGCCCGCCGGCGTAGACGAACTCGTCCCGGAACTGCATGCGATAGGCGTTCATCTTGATCCGCGTCGATCCGTGGGCGTACCCGGCGCCCAGGTCGAAGCTCGTCAGCCGCTCGGGCTTGGCGTTGGGGTCCGAGTAACGGTTCCGCGCGGGATCGTAGGAGCGGAACTGGTCGGCAGGGTTCGCCGTCGGATCTTCGGGGTCCCAGACGTTCGTGAACGTCGGCTCGCTCTCCGTCTTGCTCGCCTGGGCGTACAGGTTCCAGCGATCGTCGATGTTCCAGTTCGCGCCGACCCGAGGAGAAAGGAATTGATAGGTGGCGTCCCAGGAGATTCCGCGGACCGCGTCGTCACGCATCGAGAATCGCTGGTGCGTGGCCTGCAGCTCGAGATCGATCGTGGCCTTGGTCCCGACGCGCACCGCCTCGCGCACGAACGCACTCAGCGTGTCCTTCCCGTTCTTGTAGTCGTAAACGCGCAGGGACGAGGCCACGGGCGTCGTGCTCGTGCACGAGGGGTCGATGCAGACGTCGCCCGTGGACACCTCGCCGCTGTGGCGCCCGCGGTGGAACAGGATCTCGAGACCCGCCGTCAGATCGCCGCCGTGATGATCCCATGTGACGCGCGGAATCCAGCCGGCCTGACGGTTCGCGAGCGCCCTCTTGAGCCACGCGTCGTTGATCGTCTCCTCGGGGAACTGCGCGGTCGGGGGCAGGCTCGCGAGCGGATCGTAGTCGAACGACGACGAGAATTGCTTGAAGTAGCCATTGCCGATGATCGCGTAGATCGTGTTCTTGAGCATCAGTCTGGGTGCCACGCGCCGGTCGTTCATGATCTGGAGCTGCGGTTGGTAAAAGTTATCGGTCTCGCCCGGCTGGAGCGGGGCGATGCTCCGTCGGGCGACCGGATCGTTGATGTCGGGGAACGGAACTCCGTAGTAGGCAAGTTGGGTCGCCTCCGGCCCGCCGAAGAGAAGAATCCGCCAGACCGAACTTGGAGCAAACCGCTCGAAAGCGAATTGCGCAAAGGTCTGCCGCGACCAGGACGGGGTTCGGTATCCGTCGCTCTCGACGTGGGCGACCCGCATAGACCACCCCCACGACGAGGAGCCGATCGGCCCGCCGTAGCGAAGGGAGACGCGGCTCGTCCCGAACGATCCCGCCAGGATCTCGAAGAGTCCACCGGCCGTTGTCGGCGGTCCGGCCGATTCGAGGTTGACGACCCCACCCACCGCCGGGGAGCCGTACAGCGCCGTCCCCGGCCCGCGCTGGATTTGGATCAGGCCGAGCCCCGCCGCGAAGTCTCCCAGGTCGATCGTGTAGACCTGGTGCGATTCGGGGGTGTTGAGCGGTACGCCGTTGACGTTGACCGCGATCCGCGTCTGGTCGAACCCACGAATCCGCAGATAGCTGTAGCCGAAGCCGTTTCCGGCGTCGCTGTAGGCGTAGGCGTTCATCGATTCTCCCAGGAGCGTCGAGAGGTCCTGGCCGACATTGACGGTGGCGATCTGCTCGGGGCCGAGGTCCGTGAACGACGCGGGATCATGGCGGTCCTTGGCGACGGTCGAAGAGACGACGATCTCTTCCTCGAGGCCGGTTGTGACAGGGGGCTCGTCGCCTGCGGACGCCGCCGGCGCGACGAGAGACACCGCGGCCGCGCACGCCACAAACCATACACAGGTGTTCTTCATGTTCCGTTTCCCTACGCTGGCATGACCCAGTTCAGGTTCCAGGGTTTGATCTCAGCCCGGCTCTCGCCGGACACCCCTAACGGTGACCGAGACACCGTACGCCAGGGGATCGGCGGCCGTCAAGGCGCAGGTTTGACCCGGCTCGGCGCGGTCGGTATATTTCCCGGCTCCTTCGGTCCAGGAAGACGCTTTCCACCGAATAGGAACCCGGCGGCGTAGCCAAGTGGTAAGGCAACGGTCTGCAAAACCGTCATTCACCGGTTCAAATCCGGTCGCCGCCTCCAACGTCGCCGGGACCGAGTGAAGCCGGGGCTCTTGGGATGCTCGATCGCAAGTCCAAACCTCCCGCCGGACCCACCCTCGCCGAACGCGTCGTCAAGTCCGGCTCGCAGCGGGTTGCGATCCTCGGCCTGCACGCTCAAGCCGGCGCGCGCACGGTGCTCGCCTCGCTCGTCCGGCAGCTTCACGCGCGATCGTCGCCGCTCGCGCTGACCTCGGCACCGCGCCTACCCTTGGAGCAGGAAGAAGGTGCCGATCCCCAACCCGTGACGCGGATGGTCGTTCCGGAGGGTGCTTGGATCGCGACCTCGGCGCCGCCGAGTACGGAGGAGTCCGCCGCGAAGCTCGAGCGCATCGAGACGACGGAATGGACGACGACTCTCGGTCCGGTGAGCCTCTATCGAGCCGCGTCCGGGGGGGAAGCCGACATTCACGGGCCGGGAGAGCCCGAATCGATGAAAGTGGTGCTCGACCGGCTGGGAGAGCTGTCGCGCGGCATCGTGCTCGTCGATGGGGGATGGGAACGGAGGGCTTTCGCTGCGCCCGGAGTGAGCGACGGGGTCATCCTGGTGTTCGCCGCGGGATACAGCGCCAACCCCGACCGCTCGGCCGCAGCGGCGCGCTACCTCGTCGAAACGCTCTCCGTGCCGCCGTGCGACGAGGCCGCGCGCGATGCGTGGGCCGAGACCGCCTCCAACGGGGCCGCCGCGCTCCTCGATGCTCGTGGGCGTCCGGTCGGCGTGATGCCGCCCGGCCTGGTCGACCCCGTGCCGGCTCTCCGGACGCCGGAAGGCGCTCCCGTCGCCACGATCGTCCTTCCGCACGGATTGAACGACGAGCTCATGATCCCCCTCGTCAGGTCGTCGCTCCGCTGCACGCTCGTGGTCGCCGACGCAACTCGGATCAACGTGGCTCCGGTCTACTACAAAGCGTGGTTGAAAGGGCGCGGACGCATCCAAGCGGTGCGGCCTCTCCGCATCATTGCGGCGGCCACGAATCCTTGGAATCCTTCCGGTCCCGACGCGAACCCGGTCGAGTTCCGCAACATCGTCGCTCAGGCCCTGCCCGACCTCTCGGTGCACGACGTGGTGATCGAATCCGGCGGAGAGCGAACGAAGCCGATCTGGAAATTCTGGGATTGAACTTCCTACCTGCCTCCGTACTTGCTACACACAACTATCAATAATTCGTAACCCACAAAAAACGATATCGTCATCGGGAGGGCCGTAGGGGGTCACTCAATCGTCGTCTCCGAATCGTAAGCTCATTGGTTACAGCGTTTGGAGTGAAGAATTCTCATTACGTGCGAAGTGGCACGCGACTCGCTCTACGGCGCTTGGCGTCCCATGAGGGGATCGCTCAGGAGACCAAGAGCTCATGCGCCCCTTCGCCCGCCTCGCTGCCTTGTTCCTCGTCTCCCTCATGGCGGCGGCGGGCCGAACGGCCTCCGCCGGAACCGCATCGCTGGCATGGGATCCCGTCCCGGACACCGACGTCGCGGGCTATCGGGTCTATTACGGCACCTCGCCGACTTCGTACACGAGCTCCGTCGACGTCGGGAACGTCACGTCCACGACGATCACCGGGCTCACCGACTGCACCACTTACTACTTCGGTGTGAAGGCGTATGACACCGCCGGCAATCAGAGCACCGCGTACTCGAACCAGATCACGGGCTGGTCGCGCCCGATCGTGACGTCCGCGAACCCGTCGAGCGCGGAGCAGGGCAGGACCCTGACCGTCACCATCACCGGCTCGAACTTCCCCGCGGGCGCCACCGCGCTCTTCTCGACTGCGGGGATCACGGTCAACTCGACGACCGTCAACGCCTGCGGGCAGCTGACGCTCAACGTGACCGTCGGCAACACCGCGACCCCCGGGGCGTCGAACCTGGATGTCACGGACCCCGACGGTGTTTTCGGCACCGGCACCGGGATCTTCACCGTCGTCGCGGCAGCGGCGCCCACGGTGACGGCGACGACTCCGACGGACGGGGCAACCGGCGTCTCGATCGCCGTGGCGCCGACTGTGACCTTCAGCGAGGCGATGCTCCCCGCTTCGATCACCGCCGCCAACGTGAAGCTGCTCGACGACACCGGCAGCGCGGTCGCGCAGGGCGCCGGCTCCCCGACTCTCTCCGCCAACGGCCTGACGGCTACGATCACGCCGGCGGCGAACTTGACGCAAGGCAAGACCTACAAGATCCAGGTCATTGGCGGCGCGTCGGGCGTGCTCGATCTCGCCAACCACGGGATGGCGAGCACGTACACGCAGACGACCGGCTTCTCGACGGTTGCCGATACGACGCCGCCGACGATCACCCTCGTCGGCTCCTCCGGAATCGGCTCCACGACGGCGACGATCACGTGGACGACCAACGAGAACGCCGACAGCCAGGTGTTCTACCGCCGGACGGGCGATCCTGCGTACCAGCAGACCGCGGTCGATCCGACACTCGTGACGAGCCACAGCGTCGGTCTCAACGGCCTCGACGCTTCCACGACGTACGAGTACTACGTGCGGAGCGCCGACAGCGCGGGCAACGCGGCAACCTCCTCGCCGACCAAGACGTTCATCACGACCTCCAACACGTTCACCTACATCCGGTTCGAGGCGGAGGCCGGAACGCTCGTGGCGCCGCTGCGCTCGGTGACCGGTGCCGCAGGCGCCTTCGACAGCGCCTACATCGACACGCCGGCCGGCACGCCGACGGGCAGCGCCACCTCGCCGGCCGGGACAGCGACCTTCGGCGTCAACATCCCGTCCGCGGGCACGTGGTACCTCTGGGTCCGCATCTACGGCCCATCCGCATCCTCGGACACGATGTACGAGTCGATCAACGGCGCGGCGCGTGCGCAGCTCGTGGCCCCGTCCACCGGCCAGTGGGTGTGGGTCGCCGGTCGATCCTACTCGCTCGCCGTGGGCCTGTCGTCGGTCGAGATCGGCGGACGAGACGCCCAGGCGAGGGCGGATCGAATCCTGATCACCAACGACGCGACGTTCATCCCGTCCGAGCAGGCGGTGGGCGATCAGACGCCGCCGGCCGCCGACACGTCGTTCACCGCCACCGGCGCGACGGCGCAGGTGACGCTGAACTGGACGAACTCGGCGAGCGCGGACTTCACTCAGACCGTCATCCGGTACCGGACGGACGGCAAGTACCCGGTCAGCCCCGAGGATGGCCTGCCGGTGGTGACGAAGACGGGCGCGCCGGGCTCGGCCGACAGCTACGTCCACACCGGCCTGACGAACGGCACGACCTACTACTACAGCGCGTTCGCCATCGACTCCGGCGACAACGTCTCCGCCGCGGCGCATGCCAGCGCCCTTGTGACGGATACGACTCCGCCGGCCAACGTGTTGAACCTGAGACGCGGCGACAAGCACTGAGCCGCGGAAGAATCCCGCTACCGCAAAACGGCCCCCGGTCCTCGGGGGCCGTTCTTTTTCAAGGGGCCCAGAGACGCTCCTCGTCGAGCGTCGGATCTCCCTCGCGCATCGCCGGCAGATACGCTCGGATCGCGTAGTCTCGTACCATGCGCTCGGTGGAAAACCTCGGGGCCAGCCGCGCTATGGAGCGCTTCATCCGCCCGATCCAGGCCCGAGGGAGACCGGACGGGTCGCGATCGTAGTAGACGGGGGCGACCTCGTCGACGAGAGCGCTGTAGAGCGATGCGGAGTCCTCGGCATCCTGGCTCGCGGGATCGCCGTACTCCTTGGCCGAGCCGACCGCGAAACCGTAGGCTGGGTCGTACCCCTCGGCCCACCAGCCGTCCAGAACGGAGAGGTGCAGGGCCCCGTTGACGGCGGCCTTCATACCGGACGTGCCGCTGGCCTCGAGCGGTCGGCGCGGCGTATTGACCCAGACGTCCACTCCTTGCACGAGGAACCGCGCCACCCGCATGTCGTAGTTCTCGAGCAAGACGACGTGACCCCAGAGGTCGGCGCTCATCGAGGCCTCGAAAATGCGCCGGAGCACCTCTTGGCCCGGCTTGTCGGCGGGGTGCGCCTTTCCCGCGAACAAGATCTGGACCGGCCGCCCCGCAGCTTTCACGATCTTCGTCAAGCGCGCGACGTCTTGGAAGATCAGGTCGGCGCGCTTGTACGTGGCGAACCGCCGCGCGAAGCCCAGGGTCAGGACGTCGGCCGAAAGGAGCGTCTGCACTCGCCTCAGGTCCTCCGGGGACCGTCCGTGGCGGGCGAGCTGCTGGAGCACGCGCTCGCGGATCAGAGTGATCAGCCTGTCCTTCTGGAGCCCGTGGACATCCCAGAGGTCCTCGTCGGGAATCGCCAGGACCTCGTCGGCGAATCCCGGCTCGAGCAGACGCTGCTCGAACCCGACTCCGAGGTACCGCCGGAGGAGCGCCCCC
This sequence comes from uncultured Acidobacteriota bacterium, assembly GCA_964511835.1. Classification (GTDB taxonomy): domain Bacteria; phylum Acidobacteriota; class Polarisedimenticolia; order Polarisedimenticolales; family DASRJG01; genus DASRJG01. Next base: position 5,976 of record CAZEII010000073.1, on the reverse strand, counting down.
ATCTCCGGTCCCATCCAGGTCGGGATGTGCACGCCATTCGTCACAGTCGAGATGGATTCGCGCTCCGTGGGGCCGCCTCGGAAGAGGTGCTTCCACATTTCGCTCGCCACGCGACCGTGGAGCTTGCTGACGGCGTTGACACGAGCGGAGGTGCGAATCGCGAGAACGGTCATGTTGAAATCGGCGTCCCCGGGCGAGCTTCGGCCGAGATCCACAAAGGGGGCGGTGCCGCCGGGGATCCCGACCCCCCACGCCTCCGCGTAGGCTCGGACGAGATCGGCGTCGAAGGTCTCGTTTCCCGCGGGCACGGGTGTATGGGTCGTGAACGCCGCCGTTTTCGACGTGGTCGCGACCGCAGCGTCGAATGCCAGGCCGTCCCTGGCCATCGCCCGGCGGACGCGCTCGACCGCGACGAGCGCGGAGTGACCTTCGTTGAGATGCCACACCGACGGCGTGATGCCGGCGGCTTCGAGCGCGCGAAAGCCGCCGACACCCAACACCATTTCTTGACAGAGCCGCATCTCCCTTCCGTGGACGTAAAGCACCGACGTGATGGGTCGGTCCGCGGGGTCGTTCTCCCGCAGATCGGAATCCAAGAGGAGGACCGGCACACGGCCGACCGTCGCTTTCCAGACCCGGATCAGAACGGGACGTCCCGGAAGCTCGACCTGCACGCGCAACGGCTTTCCGCCGGGTCCGGCGACGGGGAGCAGCGGCAAGCGGCGAAGGTCGTAGTCGGGATAGAAGTGTTGCTGCCGCCCGTCGGCGTCCACGGTTTGCCGGAAGTAGCCGCGCCGGTACATCAGGCCGACGCCGACAAACGGGATCCCCAGATCGCTCGCGGACTTGCAGTGGTCCCCGGAGAGCACTCCCAGGCCGCCCGAGTAGATCCCAAGGCACTCGTGCCAGCCGTACTCGGTCGAGAGGTAGGCGACGGGTCCTCCTGAGAACTGGGGGTAGCTGCGCCGGAACCAGCTCGCGTCCGTCCCGGCGAGGTACCGGTCGAACGCACCGATCACGGTGTGGTAACCGCTCATGAAGCTCTCGTTCTGGAGGAGCGGGTCCCACATGTGCGGCTCGACCCCGAGCAAGAGCTCGACCGGGTTGCGCGAGCGGACCCAGCGGGCCGGATCGATCGCGCTGAACAGCAGGTGCGCCCCGGGCGACCAGGTCCACCACAAGTTGTAGGCCAGGTCGTAGAGCCTCGCGACCTCTCGAGGGAGATCGACCTCGGCGCCTTGGAGCGTCGGAATCTCGTGGGAGGACGCCATCGCATCTCCTGGCCGCCCGTCGATGCGGCACGGCCCGCCGCACTATAGAACGCGCGGGTGATAATCTGCCGCTCGTGACGATGCTCGTCCTGACTCGGCCCCTGGCCTTCTTCGATCTCGAGACGACGGGAACCGATCCCCAGCTCGACAAGATCATCGAGATCGCGATCGTTCGCGTCGATCCTTCGGGAGGGCGCGAGGCCGCCACCCACCGCCTCCATCCGGAGCGGTCGATCCCGAGGGACGCCACGGCGATTCATGGCATTCGCGACGAGGACGTCGCGAGCTCCCCTCCGTTTCGGGCGATCGCGCGAAACCTGCTCGACCTGCTCCAGGACGCCGATCTCGCCGGGTTCAACATCCGGCGTTTCGACGTCCCCTTGCTCGACCGGGAGTTCAGGGAGTGCGGGCTCGATCTCGCCCTCGCGGAGCGCCGCATCGTCGATGCGATGACGATCTTTCACCGCAAGGAGCCACGGGATCTGGCCGCCGCCGTCAAGTTCTTCCTCGGCCGCGAGCACGCGGGGGCCCATGGGGCGGAGGCCGACGTCCTCGCCTCGATCGACGTCCTCGAGGCGCAGCTCTCGCGGTACGCGGATCTGCCCAAGACCGTCGACGCGCTGGACGGCTGGTGCAATCCGGTCCCCGCCGGCGCGGTCGATCGCGGAGGGAAGTTCGTGCTTCGCGAGGGCGAGGTCGTCTTCGCCTTCGGACGTCAGAAGGGGCGCACGCTGAGCGAGGTCGCCCGCGTGCAGCGCGACTACCTCGAGTGGATCCTCAGGCAGGACTTCCCCGACGACGCCCGCTCGCTGGTGGAGCGCGCCCTGAAGGGACAGCGATGATCAGCACCACCGACTTCAAGCGCGGCGCCCGGATCATCGTCGACGGTGAGCCGTTCCACCTCGAGGACTATCAGGTCCAGACGCCTTCCGCCCGCGGCGCTGCCACGCTGGTCCGGTGCAAGCTCCGCCACGTCGTCACGGGAGCGCTCCTCGACAAGACCTTCAAGTCCGGCGAGAAGTTCGAGGAGCCGGACGTCGCCTTCCGCCAAGTGCAATTCCTCTACGGCGACGGCGAATCCAGTCATTTCATGGAGCTCGCGAGCTACGAACAGTTCGCAATCCCGAACGAGCGGATCGAGGACATGGTTCCGTGGCTCACCGACGGCCTCAACTTGAACGCCGTCTATTGGAACGGCTCCGTCGCAGGAATCACGCTGCCGCAGTACGTCGAGGCGGAGGTGGCGATGGCCGCGGCGGGCGCCAAGGGGGACACGGCAAGCGGGAAGAACCTCAAGGAAGCGTCGCTGACGAACGGTCTGACGATTCGCGTCCCCTTGTTCATCGGGACCGGCGAGCGGGTGGTCGTGGACCCACGCACGCTCGAATTCATCAGGCGGGCTTCGAAATAGCCGCGAGCACACGCTCCGCCCGAGCCAGGCCGAAGCGCGCCCGCGCCGCAGCGACTCGGGAGGCCCGCGACCCGATCGCGGCGAGTCGATCCCGCTCGCGCCGCCACGCGCGAGCCACCTCCGGAGCGCCCGAGCGGACCAGCAGCGGACCCGCCGCCAGCAAGTCCTCCCGGTCGAGCGACGGGTGGCGGTACAGGTCGGCGTCGTCTCCGCGCCCGGCGGCCAACGTCAGATGAAAGCGGCCGCGTTCCTCGGTCAATCGCTCCGACGCCACCCGCCAGCCGTGCTCCGACAGCCAACGACGCAAAAGAACGGCCTCCGAACGGGGCTGCAGGACCAGGCGCCGGAGATCCGCCGACCGTGGGGCGGTCAGGAGGCGAACGATCGTCCGGCCTCCCACCCCGGCGATCACGACGGTGTCGATGTGGTCGCCCTCCTCGATCGCGGCCAAGCCGTCGCCGGTTCGGAACGCGAGGCGTCCCGCCCAGGCCGCTCCGTGCGCCTTCGTCGCGGACCGGGCGAGGAGCGCCGGCTCCGTCTCCGTCGCAAGGCAAAAGGCCGCGCGGCCGGTAGCGGCGAGCCACAGCGGGAGCTTCCCATGGTCGGTGCCGATGTCGGCGACCCGGCTCCCCGGCTCGATCTCGGAGGCGACGGCCGCGAGCCGCTGCGGGAGACGCGATACGCGACGCTCCATCGCGTGAACTTTAGCGCGCGGCTCTTGCGAGGGGAGAGGTGGGCTCTATAATTCGCGCAGCCCCGGCCCGGCGGGGTACGGGATCGGAGATCACCACATGAACGTCTCGTTCACCGACCGGTTCACGACCGACGACGCCGTCAACATTTACGGTCTGGACGGTTGGGGCAACGGATACTTCGCCATCGGAGAGGACGGTCACCTCCTCGTGACGCCCACGCGCGAGCCGGCTCGAGCGATCGACCTCTACCGCGTGATCGAGGATCTCGGAAAGCGCGGCATCAAGACGCCGGTCCTCCTTCGCTTCCCCCAGCTCCTCGAGGGGCAGGTCAACGAGCTGGCCCAGAGCTTTGCGAACGCCATCCGCGAGTACAATTATCGGGAACGCTACCACCCGGTCTTCCCGATCAAGGTCAATCAGCAGCGATCGGTCGTCGAGGGGCTCGTGCGCGCCGGTTGGAGCGCCGGGCTGGGCCTCGAAGTGGGAAGCCGACCGGAGCTCTTGGCCGCGATCGCGCTCGACTTGTCGCCCGACGCGCTCGTCATCTGCAACGGCTTCAAGGACCAGGCGTACCTGCGGATGGCGTCGACCGCATGCCGCCTCGGCAAGCAGGTCGTCGTCGTCATCGAGAAACCGTTCGAGGTCGATCAGATCATCGAGATGGCGGCGCGCGAGCCGGTGCTGTTCAAGATCGGGTTCCGGATCCGCCTGCAAGCCAAGGGGTCCGGGATGTGGGAGAAGTCAGGAGGGTTCACCTCGAAGTTCGGGCTGACCACCCTCCAGCTCCTGCGCGCCCTCGAGAAGCTGACGGGGAGCGGCCTTCGCTCGAACCTTGCCCTTCTTCATTTCCATATTGGAAGCCAGATCACCGAGATCCGCCGGATCAAGACCGCCGTGCGGGAGGCGGCTCGCATCTACGCCAAGGTCCGGAAGCTCGGCGCCGACGTCTCCTATCTCGACGTCGGCGGCGGTCTGGGCATCGATTACGACGGCTCCAAGACGTCGTCGGACGCCTCCGTCAACTACTCGGTCCAGGAGTACGCGAACGACGTCGTGTTCGGGATCCAGGAGGTCTGCGACGAAGAGCACGTCCCGCCGCCGCGCATCGTCAGCGAGTCGGGGCGGATGCTGGTGGCCTATCACGCGATGTTCGTCACCGACGTTCGGGCTGCGGTCTCCAACCAGGAAACCGACCCGCCGGTGCACACGGGGCGCGAGGCGCAGATCGTCCAGGACCTGGCCGACACCGCGAAGAAGATTTCGGTCAAGAACTACCGCGAGTTCTATCACGACGCGATCGAGTACCGGGACCAGATGGTTTCCCTGTTCAACCTCGGCATGCTCGGCCTCGAGGAGCGCGGCAAGGGGGAGATGTTCTTCCGCGAGATCGCGATGAAGGCGGTTCGCTACTCGAAGTCCGCCAAGTTCGTCGCCGACGAGTTCCAGGAGCTCGAAACGAAGCTCCACGACAAGTACATCTGCAACTTCTCGGTCTTCCAGTCGGTTCCCGATCACTGGGCGCTCGATCAGCTCTTCCCGGTCATTCCCGTGCACAGGCTCAACGAGACCCCGACGCGCAAGGCGACTCTCGCGGACATCACCTGCGATTCCGACGGCGAGGTCGAGAAGTTCGTCGACCTCAAGGACATCAAGGACGCCCTCGAGGTCCACGAGCTGAAGGAGGGCGAGCCGTACTACCTCGCGTTTGCGCTCGTCGGCGCCTACCAGGACACGATGGGGGACATGCACAACCTGTTCGGCCGGGTCAACGAGGCCGAGGTCATTCTGGGCCCGAAGGGCGTTCCGGTGGTCTCGGACGTCCGGCGCGGCGAGCAGGCGAGCGAGACTCTCGCTTGCTTCGGCTACAACGACGCCGAGCTGACGGACGCGATCAACGTGCAGCTCCGGGAGCGCCTGAACCGGGGCGAGATCTCGACGGAAGAGGCGGCGGCATTCCTCGAGAACTACACCTCCCGCCTGTCCCAGTACACCTACCTCGATTGACGGGAGCATCCTCGGCCCCCGCGAGGCACCTGGGGCTAGCCGACGCGACGGCGACTTACGCCGGGATCATCCTCGGCTCCGGCATCTTCGTCGCCCCGGCCGCGATCGCGAGCGTCGCGAGATCGATTCCCGAGGCCGCGCTTCTCTGGCTGTGCGGAGGGTTGATCGCGGCCTGCGGCGCGTCGTGCTATGCGGAGTGCGCGGCGCGCCTCCCCTCGAACGGCGGCTTCTTCGTCTTCAACCGAGAGGCGTTCGGTCCGGCGGTCGCGTTCGTGGGGGGCTGGACCGCGGTTTTCGTGACCTACCCGGCGTCCATTGCCGCGATCGCACTGGTCTTCGCGAGCTACTTGTCGCAGACGACCGGGCAGGTCGTGGCGGAGAGGGCGGCCGCGGCGGCCGCGTTGGCCGCCGCGGGAGCTCTCAACGTCATCGGTCTTCGGACGGGGCCCCGGGCGCAGCTCCTGTTGACCGCGACGAAGCTCGGCGCGCTCGTGCTCCTGGCCGCCGCGGCGTGGGCGGCCGCCGGCGGGCGCGCCCCCATGGTGGCGTCGGGCCCCGCCGCGGCTCCCATGACGTGGCTCGCCGCGGCGATGAT
>CAZEII010000072.1:0-15821 GCA_964511835.1 uncultured Acidobacteriota bacterium | reverse complement strand
CGGGCGTCGGCGAGCTTCCCCTCCCCCCATTTCACGCGGGCGACGCCGTCCATGTCGGTGATCGCGGCGGCGTCCTCGGGGCTCAGCTTCGGCCTCGGAAGGAGCGGATTGTGGAATTCCAGGACCGTTCGCTCCCAGAAGGCGACATTCGTGGTCGCTTCGTCGAGCTTCGCCTGGGCTTCCGCCAAGCGCCGCTGGTAGTCCGCCTTCCTTGCCTCGCGATCCCGCATCCACTGCAGCGGGTCGACCGGCTTCACCGGGGGCTTCGCGTTCGGATCGATCGCGGGCTGAGGAGGGATCGCGCCGGGCAGCGACGTATTGGGCGTCGGCTCGGGAGTCGGTGCGGGGGTCGGCGCCGCGCGCGCGGTCTCGGCAACGGTAACGGGCGTCGGAGATGGCCGCGGAGCCGTCTCCGGCGTCGCCGTGGGCTGCGAGGCGGCAACGGGAGGGGCCTTCGATCCGCTTCCGCCGCATCCGCAAAGCGCTAGCCCGACAAAGCACAGGACGATCGGTACGGAAAAACACGTTGCGGGGCGTCGGCTCACGGGCGCACCTTAACGCGAAGCCCGTTCAATGTCACGATCAGAGGTCGGTCTCCCAGCGGGTGATGATGACGCGCGGGAGATCCCAATCGGGCGGCGGCCAATTGTCCTTGAGCCTCGGGTCCCACCAGACGTCGGGCGTACCGGTCATCTTGTTGGCCGTCCCGCCCTTGGTGATCACGCTGCCGTAGTAGGTGGCGTTGCCCTGCGCGTCGAGCGTGCCGGAGAGGTAGACGACGCCCCAGACGACCGCCGTCCAGGCGGCGGTCGGTGGACCGTATTTGTTCCAGATGACCGCGCCGCCAGCGTTCGGGTCGTAAGTGTCGGAGTTCGACCCCTGGGGCTGGGTCGTCGGCGGCTGGCCGGCGAGCGCCAAGTAATTGAGGTTGATGTACCCCTCTCCCGCATCGTACTGGCCGTTTTCGTTGCTGTCCCGGAAAGGCTCGCCCGGCCAGATCATGTTGATCGACCGCCCGGCGAGGCCGTTGGTCAAGAAGTTGGACGAGTTCGCGTAGATCAACCCTCGCGTGCCATAGGTGCCGCCGTTGAGCTTGATTTCGGGCGTCAGGTTCGAGCCCGTGACGTCCGGCGCCGCGGCGTCCTGCGTGTCGAAGAAGAAGAAACCGGTTCGCAGGTCGGTGATGGTACGGAAATCTTTCAGCGGACCATTGCCGTTCTCGCGGAAGGACGTCCCGTTGTCCCAGGCGAAGTAGTGAACGTCCTCGCCGCCGGACTTCGCGATGTCCTTGAACGTCTGGTAGTCGAACTCGGGGCAGGTGACGAGTGGATCGAGCCGGTGGAACTGATTCGAGCCGTCCGGAAGCGTCGCGGAAGGGGCGACGCACTGCTGCGTCAACACCGTCTTGTAGTCCTTGTTGACGCCGCCGACCAGGAACCGATACCAGGGATCCTCGATCGTCTTGTTCCCCTCGAGGCTGTTCTTCAACACGGTCCACTGCGCATCCTGCGCCGGGCTCTGATAGAAGTGAAGCCGGTCGATTTGCGGCGCCGGCGGAACTTCCCGCGGGATGCTGTCGGGCATCTTCAAGGACTTCGGATCCGCGTTGCCGACGGCCGTCGAGGTCCCCCAGTGCACGCGGAAGCTGCCGTTCCAGTTCAGGTCGGCGCAGGAGTGCAGCGGCCCGAACGGACCCGGGTAGGGTGTCTCGTTGAGGACTGCCTTGACGACGCGCGTGGCGATGACCTGCGTCGAGGCGCCGCTCGTGCGCACGATCTCGACGGTCGCTTTGACGGTCCCCATCCCGTAGCGCGTCCATTGGCCCGAGACGAAGAGGTAGGGCGGCGCGTAGATGTCGATCGTCTTCACCCGCGTGCGAACGCCGTTCACGGACGGGAAGTTCGGGGCGATCTTGTCCGCCAGTCCGTCGAGGAAGGTCGCCGTCGCCGCGTTGGCAGCGCGGTCGATGCGGATGTCGGGACCGCCCTCGGTCCCCACGAGCATGTCGGCGAGCGCCGTGCGATACGGCTTGTCGAAGATGTCGTCGTTCCCGTCGAGGTCGTTGTCGACGCCGACCTTGTAGTACGGCTTGGCCACCGTGCCGTCGGCCGCGAAGGCGACCGTCGGCCCATCGCCGTCGGTGTCGATGATCCGGAGAGTGCGGTTCATCGTCGTCGTCAGCGGCCGGACGAGATTCTTCGTGTACCCCGTGACGTACGGAGGACGGTCGAACCACCGCTTGACCTCCCGCACGGTCCCTTCGCCGAAGTAGAGGGCTTGCGAGGAGAGCCGCTCGTTCTCCGCGATCTTGTTCTCGGTATCGGCCATCAGCAGGTACGCGATGCCGAGCAGGCTCATGATCGCCGTCACCAGGACGGAGATGATCAACGCGGAGCCCCGCTCGACTCTCCCGGCTTCGGCGTTCTCTCGGCTCATCGCAACGGCTCCTTCCGGGCGCGACATCAGTTGACCGTCAACGGGCCCAACGAGCAGGTCGTCGTTATGTTGGAGGAGTTCCCGGAGCTGTCGAGCAGCGTGAAGATGTACTGGTTCTGGGTGAACACGTCGACCTTGCGGTTCACGCCGCTGCCAGAATCCGTGAAGGCGAGGAAGACGTAGGTCACCTGCGTCGTGTTCGCGTTGCTCAGCGGCAAGCTCGTGTAGGGAATCTGGGGTGCCGGCGCGCTGAAATTGCTCTTCGTCGCCGTTCCCACGGGGTTGGTCCCGCTGCCGTAGGCCGTCGTCCAGCTTCCCGCCGCCGCGATGCTCGCTCCGTTGAACTTGGCGGTCGACCAGGTCGGCTTGTTGTTGGTGTTGTCGGTCCACGCGATGTTCATCGTCTGGACGGCGACCGCCGTCAGGCACTGGTTGTTCCCGAGCCTGTACGAGACCTCCTTGCACTTGGTCGATCCGCCGGCGCACGTGGCGGTGTTCGTCGTGGTCGGGTAGTACGTCAGACAGCATCCGACGGAGCTGCCGGCTTGGACGTTGATGGAGGTCGTCGACGAGCAGCCCGTCGCGTTCGTCACCGTCGCGGTGATCGTGTAGCTCCCCGCCGGGCTCGCGAGCCACCCCGAATCGCTCCAGGTGGTCCCCGGGGTTGCCGACGTGTAGGTCCGGGTGACGCCGGCCGACTGGTGTGTGTAGGTGATCGTCACGCCGACGTACGTGTCCGTGCCGCCGGAGACGGTGACCGTCACGGGAACGACGCCCGCAACGACGGCGCCGTCGGTCGGCGGATTGATCGTCACCGTGCCGGAGAACGCGCAGATGACCTGGGCGGGGGGGGAGGACGGCGCGGAGTAGTTGACGCACTCGTCCTTCGCCTTGACCATGTAATACAAGGTTTGAAGGGGGTTCATCAGGGGCACGCCGGTGTCGAGGTACGTCAACGCGTTGTTGACGGTTGCGACCGGCGTCGAAGGAAAGATGGCGTTCGCGGGTGGATCGGTCCTGAGCATGAGGCTCGAGCGGTAGACGTCGTAGGCCGTGATCGTGATCGGCTGGTTCGAGGTGTCCTTGGTGACCGCGCTCCACGACACGGTCGCCTTGTTCGTGCCCGTGACGAACGCCTGGACGTTGGTCGGCGCGCTCGGCGGGATGGAGGTGGTCGAGCTGCCGGAGAACGCCGAGGTCGCCGCGCTCGTCGTGCCGCAGGTGTCGACCGCGACCAGCTTGTAGTAGTAGTTGTGGCAGTTGACGACGCCGACGTCGTCCCACGGCGGCGCACCCGGAGGCATGACGAGCGTCTCGTCGGCATAGGGCGTTCCGGAGGCGACGACCCCGGAAGTGTCGCCCCGGTACACGCGGTACCCCGCCAGGTCCCGGATCCCCGGCGCGAGCGGATCGGCGGCCGGAACGTTCGCCGTGTTCGTGGTCACCGCCGCCCAGTTCAGCTTCACGCTGTTCGTCGAACCGCTCGTCGCCGAGGCGCCGGTCGGCGCGCTGGGGGTGTTGCTGTTCGCGACCGCGACGCTCGCCTCGTTGCTCTTGATGCTGATGTTGCCCGCGGCATCCAGCGCCTGGACCGAGATGTAGTACGTCGTTCCGGTCGTCAGCCCCGCGAGAAAGTAAGGCGAGCTCGTCGCCCCCTTACTGCCGTCGACGGTACCGGCCGCTGTTCCGTAGTTGATCTTGTAACCCGCGACCCCGTCGCCGGTCGGATTCGCCGCCCAGGAGACGAGGAGCCCGCCGCAGTGGCCGGCGATGAGCGTCGGCGTCGCGGGCTTCCCGGGCGGCACGGTGTCCGCGCTCAGGTCCTGGACCCCCTTCATCCGCATGTTGCGTGGCACGACGTCGCCGCGCAGCTCGAACTTCCGGTACTTGGCGGCCGCAGGGTCGCTCGCGTCGTTGTAGAAGAGGTCGGAGTCCCGGGTCATGCCGATCAGCGAGACGTTGAAGCGCGTGACCCCGGCCCGGAGCGCGATGGCGGCGGGGGTCTCCCCCGCGCCGGGCGCCGCGATCGGGGCGGCGCTGCTCGGGTCGTAGTACTGGAACGACAGGTTCCGGACGTTCTCGGCGACCACGTTGCGGACGATGAAATCGCCCGAGCAGCAGGTCGCGACGTTGTTGTTGAGCGAGATCTTGACCAAATTGTACGGCGGAGTCGTGGGATTCAAGACGACGTTGTTGACCGTGACATCGGCGACGACGCCGTCGCGCGGCTGCTCGTCGACGTCGGCCTTGAACGTGATCGTATCCGGCCCGGTCCCGTCGGGCCTCGTGAGGACGTAGCCGACGACCTCGTCGTTTCCGGTCGAGATCGTGGAGAACGCGCCACCGGCGAACGCGCCTTCGACGTCGTTCTTCTTGGCAGGGTCCTCGGCGTCGAAGTCGCCGCGGAAGATGATCGCGTGATCGAGGGCGACCTCGAGCTGCTGGTCCGGCCGCGCCAGGTTGCCGTCCGGGTTGACGTTGTACCCGAGCATGCGCAGGTCGGCGGTCAGGCGGTCGTAGGCGATCCGCACCGTCTCTTGCTGCTCGGCGGCATTCTCCCCCTTCTTGAACGATTTGCGCGCGCCGTCGTACACGGTGAGCGCGATGAGAACCGTCGCGGCGAGAAGCGCCGTCGCGATCAGCACCTCGAGAAGGGTCATGCCGCTTTGATCGTTCGTCCGGGTTCGCATCGTCCTATACCTCTCCGGCTCGCCGGCGCCCCCGTCGCGCCGCGGCCCTGCGTTGATCAATTGCGAGTCGTCACCACCGCGATCGTCCGGGCCCGGCCGGTGACCTGGGTCCAGAGCACGCTGATGGTGACCCGCACGTTGTGTGTGATGGCGATGCCGTCGGCATCCGCGAAGTTCGACGGCAGGGTGACTCCCTGAGCGAGCGATTCCACCTTGATGGTCGCGTGCGCGGTCGGACCCAGCTTCGAGGTGAGCGTGCCCTGCCACGACGTGCAGTCGGCCGTCACGCAGGTGCTGGTATCGACCGTGTAGGTGGTCGCCTGTCCGTCGAAGCCGAAGTTCGTCCAGAGCTGGGCCATCGGCCAGTTACCCATCTCCTCGACGATTTCCCTGCCGGCCGCCAAGGCCTCGCTCGCCGTCCGCCCGCTCTTGACGCTCTTGCCGCCCAGGACGAACAGGCCCGCGATCGAGATCAGCACGCCGGCGAGGATCCCCAGGGCGATCAGGACCTCGACCAAGCTGAACCCTTCCTCCTTGCTTCCTCTCACGGCTTCCCCCTAGATCCGGACGTGGGCGACCTGGACGAGGCCCGCCTGCGAGACGGTGATGGTCCAGCGCTCCGTCGAGCTCGAGACGACCGACTCGGCGATGATCGTCGAGGCCGCCGCGGTCGATCCGTCGCTGTGGAAGGTGATGGATGCCGAGGAGCCCGTCATGATCGTCACCGTCCCCGGCATCTTCAGCTCTTGGGCCTGGTTGTTGCCGTCGAGATAGGTGATCGAATTCGTCGGGTCCTGGTTGACGGTGATGACGTTGTCGGCGTGATGGGCGACGGCGATCATCCGCTGCGCGCGGACCTGAACGGCCATACGGTCGGCTGCGCCGCGCGCGTCGGCGATGCGCATCTGCTCGCTCACGAGGGGAATGCCGATCCCGACCGTGATGCCGATGAAGGCGAGGACGACCAGCATCTCGGACAGGCTGAAGCCGCGCTCGCGGCGGCTCGGCACCGTCGATCGGAGATTCCCCATCATTCTCGTCTCCTTCACGCGGGACACCTCAACGCACACCCGTCAACCCTCTCGCCGGAACATAGGTTCCGTGTCGGAGGCGGGCAACCGTCCCGTGTCAGGTGTCGTTACGGAGCTGTAAGCGGGAGCGAGGTATCCGGAGAAGGCCGACGGTTACGCTTTTCGCCAGTAGACGCCCGTCCAGTCGATCGGGGTGACCGGCTCCCGGATGCCGAGCCGGTCGCGGTAGTCCTCGGTCGCCCGCTTGCACGCGGGCACGGCGCCGTAATCGTCCATGATCAGGAACCCGCCCGGCTGCAGCTTGGGATAGAGCGCCGTGAGGGCGTCCGACGTGCTCTCGTACATGTCGCCGTCGAGGCGCGCGACGGCGAGCTTGTCGATGGGAGCGTTGGGGAGGGTGTCCCTGAACCACCCCTTGAGAAACCGCACCTGGCCGTCCAGCAGTCCGTAGCGCTCGAAGTTGCCTCGAACCTGCTCGAGCGAGACCGCGAGCTCGTCGTAGGTCCAATGCCGATCCCCCGCGTCCGCGGGATATTGCGCCGCATCCGGCTTCGGCAGGCCTTCGAACGAATCGGCGACCCAGACGGTGCGGTCGGTGATCGCGCGCGCGGCGAGAATCGCGCGCATCAAGATCACCGAGCCGCCGCGCCAGACGCCCGTTTCGATGAAGTCTCCCGGGATCCGGTCCGCGAGAACGGTCTCCACGCAGTGCTGGAGATTGTCGAGGCGCTTGTCCCCGACCATCGTCAGGGCGAGCGCCGGCCAATCCTTCCCTTCCGTGCGCTTGTCCTCGCCGCCGCGGCGAATCAACCGGACGTCGTCGGGCAGAAGCGCACCCAGGAGCGCGCGCCGCCATCCCCCGCGCGGCTTGAAATACGTGCCGTCGTGCCCTTCGTACAGCGAGCACGTCAGACTCTTCTTGACGAGATCGATGTACAGTGCGCTGGGGTCGTGGGACATCCGCCGCCCATCATGACACAGAGGTCGATCATGCCGTCCCCAGTCCGGGTCAGCATCGTGATCCCGACGTACAACCGCGAGGATCTCGTCGCGGCGGCGATCGACAGCGCGCTCGCGCAGACGCACGTTCCCTGCGAGGTCATCGTCGTGGACGACGGCTCGACCGACCGAACGGCCGAGGTTCTCGCTCGCTACGCCGGAAGGATCGTCGCGATACGGCAGGAGAACACGGGGCTCGCCGGAGCGCGCAACACGGGGATCCGCGCCGCCACGGGAGAGTTCGTCGGGTTTCTGGATTCCGACGATTTGTGGGAGCCGCGGCTGGTCGAGGAGGCGTTGAACGTGTTCGACCGGCATCCGGAGGTCGGCGCCGTCTTTCTTGCGGAACGCGACCTCGACCTCGAAGGCCGGATCGGAAAGGAAGTCCACGGGAAGCGGACGCCGGGCACGTTCTTCACCCCGGAAGGGATGATAGGCCGCGACACCGGCGTGGGGTGCGGCCGTCCGCCGGTGGCGCGTCGCGAGCTGCTCGTCTCGCTCGGGATATTCGACGAAAGCTTCCGGAACTTCGCCGACTGCGAGATGTGGATCCGGCACAGCTTCCACTTCCCGATGGCCATCCTCCCCGAGCCTTACGTCCTGCGGCGCGTTCATCCCGGGAACGTCAGCGCCGATCTGGCCAAGGACGCGTTCCTGTGGCTGCGCATCCTCGACAGCGTCGAGCGCGATCACGCCGCGTTCGCCGCCGGCCACGACGCGTTGATGCGGCGCACGCGGGGCAAGCAGCACCTCCGTATCGGCCGTGACGGTCTCGCCCGTGCTCGCCGCGACCGGCGCATTCTCCCGGACGCGCGCCGCCATCTGCGCGAGGCCGTGAGGCTGTGGCCACGCTTCCATCGCGCGTGGATCTATTTGCTCTGGAGCTTCGTGGCTCCCACGACTTACGGCGCGTTTCGAGACGCGGAGCTCAAGCGGCGAGGATAATTCGGGACATTCTGCTTTAGGAAAGGGGACAGGCCCCGTTTTCTTGCAAAGCTCCCCGGATACCGCTTTGCGGCGAAAACGGGGCCTGTCCCCTTTCCTAAAGCAGAATGTCCCGAATTACCTGAACTTGCGCGCGAGCTTGGCGCGAACGAGCGACGAGGTCTTCCGACCCAGCAGAGCCTTCGGCCATGAGACCGCCAGCCACTCCAGAAGGCGCTTGGGCGATGGGTCGTTTCGGTACGCGTCGCGGAGGGAGGCGCGGAGGAAGGCGGGATCGTCGAGGCGGGTGGCGGCGCGAGCGAGCGCGAGCTGGCCGCGGGCTTCCCCGAGGGACGCCGCGCAAGCCTCGCGGAGGCGGTCGCCCTGGAGGCGCGACGTCGATTTCTCGAGCATGCGCACGCGCTCCGACGCGGTGCGCACGTGGTCGCGGCTCTCGTTGCCGCCCCAGACGCGATAGAGCACCAGCGGCTCGAACGTCCCGCGCGCGTGGATGCTGCGCTCGGCGAGCCGCAACCAGAGGTCCCAATCCCCCGCGTTCGTGAGCTCCGTGTCGAATCCTCCGAGCTCGACCGCCGCCGCGCGCAGGATCATCACCGTCGACGCCTGGAACAGGCAGCTCCGCGCGAGCCCCAGGGCGACGTCCCCGTCCGGCACCTTTTCGGGGCGCGTGTAGCGGGTCGCGATCGTGCGCGTCCCGTCCCACTCCAGGTAGTTCGTGAAGAGAAGGTTGGCCCGCGCGTCGGCGTCGGCCAGGGCGAGCTGAGTCCCGAGCTTCCCCGGCAGCCAGACGTCGTCCTGATCGAGCAGAGCCACCCAGGTCCCGGAGGCAGCGGCGAGCGCGGTGTTGCGGGCCGCCTGCGTCCCCGCGTTCGCCTGGCGGAGCAGACGGAAGCGTCTGTCCGTCTTGACGAAATCCTCGACGAGGGAGGCCGTTCGGTCGGTCGAGCCGTCATCCACGACGATCGCCTCGAAGTCGCGGCACGTCTGTGCGGCCAGGGAGGCGAGCGCCTCGACGATGAACGCCTCGCCGTTGTACGCCGCGATCAGAACGGAAACGCGCGGAGCGCCGCTCACGCGGCGGTTCCGGTCCGGCGCGCCGTCATGACCAGCTCCTCGGCGCGCCCGGGCTCGCTCGCCACCCGGCGGTCGGCCTCACGCCCTTCGCGCAGGAGCTGCTCGCGGGTGTCTCGAGCGAGCGCCGTCGCTCCGTCCTGAGTCAACCCTTCCTCGAGCGCACCGCTGACGAGCCAGAACCACTCCCCCGCGAAACGAGGGCGTAAGGCGAGATCGGTGAACCCCGACGCTTCGAGCAGGCGTGCGAGCGATCGGGGATCGAAGAGCGTGAGATGCCGCGGCGCCTCGAGCCCTCGCCAGTGCGCTCCGAACCGAGCCGCGCCCAGCGATTCGACGTTCGGCGTGACGATGTGAAGCGTGCCGCCCGGGACCAGCAGCCGGTGCACCACGGCGAGCGCCGCCCGCGGGTCGTGCAGGTGCTCGAGAACGCTCGACATCGTGACCGCCTGGAACGACGCGGCCGGCCATGCGGGATCGGCGAGCGTCCCGACGTAGACGTCGAGCCCCTGCGCGCGCGCCACGGCGGCCGCTCGCGGATCCGGCTCGAGGCCATGGACCTCCCAGCCCATCCCGCGCATCCGCACGAGGAACGCGCCGTTCCCGCACCCGACGTCGAGGAGGCGGGAGGGAGCCGCGGGTCTCGGCAAATGGCGGACCGTGAGATCGATGGCCGCGCGCCGCGCTCGGCTGAGAGCGTGGCGTCCGAGGCTCCACGACGGCGAGACGGGATACCCCCACCGCGCGCGAAGATAGCCGTTCCGGAGGGCTGCCTTCAGCCCTCGCTCGCGCGCCGGCGCTTCGAGCGAAGCGTGGGTGTAGTAGCTGTCGTAGGCTCGACCGATCGAGCGCGGCGTCGGCCTGGGATCGAGGCGGGCCGCGCCGCAGTCATCGCAGCGAAAATAGCTCCACGCTCCGGGCGCGCTGGCGAAGACTTCGTCGATCACCCCAGTCCGCCAGAGGTGCCGGGACGTTCCGCCGCACGCCGGGCAGGTCGGAGCGGATTCGAGTTCATCGGTGGGCCAGGGAGTGCGGGCCAGGATCGCAAGCGGCGGCGTCGTGACCATGAAGCCCCGAGTATAGTCGCCGCGCCATGATGCGCGCGCCGCGTCCGGGAGCGATGGTGCTCGTCCTCGTCTTGCTGCTCGCGGCGTGGCGGCTTTGGCGGCCGCCGTCGGATGCCGCCAACCTCGAAATCGGTCCCGACTCGATCGAATACGCCGTCTCCGCCCAGCGCTTCGCCTTGCACGACGGCTACAATCTGGTCCTCTCCGGCGTCACGCGCCCCCCGCGCTACGCTCCTTGGTTCTCCGTCGGGCTTCTGGCTCCTGCCATCGCGCTGGGAGGAGGCGCGATCGGCAACGCCATCCTGCCGGTGTTCGCGACGGCTCTCGCCTCCATCGCGGCGGCGTTCTTCATCGGGAAGCGCCTCGCGGGGTGGTGGGGAGCCGCGGGCGCGTCGCTCGCGCTTCTGCTCAATCCGGCGTTCGCGGTGCTCGCGCGCGTCGTGATGACGGAGATCCCGTCGTTGGCCTTCGGGCTCGCCGCGTGCCGGCTCTACCTTTCGATCCCGGAGCCGCCCCCGGCGTCCGCCGAAGCACCGGCGCACTGGCGCCGGCCGATGGGAGCCGGTCTTCTCGGCGCAGCCGCTTTCGCACTCCGCGCCGAGGGTCTCGCGATTCTCTTGCCGTTCGCCTGGACGATTCTCCGCGGGCGGCCGCGCGTGCCAGGGCACCTCGCCCTCTTGGCGCTTCCGTCGCTGGTCGTCGCCGCGGCCACCGGGTGTTACAACGCCGCGACGTTCGGCAGCTGGCATCGCACGGGATACCAGTACTGGTGCCCGGTGCCTTACGAGTTTCCCTCGTTGGTGTTCGGGCTCCGGTATATCCCCGCGAATCTCGCGTCGCTGTCGAACGTCGGGCGAGCTTCGGTGCTCGCCCTCGGCGCGGTCGGTGCCGCGATCCTCCTCGTCTTCCGACGCAGCGAATCCGCGCGACCGGCGCTCCTCTTCTTCGCGCTCGCGGCCTTGCCCGGCACGCTCTTCCACCTCGTCTACTTCTATCCCGAGGCGCGCTTCCACATCGTCCTCCTGGCAGCGGCGTCGGTGATCGGAGGGGCCGGCCTCGGGTCGGTCGCCGCCCTTCTCGCGCGCGACAAGCTCTGGCCGATTCCTCTCGCGATCGCGCTCGCGGCGGCGGCGCCGCAGCGCGCCCCGGCGCAGCCCTACCGGCGCGCGACGGCGGAGGCGATCGCGCGCGAGACGCCCACGAACGCCGTCATCGTCTCGGGGTACGACCCCGTCTTCCTCGAGCCCTACCTGCTCCGCGGCTCGGCCCGGACGATCGTCCCGGCTTCGCGCTCGGTCGAATACGCCAGCAAGCTCGTCGCGCCGTTGCCGATTCGCTCGATCGATCCGCCGCCGCGCGGGCCCGACGACACCCGTGCGCCGGGACTGCTCCGGGCTGGGGCCGTCGATCCCTGTCCGCTCGTCGCCACCGAAGCCCCCCAGGCGCTCGCGGCGTTCGTCCGCGCCGGACGGCCGGTGTTCATCGACGCGAGCTTCCTTCCCGACGACGCCCCGCTCGGCCGGATCATCGACCCCTCCCTCTTCGTGACGCCGAGCGCGCGCGCACCCTGGCTGGGCGAGCTGCACGCCCGCGGCCCGGCGCCGTCCGGTCGCTGACCGAAGGAGTCGGGTTCTCCGCGCGCATTGGGGTTACGCTACCGGGGAAGGGAAAATTCCATGCAGCTCACAATATCCCTGCGACGGCTCGCCCTGGTCCTCGTCACCGTGCTCCTCCTGTTGTGCGCGGCCGGATTCGTCGCCGAGTACGCGCGCTACATGCTCGGGAGCAAGTCGGCGCTCGTCGACTACTTCAGCCTGACGGAGGAGCAGAACGTGCCGACCTGGTGGTCGTCCTTCATGCTTCTCGCGGATTCCGTCGTGCTCGGGGCGATCGCCACTCTCAAGACCAAGGAGAAGGGACAGTTTCGAAAGCATTGGATCGGCCTGGCGATCATCTTCTGTTACATGTCGATCGACGAGCTGGTCGAGATCCACGAGTGGCTCAACAACATCCCGGCGCTCGAGAATCACCACGGCGCGATCAGCTACGGCTGGGTGATCCCCGCGGGCGTTCTCGTCGCGATCTTTGCCGTGAGCTATCTCCGGTTTCTTCTCCACCTTCCTCCCAGGACGCGCATCCTGGTGGCGCTGTCCGGGGTTCTCTACGTCGGCGGAGCGCTGGGCATCGAGCTGATCCTGGGGATCTGGATGGACAGGCACGGGGAGCTTAACTTCACGTGGGCGATGATCGGGCTCGTCGAAGAGGCTCTGGAGATCGTGGGGTCGTCCCTGTTCCTCTATTCGCTCCTCGGCTACCTCGGAGAGATCGCGCCGGGCCTGCGCCTGGTGATCCGGAGCGGCCGTGAGCGATAACGCAGCCTCGGTGACTCCTTCGGTTCGAACCGGCTACCCGCCGTGGGTCCGCTCTCCGTGGTTCACCTGGTCGTGGCTTCTCGTCCTCGCAGCGGCCGTCCTTCTGAGCCTCGACTATCACTGGCGGCAGATGCCGACGGATGCCAGGGGCTACTTCGCCCGTGGCCGCGCGGACTTCCTGCTCGGTGAGTTCGAGAGCGCGGCCGAGAATTTCTCTAAGTCGATCGCCCTCGATCCGGAGGATGCCGAGTCGTACATCTGGCGCGGAGAATCGTACGTGAGGCTCGGCGACTTCGCGCGCGGCACGCCCGACCTCGAGAAGGCCCTGGCGATGAAGCCGGCCTACGCGAAGTCCCACGCCGGCATCGCGGACGAGAAGGCCGCACAGTGGGACACCGAAGGGGCGATCCGCGAGTTCGGCCGCGCGATCGAGCTGGACGCCAACTACGGACGTTGCTACCTCGAGCGCGGAAAGCTGTTCTACGACCAAGAGCGTTGGGACGACGCGGCGCGCGACCTGCGCCAGGCCTCCCGGCTCGTGGTCAGCGACAACGACGCCACCGCACGATTCCTGCTCTGGTCGGCCCGCGCGCGTGCCGGAGAGGCGGCAGGGGCGACGGATGAGCTGTGTGAGGCCGTCGGGCGCCGGAGAATCCTCGGAGACCGGTTCTCGGCGACCGGGCGATTCTTGTGCGACCGATGGGACGAGAAAAGTTATTTCGCCGCGGTCGCGGCGAACACGGAGGGAGATCCCGTCACTCTGAAGGCGGAGGCGCTGTTCCTCGCGGGGGTCAAACGGCTGGCCTTCGGCGACCAGGCCGGCGGGCTCGCGATGATGCGTCAGACGCTGTCGACCGACGCCGATTCGTCGTACGCCTACGGCCGTGCACGCGTCGAGCTGGAACGCCAGGTCCTGGGCGTCCGCGCCATGCGGCTCGGCGACGCCGCGCGCAAGCAATTCGCGCTGGGCCCCGACGCGGGATTGGCGATCGCGGCCGTGGTCCCCGGAGGGCCGGGGGACGCCGCCGGACTCAAGCCGGCGTCGATCGTCGCGGCGATCAACGGCGAAGAGGCGAGCCAGGACAATTGGATCACGATGCTCGAGAGCGCGACGCCGCGCTCGGACGTGCGGCTTCAACTGATCGACGGGGACGGATCGCGACGCGACGTGTCGCTTTCGCTCAGACCTGAGACTTTCGCACCGACCAGATGAAGCCGTCGTACCAGAAGTGCATCAGCGCCACGACGATCGTGACGTTCCAGCCAACGTCCAGCCCGGAGCTCACCATGCCGGAGTCCGCAACCTCGGCCCAGAGCCCGTAGCTGGAGCCGATCAGTAGGAACAGTGCGAGCGTCGCCCACTTCCCCCACCTGACGTCTTCGAGGCGGAAGAGGCCCCTCATCGTCTTCTTCTCGCTCCACCAGACGATCCCGAAATACTGGAACGCGTGGAAGAAGTTCATGATGAAGAAGGCCTGGCCGAAGCTATTGAACCCCCACGTGTAGATCGAGACCGCCGCGGTGGAGGCGAGGAGCGCGACCTTCTGCGGCGAGATCTTGTAACCCTGCTGGGAGAATCGCCAATAGGAGTACAGGTAATAGGCGATGAACGGAATGCCCACCCCGAGAACCACGAAGCGCATGTAAGCTTGCTTCGAGTCGATCAGATCCCCGAAGTGGGTGAAGAGAAGGGACTTCACCGCCTCGTATTCCTGAAAGTCCTTCGTGTGCAGCATCAGGACGGCGCCCGCC
Organism: uncultured Acidobacteriota bacterium; assembly: GCA_964511835.1. Classification (GTDB taxonomy): domain Bacteria; phylum Acidobacteriota; class Polarisedimenticolia; order Polarisedimenticolales; family DASRJG01; genus DASRJG01. The sequence goes on along the minus strand of CAZEII010000072.1, from coordinate 1,458 downwards.
AGGATCGGGCCGGCGTAGATCAGCAGATTGAGCAGGTAGTCCAGGCGCCGCCCGACGTTGGCGTCGTTACCGGCTCGGGCGTCGTAGATCCTCCCCAATCCGAACGTCTGCAAGCTCGAGTGATAGACGTCCCACCACGTCGCGAGCACGCTCGCCGACACGGCGACCCACTTCGAGAGGCACATTGCGCAGAACAGCGTGAGCGGCACGACCGTGAAGCGGTACGGGTACAGCTCGTAGATCTTCTTGTTCCCGTTGCTCCGGAAGAACACGATGAACAGGTGCGCCATGATGAAGCTGCCCAGGAAGATCCTGTCGGGCGACTCCACGTGGCTGAAGATCCTGACCTTCATGGAAGGCAGGCTCGAGAAGGCGACCAGGACTCCCAGCGCAAACGCCGAGAGCGGCGCCGTGATGAAGAAGATGTTGTCGTAGATCGGGCCGACGATGTAGCCGTTCGACTTCTTGACCGCCTCGGACGCTTGGGCGGCGATACCCCCGGAAAGCACAGACGCTTCGGCCATGCCACCCTTCCTCGGATCCTTCGAAGCCGGTCGAGTCGTACCCGGACCAGGGATTCGTACCGTCAGCCGGGTGGGCTGTCAACCCCACGGTGGCCGCAAGGTTGTTGATGCCCGACCGGGTGGAGGCTTGCAAGTCATTGACACGGTGGTCGTTGCGTCGCCGGCCGGCATGCAAGCGTCCGCACACGTGAGGCGTGCGGACGCCCTGAGCGTCCCACTCTCTCCGCCGCGCCTTGCCGGCGCGGCGGAATCAACAACCTTGCGGCCACCATGGACTACGGACAGGTGGACGTGATCCGAGGTGCCCCCGGGGCTCCGTTGACACCCTCTGTCCCGTAGGTCCCCGGGCCCGCGCAGTCGTTCTCCGCGCGCGAGAGGTACCAGAACCCGGTCCCCTCGAGCGGCAAGTCGCCATCCGTGATGACAGCCGCCACCAAATCGTCGAAGCACGACTCGTCGGCTCCGCCGGGGCCGACCGGCAGAGCGCCCAGCAGCCCGCGCACGACGTCGTAGCGAGGTGAATCGGGCTGCGGATCCCAAATGTAGGTCTGCTTGTCCTCTTGTACGCGGAGATTGGTCGTCTCCGCCGGCGGAGCGACCGGCGTACCCGGCTGGCAGACGCCTCCCGAGCACGTGTCGTCCAGAGTGCACGCGTTGCCGTCGCTGCACGCGGTTCCGTCGGGCGCCTCCGGATTCGAGCAGAAGCCGGTGATCGTGTCGCAGGTCCCCGCGACGTGACACTGGTCGGACGCCACGCAGACGACCGGCGCCCCTGACGAGCAGGCGCCGGACTGGCAGGTGTCGCCGACCGTGCACGCATTGCCGTCCGTGCATGACGTTCCGTTCGGTGCGGCCGGGTTCGAGCATAGTCCGGTCGCGGTGTCGCACGTTCCCGCCACGTGGCACTGATCGGACGCGGTGCAAATCGTCGAAG
>CAZEII010000071.1:0-15843 GCA_964511835.1 uncultured Acidobacteriota bacterium | reverse complement strand
AAGCGCTTTGTCTGGGTGACCAGGCACGTGGGTTCGAATCCCACCCTCTCCGCCATCGCACCTGGGTGTCCGGTCGCTTGTGAGTCGAACGCCCGGGACCGCCCACTCTATGGGCGCATCGTGGAAGCCACGGAGAGATGACCGAGTGGCTGAAGGTGCACGCTTGGAAAGCGTGTGTACGGGAAACCGTACCGAGGGTTCGAATCCCTCTCTCTCCGCCAAGCCCAGTTACGTGGAATTGTGGGGCCCGAGCCCTGTGCGCTGTGTCACCGCGAACCCCGCCAGGCCCGGAAGGGAGCAACGGTAAGCGGACCGACCCAGGTGCCGCAGGATCCCTTGGGCCCCATCAGTCCTGTTCTCGGGCCCTTGCGCGGTGTATGAAAGGTCGGCATGTATCAAGTGCTCGCGCGAAAATGGAGGCCTCAGGCTCTCGACGAGCTGGTCGGACAGCCCCATGTCTCGCGTACGCTCGAGAACGCCATCGGCCAGGGCCGACTCGCGCACGCCTACGTGTTCGCCGGCCAGCGCGGGACGGGAAAAACCTCGGTCGCCCGCATTCTGGCGAAATGCCTGAACTGCGAGAAGGGCCCGGCGGCGACGCCCTGCAATCGGTGCGTGTCCTGCACCGAGATCATGGAGGGCCGATCGCTCGACGTCATGGAACTCGACGCGGCGTCGCGTACGGGTGTCGACAACATCCGGGAGCTCCAGGAGATCGTCTCTTACGCACCCGTTCGGGACCGTTATCGGGTTCTCATCATCGATGAAGCGCATATGCTTTCGAAAGCGGCGTTCAACGCGCTCCTGAAGACGCTCGAGGAGCCGCCGCCGAGCGTGGTCTTCGTCCTCGCCACGACCGAGATTCAAAAGCTCCTGCCGACCATCGTCTCCCGATGCCAAGTGTTCGAGTTCCACCGCGTGCCGCTCAGGAACATCGCCGCGCACCTCCGCCGCATCGCCGACGTCGAGGGGATCTCGGCCTCGGATCGCACGCTGGAGCGCATCGCCCGGGCCGGCGAGGGGTCGATGAGGGACGCGTTGTCGGTGCTCGAGCGCGTGCTGGCGTTCTGTGGCTCGACGATCGCGGACGACGACGCGCTGCGCGTCCTGGGAGCGGTGCGCACGGAGGTCCTCGTCGAGTTCGTCCGCGGGATTGCGGCGCGGGATGCAGCGGGGCTGCTGTCGTCGCTCGACGCGCTCGTCGACGAAGGGCACGACCTCGTTCAGTTCTGGGGAGAGCTCGTCGGCGTCGTCCGCGATCTGATGCTCCTGCGCGCCTGGCCCGAGGGAGGCGACGCCCTTTCGAGGTCGGCCGAAGAAGCGAAGGCCTTGGGAGAGGCCGGGGCTCCTCTCTCACTCCCGGATTGGACCCGGGTCTTTCAAATCCTGGCTGGCCTCGAATACGCCTTGAAGGCCTCCAGCCAACCGCGGTTTCTGTTCGAGGGGGCGCTGATCCGGATCGCGGGTCTGGACGCGGTTCGCCCGATCGAGGACATCCTGGCGTCGCTTTCCGGCGGCCCGGCGCCGAGCCCGGAACCGAAGAAGAAAGCCGACCCGCGGCCTCCACGCGCGTCGAGGCCTCCCGAGACCGCGCCGCTCTCACCGATCGCCGCCGGATTCGACGACGTCCGCGAGGCGATCGTCGCCGCGGTGGCACAGACCCGCCCGATGCTCGGTGCGCTGCTCGCACGAGCGGCGACGATTGTGGTCGACGGCGGAACGCTCCTCGTCAGCTTCGCGGCGTCGGAGTCCGGCATGCGGCGCGTGCTCGTGAACGAGGAGAACGTGAGGTCGATCGAGGCGATCGCCTCGCGCGCCTTGGGCCGCCCGATGGCGCTTCGCGCCGCGGACGCCGCCGAGGCGAGCACGCCGCCGTCGAAGGAGAGCGCGGACTCCGGATCCTTCCCTGATCTGGTCGAGCGCGCGCGCAAGGACCCGGCGGTCAATCGGGTCCTGCTCGAGTTCGGGGCTCAGGTCGTCGACGTAAGGCCGGTCCGCGTCGATGGGGACGAAGCCGAAGCCTCTCCGGCCGTCGAGGAGAACGGATGAACCTCGGAAAGATGATGAAGGACCTGCAGCGAATGCAGTCCAAGCTGCAGGACGAAATCGACAACCTGGAAGTCGAGTCGGCGTCGGGCGGAGGACTCGTCACGGTGAAGATGAACGGCAAGAAGGACCTCCTGGCGCTCACGCTGTCGCCCGAGGCCATCACGCCGGACGACCCAGGTCTGATGCAGGACCTGATCCTCGCCGCGATCAATGCCGCCGGGCGCAGGATCGACGAAGAAATCCAGCGTAAAACGCAGGGATTGACCGGCGGGCTGAAGCTTCCAGGCCGCTCGTGAGCGGAAGGTCGGCGTGAGTCCGCTCGCGGCCCCGCTCGAGCGCCTCATCGGCGAGCTCGCGAAGCTGCCCGGCGTCGGACGGAAGACCGCGCAGCGCTTCGTGTTTCACCTCCTCAAAGGGTCGCCGTCCGATCTCGACGCGCTCGTTGCGGCGTTGCGCGACCTGCACGACCGCGTCCGCGCGTGCTCCGTTTGCTTCAATCTCGCGGAAGAGGAGCTGTGCCCCATCTGCGCCGATCCCCGGCGCGAGAAGACGATCGTCTGCGTCGTCGAGGACGCCGCCAACGTATTGGCGATGGAGCGGACGAACGCCTTTCGGGGCGTGTACCACGTGTTGGGAGGGGCGCTCTCCCCGCTGAGAGACATGGGGCCGGACGACCTGAAGATTCGGGAGTTGATCTTGCGCGTCGAGCGTGACGGAGTTCGCGAGGTCATCCTGGCGACCAGCCCCAACGTCGAGGGGGAGGCCACAGCCGTCTATTTGGCGCGGCTCCTGAAGCCTCTGAACATTTCGACGACGCGGCTCGCCGTCGGGCTCCCCGCAGGTGCGGATCTCGAATTCACCGACGACGTGACCATCCAGCGCGCCCTCGAAAACCGCCGGGATTACTGAGGGTTTCGATCCTCTTGCTCCGGGCCGAGCGCGGGCGTTAGATTAACCCGGCCCTGGAGGCGACGATTCGCGGGGGATAGTCCGTCTTATGGCCGTTTCCGATCTCGTACTGCACGACGTCGATCACAAGCGCTTCAGCACGATCCTCGATCGGCTGCGGCACGAAGCGAACGCAAAGGTGGCGTTCCTGATCGACAAGAATGGCCAGCAGCTGGCGGTCGCCGGGCAGGTCGACGGGCTCGATCCCACCTCGCTCGCCGCGCTGACCGCGGGAAACGTCGCGGCCACCGACGGCCTCGCGAAGCTCCTGGGAGAGCGGGAGTTCGCGACCCTGTTCCATGAGGGCGAGCACGACAGCCTACACATCAACGTCGTCGCCGGGAAGGCGATCCTCGTCGTGATCTTTGACGAACACTCGTCGCTGGGGCTCGTGCGGCTCCGCGTCAAGAAGTGCTCGAGCGAGCTCGGCACGATCCTCGAGGACATCACGAAGCGTTCGCAGAGCCACCGCACCTCGACGGCGAACAGCGGCGCCCCGTTCGCCGAGATCACCGACGAGGACATCGACGCCCTGTTCAGCTGACGGACCGCGAGCGCTCCCGGCATGACGTTCATCAATTACGCGGCCCGCGAGATCAACTGCAAGATCGTCTACTACGGGCCGGGCTTGTGCGGCAAGACCACCAACATCCAGTTCATCTACGACAAGACGGGGATGAACGCCAAGGGCAAGCTGATCTCGCTTGCCACCGAAAGCGAGCGAACGTTGTTCTTCGATTTCCTCCCGATCGAGCTGGGGACGATCAGGGGCTTCAAGACGCGCTTCCACCTTTACACGGTCCCCGGGCAGGTGTTCTACGACGCCTCCCGCAAGCTGATCCTGAAGGGCGTCGACGGCGTGGTCTTCGTCGCGGACTCGCAGGAAGCGAGGATGGACGCGAACATCGAATCCATCCGCAATCTCAAGGAGAACCTGAGGGAGCACCGCGTCTTGATCGACAAGATCCCCTACGTGCTGCAGCTCAACAAGCGGGATCTCCCGTCCGCCGTCCCCGTGCCCGAGCTGACCAAGGCCCTCCGCCTCAAGAACGAGCCGGTGTTCGAGGCCATCGCGTCCCGCGGAGCCGGGGTGTTCGAAACGCTGAAGGCCGTCGTCAAAGCGGTTCTCATGGACCTCAAAGCGCGCTAATTCCGCCTCGCCATTGACACCCTCCGGACCCCCGTCTATAGTCCCGTGGTTTCCACTGTGAGGAGCTTCATCATGTACGCAGTGATTCGGACCGGCGGCCAGCAGCACCGCGTCCAGGTCGGCGATATCGTGCGCGTCGCGCGCCTCGACGGCGAGGCCGGTGCGGCGGTCGTCTTCGACGAAGTTCTCGCGATCGGCGACGGCGACAACGTCGCCATCGGTACCCCCACCGTCTCGGGCGCGGAGGTACGGGGCACGCTGGTCGAGCAGGCCCGCGCCAAGAAGGTGCTGATCTTTCGGTACCGCCCTCGGCAGAATGCGAGCCGCCGGCGAGGTGGCCATCGACAGGACTACACCGCGGTCAAGATCGACGCGATCCAGGCCTAGTTCGGCCTTCGAGGGATAGAGGGCAATGGCTCACAAGAAAGCGGGCGGCAGCTCAAGAAACGGACGCGACTCGAACTCGCAGAGGCTCGGGGTCAAGCGATTCGACGGGCAGCTGGTCACCGGCGGATCGATCATCGTGAGGCAGCGTGGGACTCCGATCCAGGCCGGCCGCAACGTCGGCCGCGGCAAGGACGACACGCTTTACGCGCTCGTCAACGGAACGGTCAAGTTCGCCGATCGCGGCCGGATGGGTCGATTCGTCAGCATCGTACCGGTCGAGTAGTCCGGCCGGTCGCGCTCATCGGGCGCGCGAACGATGTTCGTCGACGAGGCCAAGATCACAGTCATCGGAGGGGACGGTGGGAACGGGTGTGTGTCGTTCCGCCGCGAGAAATTCGTCCCGAGAGGGGGACCGGATGGCGGCGACGGGGGTGACGGCGGCTCGGTCGTGCTGGTGGCCGATCCCGAACTGAACACACTGCTTCCGTTCCGATTCAAGACGATCTTCCGCGCCGAGCGCGGCCGGCACGGCGAGGGGGCTCAGCGGACCGGACGCTCCGGTAGCGACCTCGACGTACACGTCCCGGTCGGAACCCTCGTCACCGATACCACTTCGGACACGCTTCTCGCCGACCTCGCGCATCCGGGCGACCGCGTGGCCATCGCTCGCGGAGGGCGCGGCGGCCGCGGCAACGCGCGGTTTACGTCCTCGACCAACCGCGCGCCAACGCGTCACGACCCGGGGGGCGAGGGGGAGCAGCACCACCTCCGCCTCGAGCTGCGACTGCTCGCCGACGTCGGTCTCGTGGGGTTCCCGAACGCGGGGAAGTCGACGCTTCTCTCCCGCATCTCCGCGGCCCGCCCCAAGATCGCCGACTACCCGTTCACGACGCTGGCGCCCACGCTGGGCGTCGCCCGGGTCGACGATGATCGGACGGTCGTCGTCGCCGACATCCCCGGGTTGATCGAAGGCGCGCACGATGGTGCGGGATTGGGCGACCGCTTCCTTCGGCACATCGAGCGGTGCCGCGTCATCCTCCACCTCGTCGATCCTACGACGCACGGCCGGTCGTTCGCGGACGCGGTCGATGCGATCGATCGCGAACTCGCGCTCTACAGCCCAGTCCTTGCGGTGAAGCCGCAGATCCTCGTGCTGACGAAGAAGGACGCTCTTCAGGATCCTGGAGTCCTGGACTCGGCGATCGCCGATGCCCGTCGGCGGGGGCGGCCGCTGCACGTCGTCTCCGCGGTGACGGGAGAGGGCCTGGCCACCTTGTTGCGCGCGGCCGCGGACGAGATCGGCCGGGTCGGGCCAACCGAGTCCGGCCAGGGGCTCCCTCGGTGACCGCCGTCGGCGTGTTGGGCGGCTCGTTCGACCCCGTCCATCGGGGCCACGTTGCGCTCGCGTCGGCCGTGCGGCAAGCCCTCGGACTCCAGCACATCCTGCTGCTTCCGTGTGCCGCACCGCCCCACAAGCCCGATCGGAGATTGGCGGCCCGCTACGACCGGCTCGAGATGCTGTGGCTCGCGATCGAGGACCGGCCTGGGCTTGCGGTGTCGACGCTGGAGATCGCCCGGAGCGGCGTGAGCTACACGATCGACTCGTTGCGCGCGCTTCGCTCCGGGTCTCCTTCGATCGAGCCGGTGTTCGTCTGCGGCTCGGACGCGCTGGCGGACGTCGCTTCGTGGCGCGAGCACGAGGCTCTCCTCGCGGAGTTCGATTTCGCCGCCGTGACGCGGGCCCAGGGTCCTGGCGATCCGCGCGAGCGCGAGTCGCCCGGGATGGTGACACGCCGTTTGGCGCCGCTCCCCGCAGAAGGAGGGGCCGCACCGGGTGTCGGCGGTCGGGTGTTCCGCGTGCCGATGCCGCCCCTCGCGATCTCGTCGAGCATGGTCCGAGCTCGTTGCCGTGCGAACCGATCCATCGACGATCTTGTCGCGGCCCGCGTCGCCCGGTATATTCAGAGGCACGGGACGTACATGGAGGAGGGAGCCCGCTGAAAGCCTTGCTGAGCCTGATCGTCGGGGCCGCTCTCGACAAGAAGGCCGAAGACGTGCTGGTTCTCGATCTGCGGGGTCTCTGCCAGTTCACCGACTATTTCGTCATCTGTCACGGATCGACCTCCCGCCAGGTCTCGGCGATCGCCGACGAGGTCGAAAAGCGGCTGCTCGAGGCGGAGCACGGCAAGCCGAAGCACGTCGAGGGCCGCCGCGTGGGCGACTGGATTCTCATGGATTTCATCGACGTCGTCGTCCACGTCTTCGTCGACGAGAAACGAGAGTTCTACGGCCTGGAGCGCCTCTGGGGCGACGCGCCGCGCGTCGCGCTCACCGGCACGATGGACGAGCGCTCGCGCCCCGCGCGCCGGCGCCCCGGCGCGTCCCGCTGATCCCTTTCTCGCCTGGGGCTCCCGCGTGAACGTTTTGGTGCTCGCCGTGGGCCGCCCCGAGCGCGGCCGGTATGCCGCGCTGTTCGACGAGTACGCGGAGCGAGTCCGCCGCTTCGGCGTCGGCTTCGACGCACGCTGGGTTCCCGAGGTCCGTCCGGGCGGACGGTTCAGCGACGAGCACGTGAGGGAGCGCGAGGCGAAAAGCTTGCGCGAGGCGCTTCCCGTGCGCGGACGCGTCGTCGTCCTCGCTCCGGACGGGCGCCCGCTGACGACCGAGATCTTCTCGAGGCGCCTTGCGGATTGGGCGGTCCCGCGCGTCGCCTTCGTCGTCGGGGGCCCTCTCGGTCTCGACCCGGCATTTCAACGGGAGGCGGACGCCGTTCTCTCGCTCTCGTCCATGACGTTTCCCCACGAGCTTGCTCGCGTCGTCCTCGCCGAGCAGATCTACCGCGCCGTCACGATCCTCCGCCGCGTGCCGTATCACAAGTGACCCGCGCTTGACGCTTGGGAACCGCTGCACTAACCTCATTCTTCGAACACACCGCGCTCAACGCCGGGTTTTCCGATGAAGCTTCGCACCTTCCTCTACATCCTGACGGCCATGGGAGTCGGGTACGCGACGATCACGCTATTCGTCGCGAACCGGGCGGTGCTCACCGCGCATACGTTCCATTTCTGGGGCGGCTTCGACTTGCCCGTCGGCCTCACGCTCCTCCTGTTCCTCGTCGCCGGCATCACGATCACCCTCCTCGCGGGGCTGACCCGCGAGGCCTCCAAGATGATGGAGGGATGGCGCCTCCGGCAGGCCAGCCGAAGGAACGAGGAGATCGAAGAGGAGTACGGGCGCGGGCTCTCGGCGGTGCTCGAAGGGCGTGATGATGAGGCTCTGCGTCACTTTCGCGCGGTGCTGGAGCGGGACAGCCGCCACTTCAACACCCTGCTGAAGCTCGGCGAGGTGATGCGCACCCAAGAGCGGTACGACGACGCGATCGAGTACCACCGCAAGGCGCATCATCTGAAGGACGACGATCCGCGCCCGCTCTACGCCCTCGTCGAGGACTACGAGGCGAAGGGCGACCTCGAGCACGCCCGAAACGTGCTCGGCCGCATCATCGGCCTGAGGCGCGATTCCCTCTCGGCCTGGAGGAAGCTGCGCTGGCTTCACATGAAGGAGCGCAGCTGGGCCAAAGCGCTGGCAGCGCACCATCGGGTCGAGAAGCGTCTGAACCCTCAAGATCCGCGCGACCGGGCGGATGCACGGTTCGGCATGGGAATTCGTTACGAGATCGCGGGCGATCTGCTCACTGCGGGCAAGGCGAAGGAGGCGGTCACCGCCCTGCGCAAGCTGATCCGCGACGATCCGCGTTTCATTCCTGCGCACGTTCGGCTGGGCGACGCCCTCCGCGCGGAGGGGCTGGCGAATGAAGCGGTCGACGCCTGGTATCAGGGGTTCGAAACCACCGGCTCGCCGATTTTCCTGACGTTCCTCGAAGAGCACTTCCTCGTCCAGGAGCAGCCGCTTGCCGCGATCGAGGCGCTGAAGCGCTGCGTGGCGCGCGCACAGAAGGACACCCTGCCCAGGTTCTATCTCGGCAAGCTGTTCTTCAGGCTCGAGATGCTCGACGACGCACTCGCGATTCTGCAGTCGCTCGACGGCCGCGCGTCTTACGCTCCGACGTTGCACTATCTCCTCGGGCGCATTCACGAGCGTCGCCGGAATCACCGGGATGCCGCCACCGAGTACCGGAAGGTGATCAAGGAGATGGAGTTGGTGCAGCTGGACTATCGCTGTCGCGCTTGCAAGCAAACGCGGTCCGAATGGTCCGCTCGTTGCTCGCACTGCGGCGAGTGGAACACGATCGAAGTCGACTTCCGGGAAGAGATCTCCCTCGAAGATCTCGGCCTCGCTCCGGCTCCGGTGTACACCGCGCGCGTTTGACGTCCGCACCGCTTCTCAGGGTGGTCCCCGAGCCTCTCGTAAAGGCCCTCATGGCTGCGTGGGTTTCGGCTTGCGCGCGGCGGGCGTCGCGTTGGCTCGGCGAAGCCCTGGTTCTTCTTCTCCCGTCGCGCTGCTTTTCGTGCGAATCCCTCTTGCCGCGCCTTCAGCTCATGGGCGCGTGCACGACATGCTGGGCGTCGTTGGCCGGCAGCACCCGGCGACGTTGTCGCCGCTGCGCGCTCCCCCTTCCGGACCGTACCGCAGAGCGAAGCTCCGCTCCCGGAATCTGTGCGAAGTGCGCCGTTGCGCCGCTTCCGTTTGCTCGCGTCGTCGCAGCTCTGGACTACGATGCTCGCGCCAGGCGATTCCTGCTGCGGGCCAAGGACGGCCACCGTCCGGAAATCTTGACGGCTCTTGCCGGCCAGCTGGGCGCCGCCGTCTCGGTCTCGGCGATCGCCGCGGGATTGGACGGCATCGTCCCGGTTCCCTCGACTCGGCTCGCCCGATGGCGGCGGGGATTCGACCCGGCGCGCCTACTGGCCCAAGAGCTTTCACGCCGGACGGGTGTGCCCCTATTCGACAGGGTCATCCGACGGCGGGGCCTGGGCGGACCGGCCGCGAAAAAGCTGGGTGCGCGGGCGCGCTGGCGACGCGCCGTTTGCAGCGTGGAGGCGTGCCGCACCATCGCTGGCACGCGAGTCTTGCTCGTCGACGACGTTCTCACGACGGGGGCAACTGCGACGGCATGCGCCGCCGCGCTGCGTTCCGCCGGCGCCTTGGAGGTTCGCCTGGCGGTGTGGGCCCGCACCCTTCCTTCGACGGGAGATTTTGACCTCCCGCGCGAGGGACGTCTATAATCGCGATTTCTCTTCGCCCGCTTCGGAGAAGAAAGGAACGTTCATGCGCCGGATCGCCGCCGTCATCACCATGATTGCGCTCGGAGAGAGCGGCGCGCTCGCCGCGGCCCCACCTGCGAGGGCATCGTCCGGGCTCGTCCGCGCGACGATGGAGCTGAAACAGCAGTTCTACTACGTCAACGAGCCGATGAGCGTCCGCGTGTCCATCTCGAACGAAGGAGCTCAAGAGGTTGCGAACCCCGTCAAGAGCCCGCTCTTCACGGCTTTCTCGGTCGCCGACGCGCAGGGCAAGCGGCTCGAGCCGCAGGCCAAGCCGCAAGCGCAGGAGCCGTCGCGGCCACCCAAGCTCGCGCCGAACGAGTTCTACGGAGCGGCGGTCGATCTTTCGCAGATGTACCCCCAGCTCCGATCGAAGGGCAAGTACACGATCCGATGGTCCGCCGACGGCGTGTCGTCCGATGAGATCCTCGTCACCATCATTCCGAAATTCGATCCGTCGAAGGACTACGTCGCGAAGGTCGAAACGGAGCAGGGCACCTTCACCGTCGATCTCTTGAAGCGCATCGCGCCGATCGCCGTAAAGAGCGTCGTCGATCTTGCGAACGCCGGTTTCTATGACGGGCTTCTGCTCCACGAGACGCGGCCCGACCAGCTGATCGCCGGGGGCGATCCGACGGGGACCGGGGGAGGCCAAGCGCCGCTTCTCTACCCGGCGGAGCTGGCCGCGATTCCGATAGTCGCCGGGTCGGTGATCATGAAGCCGGCCGGGCTGGCTCCCCCTGCCAACAGCTCCCAATTCATCGTCGTCCTGCAGCCGCAACCCAACTGGATTGGGCAGTTCACCGTTGTCGGCCAAGTGGCCGACGGCATGGATATTGTTCGAAGAATCTCGAACGTTCCTTCCTCGGAAAAGCCCAAGTTCAGACCCCTGAAAGACATCCACACGGTCCATGTGACGATCCAGGAAAAAGGGGCCCCTCAGGCTTCATCTTCCGACGCCAAGAATTGAACGTGTTTCCTTGACCGCCCTTGCCGATCAGCGTATAGAGTTGCCGGGCACGCGAAATCGAGAATTGCAGGGAAAACTAGCTTCGTAGAGGGATTGCAAGACCAAGGACGGGGGCGGCGGCCCATTCAAAAAACGGCTTGACGAATTGGGGATTGGCCGTACAGGTAGGAGCCTTGCGGCTACAAATATCAATGGTTTTCAGGGGATCCCGGAGCGGGGAGGTCACTTCGATGAGGAAATTCAATCGGATGGGAATGATCGCTGCGGTTGCGATCGCTGTCGCGGTCGTGCCGGCCTTCGCCGGTGGCGTGACCGTCGGACGGTTCTACACGGAGATCGCGCAGGCCAAGCACCTCGGATCTGCGGACGCGGCTTCCGCGGAGGCCAGCCTTCGCGGCGCGGGCTACAGCCTGCCCAGCCTCGCGCTCGACAAGGGCTTGACCGAGGGGGACATGGCAGCGATCTCGAGCGCGATCGGCGTGACGGTAACGACCCAAAAGCCGTCACAAGTGATCAGCGAATCGCAGTTCAACACGTTCATGTCGAGTTTCGGCAATCAGATCGGCGCGTCCGCCGGTAAGATCGGCGACCCGGTCAAGGCCAACCCATTCGCGGTCAACGGCGTGAAGGGCAAGAAGAAGGGGCACCACAAGTCCACGTCAGAGCCCATTTAAGCTATTTCCCGGGCTTTGAGGTGTTTTGAGAAACGCCACCGCGTTTGCGGTGGCGTTTGTGTTAGTGCCGCGCCGACGGTAGAAAAACCTTGACGGTTCCCGATCTCACCGTACAGATAGCCAATCTTTCTGCCCGAACACTGAATTTCCAGAGGTCCCTAAGCGGGGAGGTCGTTCGACGAAGAGACTGAATCGGTTAGGAGTGATCGCGGTGCTGGCGGTCGCCGTTGCGGTGGCTCCGGCGTTTGCCGGCGGCGTGAGCGTCGGCAAGTTCTACACTGAGATCGCCCAGGCGAAGCGTCTCGTGTCCGTGGACGCGGCTTCCGCTGAAGCCAGCCTTCGCAGTGCCGGATTCAATCTGCCCAGCTTGGCGCTCGACAAGAGCCTGACCGAGGGCGACACGACGGCGATCTCGAGCGTGATCGGCTTGACCGTGACGACGCATCGGCCTTCGCAGCTGATCAGCGAGGCACAAGTCAACACGTTCATGTCGATTTTCGGAGCCCAGATCAGCGCCTCGAAGACCGGGTCGGTCAATCCGTTCCAGCTCAACGATCTCCCGCCTCAGAGCGGCAACGGCAAGGGCAAAAAGAAGGGTCATCACAAGTCGACATCCGAGCCCATCTGATACGTTTTCCGGATCTTCCGGGTTTTCAGAAAGACGCCATCGCGACCGCGATGGCGTTTTTGTTTTTCGCACCGAAACCGGTGGCAAAGGCTGCCCATTTGCACTACGGTTTCTTCGGTGAGATGCGCGGGAAACTGCTAACGCTCGTCTCAATCGAGAGCAAACCGGGGGGAGGAGAATCGATGTCGAGAGTGAACCGACTCGGGGCTGCGGCAATCATAGGACTCGCGTTCGCACTGTCGTCGGTGTTCGCCGGTGGCGTGACCGTCGGACGCTTTTACACGGAGATCGCGCAGGCGAAGCGGATGACGTTCGTCGACGCGGCATCGGCTGAGACCAAGCTTCGAAGCGCGGGGTACTACCTGCCCCATCTCGCGCTCGACAAGGTGTTGACCGAAGGCGACATGACGGCCATCTCAGGTTCGATTGGCATCGACGTGACCACGCACCAACCCTCGCAGCTCGTGAGCGAGGCTCAACTGAACACCTACATGACCAGCTTTCGCGGCCAGCTCGGCGCCTTCGGCGCTCGCCCGGCGGACCCGTACCGGTTGAACGATCTCCCTCCGCCGAGCGGCAACGGAAATGGCAAGAAGAAGGGGCACCACAAGTCAACGTCCGAACCGTTCTGAGCCGTTCGTCCGATCGAGAACGAGCGCAGCGCCACCGCAAGAGCGGTGGCGTTTCTCTTTTGGGCATCTGAACGAATTCATGGCGAGCTTCGCCAGTCAGAGCGGAGCCTCGCCGCGCACGGGCCGAGCCGATCGCTTGCCGGAATGGTAGGTTGACGCTTCCGACCGTTCCTGAGCAAGGATGAGCCGTGCTGACGAACCGCGGTAGCGCAGGACCGATCGTCTTCGCTCTCTTCTTCGTATCGGGAATGACGGGACTGGTCTACCAGGTCGTTTGGCTCCGTCAGCTCACTCTCATCTTCGGGGCGACCGCCTATGCGTCGAGTGCGGTTCTCTCGACGTTCATGGGCGGATTGGCGCTCGGCTCGTATCTCGCCGGCCGGCGTGCGGACCGGTGGCCGGACCCCGCTCTCACGACGTACGGGAAGCTCGAGATGGGGATCGCGGGATACGCCACGGCGATTCCCTGGCTTCTCCGATCTGCAACGCCTCTTCTCGCGTTCGCTTGGCGGCACGGGGCCGACCGGCACTTCGCCGCACTGGGGCTGATCAAGTTCGCCGCGATCGCGATCCTCATCCTCCCCGCGACGACGCTGATGGGGGCTACGCTTCCCGTCGTCTCGCGCGCGGCGGCGGAGACCGCTCGACGCGCCAGCGCGGGGGTGGGCGCGTTGTACGCCGTCAACACGTTTGGCGCGGTCGCCGGGACGTTCCTCGCGGCGTTCGTGGCACTCCCCGCGTTGGGCATGAAGCGGACGCTGATCGCCAACATCGCCCTCAATGCGTTCGTGGGTATCGTCGCATGGAGCGTCGGCCGTCGGTCCGATGCGCCGAATCGTCCGGAGAGCCCAGACTCCGAAGTTTCTGGCCGCGATCCCAGCGTCTCCCGAACGCTCGTCCTCGCCTTCGCGGCCTCAGGTTTTGCGGCAATGGTTCTTGAGGTCGCCTGGACGCGTGGGCTGGCCCTGGTGCTGGGCAGCTCGGTGTACGCATACGCTTCGATGCTCACGGCGTTTCTGCTCGGCCTCGCTTCCGGAGCGGGGAGCGCCGCGTACTACTTGAAACGCGAGGGCCGAGCGGACTCTCGCCTCGTTCTCGGTGTGATCTTGGGAGCCGCCGGGCTGTTCTCGTTTGGCGGGGCGTATGCGATCCAATCGCTTCCCCGCCTGTTCGGAGAGATCTATTTCCGGGTCAACCCGTCGCCCGAGGGTTGGTGGCTCGCCCAGATCGCGATTGCGCTGCTCCTGATGTTTCCGACGACCTACGCTCTGGGCTGGGTCTTTCCCCTCGTCCTCGACGCAGCGAGCAGCGGCCGCGACAAGATCGCCTCGAGCGTGGGGCGCGTCTATGCCGCGAACACGCTCGGCACGATCGCGGGCGCCGCGTTCGGCGGCTTCATCCTGATCCCGCTTTTCGGCGTCGGCTCCACACTCGTCGGCGTGGCGGCGAGCCAGCTCCTCATCGGCGCCGCGATCCTTCCGGGCGCTGCGGGAGCCACGTCAGGCCGCCGGCGCGTCGTGGGGGCCGCTTGCATCGCCGGAGCGATCGGCTGCTTCGCGCTTCGCCCGCGCTGGGACGTCCTGATGATGAACAGCGGGGTCTACATGAATGTCCAGAGCAGCGACCCGTCGCGCGGATGGGGGGGATTCGAGGCCCTCGTCCGGACGAACAACGAGTTGCTCTACGCCCGCGACGGTCTGACGGCGTCCGTCTTGGTCGCGCGGCAGCCCGATGCGAACAACACCTACTTGGCGGTCAATGGGAAGACGGACGCGTCGTCCCGTGAAGACCTGGAGACCCAGATCATGCTGGGACAGCTGCCCATGCTGTTTCACCGATCGCCGCGAGACGTCTTGATCGTCGGCCTGGCGAGTGGGATCACCGCGGGCTCGATCGCCACTCATGCCGTCGAGCGGATCCGCGTCGTCGAGGTCGAGGCCGCGATGCTGGATGCCGCCCGGGTCTTCGCGCCGTTCAACCACGCCGTGCTGGACGACCCGCGCGTGACCGTCTCGATCAACGACGCGCGGAATGAGCTGCAGTTCAATCCGCTCAGCTACGACGTCATCGTTTCGGAGCCGTCCAATCCATGGATGACCGTGGCGTCGAGCCTCTTCACGGAAGAGTTCTTTCGGATCGGCCGGTCTCGCTTGCGCGCGGGCGGGGTCTTTTGTCAGTGGGTCCAAATGTATTCCCTCACGCCAACCAGTCTGAAATCCGTCCTCGCGGCCTTTCATCGCGTCTTCCCCCACGTCCTCGTCTTCTCGTCGACGAGCGGGGTCGATCTGGTCGTTCTCGGATCGGACCAACCGCTCCTGATGGACATCGACGAGATCCAGCGGCGCTCGTCCGAGCTCTGGGTGCGCGCGGAGCTGGCTCGCGTCGGATTTCGTGGAGCCGAAGACATCGCGGCGATGCTCCAAACCGGTGAAGCGGCTCTCGAGAACGTTGTCACCGGCGCCACGGTCAACACCGATGACAACGGCCTGATCGAGTTCACGGCACCGAAGGCGCTGTATCTCGACACCCAGGACGAGAATACAGCCCTGCTCCAAGGAACCGACGGCGACCCCCTCTCGGTCGTCTCGTCCTTGGTTCGAACCCCCGAGAACCCGGAAATCTTTCGACTCGAGATGGTCCGCCGGTGGCTCCGGAGGCAAGAGAAGCTCCGAGCAGGACGAGCGGTAGCGTTTTTTGCGAATCAGAGCCTCAAATCGGAGGCAGAGGCACTTCTCCGGCGCCCGAAATAATGCCTCAGAATCTTGTTAATTCCCACAATCGGGGTCTTGTTCCGAGAGCGCGATGACCGTATAAGTTCCGGCGGCCGGGGGATTAATTGCAATTCCGACAGGTGGGATCCGGCATCCCGCTGGAGCGGTGAATGCGGTCTGGCATAGCCCGACGGGGGATTCCGCAGGTAGTTGTGTTCGCCTTTACGCTTTGCGGGTTTTTCACCGCGAGTGCGCAGACCGTCGTGTGGGTGGCCCCGTGCGCGGGCACGGGGACGGGAACTCAAGGGGACCCGTACTGCAAGATCCAGACGGCGATCTGCCAGATCAAAGCGACCGGCGGAACGATCAACGTCACGCCAGGGACCTATCACGAGGCGATCCGCGTCACGGCGAACATCAACATCGTCTCGACCGACGGTCCGGTGGCCACGATCCTCGACGCAACCGG
>CAZEII010000070.1:0-16186 GCA_964511835.1 uncultured Acidobacteriota bacterium | reverse complement strand
CGTCGCGGCGAGATCGCCGGTGACGTTGAGCGCCGTCGCGAAGAGGTCTGGAATCGCGTCCACGGCGATCAGGACGCCGATGCCCTCGGGGGGCAGACCGATCGAGAGGAACATCGGGGTCAGCATCAAGAACGCCCCGCGCGGCACGCCTGGAACGGCGAAGGCCAGGAGGATCGCCGTGAAGGCGATCGTCAGGTACGCCGCCGGCCCGAAGGGGACTTGGTAGAACCAGCCGATGAAGAGCGCACCGAACGTCCAGGACACGGGCGCCGCGAACTTGAACATCGAGATGGCGACCGGCAGCACGAACCCGGTGACGTTCTTCGACAGTTGCAGATCCTCCTCGGCGCCGCGCACGAGCGACGGCAGCGATGCGATCGAGGAGCTCGACGAGACCGCGATCGTCTGCGCCGGCAGCGCGGCACGTGCGAAATCGCGCATCGGCAAGCGCGCGAGCATCGCGACCGCCGGGTACAGCAACATCGTGAACAAGACGGAGCCGAGCGAATACACCACGATGTAATAGCCGATGCCGCCGGCGAATCCTGCGCCCCCGTGCGCGCCGAAACTGAGCATCAGCACGAAAACGCCGGCCGGCGCCAGCCGGATCACCCAGCCCACGAGCGCCAACATGACGTCGCCGAGCGCGCGGAAGAACCGCAGCAGGACCTCGCGCCCCTCGGCCGGAATCCGACCGATGGCCAGGGCGA
This sequence comes from uncultured Acidobacteriota bacterium, assembly GCA_964511835.1. Classification (GTDB taxonomy): domain Bacteria; phylum Acidobacteriota; class Polarisedimenticolia; order Polarisedimenticolales; family DASRJG01; genus DASRJG01. The sequence continues at coordinate 15,476 of CAZEII010000070.1, read as the reverse complement.
ACGACAGCGTGAACACCACCAGCGGCAGCATGGCGCCGTTCGCGGCCGCGGCAACGGGATTGGCAGGAACGAGCGACAGCATCCAGTTCCAGAACCCGACTGGATTGGGCGTCGCGGAAAGCGATGCCGCCGCTTCCGCCGCCCCGGGCGGCAACACAGGCCGGACACTCATGAGGTGGGGCAACCAGGAGAAAAGTACGATGCCGAGCGGAATGGCCAGAACGCTCGCGGCCGTGAGCATCGCGACGAACACGACGAGCGTGCGACCGCCGATCTTGCCGATGGACCCGACGCTCGATGCCGACGCCACGCCGGTGATGACGAGAGAAACCATGAGCGGGATGACGGTCATCCGGATCGCATTCACCCACAGCGTGCCGGCCGGCGCGATCGCGTCGACGGCCTTGAGGAGCGGGGCGTTTCCCGAGGCGGCCACCGCCAGGCCACCGCCGAGGCCCAGACCAAGGCCGATGAGAACTCGTGTGCTCTCCTTCACGCGGCGCGCCCGTTACAGCATGAGATCGCCGCCGTTGATGTCGAGCGACGCCCCGGTGATGTAGCCGGCGCTCTCCGACGCGGCGAAACAAATCAGGTCGGCGACCTCGCGTGCGGTCCCAAGGCGGGGCACCGGAAAGCCTCTCGCCAGGTCCTCCAGCACCTCCGACGATGCGCTCTCGCGCGTCAGCTCCGTGTCGATCATGCCGGGACAGACCGCGTTCACGGTGATCCCGTACCGGCCGAGCTCCTTGGCCGCCGCCCGCGTCAAACCCAAGAGCCCCGTCTTGGACGACGTGTAATGCGCCCCGCCGAGGGTGCTCACCATCCGCCCGGCCGTGGACGAGACGTTCACGATGCGCCCGTATTGCTGCGCTTTCATGGCCGGCACGACGGCCTGGATGAGCAGGAACGGCGCCGTCAGGTTCACATCGATCACCCGGCGCCATTCGTCGGCGCTGATCTGCTCGAACCGGGTGGTCAACGGCAGCGCGGCATTGTTGACGAGAATGTCGATGCGCCCGAACCGCTCGAGCGTACGCTGAACCATCGACGCCGCCTCGCCGTCATCCGCGATGTCGCCTGCGACCGCGAAGGCGCGCTCACCGACGCCACGGGCGACGGCCTCGGCGCGCGCTACGTCGCGCGCGTTCACCGCGACGCTCGCGCCGCGCTCGTGAAGTCGCTCGGCCACCGCGCGCCCCAGCCCGCGCGACGCGCCGGTGATCAGGGCGACCCGGACCGCAAAGTCCGCGACGGACCCCTCGCCCACGACCTCGGGGCTCATCGACGCATTATGCAGGAGACGGAGGGATTCCGAGCGTTGACGAGAACTCACCCGGCGCGGCGCTCGGTCTTCCACTTCGCGAGCAGCTCGGATTCGCGCGCCGGTGAGGGGCCAGCGCGGAGCGCGCTCGGATCGGCCATCTTCGACGGCTCTTGCCCCTTCGCCTTCGCGGCGTCCTGCATTTCGCGTGTGACGCGGACGCGGCGCTCGACCTCGGTCGGATACCAAGCGAGCGTCGCCGCGACCGTGTCGGCGACCGGCCGGAAGGTCAGCCCCGCCTTGCGCGCGCGCTCGTTGCTCCACGTGTGGAAGCCGGCGGTGTCGCCGTAGGGCGGCACCCAGATCGGGAAGCCGTCCTCTCCTCCCTGGCCATTCTTCTCGAGCCAGTCGCTGGGGACCCACGTCAGCGACGCACGGCCTTTCGACGCGGCGACGCATGCGGCCAGGACGTCTCCCCACTTCCCGGGCCGATCGGGACCGATGGCGTTGAACGTGCCGCTCGTCCCATCCTCGACGAGCTTCACGAGCCAGGCGGCCAGGTCGCGGACGTCGATCCACTCGACCGGATCGCCGGGCGCTCCCGGTGCGAGCACCTCGCCGCCGCGTGCGACGCGCACCGGCCAGTACGTGAACCGGTCGCTCGGATCTCCCGGCCCGACGATGAAGCCGGGCCTCACGATCGCGGCACGTCCGGGGAAAGCGGTCTCGGCGGCCTTCTCGCAGAGGCCCTTCAAAGCGCCGTAGTTTTCGAAGTTAGCTCCCATCGTCTCGACCGTCGGATCGGCGATGGTCGCGAGCGACGCGGTCTCGTCCGCGCCGACGGTCTTGTTGTTCGCGTAGGCGGAGATCGTGGAGATGAAGACGTACTGTTTCACGTTCTGTGCGAGCAGCTCGGCGGAGGCCTTCACCATGCGCGGGTAGTAACCCGAGTTGTCGATCACCGCGTCCCAGGTCTTCCCATGGAGCTGCTCGAGGCCTTTGGGCATCGCATCGGGATGCAAGAGCTTCCCGTCCGGTCCGCGATCGTCCTCGGCGGGGAGCAGCGGATCGCGATTGCCGTAGAGGTGCTCGACGTTCTTGTAGGGGAAGGGGAGGGTCTTCTCCCTCTTGCCCCGGTTGAAGATTGTGACGTCGTGGCCGCGCGCGAGCGCCGCCTCGACCGTCTTCGGCCCGAGGAACCCGGTGCCGCCGAGAATCAGGATCCGCTTTTTCGTCCGCGGGGCGGGGGCGTCCGACGGCTCGTTCCGGCAGGAAAGGCCGAGCGAGACCGCGGCAATCGCGGCGCCTCCGGCGACGAGGACCGAGCCGACGAACTCGCGACGGGATTTGGACACTTGAGCCTCCATCACCGGCTAGTACGTTCGCGCGTTCCGCCGAGTTTCGAGTCCGTCGGCGCACGGCGCATGGACGGCGGTATAGTCGGCGGTCATCGGATCGATGGGCGCACGGAGGATTCCATGAGCTCCTTCCCTGTCACACGTCGCGAGTTCGTAGGCGCCGCGGGAGCGATTCTGGGGACCGCGTTGATGCCTTTTCCGGCGGGCGGAGCCGGCGTCCTCGAAGGAAGCGGCGGACACCCGAAGCTCGGGCCCGTCCGCCTCGACTCCAACGAGAACCCCTACGGCCCATCGAAGCGCGCGCAGGAGGCCATGGTCGCTGCGCGGACCATAGCCGCGCGGTACCCGGATGATCTCGAGGATCGGGTCAGCGGCGCTCTCGCCGGGCTGCATGGTGTTCGTCCGGAGAACGTCCTCCTCGGATGCGGCTCGGGAGAGATCCTGCGGATGGCCGACATGGCGTTTCTGGCGCCGGGACGAACCCTCGTCGCCGCGGAGCCGACGTTCGAAGCCGTCCTGTCCTATGCCCGCGTGACCCGGGCGGAGGCGACGAAGGTGCCGCTGACGGCCGACTTCCGCCACGACACGCCGCGCATGGCATCGGTCTGCGACGAGCGGACCGGCCTCGTCTACGTCTGCAACCCGAACAACCCGACGGGCACCATCGTGAAGCGAGTCGAGATGGCGACCTTCGTCGCGTCGGTCCCCGAGAGCGCCATCGTCCTCGTGGACGAGGCCTATCACCACTTCGTCGAGGACGTCGACTACGCCAGCGCGATGGAGCTGGTCCCCAAGCGGCGGAACGTGATCGTCGTGCGCACCTTCTCCAAGATCTACGGTCTCGCCGGAATGCGTCTGGGATACGCAGTCGGTCCCGACGACAAGATCGCCGCGATGCGCCCGCACAAGACCTGGAGCAACGCCAACGCCGCGGTCCTCGAGGCGGCGCTCGCGAGTCTCGACGACGCCGATCACGTACCCAAGCAGCGGCGCTTGATGAACGATACGAGGCGATGGCTATGCGCCGAGCTGCGCAAGGACGGCAAGTCCTACATCCCCTCCGAGGCCAACTTCGTCATGATCGATGTCGGCGTCGACGTGGGGAGCGTCATCGACGCCATGCGCGCTCGGAAGGTCCTCGTCGGTCGCCGGTTCGCGGCGCTTCCCACCTGGCTCCGCGTCTCCATCGGTACGCGCGAGGAGACCGCCGCGTTTCTCGAGGCCCTGCGCGACGTCGTCCCGGCGAAGGAAACCAAGTCGGCCTGACGCGCGACACAGATCGTCATCTGGAGGAGAATCATGCCCCACCGTTCCGCGCGTCGGATCCTCATCGGCCTGGCTGTTCTGCTCGCGATCGCCGAGATCCGCGCGGCGCCGCCGGAGAACGGCGAGACGTTCAAGGCCCCCGGCGCGACGCTGTACGTCGAGGTGCTGGGATCCGCGTCCGGGGCTCCGCTCCTCGTCGTGAACGGAGGCCCCGGGTTCGACCATACCTACGAGCACGCGACCGTTCCGGGAGCCGTCTCGGCCTGGGAGACCCTCGCCAAGAAGCGCCGCGTGGTCTTCTACGACCAGCGCGGCAACGGCCGCTCCGGAGCGCTCGCGCAAGGCCAGTCGTGCACGCTCGCCGACCAGATCGACGACCTCGACGCCGTGCGCGCGCACCTGGGCACCGAGACGATCGATCTCCTGGGACATTCGTGGGGCGGCTTCCTCGTGATGGCCTACGCCGCGCGGCATCCCGAGCACATCCGCCATCTGGTCATCGTCGATTCGGCCGCGCCGAAGTGGGCCGACACCCTGTTTCTGTTCAAGGACATCTTCCCCGAGGGCGTCGAGCGCTCCGACGGCTACTCCTTCGCCGACGAGCTCGGGGACAAGAGCGCCACCGAGGCCGGACTTCGCGAGTACTTCCAGTGGCTGTTCTACTCTCCCGAAAAGCGCGATGCGTTCGTCGCGCAGGTCCATCCCGGGGTTTTCGCCAAATCGGTCAATCAATCCATCGACCAGGACGTCCGGCGATTCGACCTCAATCCCGAGCTCGGCAAGTTCAAGTTCCCCACGCTCGTCGTCACGGGACGCTACGACATCAACGTCGCGCCGTCGGTCGCGTACAAGATCCACAAGGCGATCCCGGGGTCGAAATTCGTCGTCTTCGAGCGCAGCGGGCATCTCCCGTTCTACGAGGAGCCGGAGGCGTTCGTGCGGGCGCTGGAGGAGTTTCTGGGGCAGGGGAATTGAAGCCGCGATCGAGAAGGCCCTTGTGAAGCTGTTATTCGTGATTGCGTCGTTGGAATGTGGCGGCGCCCAGCGCGTGATGACGACACTGGCCAGGTACTGGGCGGAGCGCGGGCGGGACGTGACCATCGCGACGTTCGACGACGGCACCACGCTTCCGTTCTTCCCGCTCGGGCCCAGCGTGCGTCACGTGACGCTCGATCTCGCGAAAGCCTCGAAGGGCGTCGTCGATGCGGTCCGGAACAACGTGCGGCGCATACGGCGGATCCGGAGCCTGCTCGTCGAGGAACGTCCGCATTGCGTCGTGACGTTCGTCGACGCGACCAACGTGACCGTCTTGCTCGCCGCGCGGGCGACGGGGATTCCTGTCGTCGTCGCCGAGCGCGTCGACCCTGCGCAACATCGGATCCCGCGCGCCTGGCGACTTCTACGGCGGCTCGTCTACGGAAAGGCGAGCGCGATCGCGGTGCAGACCAAGTCGATCAGCGAGTTCTTCCCGGAGACGTGGAGATCCCGCGTCGTCGTCATCCCCAACCCGGTGGAGAAGATTCCGGGCGTGTCACCGGAACCCCCCAAGGAACCCCGGGCACGCCGCACGATCCTTGCGATGGGCCGTCTCGAGCGTCAGAAGGGGTTCGATCTGTTGATTCAGGCGTTCGCACCGGTCGCAAGGGCGCGCCCGAACTGGGACTTGACGATCCTCGGGGAGGGGAGCGAGCGTCGGGCGCTGGACGCTGCGACGGTCAAAGCCGGCCTCGAAGGGCGCGTTGCGATGCCGGGCCACGACCCGGACGCGATGGGCGCTCTCCGCCGCGCCGACCTGTTCGTCCTCTCCTCGCGGTACGAGGGATTTCCCAACGCGCTGTGCGAGGCGATGGCCTGCGGCCTCCCCGTCATCTCATTCGATTGCCGGAGCGGTCCCGCCGAAATCGTGCGCGACGGCGTGGACGGCGTGCTCGTCCCCGCGGGGGACGTCGGCGGGCTCTCCACGGCGATGGCTCATCTCATCGACGACCCGGAGGCTCGGCGCCGGATGGGCGCGCGCGCGACGGAGATCTCCGATCGATTCTCGATAGAGCGGATCGCGTCGCTCTGGGAGAGCATCGTCGAGGAGGCGATCACGAAGAAGGGCTGAGCTGTTTGAGCAGCGCCTTCCCCTTGTTGAACCAAACGCGGTCCGTGCGTTGCACGAAGCGGGGGGCCGTTCGCTTCGTCTCCTCGAGGCGCTTCAGCCACTCGCGCGCTTCCTCTGCTCTGTTCTGCGTGGTCAGGAACTCGGCATAGCTGCAGAGCATCTCCGGAGTGCTGGTGCGCTCCATGGCCGCCGAGAACACCTTGGCGGCTTCGGCATTCCGGCCGGTGGCGGCGTAGGCGCGCGCCAGGAACATCCCCCCGCGATAGAAATCGAGCTTCGCCTCGGTGCGGAAGGCGTATTCCAGGTCCGGCACCGCGGCCGGGGCGTCCCCGAGCTCGAGGGAGCACAGGCCGCGGCGGTAGAACGTCCGTGAAGAATCGCTTCCCGTACCGACCGCCCGGTTGAAGGCATCGCGCGCCTTCGAGTAGTCCTTCTCGTCCCAGTACAGCTCGCCCAGCTCCTCGAGGTTGGCGACGGAGGGATTGTCGAGGATCTGCGCTTCGACGGCGGAAATACGCTCCTTCCGGGCACGCCGCTCCAACGCCTTCCGAAGCAGATCCGCCTCCGAGATCACCTCGACGATGAGATAGGCGGCGGCCCCGACGAATCCACCCATGAAGATGATCCAGACCCAGACGAAGCTGGCCCTGCGCCGCCAGAAGAAATGGACGAGCGCGGCGATTTGAACGACGAATCCCCACGGGTAGAACAGGTGGCTGAGGAATCCCATCGCGAAGGACTCTCCGGGCTCTACCTCCGCATTCTACGTGAGGGTCAAGGGCGCCTCCCGCTCGCGATCCATACCAATCCGATGGGCAGCCGATCCCGCCAGGATTCCGTGGAATGCCTGCCCCCCTGGACCTCGGTGTAGCTCACCTCGTAGCCCATTGAGCGCAGCGTGTCACGCAGCTTGCGGTTGGCCTCGAGGATCGACGGCGCGGTGCCGTCGATCGCTCCGATGTTTTCCGCCGATCCGACGTCGAGGAAGAAGCGGATGTCCCGCTTCGGCGCCGCCGCGTACCGCGCGGCCAGCCAGTCGAAGGGGGGCCCGTCCGAGCCCTCGGCACCGCGCCAGAAGGCCCCGCTCTGCGAGAGCACGTTGCCGAACAGCTCGGGATGGCGCAGGGCGACGAACGCTGCGGCGAGGCCGCCGGCGCTCGAGCCGATCACGGTGCAGCGGTGGGGATCCGCGCTCACCTTGAAGGTGCGACGAGCCCAGGGGACCAGCTCCGAGGCGACGAAGTCGGCGAAGCGTTCGTGATTCCCGAGATCGGCGAGCCGCGCCGCGCCCGAGGCGTTGTCCATGAGCACCGCCAGCGTTGGCGGCAGCCGCTTCTCGTCGATCAGGGTGTCGAGGATCCGTGCGAGTTGAATGTCCTCGAGGAATTCGCGCCCGTCGAAGACCAGCAACAGGTCGTTCTCGGGTCCGCCCGCGGCGTACTCCGGAGGCGTGTACACCCAGATGCGACGCGTGGCGCCCAGCGACCGGCTGGCGAGGGAATACGTCCTGACCGGACGGGGGGGCGCGGTCGGCGCGGCTTGCTTCGGCCACGCGGAGCCAGCCGCGAGGAGAAAACTCAACGTTAACGCTCGACGGTGCGCACGCACCGTACGAGCCTAGCACCCCAGCGTGCTCGTGGAGTGCTCAGCGGAGCTTGCTCTCTACGGCCGATACGCGTGCGAGCAGCTTATCGATCCGGACCTTCGTGTCGGGAGACGCTGTGCGGGAGCGCTCCTTCAGCTCGCGCTCGATCCGCTCCACTTCCGCCAGCGAGTTCGCCGCTTCGGAGGTCGTGTCCATGCCCGACAAGCCGGCTGCTCGACCCGCGCTCTGATAGCTCCGCTCCGCGGCATCGAGCCGGGCCTCCAGGCCCGACAAATCATCGTGCGAACCCGGTCCGCGCATCTTCCAGACAGCGACTCCCGCGGCAAGCACCAGGGAGAGGAAGACAAGCTTCTTCATACGGCCTCCAGGTGACGGCGAATCCCACGGTCACGCACCAGCATGGGCGAGAACATAGGTCGGGAGCCGGCCCGGGGCCAGGAGGCGGCGCCTCGAAGTATCGGGAAACACCACGACCCTGCAGCCGTACACAACCAGCGGCTCTCGGAGGAAGAGGACCTTGCCATCGGCCGTTGCGAGGACGTCTCTCGTCGTAGTCTCGGCCGCGCTTGCGGCGGCCTGCTCTTCGAAGGGGACAGGGCCCACGTCCGCCCAAAAGCTCGGAGAGCTGACAAGGCAGATCATGGCGGCCGACTACGAAGGCGATCGCGCCGCGCTCGACCGTTTGTACGCCGAGACCGACGCGTTCCTGGGCGACAAGTCGCTGGAGTCGCGGGCTCGCTACTGGAAGGGTTACACGAAGTGGCGCCGCGCGATGAACGGAGCCAACGAGACGCCCACGCCCGGCGATCTCGCCGAAGACTCCGTGGCGTGCGCCAACGAGATGCGAAGGGCGTCGGAGGCGGACGTGGGCTTCGTCGATGCACGCGTCGGTGAGATGGCGTGCCTCGGTCTTTCCATGTTCTTCGATCCCAAGCGCGGCAAGGACGAAGCAATCGTGAACCGGCTGCGGGCCCTGTTCGCGGACCTCAAAACGACCGCCGCAGGCCAACCGCGCTACGTCTGGGCTTGGGGAATGGCCGCCTTTGGGGCGCCACCCGAGCGGGGCGGAGGTCCCGACAACGTCATCAGGGCGTACCTGCAGGCGCTCGACGGCATGAAGCATGGCGCGGGCCAGCCGAGCTCGCCGCTCGATCCCTCGTGGGGCGAGCCCGAGCTCAACGTCAACCTGGCCTACAGCTACTTCAACAAGCCCGATCGAGACTTGGCCCTCGCCAGGACGTACGTGGACGAGGCGGTCCGGCTTGCACCGAACTGGCATTACGCCAAAGACATCCTGCGCTCGCAGATCGACGCCGCCATCCGGGAGCAGGCGGCGGCTGCGCGGAACTAGCACGATTCCTGCAGCCGAAATGATCCGTGCGAGCCGCACGCCGGGCCGTCGCGATCATCATCTTTCTTGGCGCCACGGTGTCCGCGGCAGCGGAAATCCAAGACGGACTTACGCTTCGCGTCGATCCGAGTACGATTTACGCCGACGTCGCGCTGAGCTGGACGGCCGGGGCCGCGGGGCCGTACACGGTTTATCGCGCGACCGGCGGCGCGCCGGAGGCGATTCCGTCGAACGCTCTCGGAACGACCGATCTCGAGGCTTGGACGGACGCGCCGCCTGCGGGAGGCATCTTCTTCTACCGCGTCACGGCGCAGCCCGTCTGGAAGCGTGACGTCACCCAGGCGCCCGTCGATCCGCAGTCCAGCGCGATCATCGCCAACCTCGCGGCCGCCGGCGGCTTCGGCAACGGCCGCTTGCAGATCGACTTCTCGATCGTCGTTCTCACCGCCGACGCGAGCACTCCTTATAAGACGTTCACACCGACGAGCGATTTCTACACACCGGATTGCGACCAGGCTCCGGTTCCCGTTCCGGTCGGCGGTGCGGTCGAGGGTGAGGCGGGATACAGCTGCGTGCACGATGGGGACTGCCATCTCATCGTCGCGGATCCGCAGACGCACCAGCGTTACGAGATGTGGCGCGCGGACATCACGAACGGCGTCTTCCGCGGAGGCTGCCTGGCGATCTGGAACCTGAACCGGGTCTACCCGCCTTCCGGACGGGGAGACCAGTGCACGAGCGCCGATGCCGCAGGGCTTCCCATCGCGCCGCTCCTTTTCACCGCGGACGAGCTCCAAGCGGGGACGATCGATCACGCCATCCGCTTCATCCTCCCCAATTCACGCATGCAGGCCGGGGTGTTCGTCCACCCCGCGACGCATGCGGGCGCACCTTCGGGACAGGGGATGCCGCCGTACGGGGCGCGATTCCGTCTGCGCGCCAACTATCCTCTGCTGACGCTCCCGGACGAGGGATCCAGGATCATCGCCCGCGCCATGCAAAAGTACGGGATGATCCTCGCCGACGGCGGCAACATCGCTTTGACGGCCGCCGACGACCGCTTCACCACGGCGAAGTGGAGCAGCGTGCTGCCCAGCGGGTCCACCGGGCTCGCCGCGATCCACGTGAACGATTTCGACATGATCGACGCGGGCAGCAGAATCACCCTCACTTACGACTGTGTGAGGAATCCCTGAGCCGGGCGAGCGCGAGACCGCCAAGCGGGCGCAACTTCCCTGTTGATTCCGGCGCCGAATGTCCCCTACGATGGTTCACAGCCTTCACCGGAAGGCGGGAGGAAACGATGGCAGCTCGAAGAGCCCGCCGGGTCGTCCGCAGGGTCGCGCGCAAGAAGGGCCGAATCGCCCGCAGGGTCGCGCGCAAGAAAGGCAGAGTCGCTCGTAGGGTCGCACGCAAGAAGGGGCGAGTTGCGCGAAGGGTCGCCCGCAAGGCAGGCCGAACGACGCGAAGAGTCGCGCGCAAGAAGGCGCGCGTCGCGCGCAAGGTCGTCCGCAAGGTGCGCAGGGCCGTGAGAAGGAGAAAGATCAAGAAGGCACTCGGCGGCGAGATGCCGCAGGCCTAGAACCCGATCCTGAACTCTGCCCCCTTCTCCGGCAGCGCCTCCAGGGAGTATTCGAACCGGTGCTGGGCGAGGATCTCGCGGATCACCGTGAGGCCCAGGCCTCGCCCGTCGCGCTTCGTGCTGTAGAAGGGTGTGAAAAGCTTCCCGCGCGCGTCGTCGGAAAGGCCCTCGCCCTGGCTTCTCCTCGCTCGACATGACCGCCGACGGCAAGACGTTCGTCGTCAACACCATCGCCGCCGCAGGCGCGGCGCCCATCGTCGTCGTGTCGAACTGGATGCGCGAGCTGCAGCGCGGGCCCAAGCCGTAGCCGGCGGGGCCTCGCGAGCACCGGTCACGAGGCCCCGTCCCTCGCCGCTAGCGGCGGGCTAGTTGGGAACGCAGATCGGGCAACACTCTCCCGGAGGCACCTGCAGGTGTTCGTTGTCCTCGCACTGCGGAGCGGCACACGAGACGATCTTGCAGTTGAACGCATAGGCCGGAGTGCTCATCGCCCCCAGGAAGGCCGCGATTCCGACGATCAGGGACACAAGCGTCACAACGCCCACAATCCTTCTTGCCATCGTCTCCTCCTTTCTGATGCCCGCCGCACGCGGCGGACACCATCAGATGCATGGATGCGGTCTCCGGGCAGACCCCGGGCATTGTGGGTGAGAGCGGTGGCGGAGACAATTCACCATAAATGTGGCGGACGGGCCACGGCCATGTTGCGCTGCACCAAGCAACCTGTGACGGCGCGGTAAACTGGCCGGACTCCGGGTAGGGAAGGAGGTAGAACGATGATGGCACCGGCGCAACGAGCTAAGGTCTACACGCATCTCTGGTACGCGACGGAGGCGGAAGAGGCGGCGCGCTTCTACGCCTCCGTCTTTCCCGACTCGAGGGTCGAGCACGTCTGGGTCCTCGGAAGCGAGTCGCCGAGCGGGCCCGCGGGATCGGTGAAAGTCGTGGACTTCACGCTGTTCGGCCAACGCTTCCAAGCCATGAGCGCCGGACCTCACCACGAATTCAACGACGCCATCTCGATCGTCGTTGCCTGCGACAACCAGGCGGAGCTCGACCGCTATTGGAGCGCCCTCATCGACGGAGGAGGCCGAGCGCAAGCCTGCGGCTGGCTCATCGACCGATTCGGCTTGAGGTGGCAGATCCTCCCCGCATCCCTCGACGCGATGATGCGCGGAGGAGATCCCGTCCGTTCGAAGCGAGTCACCGACGCGCTGCTGAAGATGGTCAAGATCGACATCGCAGCGCTCGAGAAAGCGTACGGTTCGTGAGCGTTCCGCTGGAATCTCCCGATGCTCGTCGAGAGTCCCCATGAGTGACAGGGAGCAACGAGAATACGCGCTCGGCACGAACGACGCCGAGATCGTGCGGCTGGGGTTGCAGCACAAGATCTGGAGCGCCGCGGCGTTCTCGATCTGGGAGCGCGCGGGGATCCGGGCGGGCCAAACCGTGCTCGACATCGGATGCGGACCCGGCTACACGAGCCGCGACCTCGCGGGCGTGGTGACGCCGAAAGGAAAGGTCGTGGCGGTGGACGAATCCGCCCGGTTCATCGAGCACCTGATGAGTCGGCCCCGAGGCCCGGCCGAGGCGGCCATCGACGCCAGGGTGGGGGACGTTCAGCAGCTCAGCCTCGACGCGGACAGCTTCGACGCGGCCTATCAGCGCTGGGTGCTCTGCTTCGTGAAGGACCCCGAGGCGGTCATCCGCGGCGTGGCGCGTGCGCTCAAGCGCGGCGGCGTCTTCGCGAGTCAAGATTACTTGCACTACGAGGGGATCCTGCTCGCGCCCCCGAGCGAGCCTTTCCAGCGATTCGTGCGTGTGGTGGCGGATGCCTGGAGAGACCATGGCGGAGATACCGAGATCGGGATGAGGCTCCCCGCAATCCTCGCCAGGCATGGGCTGACGACGGTTGAGATCTCGCCCCTTCACCGGGTCGCGCGTCCGGGCTCTCCGCTATGGACGTGGCCCACGATCTTCATCGAGAGCTACGGGCCCAAGCTGGTCGAAGAGGGTCGTCTCACGCCGGCCGAGCACGAGGCTCTAGTCGCGGATTGGAACGCGCATTCGAGCGATCCCACCGCCTATTTCGTGTCGCCGCCGATGGTGGACATCATCGCGGTGAAGACGACGCCACGTTCTTCTTGAGGAAGTCGATCGTCCGCGTCCACGCCAGCTTGGCCGCCGCCTCGTCGTAGCGCGGCGTGGTGTCGTTGTTGAAGCCGTGCTGCGTGCCGGCGTAAAGGAACCGCTCGTGCCGGACGTTCGCCGCCTTCAACGCTTTCTCGAAGTCCGGCCAGCTCGCGTTGATGCGATCGTCGAAAGCAATTCCTGATCGAATTCGTGCGGTCATGCGTTGCATGGGTCCCTCCCGTCTTGCGGCTGGCGATCCGCATCGCCGCCGATCCAAGCTAATGCAAGAATGGCTCGACCCGCTCATGCTGACGTGAGCGGCACGTCCTTGTCGATAAGGAGGGACCATGGCCGATGTCACCATCAAGCGGTTCGACGACCTTGAAAGCTACAACGGCGAGGGACGGTTCCGGTACGCGGCGAAGAGCCTGGGTGTGACCTCGTGGGGGATGAACGTCCTCAAGTTTCCCGCGGGCTGGGCCGATTATCCCGAGCACGACCACACCAAAGATGGCCAGGAAGAGGTCTACCTCGTGATCGAAGGGAGCGCACAGCTGCGCGCCGGGGGCGAGAGCTTCAGCCTCGCACCGGGCGTGTTCGCGCGCGTCGGAGCCGGCCAGAAGCGCAAGATCGTCCCGGGACCGAGCGGGGTCACGCTTCTCGCGATCGGCGGAACGCCGGGAAAGGCGTACGCTCCGAAAGGCTGATGCGCGTCGACGTCTACCTCGACCGCATCGGATGCGCCGGGCCGGCCGCTGCGACGGCGGAGACGCTCGTTCGACTCCATCGTGCCCACATGATGTCGGTCCCGTTCGAAAACCTCGACATCCACCTGGGCGTTCCGATCGCGTTGTCGGTGCCGGCGTTCTTCGAGAAGATTGACACGCCGGCGCGGGGGATTCTGCTACGAGCTCAACGGGCTCTTCGCCTGGCTGCTCGAGGAGCTCGGGTTCGAGGTGGCGCTCCACTCAGCGCGGGTGGTCTCGTCCGGGCAGCTCAGCCCGGAGTTCGACCATCTCGTTCTTTCCGTCGAGCTCCGGGAACGATGGATCGCCGACGTCGGGTTTGGCGACTCGTCCTTGGTTCCCCTCCGAGTCGAGCAGGGGCAAATGCGCGAGGCGGGCGAGTATTCGATCGTCGAGGAGGCGGGCGTGTTGACGATGGTGAGACGGCATGAAGCGGTCGTCGAGCCGCTATATCGCTTCACGCTGGTCCCGCACCGCCTCCAAGAGTTCGAATCCCGATGCCTGTTCCAGCAGACCTCGCCCGAATCGCATTTCACGCAGAACACGATCTGCTCGATGGCGACGCCTTCGGGGCGGATCTCCATCGCGGGAGAAAGGCTGATCGTCACCTCGGGCGGTCACCGCACCGAGAGGGAGCTCGGAGGCGGCGTGGACTACCGGAACCGCTTGCGGGACGGGTTCGGAATCGAGTTGACGGACCGCGAGGTCGATCGGCTGAGATGTCCGCGGCTATGAAACCGCGAACACGCGCCAGGGCTCGACGAGCCCCGGCAGGTCGCGCAGTCCCCGGTCGGCGAATCTGAGGCCGGATCCCGCGCACAGGTCGCGCACGGTGCTCGTCGTCAGCACCTCCCCTGCCGCGGCAAGATCGACGATGCGAGCGGCGACGTGCATCGCGATGCCGCCGGCATCGTCGCCCATCACCTCGACCTCGCCGGTGTGAAGGCCTGCGCGGACCGCGACGTCGGGGGCTCCGGGATCGGCGGCGACCGCGCGCGCGCAGCGCACGGCCCGTCCGGGGCCGTCGAACAGGGCGAGCGCGCCGTCCCCGGTGAACTTCACGAGGCGCCCCCGGTGGGTTCTCACCTGGCGCTCGATCGCGCCCTGATGCGTCTGAAGCCGCTCGCGCCAGACTCTGTCGCCGAGCCGTGCCGCCAGGGCGGTCGATCCGACGATGTCCGTGAAGAGGATGGTCGCCAGGATCCTGTCCGCGTCGCCATGCTCGCGGACTCCTGTGATCGCCGCGCGCATCTCGTCCACGACCGGCCCGATGTCACCGGCGTAGACGAGGTGGTCGTCGCCGGGAAAGATCGCGAGGCGCGCGCCGGGGATTCTCGCCGCGATGTAACGGGCCTCCTCGACGCTGGCGTCGGCGTCCCCCTCGCGGTGCATGACCACTGTGGGCACGCGGATGGCCGGCAGGACGTGGCGGACGTCGATCTCGGTGTTCAGCCTCGCCAGCTCGAGCGCTCCCTGCGGGCCGGCGCTCATGCGGAAGTAAGTCGCGAGGCGCCGGCGCGCAACGGGGTCGCGGTCGACGCTCGGCGCGATGCTGGCGATGTCCATCCCCTCGTGCCAGTGGTGCTCGATGGCGTCGAAGAACGCCTGCCGCCGATCCGGCGACGGGGCCCACGGATAGTCGGGTTGGGGCTTCCGGGAGGCGAAGGCGCCGAAGAGCATGAGGGATCTCACGCGCTCGGGGAAGGTCGCGGCGAAGAGCATCGCCATCGACCCCCCCTCGGAGACGCCGAGGACGTGCGCGGACGGGATCGACGAGGCGTCCATGACCGCCCGAAGGTCATCCATCCGATCTTCGAGCGTTGCCGCGCCTACGTGGCGGTCCGAGAGCCCCGTGCCGCGCTTGTCGAAGATCGTCACGCGCGCGAAGCGTGCGATCGCGTCGTGGAACCGCGCTCTCTCGGGGACCTCCCAGCCATACTCGACGTTGGTGACCCAGCCCGGACAGATGACGAGGTCCGCACCTTCGCCGAACGATTGGTAGGCGATCGCTATCCCGTCGCACTTTGTGAAGTGGGTCTCCGGCCGCACCACGACATCATAGATCG
>CAZEII010000069.1:0-16458 GCA_964511835.1 uncultured Acidobacteriota bacterium | reverse complement strand
TGGGACGATTTCCTCGCGGGTCGCGACCCCGTGCTCGACTGGGTGCTGGCGCAGTAGGAGTCGGGACGCCGTCCGCTACGCCGCGCTCTCCAGGAACAGCTCGCCTCGAGCGTCGTCGAATCCGAACAGCTCGGCGTATCGCCCCCACCCGATCGCGACCTCGAGCTGCTCGCGCGCCCGATCCTCGCCGAACTCCGCTGCCAGCTCGTCCAAGAAATATTGGTCCGCGACCCGCTGGTTGTCGTCTCTCTGGAGCGTTTCGTAGATCCACGCGATGGTCGGCAGCCTGAGGACGCGCCCGGCGATCAGCTCCTTGCGGGTCAGAATCGAGGCTTCGGAAAACGTCTTGCCAATCGCCGTGAGCTGCACGTCGCCCTCGTGGACCGTGCAGAATCCAATCAGCTCCGCCGATTCGATCACGGGGAGCACGACGTCGAGGTCCATCTTCAGCTCGTCCGCCAGGACGTAGAGATCTTGCCGGCCGCCCTCGGCGGCGATTCTCTCGACGAACCCGGCGAGCGCGTTCAAGCGCGCCCGAGGGAGCAGGCGGGTTCGGCCCGGCTGCCCGGGGGCCGTCCCGAGGGACTCGGCCTCGATCCGGGTCTTGCCGGCGACGTCGGCGTACACCTTGTCGACGAGAGCGTTGAACGCCGTGTCCTTTCGCCGCCGTGGGTGACGGAGCGTCACCGCGGTCTCGCCGACGATGTGCCCCGGATCTTTTCCCATCACGACGATGCGGTCGCCCATCGAGACCGCTTCTTCGATGTTGTGCGTGACCAGGAGTATCGCCTGGGTCGGGAGGGTCTTGTCGAGCCAGAGCTCCATCAGCTCTCCTCGGAGCGCCTCCGCCGAGAGGACGTCGAGCGCGGAGAACGGCTCGTCCAGGCAGAGGAGCTCAGGCTCGACGGCCATGGCCCTCGCGAACCCGACCTTTTGCCGCATGCCTCCCGAGAGCTCTCTCGGGTAGGCGGACTCGAAACCGTCGAGACCCACCATGTCGATCAAGCGGGCAGCCCGAGCGTGTCGCTCGGCGCGATCGACGCCCCGCGCCTTCAGCGCGACCTCGACGTTTTCTTCCACCGTGAGCCACGGGTAGAGCGCGAACGTCTGGAAGACGATCGTCGCGTGAGGATTGACCCCCTCGAGCGGCGTTCCTCGGTACAACACGCGCCCTGCCGTCGGCGCGTTGAGGCCCGCGATGATCCGAAGGAGCGTCGACTTGCCGCAGCCCGAGGGGCCGAGAAGGCACACGAACTCGCCTCTCCGGATCTGCAGATCGATGCCCTCGACGGCGAGAAACGTCCTCGACGCGCGGCCGTAGGACTTCGAGATCCCCTCGAGCGACAAGAGCGCGGTTTCCGATGCGACGGTCATCGCTCACTCCATCCTGTAGCGGTCTTCGGCAACCCGATACAGTCTCAGCCAAAACGTTCGGTTGATAAGCACGACGACACTGACGAGGAGCAGCGTGCCGGCCAGAAGGAGGGCGTACCGTCCGTCGTCGGTCGCCTGGGCGATCAGAGCGCCGACGCCCGTCGTGGCGTGCGTGGCTCCACCGAACTCGACCCGCTCGGCGATGATGCTCGCGTTCCACGCGCCTCCGGACGCGGTGATCGCCCCCGTCACGACGTAGGGGAAGATGGCGGGCAGCACGAGCGTCCTCCATCGCTCCCATCTCGACAACCGGAGGAGCGACGACATCGCGCGCAGATCTTGAGGGATGGCCGTCGCCCCGGCGATGATGTTGAAGAGCAGATACCACTGCGTGCCCAGCAACATCAGGGTGACCGCCGCGATGTTGAGGCCTCCGGGCACGCGGAGCAGCCCAAGAAGTAAGACCGGGAACAAAGCCGTGGCCGGTATGGACGCGGCGACCTGGACCGCCGGCTGAAGTACGGTCGCCAGCCTGCGGTTGGTCCCGATCGCGACCCCCACCGGGATCGTCCAGAGGAGCGCGAGCGCGAGGGAGCCCGCCACCCGGGCGAGCGTCGCCGCGATCCCGACGGCGAGGCTCTTCCAAGCCGCGACGTCGAGCGTCGCGAGCAGCGCGATCGCCCGCCAGCCCAGGTAGACGACGACCGCGCCGGCGAGCGCCCCGCCGACGACGAGAGGGATCGGAACGCGCTCCTTCCTGGCGGGGGGCTCCGGCGGCGCGCATGGGCCGAGCCGGTTGCGCAGTTCGCCGTCAACCCGCTCGGCAACGCGGGTCGACGGTTTGTCGAGGGCTTCCACGATCCTGGAATGCGACATCAGCTCCCGGAACCAGGACTGCTGCGGCTCGTCGCCCTCGCTCATCTCGAGCTTGAACTTCTCGGCCCAGGAGAGGACCGGCCTCCAGACGAGCTGATCGAGCGCGACGATCACCGCCACGAGCGTCGCCACCCCCCAAGCGACCGCGCGGAGATCCCCGGCGCTTGCCGCCGTCTGGAGATACGACCCCAATCCGGGAAGACGGAAATCACGCGCGCCGACGCGGAAGGACTCGGCGGCCATCAGGAAGAACCACCCACCCGACCAGCTCATCATGCTGTTCCAGATCAAGCCGATCGCGGCGAAGGGGAGCTCCAGCGTCTTGAGCCTCAACCAAGGATCGAACCGGAACACGGCCGCCGCCTCGCGCAGCTCCAAGGGGATCGTCGTCAGCGATTGGTAGTAGCTGAATGTCATGTTCCAAGCCTGCGACGTGAAGATCAGCACGACGGCCGCCAGCTCCGAGGCGAAGCCCGGAGGCAGGACAGAGCTCAGTCCGAGAAGCACGACGGGAAGGAACGAGAGAATCGGAACGCTTTGGAAGACGTCCAAGAGAGGCATCAGGACGATCTCGGCCGTGCGGCTTCGCGCTGCGGCGTAGCCGTAGCCGAAAGTGAACGCGAGAGAGAGGACGTACGCCCCCAACATGCGCAAGACGGAAAGGAGGGCGTACCAGGGCAGCGCCCGTGGGGCGAGCGCGATCGCGGGGCCGGCGACCTCCTGAGGCCCCCTGAACGCCAGCCGAGCCGCGACGTAGAGGACTCCGGCGATCGCGACGAGGATCGCCCCATCGGCGAGCGTGAAGGCCGTCGTGCGCGGAAATGCCGGACTAAAACGAAAACGCTTCATCACGAGAACAGCGGCCGCTGCGCACCTTGTTGCGCCGGAGCCCTGAACTTCGACGTGTCGTGGGTCGGGCGCGTGTCGTTCAGGTGGAGCCGGCGGCAGGCAACCTGGAAGCGCTTCCGCAGGAGATCGGCGTAGGGCCCGTGCCCGCGCATGCGCTCGCCGAATCGGGGATCGTTGAGCCGGCCGCCGCGCATGTCGCGGAGGAGCGAGAGCACGTGCTCGGCTCGCTGCGGGTAATGCGCATGGAGCCACTCGACGAACAGGTCCTTCACCTCGTAGGGGAGGCGCACGAGGATGTAGTTCGCCCACCGGGCGCCCGCGGCGACGGCGGCCTCGAGGATCCTCTCGAGCTCGGCGTCGTTCAAGGCCGGGATCATCGGCGAGGCGAGGACGCCCACCGGCACGCCCGCATCGGCGAGCGCCCGCATCGCCTCGAGCCTCTTGTGCGGTGCGGCGGCGCGCGGCTCCATCGTTCGCGCCAGCGCCGGGTCGAGCGTGGTCACCGAGAAGTTCACGCTGGCGAGATCGTCCCTGGCCATCGAGGAGAGCAGATCCAGATCGCGGAGCACGGCCGTCGATTTCGTGACGATCGTCACGGGGTGCCTGTGCTCGTGAAGCACCTCGAGCACCGAGCGCGTGATCCCCAGCTCGCGCTCCACGGGCTGATAGGGATCGGTGTTCGCCCCCAGCGCGAGAATCGCACAGCGGTAGCCGGGCTTTCCCAGCTCGTCGCGAAGCAGCCGCGCGGCGTCGGGCTTCGAGAAGATCTTCGTCTCGAAGTCCAGCCCGGGCGAAAGGCCGAGGAACGAGTGGGTCGGCCGCGCGAAGCAGTAGATGCAGCCGTGCTCGCATCCTTTGTACGGGTTGATCGAGCGGTCGAAGCCGACATCGGGGGAATCGTTGCGAGCGATGATCGTGCGCGTCCTCTCGGGGATGACCGTCGTCTCGAGGCGACGCGGCGGCTCATCGGTGGGCTCGACGTCTTCGAGCGGCTCGCGCGTGAACCGCTCGAATCGACCGGAGGGGTTCGAAACGGCGCCCCGGCCCTTTCGCTGATTCCCCGATGGGGTTGGTTGCATATTAATAAGGATATAGCGAAAGTGGGACGAAAGCTAGGCGACGCGGACACGACCCCTGATTTGGGCGGGAATTCTCGGCTCGGGGGTCAGCACACCCTGCAGGTTGAGAGGATCGGTTGCCGCGACCTCGAGTCCCCGCCCTGCGTCCCGCTTTTCGAGCGGAGAACCCGGCGGTCGCGCTTCCAAGCGTCGGCGCCGGCGCATCAGGTCGATCGCCTCGGGGCGGGCGAACTGCTCGCCGGAGAAGCGCTGGACGAAACGCCCGCCGCGGATCTCACCTCGAAGCTCCAGATGGCGGTACACGCGGACGAGATCCCGCCAGAACACCGGCGCGCGCTCGCGCTCGATCAGGCGGCGGAAGACGACCCCATAGCGATCGAGGAGGCGATGCGCGAAGAATTCGATCTGCGATTCCGTGGCCGCGGCCGGTCCCGCTGAGCCTGCGGCATCGTCGCGAAAGTGCGACCAGCGCCCCGGAGAGACGAGCGGCGCCCGCGCCATGACGCCGCGTCGCTTGCTCGGCGGGGTGATCAGCCGGCGCAAGCCGCCGAACGAATCGCACGTGACGCGCCCGTGGCCGATCAACTGGCTCAAGCCCATCTCGAAGTGCGAGGGGAGCAGCCCCGAAGCGCGCTCCAGCTCCTGCGTGAAGCTCGCGCCGCGCGCGTCGAGCACCGCGAGGATCGACTTCGCGTAGGTCGAAAGGCTCGAGTCGTCCGGCCTGAGCGCGGCGAGCGACTTCCACATCTCGATGTCGTCGCGCAAGAGCAGGCAGAGCGGCGTCACGCGGACCGGCGAATCGCCCGCGCCCCAGAGGCGGCCCCACACCACTTCGCCGGTCAGCGTGAGGTGATCGAGCGTGTCGGGACGGAAGTCGCGCAGCCGGGCGCGCAGGAGCGCCGCTTCCCATTCGGCCGCGGGAGCCTCGAAGCCGGCCAGCTTTCGGATGACCTCATGGAGCCCGCGCGGTCCTTCGAGCTTGAAGCCCGGATCGGCGTGCTGCCAGCAGGAGAGGAACCGCCAGAGCTCGGCGGCGGTGACCGGCTCGATCTCGCGGCGGAGCCGGTCGAGGGTGTAGCGATGGATGCGCGCGAGAAGACGGCGCTCACACCAGGCCGGGCGCCCCTCGATCCTGCAGCGCAGGACGACGCCCTCGACTTCGAGCGCGACCAGAAGAGGCTGATCGGCGTCGCTCGGATCCAGGAGAGGACCGGTCGCCTCCAGGCGTCCCTTGAGGACGGCTTTGGGATCCCGCGTCGCGTCGGCCGCATGCCAGCGATCGTCTTCGAGCAGGACGCAGCCGTCGTTGCGGAGCTCCGCCAGCCAATCGGACCAGCCGGATCGCTCGGCCTCGGCGACGGTCGCATAGCCCATCCACTGGAGCGCCTCGTGGACCTCCTCCGCGCTCTCGGGCGCAGGCCACGCCTCCTCGCGGACCCGGGACACCGCCTCGGGGTCCAGGGCGCCCAGGACGTCCGCGGTCTTGACGTCAAGCGTGCGCCGGGACGCGACGGCTCGCGTGCGGCGCTCTTCCAGTGGAGCATCATCGAGAAACGCGTAGGGCATGGCGTTCAGAATGCCCCGCGCGAAGGCGGACGGCTCCGTCGTGTCGACGGCGACGGTGTGGATCTTTCCGGCGCGAAGGTCGCGAAGCACGTCCAAGAACCCTTCGGCGTCCATCGCTTCGGTCAGGCAGTCCTCGATGGTCTGGCGGACGATCGGGTGATCCCACGGCACGGGCAGCTCGGATTCGGGCAGGGTCTCGGGGCACGCGAGCACTTGAGGGAACGCCCCGACCAAGAGATCCTCCGCCCGCATCCGCAAGAGCGCCGTGGGCACTCGCTTCCCGCCGTGCTGCGTCCGCGGCAAGAGAAGGGCGCGCGTCGCGTTCCAGCGCCACCGCGTGCCGAACATCGGCGCCGCGAGCAGAGCCTGAACGAGCAAGTCGTGCGCCGTGTCCGGATGGAGGTAGTCGAAGACCTCCTCCAACGGGAAGCTGTGCTGCGGCCCGAGGGAGAGCACGATCGCCTCTTCGTTGGCCGCCGCTTGCAGCTCGAACCCGAACCCGCGGCAGAATCGCTTGCGGAGCGCGAGGCCCCAAGCGCGATTGATCCGTCCGCCGAAAGGGGCATGCACGACGAGCTGCATCCCGCCCGACTCGTCGAAGAATCGCTCGGCGATGACCCGGCGAGGCGTCGGGACGGTCCCGAGGGCGCGTCTTCCCTCCTCGAGGTACTCGGATAGCTCTGTCGCCGCGGCGCGCGGCAGGCCCGCCTCGCGCTCGCTCCAGGCAGGATCGAGGGCCTGCTCACGGACCCGGCCGATCGCCTCCGCCAGCTCGCGCGTGCGCGCGGGGGCCTCACCGAACCAGAAAGGGAGCGACGGCGGCGCGCCTTGCGCGTCCGCGACGCGGACGATTCCCGGCTCGACCTTGAGAATCCGCCACGAGGCGTTTCCGAGCTGGAAGACGTCGCCGCCGTTCGACTCGATGGCGAAGTCCTCGTCGAGCGATCCCACCTGAATGCCTTCGGGCTCGAGGAGGACCTGAAACTGCCCCGTGTCCGGGATCGCGCCGCCGGCCGTGAGAGCGGTGATGCGAGCGCGCTTCGTCGCCCGGAGGCGCCCGTGAATGCCGTCGCGATGCAGGAGCGCGGTGCGCCCCGCGGTGTGGAGGGCGGTCACGGCGTCGAAGTCCTCCCGCGTCAGATCGCGGTACGGCCACGCGCGGCGGAAGACCTCGTAGAGCCGGGCCTCGTCCCAGGGCTCGGCGACGCACGCTGCGACGATTTGCTGCGCGAGGATGTCCAGCGGGTGCCCCGGCTGCGGCGTGCGGTCCAGCTCGCCCCGCCGGATCGCGTCGACCAGGGCGGTCGCCGTCACGAGGTCGTCCCGCGTCAGCGGAAAGATCCGCCCCTTCGGCGTGCGCGAGAGCGCGTGGCCGCTCCGGCCCACCCGCTGGAGCAGCGTGGCGATCGACGCCGTGACGCCCGCCTGAAGGACGAGGTCGACCTCGCCGATGTCGATGCCCAGCTCGAGAGACGAGGTCGCGACGAGAGCGCGCAGCGAGCCCGCCTTCAGCCGTGCCTCGGCCTCGAGCCTCCGCTCGCGCGCGAGGCTCCCGTGGTGGCTCGTCACCTGACCGTCGCCGAGCACCGCGCTCAACCGCGCCGCGACGCGCTCGGCGAGCTTGCGCGTGTTGACGAAGACGAGCGTCGTCCGGTGCTCGCCGATCAGAGCGGCCATCCGCGAGACGATCTGGTCCCACGTCTCGTGCGAGCACGCCGTCTCGAGCGGACCGTCGGGAATCTCCACCGCGAGATCCAGGTCGCGCCGGTGGCCGACGTCGACGAGCTCGCACTCCCGATCCCGACCCACGAGAAGGCGGCTGACGTCCTCGATCGGCTTCTGAGTCGCCGACAGGCCGATCCGCTGGAGAGGTCCCGGCACGAGCGCGCTCAGGCGCTCGAGCGAGAGCGCGAGGTGCGCGCCGCGCTTGCTGCCGGCGACCGCATGGATCTCGTCGACGATCACGGTTCGGACCGAGTCGAGCATTCTCCGGCCGCCGTCGCTGGTCAGCAGGATGTAGAGCGATTCCGGCGTGGTGACCAGGATGTGCGGCGGCTTCTTGGCCATCGCCGTCCGCTCGCGCGGGGGCGTGTCGCCGCTCCGCACGAGAACGCGCACCGCGGGAAAGCCCGGCTCGAGCTCCCGGAGCTCGGCCAGCGGGCGCTCCAGGTTTTTCTGGACGTCGTTCCCCAGCGCCCGGAGGGGGGACACGTAGAGGATCTGCGTTCGATCCGGAAGATCGGGCCCCTGCCTCAGCAGCTCGTCGATCGCCCAGAGGAACGCCGCGAGAGTCTTTCCCGTCCCGGTCGGCGCGGCGATCAGCGTGTGCCGTCCGGTTCGAATGCGAGGCCATCCCTCGGCCTGCGGGGCCGAGGGGGCGCCGATCCGCTCGGCGAACCAGCGACGGATGATGGGATGGAAAGGCGCGAGCGGCATGCTCCATGATAGTAGATTGTGCCGATGC
Organism: uncultured Acidobacteriota bacterium; assembly: GCA_964511835.1. GTDB lineage: Bacteria > Acidobacteriota > Polarisedimenticolia > Polarisedimenticolales > DASRJG01 > DASRJG01. Next base: position 8,250 of record CAZEII010000069.1, on the reverse strand, counting down.
CGGTCGCGCCAGGAACCCAATTCGGTCCGTACCAGATCACCGCGGGGCTCGGCGCCGGCGGAATGGGGGAGGTGTACCGCGCTCGCGATCCCCGTCTCGAGCGGGACGTCGCGATCAAGGTCATCCGGGCGGGGCTGCTGGCGGAGCCCGAGGTGCGTCGCCGCTTTCGCGGCGAGGCGACGGCTCTCTCGCGCGTCAATCACCCGAACGTCGCGTCGGTGTACGACGTGGGCGAGCAGGGCGATATGGATTTCCTCGTCATGGAGCTGATTCCCGGCGAGAGCCTCGCCGAGCGCCTCCGGTCCGGGCCGCTGCCCGCTACCCACCTGCTGCCCCTGGCTCTGCAGCTCGCCGAGGGAATGGCCGCCGCTCACGAAGCTGGAATCATCCATCGCGATCTCAAGCCGGCCAACGTTCGTGTGACTCCGGAGGGGCGCCTCAAGATCGTCGACTTCGGCCTTGCGCGGGAGCTCGAGACCCCAGGCGGCTCCGAGCTGGCGGCGACGATCACGAGCGCGGGAACGACCGCCGGCACGCTCGCCTACATGGCGCCCGAGCTGCTCGGCGGAGGCCGGGCCGACGCACGGTCCGATGTTTTCGCTCTCGGCATCGTGCTCTACGAGATGGCCACCGGGCGACACCCGTATCCGACCGAGTCGGTGATCGCGCTCGTCAACGCGATCGCCAACCGCCCTCCGGCCGCCCCTCGGACGATTCGCGACGATCTTCCCGAAGGATTCGACGGAGTCGTCCTCTCGGCGATGCGCGCCGAGCCGTCGCGGCGCCCCGCGACCGCGGGGGAGGTGCTCGCCGAGCTCCGCGGCCTGGCCGCTTCCGACACCGCCCGGCCGAAGGCCCGGCCGCCGAGACGTTCGAAGCGCGGCCGCGTCCGGTCGCTCGCCGTGCTTCCTCTCGAGAACCTCTCCGGCGATGCCGGTCAGGATTTCTTCGCGGACGGGATCACCGAGGCTCTCATCGCCGATCTCGCGAAGATCGAGGGGCTGCGCGTGATCTCGCGGACGTCGGCCATGCGCTACAAGAACGCGCGGCTGCCCCTTCCCCAGATCGCGGCCGAGCTCTCGGTCGACGCCGTGGTCGAAGGCACCGTGATCCGGGCCGGGGACCGGGTCCGCATCACGGCGCAGCTCATCCACGCCGCCAGCGACACGCTCCTCTGGGCCGAGAGCTTCGATCGGGATCAGAGCGACATCCTGACCCTGCAGAGCGACGCGGCCCGCGCGATCGCCGGCGAGATCCGGGTCAAGCTGACGCCGCGCACGCGCGAGCGGCTCGCCGTCGCCCGGCGCGTGAATCCCGCCGCCTACGAGACCTACCTGCGCGGTCGACACCTGATGAATCGCCGGACCGAAGAGTCCCTGTTGAGAGCGATGGACCACTTCCGTGCGGCGATCGATCTCGATCCGACCTATCCCCTCGCGCACGTCGGTCTGGGGGACGTCCACAATCTCCTCGGATATCACAGCCTCCGCGCTCCCGGGGAGTCGTTTCCCCGCGCCAAGGCGGCCGCCTTGCGCGCCCTCGAGATCGACCCCGACGCGGGGGAGGCGCACACGTCGCTGGCCTACGCGCTCCACTATCACGACTGGGACTGGACCGCCGCGGAACAGGAGTATCGCCGGGGTCTCGATCTGAGCCCGTCGTACCCGCAGGCCTCGCTCTGGTACCTGAACCTCCTCGCGTCCCGGGGACGGTTCGACGAGGCGCTCGAGCAGAGTGCTCGGACCGTTGTCCTCGATCCGCTCGCCGCGATCGGTGCGATGTCGGAGTCGTGGATCTTGTACTTCATGCGCGACTACGATCGTGCGATCGCGGTGTACGAGCGCGCGATCGCCATCGACCCGGGTTTCGCGGCCGGGTACCTGTGGGGCTCGTGGTCGTGCATCCTGGCGGGCCGCCACGAGCAGGCGGTGACGATGATCAAGACCGCCCTGTCGCTGGCCCGTCAATCTCCCATGATGTCGCTGACGCTGGCTTACGCCCACGCCTACGCCGGAGACCAGACGCGAGCCCGAGAGATTCTCGACGAGATGCTCGCGCTCCAAGAGCAGCGCCACATCCCGGCGTACCTCGTCGCGATCGCGTACGACGCGCTGGGGGAGAGCGCCCGCGCGTGGGACTGGATGGAGCGCGCCCTCGCCGAGCGCTCCCATTGGCTCGTGTTCCTCGACGTCGACGCGCGGTTCGACGGATTCCGGGGAGACCCGCGGTACGCCGGATTGCGGAAGGCCATCGGCCTCTAGGCGTCGTTCCCCAAATCCGTCGATCCCAAGGCTTTCCGGGGCTCTCTTCCCTCGGCCGGCGTGAATGGCTTGACTACAATTGTAAGCGCACGTATGCTTCCGGCTGACTACACCTGTAGTCCGGAGGCTCCGTGACCCTCTCGCTCGTCGTCAAGGTCGTCCTGGAGGGAGCCGTCCTCGCCGTGCTCGTCGCCGTTCTGTGTGCGCTCTTCCCGCGCCTTCGCCCCGCGCACCGCGCCCTGCTGTGGTGGATGGTCAGCGCGAAGCTCCTCTTCGGGCTCTTGCCGTTTCCCGCGGTGCCGATCGCTGCGCTTCCCGCAACGACGGTCGCCTCGTCTGCGCCGGCCGCGCCGCTCGAGGCGAGCGTCGACTCCACGCCCCAGCCCGCCGAAGCGCTGGTCTCCGGCTCCTCGCGTTCTCTGGTCGCCGCCTCGATCTGGCTGACCCTCGCGATCGCGCTCGCCCTGATGGCGATCCCCAGCTGGCTCAGCGTGCGTCGCCTCGTGGGCCGGGGACGGCCTCTGGACGACGATGCCTCGAATCTCGCGATCGCGAGAGCGTGCGCGTCCGCCGGCCTGCGTCGTGCGCCGCGCGTTCTTTCCGTCGCCGGCCTGGATGCGCCGATGGTCGCAGGTCTGCTCCGGCCGGCGGTGCTGCTCCCGGCCGACGGACTCTCGAGACTGGCGCCCGGCGAGCTCGAGATGACGCTCGCCCACGAGATGGCGCACGTCGCGCGCGGCGATCTGTGGCTCGGCCTCGTGCCGGCGATCGCGCGGCGCCTCTTTTTCTTCCACCCGGCGGCTTGGATCGCCGAGCGGGAGCACGCCATCGCCCGAGAGGCGGCCTGCGACGAGATCGTCCTCGGCCGCCCGGGCGCCGACGCCTTCGTCTATGGACGGCTGCTTCTTCGCGCCGCGACTCGCCGCGCCGCCGCGACCGCGATCCCGATGTCCCCACATTCGATGCTCCGAAGGAGGCTCGAGATGATCGAATCCACGTTGCGCCGCGCCCCGATCGGCCGCGCCGGCTGGGCGGTCGTCGCCCTGGCGGCGCTCGCTTTCGTGCCCGTACGCCTTCTCGCGAGGGACTCGGACGAGCCGCGTTGCCTCGACATCGGCTCGTCGAAGGACAACGCCTACGTCGTCACCGAGGGCCGCAGCCACTCCTCCTGCGGCGACGTGGACGACATCCGCATGGCCGACCGGGAGCGCCAAGGCGGAAGGGATGTCGTCTGGTTCCGTCTCGGCGATCAGGAGTGGGTTGTCCGCGACCCCGCCGTCGTCGCCGAAGCCCAGCGGCTCTTCCAGAGGGTCGGCGAGATCGGCGCGCAACAGTCCGAGGTCGGAGCGAAGCAATCGCGCATCGGAGAGGAGCAATCCAAAATCGGGGGCGAGCAGGGGGAGATCGGCCAGCGCCAGGCGAAAGCGGCGCTCGAACAGGCGGAAGTCGAGCTGCGCCGGGCCGAGCAAGACCTGGTCCGGGACCAAACGGAGCGGGCCGCCGATCGGGTGGCCCAGGAGCGCCTGGAGAAAGAGCTGGCCGAAAAGGAGCTCGAGGCGGCGCGTGCGAAGTCGGCGAACGAGGATGTGCGCTCCGCCAAGGAGCTCGATGCGCGCATGAAAGCTCTCAGTGACCGCATGGAAGCCTTGGGCCGCCAGCAGGAGGTGTTCGGCGAGCAGCAGCGCGCCCTCGGCGATCGGATGCAGCGGGAGATCGCCGAAGCCCAGCGCGCGCTCTCCGAGCTCCTCGAGCGCGCGATGCGCGAGGGGAAGGCGCTCAAAGTCGACTAGTCGGCCGTCATCGCGAGCCGGCAGGGGATGAGATCCTGTCCGGCCTTCTTCTTGACGGCCTCGACGTCCGTCGCCTTCACGCGCGCGGCGTCGAGGCCCCCCCCGCCCGCCAGCTCCGCGCCGATCGCCGCGCTCCTCGCGCGGGCGAGGGCATCGAGCTCGTCGGGCCCGACGGGCTGCGCCTTCAGCAGCTGTTGGCGTATCTCCTCGAAGTAGCCGGCCGCGTCGAAGCCCGGCGGGGGAGCCGGGGGCTGCTTGCCGGAGCGTTTCTTCGGCGGCTCGGCGGGGGAGGTCGCCTCCGCGCTCGTGTGCTTGCGTTTGAGCGCCACGCGGGCGTCCGCGGAGAACGCTTCGTCGTAGAGCGATTCCATGATCCGGTCGAGCACGGCTTCCCCTTCTTCACCGGCGCTCGCGCTCATCGCCTCCCGCCGCGCGGCGATCTTCGCGTCCAGCTTGTCGCGCCGGAGCGCGGCGGCGTCCGCGTCGGGATCGAAGCGGCCGCCGATCTGGAGGACGACGTCCGGCTTGTCCTTCAAGACTCCGACGAGCTTGCCGAGCTTCTCCTTCTCGGGGGGCAAGAGCTCGCTGCGCCCGGGCTCGAAGCTCACGCTCTCCAGGTCCTCCCCCTTGATGCCGAGCAGGCGCCCGAGGAAATGGAACGGCGCCGTCGTGATGTTGATCAGGACGCGCTTGAACGCTTGGAGGATGACCTTCTTGTATCCGAACTCGGGGTCGTCGACCGATCCCTCGATCGGGACCTCGAGCTCGATCTTCCCTTCGGAATCCTTGAGGAGCGCGACGGCCAGGCGGAGCGGGAGGTTCGACTTGGCTCCGGGCACCTTGTCGCCGAGCGTGAGCGAGGTCGCCGCGACCTTGTGATTGCCGACGAGAGCGCGATTCTTGATCTTGTAGTCGACGTCGACGTCCAGCCGCCCTTCCTTGATCGAGTAGCCGGCGAACTCGGCGGTGTAGGGGGTGAGGCGGTCCATGTCGACGTTGCGGAAGAGGACGCGGATCTCGCTCTCGGCGTAAGGATCGAAGATGCGGAGAGCCCCTTCGGCCTTGGCGTAACCGTGTTCGTCGACCTTCCCCTCGAACGCCAGACGCGAGCCGGCCGATCCCTTCGACGACAAATCGGTGAGCGCCCCCTCTCCCGAGCGGATCTGCGTCTTGAACGGCAGGATCAAGCTCTCGTCTCCGTAGTCCACCATCGCGTCGTGAACCTGGATCGAGCCGATCTCGAACGGGAAGGGAGATCGCGCCTGACCGGGGGGCGGGGGAGCGGCCACGGCCGCAGCCTGCGGCCGTGACGAGGCCTCCGAGAGGCGGAGTTTCTGGACGCCGACGACTCCTTGGCGGTCGATCAGGATCTGGCCGTACGGTTTCTTGAAGGCGATCGTCTTCACGCGGAGCTGGTTCGGCTGGAGCGCGAGACGGATGTCCTCGATCGCCAAGGCGTCCCAAGAAAGGATGCGGATGCCGTCGGGATCGGCGACCGCCAGTCGGTCGAGCGTCGCACGGCCGTCGAACTTGAAGACGGGCTTCCCACCGTCGTGGTACGCCAGCCTTCCGCCGACGCTGGCGGCCCCCGATTGGAGCTGGACGCGCACGATCTGCGAGGCGAACGGCTGGAACGCCCCGGTCTCGAATCCCGCCAGCTCGACGTCGAGGTCGACGGAGGCCGGCTTCATGCCGATCGTCCCCGATGACGTCACGGTGCCGGTGCCGTTGAGCTTCGCGGATACGCGAGCCTTCAACGGAGTGGATGCGTCCGACCTGAAATCCTCGACGCGCGACTCGAGGGCGGTGACGGCGAGCTTGGCCGGAGGATCGGTCGTCCGATCCTCGTAGTCGATCCCGCCGCCCGCGATCTCGACCGCGGCGCAGGTCGCCTTCCACGCGGGCGACGGCGGGCCGCTTTCGGACCCGCCGCTCGGGCCTCCGCTCGAAGGGAGCGCCCTGAATTGATCGACGAGCGTCAGCCAGTTGAGCTTCCCGTCCGGCGCCAGCCACGCCTTGACGGCGGGCTCCGAGATCCGCACGAGCTGGACGTCCGCCGTGTGCTCCGGCCATCGGACTCGGCCACCTTTGAGATCGACGCGGCCGAGCTCGACCCAATCGGCGTCGGCGTCGCGGGGACGCGCGGTCACGCCCGAGATGTCGACGGCCACGTCGTGGGCCTCGAATCGCAAATCCCCCGACGCGGTCTTCTCGAGCACGTAAGGAACCGCGACATGCGCCGCGCCGGAGGCGAGCTGGATCGGATAGGTGCGCCCGAGGTACTCCCAGATCCGTGTGACGCGCGTCAAGGAAACGTCCAGCTCGCCCTCCAATCGCAGCGGCTGCATGGACATCCGCCCCGACCATTTGGCCTCGCCGCGATCCTCGATCCCCACCGTGAACGAGTGGCCTCCCGAGCGGTCCGGTATCGTGGTCAGGCGGGCCACGCTCACGGACAGAGGCTGAAACTTCGTCGTGAACGGGGGGGATTTCGAAAGGTCCTGAAACTCGATTGTTCCCGAACCGATCTCGAGGTCGCTGATCAGCAGGCGCGGGATGGGAGACTCCTTCTTCGGTTTCTCCTCTCCTGGCTTCGACTCGAACAGGTCGGCCACCGCGGGGCGGCCGTCGGCCATGATCCGCCCGACGATCGTCGGGTGTACCAGACGGACCTCGCGAAATGTCCAGGCCCGTCGGAAGAGGCTCGAGAGCTCGAAGTCGACGGTCAGCTCGTCGAATGCTGCCAACGGCGTCCCGTCCCTGTCGCGCAGATCGAAGCCGCGGAGAGACGCCGTCAGAGTGAAGGGATTGAATTGAGCGGCGCGAAGCGTCGCCTCGCGCCCCAGGAACTTCCGCGTGAGCTTGGGTAGCTCGTAGCGAACCGCCCACGGAACGGCGAAGAAGCCGAGCAGGACGTACGCGAGGAGCGCGGCGACGACCCACAGGCGAGCATCCCGCGCCCAGCCTCGCTTGGGCGGCCCAAAGAGTCTCGTCACCATGCTCGCGCTGAGACTACGCCATCGCGGCCGGGTGCGAAAGCCTGGAGCGCCGCTATTCCACCGGACCGATGCCGCGCCGATGGAACACCCGCTTCAACGACGCCTCGTGTGCCCCGCGACCGAGGTTCCGGTCGGCGTCGAGGATCGCGCGCGCTCCGCGTGCAAACGTGGTGAACCCGTCGAGCTGGAAGTGGCTGTCCACGATGACCCGGTCGGCGAGCTTGCGTCCGAGGGCTTTCCGGACCTCCCAGAGCGTCGCCGACCAGATCTCGCCGTTCTCGTGCTCGTCGGCACTCGTCGAGTGGTCGAACGATTCGTAGGTCTTCTTCGAATCGAGGCGCCGCACCGACGGTGGATCGCCGTCGCCGAAAGCTCCATCCCAGGACATCACGCTCAGCCGATACCGCGCAGGCTTCCGGGATTCGAAGAAGCTTCCCGCCCAGTAGTCACCGAATCCCTCGCCCATGGCGGCGGCTTCCTGCGACTGTCCGAAGTCCGGGCAGATCGCGTCTTGCAGCGCGTGGCCGAACTCGTGGAGCACGGTCTCGCCGTCCTCCGCGTCGTCGATGTCCCCCAGGCCGAACGTCAGCGAGCGATCGCCCGGGCTGTACCAGGAGTTGTCCTCGGGGGTGCCGCGCGCGTCGATGGGCAGCGGGCGCTTGAAGATATGCCGCCGGCCGGTGTACCCCATCTCCTCGAGGTGAGCGATCGCCCGATCGACGTGGTAGTAGCTCGACGCCTCCTCGAACCCCTTTCGATTCCAGTCGACGCGGAAATCGCGCTCCTTCGAGCGCACGCGATTCCTGGTGAGCCTCGTGCTGGCGCGAGCACCGTCCAGAGTGCCGCTCGCGCTCAAGGAAGCGAGCGGGACGTCGGCGTAGGAGGCCGCGCTCGGAGCGACCACCTTTCCCTTCGGATTCAGGGGATGAAACGAGCGATCGCGCGCCATCGGATTGGGGAGGAACACCTTCGCGCGTCCCGTGAGGGCCGAAAGATTGTCGTAGAGCTGGGCCACCGCGCCGCTCTCGGCATGGACGTAAACGATGAACTCCGCGCGCGGGCTCGTGCGATGCACGCGGACGCGCCAGGCCGGGTGCAGCAGCTTCTTGGCAGGGAGCCAGAGCAGCTCCGGATCGCCGACGACCCGTGTCCTGCCGCGCCCCCGCACGCGCGCGACGGCCGCGCGCACCGCGGCCGCCT
>CAZEII010000068.1:8727-16674 GCA_964511835.1 uncultured Acidobacteriota bacterium | reverse complement strand
TACTTCATGTACGACGTCAAGCAGTTCGATCCGGCGGAGTGGACCTCGCCGCCGCTCGAAGCGCGCCTCGTCGACAAGCCGGGCGTCGGCAAGGTGATCGTCGGACGCGGGGCGGTGAACCAGAAGGGTCCGGAGTCCGCATTCCTCGCGGCGCTGCACGCAATCCGAGGCGCGGGAAAGAAAATGCCGGTCAACCTCGTGCTCGTGGCCGAAGGGGAAGAAGAGATCGGATCGCCGCACATCCCGCAGCTCGTCCGCAGACCGGAAGTGGAAGCGGCGCTGCGCAACGTCGTCGGCATCTTCATGCCGTCGGCGGAGCAGGAGCTGGACGGCGTGGTCGCGGTCAGCCTCGGATCGAAGGGTGTGATCGAGTGCGAGCTGGTCTCGAGCGGCGAGAAGTGGGGGCGGGGGCCGGCGAAGGACGTTCACTCGTCCCTGAAGGCGATGGTGGACAGTCCGTCCTGGCATCTGATCAAGGCGCTCGACACGCTCGTTTCCGCAGACGGCAACACGATCACGATCGAAGACTACCCGAAGCCGAGGCCCTTGACCTCCGACGAAAAGGCGCTGATCGACCTCGCGGCCAAACGCGGCGACGAAGCGACCATGAAGAAGCAGATCTCGGTCCAGCACTGGATCGATGACCTGTCTTGGGAGGCGGCGAACGAGAGGCTGGCGTCCCAGCCCACGGTGAACATCGAGGGGCTCGTCGGCGGCTACACGGGGCCCGGCGGCAAGACGGTTCTTCCGCACCGCGCAGCGGCCAAGCTCGACCTGCGCCTCGTTCCGGACATGAAATTCGCGGACGCTGTCGCGGCGCTGAAGGCCCACCTCGTGAAGCACGGATTCGGCGACATCGAGGTCAACGTCACCGGCGGCTACGACCCGACGAGCACGTCCAAGGATGCGCATCTGATTCAGGCGCAGGTCACGGTGCTCAAGCGAGACGGGATCGATCCTGTTCTGTGGGTGCGGAACGCCGGCTCGTACCCGGGATACGTCTTCACCGGGCCCCCGCTCAACCTCGCCGCCGGCCACTGGGGGCTGGGGCATGGGAGCGGCGCCCACGCCCCCGACGAGTACTACGTCATCGACGCCACGACCCCGAAGATCCTGGGGTACGACGGTGCGGTGATGTCGTTCGTCGAATACCTCTACGAGCTCGCGAAGTAAGGCGTGGCCTCGCGATGATCGGCTCGATCGGGCTCTGGGGTGCGGGCGTCCTTCTGGCGCAGGCGATGGCGTATCCCGCCGGCGACCGCGCGCCGACGCTCGAGGAGACGCGCGCGGCGATGGGGATCGCTTCGACGGACAAGCTCCGCGGACAGCAGGACGTCGTCGGATACGCCTCGAAGCCCGAGCAGATGCAGAAAGCCTGGGATCTCTCGGCGGAAGGCCCCGCCCCCGAGCGGCTCGGGCCGGCTCCGCCCCCCGGCGTGCTCGCCGCCGTCTCGCCCCACGACTACTATCTCTACGCGGGGCGCGTCTACCGCAGCGTTCTTCCCCTCGTCACCGCGAAGACCGTCGTCGTCATCGGCGTGTTCCATCAATACAGGAAGTACCGCGTCCGCGATCGAATCGTATTCGACCCCTACGGGGCCTGGCGCTCGCCCGACGGGCCGATCGCGGTCTCCGCTCTTCGCGAGGAGCTCATCGCGGCGATGCCGAAGGACGACGTCCTGCAGGACGCGGCCGCGCACGACGTGGAGCATTCGATCGAGGCCGACGTCTTCTGGCTACGGCACGCGAATCCTTCCGTCGAGATCGTTCCGATCCTCGCCCCCGCAGCGAAGTTCGAGAGGCTCGAGGAGATCGCCGCGCGCTTGGGCGACGCCCTCGCCGCCTCGATGAAGCAGAGGGGATGGCAGCTCGGGAAGGACGTGGCCATCGTCATCTCGGCGGACGCCGTCCACTACGGCCCCGATTTTCACCAAGTGCCGTTCGGCGACGGAGGCATCGAAGCCTACGCGAAGGCCACCGCTCGAGACAAGGAACTGCTCACCGGTCCGATCGCCGGTCCGGCGAGCGTCGAAAAGATCAAGAAGCTCTACGGCACGTTCGTCGACCCCGCCGATCCCGACACCTATCGGGTCTCCTGGTGCGGCCGGTTCTCGCTGCCGTTCGGGATGCTGGTCCTCCGACAAACAGCCAACCGGCTCGGCCTCGGCGCGCCCGTCGGCATGCCGATCGTCTACGCGACGTCGGTGGGGGCGCCGGAGCTGCGCGTGCGCGACGTCGGTCTCGGCGAGACCGCACCCGCGAACCTCTATCACTTCGTCGGTTACCCCGCGGCCGCGTGGGTCGCGCGCTGACGAGAGACTCTGCGCATGCGCGCGTCAGTGCGCGCTCTTCGCCGCCTGGGCTTGGAAATACTTCTGCATCGGCGCCCAGTAGCGAAAATACCAGTGAGTGTTGACCGCGGCCGTCTCGGTGGACACCTCGCCCGAGGTCTTGTCCATCTCGTCGGTGTCCACGTATTCGGGAATGTTCGCTTGAACGAGCAGCAGCTCCGTGCCGGCGAAGGTCTTCTTCAGCGTGAGGATGAGGATGCACTCGAGGTCCGTTCCGGACTTCGCCTGCGCGTCCCACGCGACCGGCCGCCACGTCATGACGATCTCCTTACCCGGCACGAGCTTCAGGACCTTCCCTCCGAGCAAATACTTGAGTTTGCCGTCTTGGCCTTTCATGCCGAACGCATGGAGCTCGTCCCCGTCTTGCCCGACAGCGACGTCCGCCTTGGTCGACGGCCGGTACCAAGTGGCGGGGGCGCCTGTCATGTCGCTGTGCCCCTGGGACGATAGGTAGGCGTCGTACACCGCCTGCGGCGCGATCCCTGGGAACTCGATGGTCTGTTGGATGGTGCCCGCGCGCGCCGAGACGGCACAGGTCAGTCCGAGCACGAAAACGGCGAGATGAATGCGCATCATTCTGGAGCCTCCAGCTCGGTGCCGGGAATTCGTCTGTCCCGCCGTCGAAGCGGCCATCAGAAGAGCGAAAGACCAGACGCTCCGGACGATCGGAGTCGAGGCCGTCATGCTCTCTCCTTTCGCGCCGACGAGTCGAGGTACACCCGCGCGAGCTTCTTGGGAGCGCGTGCGAGCCACGCCTCTACGATCAGCTCCTCGAGATCCGACAGGGAAACCTTGGAAAGTCTGACGAGGACGGCCGGGTAGCCGTCGAAGTGAGGCGTGGTGAAGCAGATCTTCGGCATCGCCTTCAGTCGCGCTTCCTTCGCCAGGAGATGGGGAACGCGCACCCCGAGGATCGGCCCGGTCGGAGCCGATTTGCCGAGAGCCTCGAGGTCGCTCTTACGCAAGGGACGCTCCCAGACGAACAGCTTCTCGCATACCGACCAGCTCGTCATCCCGTAAGTCACGCCCTCGGTGGTCTCCGGCAGCGCGAGAGCGAATCTGCGTACCTGCTTCCAGTCCGCCATCGGTCCATCGTACAACCCGCAATATCTACCCGGCGAAAACGTGCCTTGCGTGTAACTCTCGCACCGGTGGAATCGACAGGTCAGGCGGCAAAAATGCCCGCAAGCCGTCGATGGCATCGTCATTGCCACCACTCAGCGCGGGGTGCCGAAGTTCGATAAGGGAGGACCCGACCATGGAGAACAGCCGGCTGACATCGACATGGTGGGCGCTGAAGATCGCCTTGGGGCTCGTGCCGTTTCTGGCAGGGCTGGACAAGTTCTTCAACGTGCTCACGAACTGGACCGACTACCTCAATCCTGCGGTGCTCGACCGCGTGCCGGTGGCGCCGGAGATCTTCTTGCGCGGCGTCGGTGTTGTGGAGATGCTCGTCGGGCTCGCGATCCTGACGCGCTGGACGAAGGTCGGAGCCTACCTCGCGGCCGTTTGGCTGGCGGGGATCGCCGTCAACCTGATCACGATGGGCAAGTTCCTAGACGTCGCGGTGCGCGACCTCGTGCTAGCTGTGACGGCGTTCGCGCTCGCCCGTTTGACCGAAGCACGGCGCTCGGAGGCGGAAGCGGAAGATCCGGTGAGGATCCACGCGCATCCGTCCGAGGGCGGGCTGTTGCGGCTGAACCTGTGACGGGGACACGTTCGTAGGAGCCTTTTGAAAGGAGGCTTGCGATGACCAGTAGAACCGGAAGAGCGGGAACGGTTGAAGATGCCGTCGCCCGGGCCGTTCAGGGCACGGGAGACGTCGTGAAGGCAACGGCCGATGCGGTCAGCGACGTGCTGTCGACGGCCATCAAGGATGCAGGACGGGTCGGGGGCTCCGCCGTCGACGCCGTCGGACACGTCGCCGGCGCGGCGATCGTCGGCGCGGCCGGGGTCGGGGGCCACTTGGGCCACACGGCCAAGGGAGCGCTCGTCGGCGTGCTGAGAGGCACGCAGCACGTCAGCACCGAGGCCCTGGGCACCATCGGTCACACGGCGGGGGCGGTGATTCGCCAGACCGCCGCGGTCGGCGGCAAGCTCGAGCACGCTGCGACCGGTCTCGTCGAAGGAGCCATCGAGTCGGCGAAGGCGATCGGCGTCAAGACCGAGGACGCCGCTGCGGCGGCAGCCCACGGCGCCGTGAAGGCCGCCGAGAACGTGAGCACGGCGGCGGGGCAGACCGTTCGCAACGCGCTGACGGGAACGATCGGCGGCGTCAAGGACGTGCTGAAGGCACCGTTCAAACGGGGGTGAGCCATGCGCAGAACGGCCTACCTGCTCGTCGCGATTCTGATCGGCTCCGGGATCGGGCTCGCCGCTCCTCCGGCGAGCGCCGGTCACGGCTCGTCTTCCGGATCGAAGCACGAGGGCGTCCCGCCCGGTCTGGCCAAGAAGGGCGGGATGCCACCGGGCCTCGCCAAGAAATTCGGTCCGGTGGTACCGGCCCAAGCCTACGTCGCCATCGATCCCCGATACGACGACCGGGCCTGGTTCCTCATCGACGGCCGATGGGTGCTCCAGCAAGGATTCGACCACGACGTGCGCCTCGAGGTGCACTCGTTGATGGCCATGCCGCCGATTCCAGGCCCGCCGCCGGTTCCTCTTCCGTCCGTGAGCGTCGGGTTCCATGTGGTCTTGTTCAAGTAGAGACACCTCGGGGTTGCCGGACGTTCCTTTGCACCGTGACGGCACCGCCGTTGCTTAATCAATGAGGTGAACGCGAAAGGAGCCGTCCATGAGGCTTCTTCCAGTCTCCGCCGACTGCGCGGGATTCGGTCCCGTTCTCCGACTGACGAATGTGTCAGCGAGCGCGACGTGAGAGCACCGGCGACGATTCGCCCGCATGGAGCCGGTGTCCGGGGAATCGATCTCGCCCGCGGCTCGCGGCTGTTCGAAGGACGCTTCGGCCGGATGTTCCGAAGCCTACCGCCGGCCGATTTCAGCGACGCCGCCCTCGAGGCGCTGGCCTCGGCGATGATCGCCGAGCCCGACCCGCTGACCGATCGGCCCGATCCCGAAGAGAGCGGAATACCCGCCGCCTTCACGTACCTCGGCCAGTTCATCGATCACGATCTCACGTTCGACCCGGCGAGCAGCCTGCAGAGGCAGAACGATCCCGACGCCCTCGTCGACTTTCGCACTCCGCGATTCGATCTCGATTGCCTTTACGGGCGCGGCCCCGACGATGAGCCGTACCTCTACGAGGACGGAGTACGGTTTCTCCTCGGCCGACATCTGTCCGGCAGCGATGCCAATCCGCATGCCAGGGACCTTCCGCGCAGCACGGCGACCCCCGCGCGCGCCATCATCGGAGATCCACGGAACGACGAGAACGTGATCGTCTCGCAGATGCACGGTCTCTTCTTGAGGTTCCACAATCACGTCGCGAAGGTCCTCGGCGGGGACTTCGAGTCGGTTCAACGCGAGGTCCGCTTCCACTATCAATGGGTCGTCCTCAACGATTTCCTACCGCGCGTCATTCACCGGGACGTCTTGAAAGAGGTCCTGCCGCACCTTTTCTCCTCCGACCTCGACAGCCGCAAGCACCGTCCCCACCTCGAGTTCTTCCACTTCAGGAACGACCCGTTCATGCCCCTGGAGTTCTCGGTCGCCGCCTATCGATTTGGACACTCCATGGTGAGGCCCGGCTACCGGCTCAACGAGAACGTTGGCCCGTTCCCGATCTTCTCCGACGATCCCGACGAGGCCCTGACGGGATTCCGGGCGTTCAATCCCCGGTGGGCGATCGACTGGAACCTGTTCCTCGATCTCGCCCCGCGTCCTGCTTCGGGCCCGAAGCGAACGCAGCTCGCGTACAAGATCGACCCATCGCTCGTCCACCCGCTGGGCTCGCTGCCCCCGTCGGTGGCCGTCAATCCGAACGTCCTGGCGTTGAGGAATCTGAAGCGCGGAAGGCTCATGCGCTTGCCTTCGGGGCAGACCGTGGCACGGGCGATGGGCATCCGACCCATGGCGGACGAGCAGATCCTCGTCGGCAAGTTCACGGGGGATCCCGGCGACACTCTCGTCCGGCTCGTCGAGCTGAAGGACGCGAACGGCGAGAGCTTGAAGGACGAGTTCGCGAACAACGCGCCGCTGTGGCTGTACATCCTGGCCGAGACGATCGAATCGATCGTCCGAGTCAAAGTCGTGGACGGCGAGCGATCGTTCAAGACGCGACAGCTCGGGCCGGTCGGTGGGCGGATCGTCGCGGAAGTGTTCGCCGGGCTGATGCTGGGCGATCCCAGCTCCTTCATCTCGCAGGAGCCGCTGTGGCGGCCGTCGCTCGCGGTTCGGGGGCATTTCGGGCTGCGGGAGCTGGTCCGCGCCGCGCTCGAGAGCTGAGCGCCATCCCGTTGGCAAATTCCCAAACGCTTGGCACGCCGGAGACCGCCGCGCCGCAAGCTCGGCTGTGACTCGTCGAGTTCCAACTCCAATCGTCCAAATGGTTTGACGAATGCCGGGCTTCGTCGGGGCCCGCGTGGCACGCACCATGCCCTTACGAGCGGCCGAATGACTAAGCCTTCGACGCTCGAAAGGAGTCCCGCCATGAGTCGCATCCGCATCGCTCGCACCCTCTACCTCTCATCGATCGGGCTGGCGGCGTCTCTCGTTCTCGCCGGCTGTCACGGTCACACCTCGACCTCGGCGGTTTTCACGCCGAGCATGACCCCCACCACCCCTGGCCTCGTCAAGCTGGTGGAAACAGGGCACTCGGGATCACGCATCGTCGTCGACGCGCTGCTGATCGGTCCGGAGCCGGGGCTCGATCTGTTCGCGTTCAAGTTCGGCATCGCGATCGGAGACCCGACGATCGCCCGGTTCGTGCCGCAGCCGTCGTACACGCAGACTGCGCTCGTGGCCGACGCCGGCCAAACGATCGCGGTCGACGTCGACGACTCGAATCCGGCGCTGATCCAGGTGAGCGTCAGCAAGCTGGGCGGCGGGGCCGGAAACGGCGTCGCAGGCGCATCGGCAAGCGTCATCCAGCTCGCCTTCGACGTCGCCGGCTCGGGCGCAACCACGATGACTCTCGCCGGACGCGGTGCCGTCGCGCCCCAGGCGCTCGACTCGCGCCAGGTTCCGATCCCCGCCGTGACCTTCGACGCGGCGAGCGCGGGGGTCCAGGGCGTGACCACGGGCGGCGGCTATTGATCGTCGTCGCGCATTCTGTCGAACGGAGTTACATCCCCGCGCCAGGCATGAAGTTGTCGAAGGAGCTGCTGTTACCGGCGCCGCTGTTGCAGAAATCGGTCGTGGTGACCACGGTGCAGGGACCACCGGCGCCGGTGTTCCCGCGCGCTGCGTTCTCCCGATAGATATTGTTGGAGGACGAGGCTTCCAGCTTGATCCCGAACCCGGTGCTCGAATTCGTGACGTTCCAGTCGATCAAGTTCCGCGATCCGTACACATCGATGCCGCTGTTGGTGCAGACGGTGACCGTGTTCTCGCTGACGGTGTTGTCGTTGGACGCCGAGTCGATGTAGATGCCCCAGCCCGTGTCGCGAATCACGTTGCGCGCAATGGTTGACCCGAC
>CAZEII010000068.1:0-8627 GCA_964511835.1 uncultured Acidobacteriota bacterium | reverse complement strand
GCGCCGTCGTGCACGCGCACCTCGGTCGTCCCGGTGATCTGGATCGCGTCGGCGGTCGAGTCCGGCTGCTGGATCTCCATACCGTTGAGGTCCAGATCGACGTTGGCCACCGTGATCTGAACCACCGGACCGCCGCCGGGACCCGAGAGGTTCCGGCTCAGGAAGTACTTACCGGGAGCGGAGATCACCGCTGGAGCGCTCCAGATCGGAGTTCTTCCCTCCGTCGATAGGGACGGCGTCGCTGCGACCAGCCCAGCGACAAGCGGAAACAGAGCTCGGGACGGTATGAACGTCTTCATGGGATGTCCCCCTTTCGTCGACGTAGCGGACGATGGGCTCATTCTAAGTCGGCTGAAGCCGATATGGCCCGGCTCGGCGATGTGGCCGACAACAACCACGGCTCGGATCAGGTCGACCGGCTGGCTCGATGCACGACGGAGCTGCACAAGAACATCGCGTCGCTGACGACGACCGTGGATGGTAATCAGTCGTCTCTCGACGACGTCCAGGCCCAACTCGCGAGCGTCTCCACGCGACTGGATCACGTGACGGCACAGCTGGACGCGCTGTCCGCCTCCATGACCGCCCGATTCAATCACGTCGACACGCTGCTCTGCACGCCGCAGGGTCAGCGGGCGTGCTTTCCCGGCGGAGGCGGGCGCTAGGAGCGGCCGAGGTCCGCTCAAGGTGAACGGGTCGAGGCCTGCGCCCGCTCCAGGTTGGACTGCGCCGCCGCATAGGAAGGATCGATCGCCAGCGCGCGCCGGAACTGTTTCGCAGCTTCGGCCAGGCGGTTGGACTGTGCGAACGCCACGCCGAGGTTGTTGAAGATCTCCGCATTCGAAGGCTGCGCGCGGGCGGCTTCCTCGAACCGCTCGATCGCCTCCGGCAACCGGTTGGATCTCGCGAGCGCGAGCCCAAGATCATTGAGCCATCCACCGTCGCCCGGGCGCAGGCGGAGCGCCTCTTCGTATTGCGCGATCGCATCGGCAATCGTGCCCCCGCGCGCGAGGGCGACGGCCAGGCTGTGGTGGGCCTGCGCCGAGCCGGGCAGCAATCGTACGACCTCGCGGTAGTGCCCGATCGCAGCGTCGAGCCGGCCGGAGGCGGCGAGCGCGTTGGCGGCGCCGAGGTGGGCCGCGGCGGATTGCGGATTCACCCGGAGCGCGCGCTCGAAAATGTCCGCGGCTTCGGCGCTCCGTCCCGACTTGTCGAGCGCGATGCCGAGATCGAGGAGCGCGCTGCCGTAATCCGGTTTCGAGGAGACCGCCGCCCGAAAGTGCGCGATCGCCTCGTCGGTCCTTCCGCGCGCGGCAAGGTCCTGCCCGAGGACGTCGTGCGCCATCCAGTTGTCCGACGTGACGGCGAGGGCGTGCGTGAACAGCTTCGAGGTGTCGGCCCAATACCCGACCTGCGCGCGCGTGACGAGGGTCAGCGCCAGAACGGCGGCGGCGCCGGCGGCGGACGCGAGGGGCCTGCGCCGTGTCCCGAGCTCGGCGAGACCAAAGGCGGCGATGATGAAGATCCCGATCAGCGGCACGTAGGTGTAGCGATCGGCCATCGCCTGAGCACCGACCTGGATCCAGCCGATGACGGGGACGAGCGAAATGACGTACCAGAGCCAGCCGACGAAGAGGTACGGCACGCGCTTTCGGAGCGCGACGGCAGCCGCCGTGATGCTGGCGAGGACGAGGAGCGAGACGGCGACTTTCCCGATCGGCGCGCCGTGTGCGGACAGGGGGTAGAAGACCGCGAGCGAGGTCGGCCAGATCGTCTTCGTGAGGTACGTCGCGTACGAGAGCACGGAGTTCGACATTCGCGTCGCCACGGGGACCGCGGACAGAGCCTCGACAGCCCCGCCGGCGCGCTGGGCCGCGAGCGTCGCGACGCACGACCCGGCGGAAAGAACGAACAGCGGCACCTTCTCGCGCAGATTCGGCGCGCGGCGAAGCGGCCAAACGTCGAAGAGAGTCAGAAGGAAAGGGAGCGTGACCAGCATCGGCTTCGCTATGAGGCTCGCCGTGTAGCTCATTGCGATCAGCGCGTACGTTTTCCACCCGGGCCGCTCGACGTGCCGCACGTAGGCGGATACCGCCAAGAGCCCGAACAAGGTGCTCAGAAGATCTTTTCGCTCCACGACCCAGGCGACGGATTCGACGTGAAGCGGGTGGACGGCGAAGAGCGCGGCGGCCAGAGCACTGGGCCAGGCGCGAGCCGTCGTCCGGCGTAGAAGATCGAACAACAGCAGCGTGTTCGCCAGGTGGAGCACGAGGTTGGTCGCGTGAAAGATGCGAGGATCGGCGCCGCCGAGGCTCGCGTCGAGCATCAAGGACAGCCACGTCAACGGATGCCAGTTGGCCGCGGTCGTCGTGGTGAAGGCCCAGACGACGCCGGTCCTCGTGAGTCCTTTGAGGACCATGGGGTTTTGCGTGACGTAGATTCCGTCGTCGAGATCGATGAATCCGCACGAGAGGACGCCCCCCAACGCGACGAGCGTCAGGATCGCGAGCCCGAGGCCGATCGTCGCGGCGGAGGGAGCACGGGGCGACGGCGCGGTGCGAGATTTCGGCACGGCGGCGTACTTTACTATGCGCGCTACGGGCACCCCGTGCCCGCGCGAGGATCTCCGGCGC
Source organism: uncultured Acidobacteriota bacterium (assembly GCA_964511835.1). Taxonomy (GTDB): domain Bacteria; phylum Acidobacteriota; class Polarisedimenticolia; order Polarisedimenticolales; family DASRJG01; genus DASRJG01. The sequence goes on along the minus strand of CAZEII010000068.1, from coordinate 5,994 downwards.
TCGTCGAGCCGTACGTTCCGGCGCCGCAAGCGTTCTCCGCGCGAACGAGATACCAGAACGCCTCGCCGTCGGGCGGCACGCTCGCGTCGGCGAGCGACGAGGCGGGCGTTCCCGGCGCGACGCACGAATCAGAGGCTCCGCCGACCGGAAGCTCGCCAACGAGCCCCCGCAGGACCTGATGCACGGTCCCCGATCCCGACGTCGGAGCCGCTGAATCCCACGACAGCGTGATGTGGTCCGCGCCGAACGCGAGTCCCGAGACCTCTTCGGGCGTTGCGAAGACCGTTGGATCGTCCGGCCGGCAGTCCGAGAGGTTGTCCCGCCCGTCGCCGTCCGCGTCGGCAGGGCCGAGCTGGCTCAGGTCGTACACGTAGATCGATCGCCCGTGCGTTCCGGCGAAGAGCTGTCGGGAGGATTGGATCAGGTCGAGATCCAGGACCACGACCGGGGGCAGTCCGGATCCGAGCGCCGACCAGCTCAGGCCGTAGTTGTCGGTGACGTAGACGCCGAGGTCGCTGCAGACGAAGAGGCGCCCCCGCATCGCGGCGTCGGGATCCGCGTTCACGCCGTTGAGAGGGACGTCCGGCAGGTTCCCGCCGATGTCGGTCCAGCTCGCGCCGTAATCGAGCGTGCGGAAGATGCGCGGCAGAGGCGAGGCATTGTGATAGCCGGAATAGGTGACGTAGCCCGCCGAGGCGGAGAACGGATCGGCCTCGACACGGGTGACCCACTCGGTCCGCCCGGGAACGTCGACCTTGGTCCACGTCGATCCGCCGTTCTTCGTGACCCAGACGTGGCCGTCGTCGGTGCCGGCCCAGACCACGTTGATGTCCAGCGCCGACGCCGCGATCGTGGTGACCGTTCCTTCCGCCACGTTCTCCAAGTGCGAATTGCCGTCGAGCTTGCGGGTCGTTCTGCTTGCGAGCGTCACGGGCGGGCCGTCGGTCAGGTCCGGGCTGATCGCCGACCAGTTTCCGGCTCCATTGGTCGATCGATACACACGATCGGTTCCGATATACAGGCGCTGGGTCGTGCGAGGATCGTGCGTGATCGGCGTGTTCCAGTTGTTGCGGTCGTTGTTCGAGATCCCCTGAACGGCGATCGCAAACGTGTTGCCGCCGTCCATCGATCTGTAGATGGCGCCGAACGACCTCTCGCAGTAGACACGCATCGGGTCGACCGGATCGACCTCGCATTGAAACCCGTCCCCGGACACCACGTTGTACCAGTTCGACGTGCCGCCGTCGGGGGTCTTCAGGGAGCCCAAGTCCTGCGTCCCGCCGAAACGGTGGTGCGGATCGACGGGATCGATGCCGAGATCGTAGAACTGCGTGATCGCGAAGTCGGGAGAGTGGAGCCAGGTCGCGCCGACGTCGTTGCTCCGATAGAAGCCGGCGTCGTTCGCGAGATAGAGCCGGTCCGCGAGGATGATCAGGTCGTGATGGTCGACGTAGGATCCCGCGGTGAACGGCGCGAAGCTCTGACCGCCGTTCGTCGAGCGCGCCCCGTCGACGTCCATCAGGTAAACGACGTTCTCGTTCGCCGGATCGACTCGGATCTGGCCGAGGTAGTAGCCGTAGCCTCCGAAGATCTGCTTCGCCCCGGTCGCGTTCGCTTTCGACCAGCTCGCACCGCCGTTGGTCGTCTTGTAGACGCCGATGAACTTGCCGGGGTCGTCGAGGTACAGCGCGTAGACCGTTTGCGGATTGGAACGGGCGACGGCCAGGCCGATGCGGCCGATGGTCGCCGCCGTCGCGGGAAGGCCGTTGGTGAGGTGCGTCCACGAATCGCCGCCGTCCAGCGATTGCCAGATGCCGCTGTTGAGCCCTCCGGCAACCCACCGGGTCGGCGTGCTGTAGTGCTCCCAGATCGCCGCGTAGATCCGCGAAGGGTTCGACGGGTCGATCGCCAGATCGATCGCCCCTGCCGTCGGAGCGACGTAGAGCACCTTCGTCCACGTCGTCCCGCCGTCCGTCGAGCGGTACACGCCGCGAGAATCGTCCTGGAGGTAGACGTTCCCGGCTGCCGCGACGAACACCCGCTGCGGATTCACGGGATCGATCGCGATCCGGCCGATCCGCCTGGTCTCGTCGAGGCCGAGATGTTGCCAGGTCGCTCCGCCGTCGAGCGTGCGGTAGATGCCGTCGCCATCGTAGGAATAGCCGGCCCCGTTGGCCTCGCCCGTCCCGACGTAGACGACGTTGGAGTCGATCGGATGCGTGGCCAGAGCGCCGATGTTGAGCACGGGCTGCGCGTCGAAGACCGGCGTCCACGTGACTCCCGCGTCCATCGATTCGAAGACGCCCCCCGCCGCCGCTCCGGCCCAGACGTGGTTGGCGTCGTTCGGATCCATGGCGATGGCGGTCAGTCGCCCTCCGACGTCGGTCGGACCGGCAGCGACCCACGTGCCGGGAGCGGACTGGAGCGGAGCCGCCGCTGCCCGTCGAAGCGCGTTCACGGGGATCGCCTCGCCGGAGGACATCCTCTGCCGGGCGAACCATGCCGCGCCCGGCGGCATGTTCGAGACGTCCGTCGCGCGAGCGCGGAGCGCGCAACCCGTCGCCGCGAGCGCCACGGCGGCGAGAATCGGGGCCCAGAGGCGGCGGCTGAACATCGGCATCGCCAAGAACTTACCGGGAAGCGTCCGTCCGCGCCCTGACATTTACGGGTATAGACTCGCGCGCATCCGTAAGCGAGTTGCCGCAGCCGCCCGAGGGAGAGCGGATTGAATCCGGACGCTGCCGATCCGCTGGTTCTCGACCTTACGAGCGTCGATGGGAGCATGTTGCCCGTCGTCGGCGGCAAGGCGGCGAATCTCGGCGAGCTGATCCGCGCTGGGCTGCCCGTGCCACCCGGATTCTGCGTGACGACCGAGGGCTATCGACGGGTCGCAGCCGGCGCCTCGATCGATTTCAACGCCTTCGAGACGTCCGATCAAGAAGCGCTGAAGCGAGTCGCCGGCCGGACGCGCGATTTGGTGTTGACCGCGCCGCTCCCCGGCATCATCTCCCGCGCGGTCGCCGACGCCTACGCGAGCCTGGGCGGCGACGCACCCGTGGCGGTGCGATCGTCGGCGACGGCCGAGGATCTACCGTATGCGAGCTTCGCCGGACAGCAGGACACGTACCTTCACGTCGTCGGACAGGAGTCGGTCATCGACGCGGTGCGCCGCTGCTGGTCCTCGCTCTGGACCGACCGCGCGGTCGCCTATCGCGCCAAGAACGGCATCGATCAGCGGACGGTCCGGCTCGCGGTCGTCGTGCAACGGATGGTCGACGCAGAAACCGCTGGCGTGCTGTTCACGGCGAACGCGGTGACGGGCCGGCGGCGCCAAGCCGTGATCGATGCGAGCCCAGGCCTGGGCGAAGCGGTCGTCTCCGGCGCGGTCAATCCGGACCGGTTCATCGTCGACATGGACGGCGGAGAGATACGAGAGCGAAGGATCGGCGACAAGCGCGTCGAGGTGCGCCCGATGGCGGGCGGCGGCACCCAGCGCGTCGAGCGTGCGGCGGAAACCGGTCGGGCCTGCGTCACGGACGATCAGATTCGCGCGTTGGTCGTCCTCGGCGACCGCGTCGAAAGACATTTCGGGGCGCCGCAGGACATCGAGTGGGCCATCGATCGCGGCGGAACGCTCTGGCTGACCCAAGCACGACCGATCACAACCCTTTTCCCGCTGCCGATCGGCCCACGAACGCCCGACAAGAATCCTCCCGCCGAGAGGGGTCGGGACTTTCGAGTCTACTTCTGCTTCAGCGTCGCTCAGGGCTTGTACCGGCCGCTCACGCCGATGGGACTGGCCGCGTTTCGCGTGCTGTCAACCGCCGCGGAGCGCTTGTTCGGATTTCCCGTCACGGACCCTCTCGCCGGCGCGCACGTGTATGCCGAGGCGGCGCAGCGCGTCTTCATCGACTTGACCGGCGTTCTCCGCGGGCGTGCGGGCCGCACGCTGATGCCTCGCTTGCTCGACGTCATGGAGGCGCGCTCGGCGGCGATCCTACGAAGCCTGCTCGCGGATCCCCGGCTCTCGCTCACGCGCCGATCCGTCCTGTCCTTCGTGCGCCGCGCCCTTCGGATCGTCATCCGATATCTCGTACCGTTAAGGATCGTTCAGGCCATCGTCCGGCCGGACGCGGCCGTCGCCCGCGTCCATCGCATCGCCGCCGACGTGGCCGCCCGCCTCGACGCGCCCGGTGATCTCGACGCATTCCGCCGGCTCGACTTCGCGCTCTCCGCGCTCCGCGAGGAGGTCCTTCAGCACGGTCCGCTCGTCGCGCCAGCGGCCGCCGCGGGGTTCGGCACGCTCGCCCTCGCGAGCAAGATCCTCGGCGGCGACGCCGAGCCCGGAGACTTGCAGACCGTACTTCGCGGCCTTCCGAACAACGTCACGACCGAGATGGACCTCTCCCTCTGGCGCCTCGCGGGCGAGATCCGAAGGGACCCGGAGGCGGCGCGCCTCTTCTTGGAAATGCCCGCCGTCGACCTCGCCGGACGGTTCCAAGCGGGCAAGCTGCCGCCTGTCGCCCAACGGGGGCTCGACGAATTCCTGTCCCGCTACGGTCATCGGGCGGTCGCGGAGATCGACATCGGGATGCCTCGCTGGCTCGACGACCCCGCGCACGTCTTGGGCGTGCTGGCGAACTACCTCCGGCTCGACGATCCCGAGCAAGCGCCTGACGCGGTCTTCGCCCGCGCCGCTCGCGATGCGGAGGCGATGATCGAGACGTTGGTGGGGCGGTCCCGACGGCGGGGCCGAATCCGCGCGCGCCTCGTTCGCTTCACGCTCGATCGCGCCCGGCGGCTCGCGGGCTTACGCGAGATGCCGAAATACGTCATCGTGGTCGCGCTCGCGGCCGTGCGCCGAGAGATCTCCGAGGTCGGAAGGGAGCTGGCCCGCCGCGGGCGCGTCGAGCTCCCTCGAGACGTGTTCTTCCTCGACTTTGCCGAAGCCCGCGCCGGCCTCGAGGGGGCCGACCTGCACCGCCTCGTCGAGGAGAAGCGCCAGGCGTACGAATCGGAGCTGCACCGCCGGCACGTGCCGATCGTGATCCTCTCCGATGGGACGGAGCCCGAGGCCGCAAGCACCGCCGCGGCCTCGCCCGATGGAGCGCTGACCGGCACGGCGGCGTCCGCCGGCGTCGTCACGGGAACCGCGCGCGTGATCTTCGAACCCGTCGGCGCTCACCTCGAGCCGGGAGAGATCCTCGTCACGCCGTCGACCGATCCGGGATGGACGCCGCTCTTCCTGACGGCAGGCGGACTCGTGATGGAGATGGGCGGCGCCAATTCGCACGGCGCCGTGGTGGCCCGGGAGTACGGCATTCCCGCGGTGGTCGGCGTCCTCGGGGCGACCAAGAAGATCAGTACGGGTGATCGAATTCGAGTCGACGGGACCAACGGCGTCGTCTCACCCCAGCCGCCGTGAGGGCTCTTCGAGGAGTGAGACTGTCCGCCAACCGCCTCCCCGGGTAGACTCAGCGCAGCGGCAGCTTCGCCGCGAGGGGAGGGAGGACTCGCATGAAAACGCATCGGTTTCTAGCTCGGATCGTCGCACTCGCGGTCGCCGTGATGTTCGTCGCGGCTCCGGTCGTGATGGCCTCCGGGAGCGCCGCGACCGCTGCGACCAGCACGGCGGCGAAAGCAGAGAAGGCCGCCACGGACCTGCTCGACATCAATTCCGCGACGAAGGACGAGCTCATGAAGCTCCCCGGCATCGGGGAGGCTTACGCCCAGAAGATCATCGACGGCAGGCCGTTCAAGGGGAAGAACGAGCTCGTTCAGAAGAAGCTCATCCCCGAGGCGACCTACAAGAAGATTCAGAACCTCATCATCGCGAAGCAGAAGTAACCGGCGCGGGCTCGAGCCTAGGGATTGCAGTCCCCCGAGCCCGCGACCCGCTCTCCTGCCGTTCCCGTCCCGTATGAACCCGGTCCCGCCGACACACCCTGAGTTCCGCGGAACAGATAGAAGAGCGCCTGTCCCGGTGACGGCGTG
>CAZEII010000067.1:0-16818 GCA_964511835.1 uncultured Acidobacteriota bacterium | reverse complement strand
GCGCCATCACGCGCTCGCGCAGCTCCGCCGGGGCGTGCGGGGGCTCGAATCGCCCGAGCGGCTCGCTCATCGCCCGCCCCCGGTCATCGCTCGGCGGATGCGCTCGGTCGCCAGTCGATACCGGCTCGCCGCGGTGAAGGTCGAGACTCCGGTCGTCCGGCCGATCTCGCGAAACGTGAGCCCACCCCACAAGTGCAGCACGACCACCTCGCGCTGCTCCGCCGGAAGCGCCGCGACCTGCTCCGCGGCTCTCCGGCGGTCGGCGTCGGCCTCGGCGTCGGGTTGGACGGACAGAAGGGCGTCCACGTCGATCTCGCTCGACTCGCCGCGCGCCGCGCGCCGCCTGGCGACGTCGATCGCTTCACGATGAACCATGGCGCCCAGGTAGGCGACGAGATCGCGCACGCCGAGGAGATCGGAACCCATGCCGGCCAGGCGAACGAACGACGTCTGGACCACGTCTTCGGCGTCCTCGCGGCGCCCCGTGACCCACAGCGCGTGGCGGAAGGCGCGTGTGCCGTGTGCGTTCCAGATCGTCTCCAAAGCGCCGACGTCTCCTTCGGCGAGGCGCCGCAGGCATTCCCGGTCACGGTCCCGCGATGCGGCCTCGCTCATGCCTCGCCTTCCCAGAGGGGCGCTCCCCGCGGATTTGTCATCCCGGCTTCGAAATCGCGGATATTCTGGAGCTTTGAGGACCCCGTGAGCCGTCAGCGAGCATTTCCGGTCTTCCTGCTGATGGCGCTCTCGGTGTTCGCCGTCGCCGGGCTGGCCTGGCTGGGATGGCGCGTTCAGTCCCCCACCCCGCTGTCATCCCCCGCTGCTCCTGACGCGCCGGCCATCCGATCCCTGCTCGCCGCCGACGAGCCGATGGTCAGAAGCCACGCTCTGTTGAGGTGGACGCCCCTGGCGCCCGGGACCGTTTACGAAGTCGACGTCTCGACAACCGACCTGAAGCCCGTCGCGTACGGAGCGGGACTCGCCGCGGCCGAATACCTCATCCCTCCCGATTCGTTCACGGGACTGACTCCGGGGACCTCGATCGCATGGCGCGTCGAGGCCAGGCTCCCCGACGGCCGCGTGGTGTCGTCACCGACGTTCGTCAACACCGTCCGGCGCCGGTGACGCGCGTTGGTACTCTTGGAAGGTGATCGCGGGGGTCGCGCCGGACGCCGGGCGGCGCTCCGACGAGACGAGCCGCCACGCGCTCGCATCGAAATCCGGGAAATACGCGTCGCCGTCGAAGCGCGCGTGGACGCGCGTGATGAACAGCTTGCTCGCGAGCGGCAGGAAGAGCGTGAAGACCTCGGTCCCGCCGATGACGAAGGCCTCGGGGTCGCGGATCAGCGACGCCAGATCGCCGACGTCGTGCGCGACCAGCACGCCGGGTGCGGCGAAATCCTTCCGTCGCGTGAGCACGACGGTCGTGCGTCCGGGAAGGGGACGCCCGATCGACTCGTAGGTCTTCCGCCCCATGATCAGCGTGTGGCCCATCGTCAGCGTCTTGAAGCGGGCGAGGTCGTCGGGGATCCGCCACGGCAGGGCGTTTGCTCGGCCGATGACGTCGTTGTCGGAGATCGCCGCGATGATCCAGAAGCTCGTCATACCGCGACGGGCGCTTTGATCACCGGGTGCGGGTCGTAGTCGATCAGCTTGATGTCGTCGGCGCGGAAGTCGAAGAGGGACTTCGCTCTGGGGTCGAGCTCGATGCGAGGCAGGCTCCGAGGCTCGCGCGCCAGCTGCGTCTCCGCCTGGCCGATGTGATTCAAGTAGAGATGCGCGTCCCCGAAGCTGTGGACGAAATCGCCGGGCGCGAGGTCCGAGACGTGGGCGACCATCATCGTCAGCAGCGAATAGGAGGCGATGTTGAACGGGACTCCCAGGAAGACGTCGGCGCTCCTCTGGTAGAGATGACAGGACAGACGCCCGTCGAGGACGTAGAACTGGAAGAGCACGTGGCAGGGGGGCAGCCGCATCTCCTCGAGGTCAGAGACGTTCCACGAGCTGACGATGTGGCGGCGCGAGCTCGGATTCTCGCGAAGAGACCGCAGGACGTCGCTCATCTGGTCGATGACGCGGCCGTCGGCCGCCCGCCACGAGCGCCATTGCGCGCCGTAGATCGGCCCCAACTGGCCGGACGCGTCGGCCCATTCGTCCCAGATCCGGACCCCGTTCTCGTTGAGATACCTGACGTTGGTGTTGCCGGCCAGGAACCAGAGCAGCTCGTGGACGACGGAGTGGAAGTGGATCTTCTTCGTGGTGACGAGCGGGAATCCGGCGGAGAGATCGAAGCGAAGCTGGTAGCCGAAGATGCTCAAGGTCCCGGTGTGGGTCCGGTCCTCTTTCCGGTCGCCGTGCTCGAGGACGTGGCGGAGCAGATTCAGGTACGGGACCATGAGCGTGTCTCCGCGGTCACTGTAGCGCGACTCGTCTATCGGTGCCGCGCGCGTCCGACGACGTAGGCGCGTAGCAAGCTGGAGGCATAAGCCCCGGGAAGCAAGAGGAGGGAGGGAACGACGAACGGTATCCAGAGACCCTCATGAACGAATGCGAAATAAGCGGTCATCCCGATCAGGATTTCAAGCAAGGCGAACACCACGGCTCCGACGAGCGGACGCACGAAGATGATCGGCATCGGCAGCAGAAGCAGGAGCAGAGCTTCCGACACTCGTGGAAGAACTTCGATCCGCCGGCCCTCGAGAAGATTCGCGGCCAGCGTCGCCTGGATCTCGACGCCATAGATCGTATCGGGCTCCCGGATGAACGGCGGAGCATAGCTGTCCTGAACGTTGCCATGGTCCTTGCCCCACAGTCCCTTGCCCAGTGCGGCTCCCACGAACACGATCTTGTCCTTGAAAAACCCGGGCGGTAGGTTCTTCTCCGGCTCCAGCGCCTGGTAGATGGACGCGGTCTCGATCGTCCGCGCCGGTCCGTAGTAATCCAGCAGCCGTGCCTCCGTCGTCCGGCGAGACAAATCGCCCGTGGCCAGCTCGTAGGCCGCAAGACCGAGACTCGGACGACCTGCCGTGACCGGCCAGAGGAATCGAATCACACCGTCGCTGTCGGCCGGAATGTTGACGCTTGCGACGGCCGCTGCGGCTTTGCCGAAGCTCTCGTAAGGCTCCACCGCTTTCGTCCGACGGAAGTTCGGGTCCTCGAAGATCTCCATCGACGAACCGATGATCGTCCTTTTCGATTCACCGAGCGCTCTCGCGAGCTCGGCATCTTCGTCCCGGTCGCCCGGATCGGTGAACAGGATGTCGAACGCGATCGCACGCGCACCGTGTTGCGTCAGCGTCCGGATCAGATCCGCATGACGCCCCCGCGGCCAGCGTTGAGCAGGGTCGAGATTGAGGATCGTGAACGACGGGTTATCGATGGCGACGATGCACACACTCTTCGGCACTGGCAGCGCGCCCCGAAGGGAGAACAGGAGGTCGAGGCCCTTCTCTTCGAGGTTCGCACCGGCCGGTTGGTGGACGAGGAGGATGCCCAGGATCCCGAGCACCGCCCCGAGCGCAAGGGAGACGCCGACGCCGCTCCATGGAACGGCCCGCGCCCAAGCCGGTCCAGGAGCGATCTTCTCGTCGCGCAGGTACCTGTCGAGATCGTCCGCCAGCTCGCGGGCGGAGGCGTAGCGGTGCGTGCGATCCTTCCGCAGCGCCTTCATGACGACCCAGTCGAGGTCCCCCCGGAGGCGCCGGCTCAGAGCGCGGGTGTCGGACCGACGATGCTCGGCGGCGTCCCTGGCCTGGACACCGAGGCCGCTGATCCGCTCGCTTGGAGTCGGAGGACTCTCGTTTCGGATGATGCGCTGGATCTCCGCGTAGCTCGCCTCGCGGAGCCGCTTGGATTCGAAGGGAAGAGCCCCGGCGAGGAGCTCGTAGAGAATGACCCCGAGCGAGTAGACGTCCGTCCTGGCGTCGACGTCGAGCGCGCTCATCTCCGCCTGCTCGGGGCTCATGTACTCCGGCGTCCCGATGAGCTGGCCGTACTCGGTGAACAGCGTCTTCTCCGTCAGCCGCTGCTCCGTAGCTTTGGCGACTCCGAAGTCGATCACCTTGGGGACGGCCCGGCCGTCCTTGACCTCGACGAGGATGTTCGATGGCTTGAGATCGCGGTGGACGATTCCGCGCGCGTGCGCGTGATCGATCGCGTGGCAGACCGGGACGAACAAATCGAGCCGGGCTCTCAGGCTCAGGCGCTGCCTGTCACAGTACTCCGTGATCGGAACGCCCTTGATGTACTCCATGACGAAGTACGGACGGCCCGAATCCGTGGCTCCCGCATCGAAGACCGTCGCGATGCCGGGGTGGCTCATCATCGCCAGCGCCTGACGCTCCGCCTCGAACCGCGCGACCACGCGCTTCGTGTCCATCCCGACCTTGACCAGCTTCAAGGCGACCCTGCGCCGCACGGGCGCCTCTTGCTCCGCCTCGTAGACGACACCCATCCCACCCTCGCCGATCTTTCGCAGGATCTTGTATTGATGAACGCGCTCGGGGTCGGCGAGCGGCGCCGGGCTGCGTCCGGACGTCAGGGTGGACTCGTCGGTGGGCGAGTCGGAGCGATCAGGGCGGAGATGCTCGCGTTCGTCCTCGGTCATGTTCGGCGGGGCGCATGCTACTCCGCCGCAGTTGCAGCGGCGGATCGCGTCGTGTTTTCATGCTGGTAGAGCAAGGCGGCTCACGGGAGATCGGGTTGACCCTACCGGGCTATCACGTCGTCGGGGAGCTGTGCCGCGGAGCCTCGACCGCGATCTGGCGCGCTTCGCGCGCCGCGGACGGCGCCCCCGTGCTGCTCAAGGGCCCGCTGAGGGCTCCCGCGCATCCGTCGCAACTCGACGAGCTGCGGCGCGAGCAAGCGCTGCTCGAAGAGCTCTCCGTCGCGGGCGTGCCCCGTGCTCTCGATCTCGTGCGCCACGACGGGGCCGCGTGGCTCGCGCTCGAGGACGGCGGTGGCGCTCCCCTGCCCTCGCTCCTGTCGTCCGGCCCGATCGATCTGGCGCTGACGCTTCACGTCGGCCTGCAGCTCGCCTCGATCCTCGGGGAACTGCACCGGCGGGAGATCGTGCACGGCGGCCTTCAGCCGGTCGGCATCCTCGTCCACCCGCGCTCTCACGAGCTCGTGCTGATCGATTTCTCGCAGGCCACGCGCGGCGTCGCGCAGAGCCCGACGGCGGGTCCGGCGTCGCTGCGGCGCGAGGCCCTCGCCTACATCTCGCCGGAGCAAACCGGGAGGATGAATCGTCCGATCGACTACCGAACAGACCTCTACTCGGCGGGGTTGACGCTCTACGAGATGCTGACGGGAACGCCCGCGTTCCGGTCGTCCGATCCGCTCGAGCTGATCCACGCGCACATCGCGAAGGCGCCGGAGCCTCCCGCGGAGCGCTCAGAAAGCGTCCCCGAAGCGGTCTCGCGAGTCGTCATGAAATTGTTGGAAAAGGCGGCGGACGACCGGTACCAGAGCGCCGAGGGGCTGAAGGCCGACCTCGACACCTGCGCGCGCGAGTGGAGCACGCTGCGGGCGATCGCGCCGTTTCCCCTGGGCTCGCAGGACGTCACCGACCGCTTCCTGATTCCGCAGCGCCTGTACGGCCGCGATCGTGACGTCGAGCGGCTGGGCCGGGCTTTCGAGCGCGTCGGCGAGGGGCCGCCCGCGCTGGTGCTGGCGAGCGGATACTCGGGAATCGGCAAGACCTCGCTCATCCAGGAGCTCTACCGGCCCATCGTCCGCAAGCGCGGTTATTTCATCTCCGGCAAGTTCGACCAGGGGGCGCGCAACGTTCCTTTCGGCGCGCTGGTGCAGGCCTTCCGCGGCCTGATCCAGCAGCTCTTGACGGAGAGCGAGGACCGGCTCGCGTCCTGGCGCTCGCGGCTCGACGAGGCGCTCGGCGCCAACGCCGGCGTCCTGATCGACGTGATCCCCGAGATCGAGTGGATCGTCGGGGAGCGTCCCGAAGCGCCTCCTCTCGGCCCGGTCGAGGCGCAGAACCGCTTCCAGCTCGTCTTCCAGAACTTCGTGGGCGCGCTCGCCGGCAGCGATCACCCGCTGGTCGTGTTTCTCGACGATCTCCAGTGGGCCGATGCGGCGAGCTTGGGCATGCTGAACCCGCTGCTGACCAGCCCCGACGTGCGGCACCTCCTTCTCATCGGGGCGTACCGCGACAACGAGGTGGACGAAGGCCATCCGCTCTCCGCGGCCGTGCGGGCTCTCGAGTCGTCCTCGGTGCCGATCGTTCGCATCGTCCTGGCGCCGCTCGCGCCTACGGAGCTCCACCGCCTCGTCGCGGATTGTCTCCGGCGAGACGATTCCGAGATCGAGGCGCTCGCGCGCCTGGTCGCCGCCAAGACGCAAGGGAACCCCTTCTTCGTGATCCAGTTCTTGAAGTCGCTCTCGAAGGAGGGCCTCCTGCGCTTCGATCACGATGCGCGGCGCTGGACGTTCCGGATCGACGACATCGCGCGCGCCCCGATGACGCAGAACGTGATCGAGCTGATGAGCCACAAGATCCTGAGGCTCTCCCCGACCACGCAAGAGGTCCTGACGCTCGCCGCCTGCGTCGGCAATCGGTTCGACATCGACACGCTGGCGACCGTCAGTCGGCGCGCGCCGGAGGACGCCGAGGTGCAGCTTCGAGGGGCGGTCGACGAAGGGCTCGTCGTCCGCGACGCCGGCACAGGGGATTACACGTTCCTGCACGATCAGGTCCAGCACGCCGCCTACGCGCGGCTTCCTGAGGAGAGCCGGGTCGGAGTTCATCTCGCGGTGGGTCGGCTGCTTCTGGGGTCGCCGGAGAGAGCCGGCCAAGACGACCGCATCTTCGACGTCGTCGGCCACCTCGACATCGGTCGCCCCCTGATCACCGACGAAGCCGAGCGGTTGGAGCTCGCCCGCCTCAACGCCACAGCCGGCCGGCGTGCCCGAGGGTCCACGGCCTATCAGGCCGCCCTCGAATACTTCCGGACGAGCCAGGAGCTGCTCCTCCCGTCTCGATGGGAGACCGACTACGAGATGACCTTCGCCGTCCACCTCGCGCTCGCCGAGTGCGAGTGTCTGTGCGGCCGCTTCGACGAGGCAGAGCGCCGGTTCGAGCACCTGCTCTCGCGGGCCCGGACGGTGCTCGACAAGGCCCAGGTGTACGAGCTGCGCGTCGTGCAGCACGAGAACCTCTCGCGCTACACCGACGCGGCGCGGATCGGACAGGAGGGATGCCGATTGTTCGGGGTGTCGTTCCCGGACGATCCTCGGGAGAGAGACGCCGCGCTGGACGCGGAGCTCGCGGCGATCACGATGCTCCTCGCCGGCCGGACGATCGAATCGCTCGTCGGCCTCCCCGTCATGACCGACGCGGAGACGCGGATGGTCCTGAAGCTCCTCACCACCACGTGGGCTCCGGCGTACATCTGCGGCGACTCGGTCGTCGCATCGCTGATCTCCGCGCGCATCGTGAGGCTGTCGATCGAGCGCGGGAACTCGGAGGACTCCGCGTACGGTTACGTCACGCACGCGATCACCGTCGGCCCGAAGCGGGGGGACTACGCCTCGGCCTACGAGTGGGGCTCCCTGGCGCTCGCCGTGAACGACCGGTTCGAGAACCAGGCGCGCCGCGCCAAGATCCACCAGCAGTTCAACGCCCACGTCACGCTCTGGCGCTGCCCGCTCGAGACGTGCATTCCCCACGCCCGCGAGGCCTGCCGCAGCGGTCTGCAGAACGGGGACTTCGCCTATGCGGGGTACGGCGCGTTCACCGAGAGCTGGCCTGTGTTCCTGACGAGCCGGGATCTCGCGCGCTTCGTGCGCGACTACGTTCCGACGCTGGCCGTGCTGGCGAAGGTCCGGATGCTCGGGCTCGTCGACGCCCACACCGTGATGCTGCAGTGGGCGCGCGCGCTGCAGGGAGAAGCTCTAGGCCCGCTCCTCCTCTCCGACGCGAGCTTCGATGAAGCGCGCTACGCGGCCACGCACGCGGCCAACCCGTTCTTCTTGACGGTGCTCCGCGTGGCCAAGCTGCATCTCTCGGTGCTCCACGAGGACGTCCCAGGCGCCCTCGAATCCGCGCGCGAAGCCCGGCGGCTGGGGCCGTGGGGTCCCGGTACGATCTGGCCGGTCCTTCTCGAGTTCTGGGGAGGGCTCGCGCTGACGTCGGCGTATCGCGGCGAGCATCCCGCCCTCTCGCACGAGGACCGGAGCGCGTTGACCTCCGCCCTCCACGTCCTCGAGACGCTCGCCGACAACGCCCCCGAGAATTTCCGCTGCTTCCATCTGCTGCTCGACGGCGAGCTCAAACGGATCGACGGCGCGTTCGCGGCGGCCTCCCAGTCGTACGAGGCCTCCCTCCGGTATGCCCGCGAGGTCGACAGCGTCCAGCTCGAGGCCCTGTCGAACGAGCTCCTCGGGCGGCTCTTTCTGGAGCGCGGCCACGCGGTGGCGGCCGAGGCTCACTATCGCGAGGCGCGCCGCGGGTATCACGCCTGGGGAGCGACCGCGAAGGTGCGGCAGCTCGACGCGCGCTTCCCGCGTGTCGCCGAGCTCGAAGGACGGAGCGAGGCCACGGCGTCCGCGATGGACGTCGGCTCCGTCGTCAAGGCCGCTCACGCGCTGGCGGGCGAGATCGTGCTCGAGGAGCTGCTGCGGAAGCTGATGTCGATCGTCCTCGAGAACGCCGGCGCCGAGCGGGTCGTCTTCCTTCAAGAAAAGGATGGGGCCCTCGTGATCGAGGCGGAGGGGCGCGTCGGGCGCGACGCCATTCACGTCCTCGGCTCGCAGGCCATCGGCCCCGAGACCCAGGCCTCGCGCGCCATCCTCCAGTTCGTGCGCAAGACCGGCGAAAGCGTCGTCGTCGCCGACGCCGCGAAGGACGACCGGTTCAGCGCCGATCCTTACGTGGCCGAGGCGAAGCCGAGATCGATCCTCTGCGTGCCCGTCGTGCACCAGGGCCGGCTCGGCGGCATCCTCTATCTGGAGAACAACCTGACGGCGGGAGCGTTCACGGCCGAGCGCATCCGCGTCCTGGACGTCCTCTCCTCCCAGGCGGCGATCTCGCTCGAGAACGCGCGTCTCTTCCGCGAGCGGACGCTCGAGGTCGAGCTTCGGAAGAAGGCGGAAGAGAGTCTGCGGGCCGCGCTGACCGAGGTGGAGAGCCTGAAGAACAGGCTCCAGGCGGAGAACGTCTATCTCCAGGAGGAGATTCGCAGGGAGCACAACTTCGAGGAGATGGTCGGAAGCTCGCCTCAGCTCTTGAGCGTGCTGCGCGCCGTCGAGCGGATCGCGCCGACCGATTCCACCGTGCTGATCTCGGGCGAGACCGGGACCGGCAAGGAGCTGATCGCCCGCGCGATTCACGACCGCAGCTCGCGCAAGCATCGTCCGCTCGTCAAGGTGAACTGCGGCGCGATCACGGCGGGGCTCGTCGAGAGCGAGCTGTTCGGCCACGTCAAGGGGGCCTTCACCGGGGCGATCGAGAACCGCGTCGGCCGCTTCGAGCTCGCCCAGGGGGGGACGCTCTTCCTCGACGAGGTGGGCGAGCTTCCCCCCGAGACGCAGATCAAGCTCCTCCGCGTGCTACAGGAGCACGAGTTCGAGCCGGTGGGCGGGAGCAGGACCGTGAGGGTCGACGTGCGCGTGATCGCCGCCACGAATCGCGACCTCGTGGAGGCGATGCGCAACGGAAAGTTCCGCTCCGACCTCTTCTACCGGCTGAACGTCGTGCCGCTGACCGTTCCACCTCTGCGCGAGCGCCGCTCGGACGTCCCGCAGCTCGTCGCGTTCTTCCTCTCCCGCTTCTCGCGGAAGTTCGGGAAATCGGTCGACGGCGTCTCTCAAGAGACGATGGAGCGGCTGATGAGCTACGCGTGGCCTGGGAATATCCGCGAGCTTCAGAACGTCATCGAGCGCGCCGTGGTGCTCATGCCGGGCTCGGTGCTGATGCTCGATCGCGATCTGCTTCCCTCGGCGGCGTTCCAGGTGTCTCCCGAAACCGCGTCGCCCGCGGCCGAGGTCGCCCCGGCGGTGGCTTCCATCGCGCTCGACGAAGTCCAGCGGCGGCACATCCTCGAGGTGTTGGAGAAGACCCGCGGCGTCATCGAAGGCGCCGCCGGGGCGGCCCGCATCCTACGAGTCCACCCCAACACGCTTCGCAGTAGAATGAAGAAGCTGGGGATTCGTCGGATATCCCACGAAATATCGTAGTGGCGCGGCTCGCCGCCTCGCCTTCCCGTCCATCCACGATATTTCGTGGGAGTGTTCCGCCGACAACTTCGGCCTAATGCCCACTCTTTATTGAACTTAGCATCGAGATCCGTCCTTCGCTCGGCTCTGGCAGAGCTCGTGCAGTAGGCACGTCCGGGAGGCGGACGTGCTCAAGATCTCGCGACTCGATGCGGCCGATGGCTCGATCGTCCTGGCGCTCGAGGGGACGCTCGTCGGGGCCTGGGTCCGTGAGCTCGAAACGGCCTGCATCGCGGCCGTCGCGAACCTGGGCCGGGTCTCCCTCGATCTCTCCGGTGTCACGTTCGTCGACCGGGCCGGCGCCGAGCTGCTGATCGGCCTGCGCGCCGACCCCAGGGTCAGGTTCGAGAGCGTTTCCGGCTTCGTCGCGGAGATGCTGAAAGGGAGGCCGGCATGATGGCGCAAGGCGAATCGTTCCTTGTTTCGCTCAGGGCCAACGATCCGGACGCCGTGGCGTCGTTGGTTCGGTCGGAGAGCCCGCGGCTTCTCGCCGTCGCCCGCCGGATCCTTCGCAACGACGAAGACGCCCGGGACGCCGTGCAAGATGGCTTCATCTCGGCTCTCGCTTCCTTGAACCGGTTCGAAGGGGGCTCTCAGCTCTCGACCTGGCTCCACCGGATCGTCGTCAATGCGGCTCTCATGAAGCTCAGGTCCAAGCGATCGAGACCGGAGGAGCCGATCGGCGACCTCCTACCCGAGTTCGAGGCCGACGGCCACATCTCCGTCCCCGCGATGGAGTGGGCCGCGGCCGACGAGCTGGTGATGCGGGACGAGGTGAAGCGGCTGGTTCGCGCCTCCATCGACCGCTTGCCGGAGAGCTATCGCACCGTGCTGTTGCTTCGCGACATCGAGGAGCTGACGACGGAGGAGACCGCGCTCGCCCTCGAGATCACGCCGGTCGCCGTGAAGGTGCGGCTGCACCGGGCGAGGCAAGCGCTTCGGACCCTTCTCGACCCGAGGCTGCGCGAGTACGCGATTTCCTAAGCCACCGTGGGGCCGGGACCGCGGTGAGGCGGTCCCGGCGGAGGGTTACTCGTCGACCTTGATCTGCTTGCCGCCGTTCTTCGCGACGGCCGGCCAGTACTTGTCGGCCTTCATCAGGTTGCCCTGAACGTCCTTGTTCCAGAGTCCGACGGCCCGCGCGTTGTGCTGCACGACGAGCCGGCCGTTGACGATCGAGAAGGTGTTGACGTCGATGGGAGCCGTCCGGCCGACCGAGACGGCGTAGGCGCAGAACGCGCCGAACTGGGGCTCGTACTTGGCGGGGGTGGCGTCGAACAGCGCTTTGTGATCGGCGCTCGCGAAGTGGTAGACCGCTCCGCGATAGGTGGACTGGTACGCCGCGCTGCCCATCACCGGCTTGCCGTCGGTGAAGAAGGCGACCGGGTCGTACCCGTCCAGGATGACGCCGCTCTTGTCGACGTTGACGAGCGTGACGTCGTCGGCCGCCGTGGCGGCCGCGGGGACGGCCAGGAGGGCGGCGAGCGCGGCGAAACGGATCGTGCGGGAAACGATGGTTCGGGAATTCATGGCGATTCTCCTCGCTCCGGCGTCACTTGACCGGATCGGCGAACGTCGCCTCGCCGAGCAGGACCTCGGCGTACGCGCACCAGATCTGCACCTTGGCGACGTCCTTGATGTACGGAGGGAGCGTGATCGACTTGTTGAGCTTGTCTCCCTTCACGACCAGGCGCTGCAGGAGATAGGTGTTGCCGCTCGAGTCGACGACCTGCCAGTGGGGCGCGGGCGTGTCCGGCACCTTGAAGTCGTCGGAGAGGGTGAGGACGTTGGCGCTGCCGTGCTTCGTGTGCGTCACCGTGCCGCCGTTGACCTTGGCGCCGGCGAACATCGAGGTCGTGTGCATGTGGTCGGCAAAAGCCGGAGCGGCCATCGACACGACGGCGATGGCGGCGAGCGGGATCGTTGCGAGCTTCATCAGGCGACTGCGGATCATCGGCGTTCTCCTCTTCGGTGTTGGTGTTGAATGTGTGAGCTTCGGCGTGTCACCGTTCACGCACTCTCTTCGATGAGCGCGGCCCGCGCCGGGTTTCACTCTTGGGCTGGAGCAGCTTCGCGACGAGACCTGTCCAGCCGGTCTGATGCGACGCGCCGACGCCGCGGCCGTTGTCGCCGTCGAAGTACTCGTGGAAGAGAACGTGGTCGCGGAAATGAGGATCGCCGTGCGACTTCGCATGACCGGAGAGCACGGGCCGCTTCCCGCTCGCGTCCTTCAGGAAGATGCTCCTCAGTCTGCGGGAGATCTCCTCGGCCGCCTCGCGGATCGTGATCATGTTCCCGGATCCGACCGGCCCTTCGATCTTGAAGTCGTCGCCGTAGTAGTGGTGGAACTTCTCGAGCGACTCGACCAAGAGGTAGTTGACCGGGAACCAGATGGGGCCGCGCCAGTTGGAGTTCCCGCCGAAGAGCCCGCTGTTCGATTCGGCCGGCTGGTACGACACGGTCAGCGGCCCTCCGGGCGCGTCGAACACGTACGGGTGGTCCTTGTGGTAACGGGAGATCGCGCGGACGCCACGATCGGAGAGGAACTCGGTCTCGTCGAGCAGCCGGCGCAGGATCCGCTTCATCCGGTGGCCTCGCAAGAGCGAGAGGAGCCGGCGCTCTCCCATGCCCGGTGTCTCCCATCGCGACACGAGGGAGGCGAGCTCGGGCTTGTAGTCGAAGAACCAGGCCAGACGCCGCGCGAAATCGGGAAGCTCCTCCAGCAGCTCGGGCTCGAGCACCTCGACGGCGAAGAGCGGGATCAGGCCGACCATCGAGCGCACCTTGAGCGGGACGTGGCGGTCGCCGGGGAGACTGAGCACGTCGTAGAAGAAGCCGTCCTCGTCGTCCCAGAGCCCCGAGCCGCTCTCCCCCATCGTGCTCATCGCCTGCGCGATGTGGAGGAAGTGCTCGAAGAATTTCGTCGCGATGTCCTCGTAGACGGGGTTGTGCCGGGCGAGCTCGAGCGCGATCCGCATGAGGTTCAGGCTGTACATCGCCATCCAGCTCGTGCCGTCGGCCTGGTTGATGAACCCTCCCGTCGGGAGCGGCGCGCTCCGGTCGAAGACGCCGATGTTGTCGAGCCCCAGGAATCCTCCCTGGAAGATGTTCCGGCCCTCGGCGTCCTTGCGGTTGACCCACCAGGTGAAATTCAGCATCAGCTTGTGGAAGACCCGCTCGAGGAACGCGATGTCCCCCCGGCCACCGGATCGCTTGCGATCGATCTGGAAGACGCGCCACGCGGCCCAGGCGTGCACCGGCGGGTTGACGTCGCCGAACGCCCACTCGTAGGCGGGAAGCTGCCCGTTCGGGTGCATGTACCACTCGCGCGTCAAGAGGACGAGCTGCTCCTTCGCGAACTCGGGATCGACGAGCGCCAAAGGAATGGTGTGGAAGGCCAGATCCCATGCGGCGTACCAGGGGTACTCCCAGGAGTCGGGCATCGAGATGATGTCGGCATTGTTGAGGTGCGACCATTCGCGATTGCGACCGCGGCGGCGCTCCCCCGGAGGAGACGGCTGGCCTGGGTCGCCGTCGAGCCATTCGGGGACGTCGTAGTAGTAGAACTGCTTGCTCCAGATCATCCCGGCGAAGGCTTGGCGCTGGACGCTCCTGGCGTCGGGATCCGCGATCCCCGCCTGCACCTCGTCGTAGAACTCGTCGGCTTCCTCGCGTCGTGCCGAGACCGTCTCGTCGAACGCGTGGAACGGCCGCGCGTTCGTCGCCTCCGTCAGCCGGATGCGCAGCGTCGTCGACCCTCCGGCCGCCACCTCGGCGACGACGTGGGCACCGGCCTTCGTTCCCGTTCCGCCTCCGGGCGCGATCACGCGTCCCTCGACGATCGCCTCGTGGAAGGCGTCCTTGAACGGCCCGGTCCGGTCGGTGGCGCCGTAGAGCCGGCGCACGTTGGTCTCGTTCTCGGTCAGCAGGATCCGCGCCTCGCCTTCGACGTAGAGGCGATAGGTGCCCAGCTCGTGATGCCTGGCGATGACCTCGCCGGCGTCGCCCAAGCAGAGCTCGGGCTTCGGCCCGGCCCCGCGCTTTCCCCAGCTCCACGTGTTTCGGAAGACGAGCTGCGGAAGGAGGTGGAGTGCCGCCGCCTCGGGCCCGCGGTTGTGCGCGGTGATCCGCATGAGGATGTCCTCGGGGCCGCTCTTGGCGTACTCGACGAAGACGTCGAAGTACCGGTCGTCGTCGAAGACGCCCGTATCGAGCAGCTCGTACTCCGGCTGGTCCTTCCCCCGCCTCCGGTTCTCCTCGACGATCGCGGCGTAGGGGAATTCGCGCTGCGGGTACTTGTAGAGCATCTTGAGATACGAGTGCGTCGGGGTGGCGTCGAGGAAGTAGTAGAGCTCCTTCACGTCCTCCCCGTGGTTCCCCTCGCTGTTCGTCAGACCGAACAGGCGCTCCTTGAGGATCGGATCGCGGCCGTTCCAGAGGGCGAGCGACAGACAGAGGCGCTGCTGGTTGTCGCTGAGCCCGGCGATGCCGTCTTCGCCCCACCGGTAGGCGCGGCTGCGCGAGGCGTCGTGCGGGAGGTAGTCCCAGGCGGTTCCGCCCGAACTGTAATCCTCCCGGACGGTCCCCCATTGCCGCTCGCTGAGGTAGGGGCCCCAGCGCTTCCACTCCGACTGCGTCGACGCGGCTTCAGCCAGCCTCGTCCTCTCGGCCGAGACGATCGTTTTCGTGGACGATGCCATCGCGTGATCCTCCGCCGGTTGGATGCGCGCGGAGGTCTCGCGGTCTCAGGGGCGCGGGCTAGCGGTTGTCGAAGATCGCGTCGGCGAACTCGCGAGGGTCGTCCCGGGCGAGGTGGACGTCCTGTGCCGAAATATAGATCCGCATGTAGTCCGAGGTCAGCCGCTCTCTCGGAAGCCCCTCTTGATTTCGGGCCAGCGCCCGCTCGAGCGCCACGTCGACCTGGCAATCGACCCAGATCGAGAAGTCGTACCGGTCGCGAAGCTCTCGCTTGAGCAGGAAGATCCCCTCGATGAGGACGACGTCGACCGCGGGATCGCGCCGGAGCGGCTCCACGGCGCGCTCGAACATCTCGTCGAACCGGAATCCGGCGCGGTAGAACTCCGCGCCCGAATCGACCGCCGGCCGTCCGGGCTCTGCCGTGTGCCAGTCGTCGAGGGAGACGACGGCCGCTCGCAGTCCACGCTCGCGCAATCGTTCGACGAGATCCGCGGCGACGGTCCCCTTCCCGGCCGCGTCGATGCCGCTGATCGCCACGAGCACCGCGCCCGACCGGCTGGACCTCGCGGCGGCGATGCACTCCGCGATCTCCTCGAGCCTGCCGGCCGGCACGGTCGTCTTACGAGCCCGCCCGCCGGGCGGCGAGGATCGCTTTGACCAGATCCTTCGGGACGTCCCGGGGAACCTCGGCGTCGAGGTCCTTGAACGCGGATTTCCCCAGCTCGACCGTCGTCTTGTAGGTCTTCATGTAGGCGACGCAGGCGGTGCATTCGGCGAGGTGGCCGTCGAACTCGTCCCGCGCGCCGGGAGGTAGCCCCCCGGACAGGTAGTCCATGAGGAACTCGACGAACGTCCGGCAGGTCACGTCGATCTCGCCTCCAAGACGGCTTGCGAACCCTAGGATGCCGCGGGCGACGGTGCGGTTACAAGAATTTTGAGAGTTTTCCCTCCTCCCCCAATTCGTTGACCTATCGGAATTTCCCGGCCACTCGAGCCGTTAACATGGACGGCGCTATGAAGATCGAACACTACCGCGGCAGCCGGAACCCGCTGACCCCTCACCCCTGCGACTGCTACGGGACGCTCTTGGTCGTCAGCGTCGGGCGGGGCTGGCCGTACAACGTCATCGTACCGAGCGACGGCGACACGTTCGTCGCCCTGGGCGGCGAGCGCGTCCTGGGCTACACGACCCCCGATGGCGCCGTCGCCCAGCCCTTCGAGCTGCGACCCGGAGACCGTGCCACCCGGATCCGATCGGATCTGCCGGCGCATCTCTGCGAGTGGCGCATCTCACGGTGGCCGCAAGGTTGTTGATGATCCCCGAAGTCGGTCGCTGCAAGTTATTGACTGCACTGCCGTTCGGTGGACCATCGGCCCTGGATCACTGACACCGTGTACACGTGCACGTCCTCCGGCGCCGGACCAGCGGCCCGTCGGAGCTTCGCTGCGGACCACCAACAACCTTGCGGCCACCGTGGTAACGGGCGTCCCCTTCCGCGCATCCCATCCCTCGGAGGCATGACCCATGACGCTGTCCAGAACTCAGTCGATCGTGAGCTGGATCCTGCAGGTCGTCGCCGCCGGGATCCTGTTCC
Organism: uncultured Acidobacteriota bacterium; assembly: GCA_964511835.1. GTDB lineage: Bacteria > Acidobacteriota > Polarisedimenticolia > Polarisedimenticolales > DASRJG01 > DASRJG01. The sequence goes on along the minus strand of CAZEII010000067.1, from coordinate 295 downwards.
AGACCCTCTTCTTCAAGTTCACCGGCGCCGCCGAGTCGGTCTACATCTTCAAGACGCTCGGCATGGAGCCTTGGGGTCGCATCGGCTCCGGCATCGCGGAGCTGGTCGCGTGCATCCTCCTCCTCAATCCGCGCACCGTCACGCTCGGCGCCCTCCTCGCCCTCGCGGTCATCAGCGGGGCGATCGTCAGCCACCTCACGCGCCTCGGCATCGTCGTGATGAACGACGGAGGCCTGCTCTTCGGGCTGGCGGTCGTCGTGTTCGTGGCGAGCGCGGTGGTGCTGACGATCAGGCG
>CAZEII010000066.1:0-17307 GCA_964511835.1 uncultured Acidobacteriota bacterium | reverse complement strand
GGAACGGCAATTCCCGAGCCCAATGGTTCGGTAGCACGATCACGGCTGCGCGTCGAGGTCGTCGAGCGCCTGCCGAGCCCGGCGATCGCGCGGGCGGAGTCGGACCGCTTCCTCGTATTCCGCGCGGGCCAGATCGCGCCGGCCCATGTTCTCGAAGGCGGCTCCCAGGTTCAGGTGCGCCTCTTGGTCGTTCGCATCCAGCCGGATCGCCCGTTGGAAGCTGGCGACGGCGTCCTCGTTGCGCCCCTCGAGGATGGCGACCAGGCCCGCGTTGACGTGCGTCCGCGAGTCGTCGGGACGATCGCGGAGCCCGTCGCGGACGAGGGCGGCCGCCTCATCGGTCTTCCCTCGGGCGAGCAGACCGCGCACCAGGTTCGACTGCGCGCCGCCCAGCTGCGGCGCGATCCGGATCGCTTCGCGGCAGTGCTCGATCCCGGCATCGATCTCGCCGAGCTCGAGCAGCGCGCCGCCGAGATTGCTCTCGGCGACCGCGTTCTCGGTGGTCACCTCGACCGCGTGGGCGAAGAGCGTGCGGCTGTCCCGCCAGTACGCCGCCTGTCGGTGAGCGGTCACGGCGAGAAGCGCGACGGCGATCCCCGCGCCGGCAATCGACGCTATCCGGAATCGCGCCGGCAGGGCGAACGCGGCCATCGCGAAAGGTCCGATCAGGGGCAGGTAGGTATAGCGGTCGGCCATCGCCTGCGATCCGACCTGCACGATGCCGATGATCGGAACGAGCGTCACCAGGTACCAGAGCCAGCCGGTTAGAAGACACGGCGCGCTCGCTCGGGCGCGCAGGCAGAGAGTCGTGACGACGATCAGCGCCGCCGCGGACCCCACGACCTGCCACACGGGGATGCCGCCGTACGGGTACGGGTAGAAGACCGAGAGATCGACGGGCCAGATCGCCTTCCCCAGATAGCGGAGGGTGCTGACCGCCGCGTTCGCGATCCGCGCGTCGAGCGGATACTGCTCGAAGGAGCGAATGACGCCCCCCTGCGCTTGGGCTTTGAGGGTGACCAGGCAGAAGAGCGCGGCCAGGGCGAACAGCGGCGCCTTCTCGAGGAGCCGCGCCTTGAGCGGGCTCTTGCGGGCCAGCGGCCACACATCGAAGAGGAGAAGCAGGATCGGAAGGGACACGAGCATCGGCTTGGCGAGGAGGCTCGCGGCGTACGTCCCGGCGGCCAGCGCGTGCCGCGCGACGCTCGGCCGCTCGAGCACGTTGAGCCAGAGGTGACAGGCCGCGAGCCCGAAGAGCGCGCTCAAGACGTCCTTCCGCTCCGCGATCCACGCGACCGATTCGACGTGAACCGGGTGGATCCCGAACAGGGCCGCGACGAGCGCGCTCCGCCACGAGCTCCGGGTCATGCGCTGGAACAAGAGGTAGAGCAGCAGGACGTTCGCGACGTGAAGGACGACGTTCGTTGCGTGGAAGCCCGGCGGCGACGGGCCGAAGAGCTGTGCGTCGAGCTGGAGCGAGAGCCAGGTCAGCGGGTGCCAGTTGGCTTCCTTCGTCGTCGTGAAGGCCCACACCAGCCCTTCCCGGCTGAGGCCGGCGAGCACGTGCGGGTTGTCGCGCGCATACCCCGGATCGTCGAAGTTGATGAAATCGTAGCGTGCGACCTGAGCGTAGACGGCGAGCGTCAGCGCGGCGAGGAGAAGCGGGATCGCGGCCCGGCGAGGCATCTAGAGCCGGATCGTCAGGCCGGCGCGCGCCGCGATCTGATACCAGCCGGATCCCACGAACTGGGTGGAGCAGCCCGCCCCGCAGGTCACCGACACGGCGGCGTCGGTGATCGTCGCGTACCCACGCAGCTCGACCTTGAAGGCGACCTTCTTGCCGATCGGCGCCTTGAACCCTCCCGCGATCGACCCCGAAGCGCCGAGCGTGTTGCCGACCTCGCCGGGGCTCGCGCCGTAGCGGGTCAGGCCGACCGATGCGGCGACGAAGGGCCGGATCTTCCCCTCGCCCGGCTGATAGCCGCCCCCGAACTGCAGGTAGTCGACCGAGAAATCGAACCGGGCGCTCCCCTGCGTCGCGGAGTCGGAGCTGAAGCTCAGCGTCTGGTGATCGAGGAAGGCTTCGAACCATGCCTCGGGGCGGACCGGCACCTCGACGCCGAGGCCGAAGGAGACGCTCCCGCTCGCGGAGGCGGGTGGGAATCCGGAGCCGGTCGTCTCGAGATCGGCTCCGTTCCTCCCCCCGATCATCGGAACGAGATCGACCGGATACGAAGCGGCGCGCCCCGGGGCGGCGGCGAGAAGAGCGGCGAGGAGGAGCGGCATCCGGCGCGTCATCGCGCGCCACTCTAACCGATGGCGGAGGCGCCTCGCGCTAGAGACCCGTCACCTTGAGCCGGCGCGCCGTCGCCGCGAACGCGATCCAGAGCGGGACGGCCAGAGCCAGGGACGCCGCCGCGACCTGCGGCGCATCGCGCAGCATGAAGAACTTGATCCGGCCGTCGGCAGCCACGAACGACAGCGGGAGGCCGGTGAAGAAGAAAGCGAGCGCCAGCAGCCAGGTCCGCCGCCGCAGGAGAGACTTGGTGCGGAGCAGATCGGCGTGGCCGGCCGACGGAGCGGGCGGGACGTGCGGAGCCCCCGCCAGATCCTCGGCCTTCAGGGCCTCGGCGAGGCGGCGAAGCTCCGCGTCGTCGCGGAGGAACTCCTCGACGAGGCGCTTCGTGTCCGCGCTGGCCTCTCCCGATGCGTAGAGCGGCAGCAGGTCCTTGATGATCTCTCGTGTGACGTTCATGACGGAAGGCTCCCTCGTCGGACGCGCATCTCGGCCAGCTTCATGCGGGCGCGGTGGACTTTGACTTTGGCCGCGCCGGGGGTGATCCGCAGCGAGGCGGCGATCTCCTCGTAAGGCATCCGATCTTCCGCCCTCATCAGGAGGGCGGCGCGATCGATCTCGGGAAGCGTCTGCATGTCGGCGATCACGGCATCGAGTTCCGCCCGCCCCACGGCGCGCTCGTCCGGACCGGGCGATCGATCCACGGGCTCCTCGTCGATCGGCCCGCGACGCCGGTCACGCGCGGCGCCCTGCAGGTAGATGTGGCGCGCGATCGTCAGCAGGTAGCCCAGAACCGTCGCCAGCTCCAGACGGTCGCGCGCCGTCCAGACGCGGATGAACGTCTCCGACGTGATGTCCTCCGCGAGGGGGCGGTCGCCCGACAGCGACAGCGCGAAGCGAAAGACGGCGCCGACGTTCTCTTCGTACATCGATGCGAAGTCGATCAAACGAAACTCGTCTTCCTTGCCTGAAGCGCAAGCATCACGGCCACGACTAAGACGATCCCCGCCGCCTCCGCGACGAGCGTTCCGGCGAGCGCCGGTCCGCCCCGCGCGAGGTCGCGGAGGTAGCGACCCACCCATGCTATCGAAGGCGCCAGCTGGAGGACGAGGTTTCCTGCGACGAAGATCAACCCCGTGAGCACGGCGATCGTCCAGCCGATCGACTCGCTGACGATCGCCGCAGCCAGCACGATCGAGAAGAAGAGGGCCCACGCCCCGAGCACGAGCCCGAAGTAAGCCGCCCATCCGGCGACGTGCGAGAGCAACGAGCGGTCGGAAGCCGCCATGGCGGCGAAGACGTCGACGGGCGAAAGGAAGACCAGCGCGGTCGCGGCGAACGTCGCGGGGATCAGGAAGAGGACGAACGACGAGACCAGCTTGGCGAGCGCCGCCTGGCGCGGAGTGACGGGGAGGCTCATGACGAAGGCGAGCGTTTTCCGCTCCCGCTCTCCGAGGACCGGTCCGAGCAGAACGTGGAACGAGACCCCAATGAGAACGTTCAGTGCGAGCGTGATCCCCGCGCTTCGCGCCGCCGTGCCGCCCGCCGCGGCGAGAGCGAGGCCGGCGAGGGCGGCCAGCGTGTAGAGGACGGCCGGCAGGCGCATGAGCGAGACGTCCTTGAGGACGAGGCGTGCTACGGCGTGTCGGCTCATGCCGCCCTCCCCGCCGGCTTCGCGCCGACCCGCTCGAGGAACGCCGACTCCAAGCTTCCTCCCCGGGCCAAGATCTTCGCCGTCGGGGCGTGCTCGACGATCCGTCCCGCGTGAAGGAACGCGACGTCGTCCGCGAGGGTGGCGACGTCGACCCCGTTGTGCGACGAGAAGACGATCGCCCTGCGCTCGTCCCGGGACGCGACGAGAAGCTCCAGCAGCTCGTGGCGCACCAGGGGATCGAGCCCTGCCGTCGGCTCGTCGAGGATCAACACCTCCGCGCGGCGCGTGAGAGCGAGCAAGAGCATGGCCTTGACCTGCTGGCCGCGCGACATGCCGCGCATCCTCTGCTCGGGATCGAGCCGAAGACGGGACAGCAGCTCCGATGCCCTCCGCTCGTCCCAGCCTTCGTGGAGCGCGGCGACGAGATCCATGTGCCAGCGGAGCGTCTTCGCGCCGTAGAGGGCCATGTCCTCCGACACGAAGCCGACGCGGGCCTTGATCCACCGCTCCTCGTCGGGCATCCTGCGTCCGAGAATCGTGATCTCGCCGGAATCCGGCCGGACCAGCCCCATCAGGATCCTGAGGAGGGTGGACTTCCCCGCGCCGTTGGGCCCGATCAGCCCGAGGACGCGGCCGCATGGCACCGTGAGATCGACGCCGGAGAGAGCGAATCGTGCGTAGCGCTTCGTGACGTTCTCGACGACGATCGGCGGGGCTTCCATGTCGGACCTCCCGAGGTGATCGGTCGGGAGGTATATCGGCGAAGCGGGCAAAGGTTACGGCGGGACGGTAAACTCCCGCGGGGAGGTCACGACATGAGCAACGAGGGCGGAAAATCCAACTGGGACGAGATCGTCGAGAGGCTCAAGAGGGAGCGTGACGAGCTCGCGCTCAAGGTGCACCTCGGCAAGAAAGAAGCGATCGCCGAGTGGGAAGAGCTCGAGGCGAAGTGGAACCGGCTCGTCGCGGTCAAGGGCCCGCCGGTCAAAGAGGCAGCGACCGAGGCAGCGCGCGGCGTCGGTTCCGCGCTGGAGCAGGCGGCGGCGGAGCTGAAGAAGGGGTACGAGAAGATCCGCAAGGCGCTCTAGCGGCGCGCGAACCTTCGGAGCACGCGATCGAGCGCGGGCGAATCCCTTGCGGCCTAGCTGTTCGGGGGCAGGCTCGCGAGCAGAGCGGCGACGGCGTCGGCGAACGGCCGTGGCTCTTCGATGTGCCCCATGTGACCGCTGCGCGGCAGGACGACGAGCCGCGAGTCGGGGCGGTGCTCGCCCGGGGCGAGCGGCGACGGGACGCCCCCCGGCTTGCGTGCGGCGGCGCAAGCCAGTCCGAAGAGCGCCAGGCCCGTAATCGCGGAGCGCACCTACGCGAAGCTCGCGGCGGCGGACGCGGCATCGTCGAAGATCTCGAATCCGCGCTCGAGCTGCGTCACCTCGAAGATCTTGCGAACGGGGCCGAAGCGCGCGAGGGCGATCTTCATGACGACTCCCGACGCCGCAGCCTTCTTGGCGCAGGAGACGACCGCGCCGACCCCGGCGCTGTCGAGGTAGATCAGCCGGGTCAGGTCGAGCACGATTCCCTTCTTGCTCTCGGGGAGCTCGTCGGCGAAGGCGGTCGCGAGCTGCTCGGCTCCGTCCCCCAGACTCATCCGCCCCTCGCACGCGAGGACGGTGATACCGGAGATCTTTCGAGTCGTCAGGTCCATGAGAACAGCCTCAAGAGGGAGGTGGGGACGGAGGAGGGGGCGCCGCCGGCTTCTCGAACGAGGCGTCGTCGACCGGGACGTTCTGGCGCGAATCGTCGATCTGAATCGTGAAATGCCCGCTCGGGCGGGCGACCGTCCACCGGAACGGAACCTTGACGCCGTCGGCGTCCCGGTAGTCGCCGATGTCGACCTGCGTCGGGTTCGTCCCGAGCGGCGTGTCCACGTAGCGCATCATGCGCACCAGGAGACCCGACTGCTCGTCGAACCAGAGCTCGGCGGGAGGCTTGTCTTCGTTCTTCGCCACGAGCTTCGTCGCCTTCCTGCCGTCGATCGTGTCAACGGATTTGACTTCGAATTCCTTGAACAGCTTCTTGACGTCCGAGGGGTACAACAGCGCGGCGTCGAGATGCGCCCCGTCGCTCTCCGCCGAAGTCATGTCGCGCGGTGGACGGCCGGTGTTCCCGAGCCACCCTCCGTGCTCGTTGACCGCCGTGATGTTCTCGCCGTGGGGATTGTGGACCGTAGTCAGGCGTTTCAAACCGGCCTTGGACGCGACGTCGACGGGAACCGGCTCGGGGCCGAACCCGGTCAGCTTCCCTTTCTGCGTCCGGCTGGCGATTTTGGACAGCGCGTCGGCGCCGCCGAGAGCTTGGAGGTACTTGTCGAGTACCGCGCTCGCCGCCGGAAGCTCCGCCGTCTTCGCGGCGGCGGGCTCGGAGTGCGGCCTCTCGCCGGTGTCGATCGCGGGGATCACCGCCGGCTTCGGCGCTCCGCGATGGCAGGACACGCAGGTGACCTCGTGGGGGTTGTCGAAGTTCTCCTTGTTGATCGCCTGAGTCATGGCCATCATCTTGCGCGCGGTTCCCTTTTCCTTCTTGTCGTCTTTTTCAGGCGCCCGCTCGACGTGGCAGAAGTCGCAGTCGACTCCGAGCGACGCCGAGATGAACTGCATCGACGGAACGACGTCGTCGGCCGGATAACCTTTCAATACTTGAATGTTCTTGAACCGCCCCTCGGCCTTGCTCGGGTCTGCTGGAGGTGGAGCGGGCGCAGCCGCGGGCTCCGCGGCGGCGACCAGCGAGACGAGCGAGACGAAAGCGGCGGCGATGGAGGCAAGAGCCCGAGTCGGCATGGTCGGTCGCTCCTTGGCGAAGGAGTCGAGAGTGTAGCCGATGTTCGCCCGGCGGGACCGCGGGAGCGGCTTGTACGGCGGAGCGTTTGGCCGTATACAAACGTGACGGGGGCCGGTGGAGGTTGGGTCATGCGCTTGCCGTCGGGGGAGCGTGCGATTCCCTTTGCTCTGGCGTGTGTCTCCTGCTTCCTGTTCGGAAGTGGCACGATCGTGACGGCCGCCCCGAACGGCGCCAACCCCAGCCCACCTCCGGCGAACGCGCGCGCTGGCGCCTTCGAGCAGGGAGAAGATCTCTTCTTCCACGAGACGTTCGGCGGGAACGGCCGAACCTGCTCGACCTGCCACGATCCCAGGAACGAGTTCACGATGTCGCCGCAGCTCGCTCAGCAGCGCTACCAGGCCGACCCGACGCACCCTCTCTTCCGGCCGATCGACAGCGACGACGGAGGCGGGAACAGCTACGCGACGGTCCTCGACCACGCGCTGTTCCGCGTGACGATTCCGCTCCACCCCAACGTCGTGATCCTCGATGCGCCCGGCCAGCGGACGATCACGGTGTGGCGCGGCGTGCCGACGATCGCCAACGTCGACCTCACCGCGCCGTTCCTCCAGGACGGGCGCGCCTCGACCCTTCAGGAGCAAGCGCTCGGAGCGATCAAGGGCCACATGCAGCCCAGCCGCAAGCCGACCGCGAAGGAGCTGGACGCCCTGGTGGCGTTCGAGACGGAGTTCTTCTACCCGCTCCGACTGCGGGCTCTGAACGACGCCGACCGAACGGGGATCGGTCCGGAGTTCTCGGTGCCGGTCATCAGCCCGGCCGCTCAGCGCGGCAAGGCGGTCTTCGACCTCCACTGCCGGCGGTGCCACGACGGGGAGCTTCTCGACGAGCCGTCCAACCCGAGCGTGTCGCATTTCGCGAGCGCGTTCGTCAGCGACGCCAACACGCTCAATCTCCCGCTCTTCCGATTGGGCTTCCGGCAGCCCGACGGCGCGGTCATCGAGACCGTCAGCCCCGACCCGGGGCGCGCCGCGCTGACCGGCGACCTCGACGATCTCAACAAGTTCGACACGCCGGCGCTTCGCGGCCTCAAGCACACCGCGCCGTACTTCCACGACAACTCGGCGGACACGCTGGAGCAAGTGATCGACCATTACAACAGCTCGTTCAACATGCAAATCACGTTCGATGAGCGCGACGATCTGCTCGCCTACTTGGAGCTCTTGTGAGAACACAACACTCGAATCGCGGCGCTTGGATTCTGGTGGTGGCGTCGACCGCGATCGCGGGGAGGGCCGCGGCGCAGTGCGTCTCCGAGCCTCCCCACACCATGGGAACGTGGAAGACACTCCCCTACCAGATGCCGATCAATCCGATCTCGGCGTCGTTGATTCACACGGGGAAGGTGTACGTCGTCGCGGGCTCCGAGAACGACGCGTACAACAATTCGACCGGCGCGCAGAGCTACCGCGCGCTGCTGTGGGATCCGACCGGGATCGACATGAGCAGCTTCTCCGTGCAGAACGTCAACTACGACCTCTTCTGCAGCGGCTCGGCGCAGCTTCCCCACGGACGCATGCTGACGATCGGCGGGTCGTCGACCTACGCGTTCCTCGGTGAGAACCGCGCGACGTTCTTCGATCCCGCGACGCAGAAGTTCGTCCAGTCGCAGACGATGTCCGACGGCCGGTGGTACGGAACGGCGACGACGATGGGGGACGGCCGCATCTTCGCCTTTTCCGGGCTGAACGCGAGCAACGGCGCGACCAACAACACCTGGCAGATTTACGACCTGTCGAATGCGGGCGCCGGCTGGGGAGCGGCGAGCACCGAGCCGTTCGCACCACCGCTCTTTCCCCGCATCTTCCTGAGCACCGACGGCCGTCTGTTCTTCAGCGCGCACGGCGCGGGCACGTCGACGGCGACGGCCTGGTTCTACGACCCGTCCAAGGCCCCGGCGTCGGCCTGGACCTCGTCGGTCGCGAAGACGCGCGATCGTCAGTACGGCAGCGCCGTCATGCTTCCCTTGCTCCCGCCCGGCTACACGCCGACCGTGATGGCCTTGGGAGGCGGGCCCAACACCCAGGTGACCAAAACGACCGAGACCGTCGACATCTCCGCGGCGTCGCCAGCCTGGACGGCCGGGCCCGATATGCACGCGCAGCGCGTCCAGATGAACGCCGTGCTCTTGCCCAGCGGTCAGGTCTTGGCGGCGGGAGGCTCGCTGACGAACGAGACGCCGGATGTCAACGGCAAGAAGACCGACCTCTACGACCCGGCGACGGGAACGATGACCCAGGTCGCGACGGCGTCGTTCTCACGCCTCTACCACTCGTGCGCCATCCTGCTCCCCGACGCGACGGTCGCGAGCTTCGGCAGCAATCCCGGCGACCGCGGCAAGTACGTCACCGCCATCGAGATCTTCACGCCACCCTATCTCTACGACCCCTTCGACAATCTGATCACGAGCGGGCGCCCGGCGATCAACTCGGTCGCGCCGATGCTCGGCTACGGAGCGAACTTCTCGGTCAACTACACCTCGAGCTCCCCGATCGGCTCGGCCGTTCTCGTCCGGCCAGGCTCGACGACGCACGCGTCCGACATGGATCAAAGGCTGATCGGGCTGTGCGGCCCGTCTCCCCAGCCGCCCTGCACCGCTGCGGGAGGCGTGCTCTCGCTGACCACACCGCCGAACGGCAACATCGCGCCTCCGGGGTATTACATGTTGTTCATCCTCGACTCGGACGGCGTTCCGTCGAAAGCGCAGTTCATCGAGCTGGCGACCAACACCGCGACGCCGCCGGCTGGAGTGATCGCCTCCCCTGCCTCCGACGTGACCATCAACGCGGGGCAGAGGGTCTCGTTCGATGCGATGACGGCGAACAAGTATTCCTGGGTGTTCCCCGGAGGCTCGCCCGCGACGTCGACGGCGAAGACGCCCGGGCAGGTCACCTTCAGCTCCCCCGGCACGTACATCGCATCGCTGACCGTGCTCGACGCGTCGAACAACTCCGATCCCAGCCCGCCGACCCGCAAGATCACGGTGCTCCCGACGAGCCCCGACTTCAAGGTCTTCGTCTCCGAGGCTTCGAAGACCGTCGTTCCCGGTCAGTCCACGACCTACACGGTGACGGTCACGCCCCTCGCCGGTTTCACGGGCACGGTGACTCTCTCGGCCGACAGCGAGGGCGGCTTCCCGACCGGCGTCTCGAGCGGCGGGTTCAGCCCGGCGACGATCGCCGGATCGGGCACCTCGACACTGACGATGAACACGACGACCGCGGCGATCCCCTACGCGACCTCCGTGTCGGTCCACGGGTCGAACGGAGGGACCACCCACACCGCCTCGACGACGCTGATCGTCAACATCGCGCCTCCAGCCAACTTGGCCGCGACGACGTCGAGCGGCACGGTGAACTTGACGTGGGATCCTTCGATCGGCGCCAACAGCTACCACGTCTCCCGCTCGCGCGGCGGAGAGTTCCAGACGATCGCATGCCCGTCGGGGACGTCCTACTCGGACACCGGGCTGACCGACGGGACGACCTACCACTACGCGGTCACCGCTATCTTCACCGGCGGCCCCGACGGCGGCGGCGCCAGCTCGCTATCGGCTGAAATCCTTGCCACCCCGCCGTGCCCGCTGCCGACGTACATCGGCACGCTATCGGCGGCGAAGGATGGGACGGGCGCCACGGTCTGGTCCTGGACCTCCGGCGGCGCAACTGTGTTCGATCTCGTGCGCGGCGATCTCGGAACGCTCGTGTCGACTTCGGGGGACTTCGGCGCCGCGATCGACGCGCTCCCGGCCGGCCAGGCTTGTCTGGCGAACAACACGACCTCGTTGTCCTTGACCGATCCGTACGGCGACCCGTCTCCGGGAAGCGGCGTGTTCACGCTCTTGAGGCCGGTGACGACCGCTTGTCCCGCGGAAGGGACGCTCGACGACGGCTCGGGATCGCAGACCGGAAGCCGCGACGCGGAGGCCGCCTCGTCGACGAATTCTTGCCCTTAGGTCGGATGCATTAGACTTCCGGGCGATGGTCCCGGAAGCGCCCAAGAGCTACCGCGCCGGACAGCGGATCGACGACCATTGCCGCGCCTGCAAGGCGCCGCGAATGCACGTCATCGTCGCCGTCGACCCCGACGGAGCGATCGCGCAGGTCCTCTGCGATTTCTGCGGAAGCCGCCACCGCTATCACGGCGGTCGTGCGCCGACGGGCCGCGAGACCGCGCCGATCGTCTCGGAGCGCGAAAGGAGCTTTCCCGTGAGCGACGCCCCTGCCGACCTCGAGATGGTGCTGCGCCGGGTGATCCGCGAGGAGACCGGGCTCACGCCGGCTGCTCCCGCCGAGAAATGGCGCGGCGGTGAGCTCGTGCTCAAGCCGGGCACTCCGGGTCGCGGCGAGAAGAGCCTGCCGATCGAGACCTTCTTTCACAAGATCGTCATGCTCAGGAACCGGCTGAGGGTTCTGGAGCAGAACGTCAACACCCTCGACGTCCCCGAGGACGTGAAGATCAAGCTGCAGGGGTACATCACGGGGTGCTATGGCTCGCTGACCAGCTTCAACGTCCTCTTCGCGGACGACGCCGATCGCTTCCGCGGCTCGGGCGGGGACGAGTAGGTCCCGATGCGACGCTCCGAGCCGTCTTACAGGATCCCGTTCAATCGCCCCTGCTTCCAGGGGAAGGAGCTGGCCTACATCGCGGAGGCGATCCACGGGGGCCAGATCTCGGGAAACGGAAGGTTCACGGAGCGCTGTCAGTCGCAGCTGTCGGGCGAGCTCGAGGGCGCGAAGGTGATCCTGACGACCTCGTGCACCGACGCGCTCGAGATGGCTGCGCTCCTGCTCGACGTCGGCCCCGGCGATGACGTCATCATGCCGACCTTCACGTTCGTCTCGACGGCGAACGCTTTCGCCCTGCGCGGGGCCCGCCCGGTGTTCGTCGAAATCCGGCGCGACACCTTGAACATCGACGAGAGGCACGTCGCGCGCGCGGTCACGCCGCGCACGAAGGCGATCGTCGCGGTCCACTACGCCGGCGTCGGGTGCGACATGAAGGCGCTTTCGGCGATCGCCCGCGAGCGCGACCTGTATCTCGTCGAGGACAACGCCCACGGCTTGTACGGAACGCTCGGCGGGAAGCCGCTGGGGACTTTCGGCGAGCTGTCGACCTTGAGCTTCCATGAGACGAAGAACTTCACCTGCGGCGAGGGGGGCGCCCTGGTCGTCAACGACCCGGGATTCGCGGAGCGGGCGGAGATCATCCGAGACAAGGGGACGAATCGCGCGCGCTTCTTTCGCGGCGAGGTGGACAAGTATTCGTGGGTGGACGTCGGCTCGAGCTTCCTCCCGTCGGATATCCTGGCGGCGTTTCTCTTGGCGCAGCTCGAAGCCAAGGACAAGATCCAGGCGCAGCGAAAAGAGATCTGGGACTACTACGCCGAGCATCTGCGCGGCTGGGCGCGAGACCGAGGGGTCGCGCTGCCGGCGGTGCCCGCGAATTGCGTGCAGGCGTATCACATGTTCTACCTGATCATGCCCACGCTGGCCGCGCGGACGGCGATGATCGAGCACCTGCGCGAGCTCGGGATCCTCGCCGTCTTCCACTATCAGCCCCTGCACCTCTCGGCGATGGGAGTCGCTCGCGGCGGGAAGGAAGGCGACTGCCCGGTGGCCGAGGATCTGGCCGACCGCCTGCTCCGCCTCCCCTTCTACAACGACTTCAACGAGCACGAGCAGAAGGCGGTGATCGCCGCGATCAGGAGCTGCCGGTTTTGACCCGCGCGGCGGCGGCGCTGCTCGCGCTCCTTCTGGTCGCGGTGCCCGCCGCCTGGTTCATCGCGGGGGCGCCGCATTTCGGCGGCTACGACAGCTATTTCTTCTTCCTCTACGCCGACGATTTGGCGAAGTCGGCGTCGACGACGTCCTTTGCTCGCTACTCCTACTTCCCCGGCTCGTACGCGTTCTGGCGGGTGGCCGCAGCGACGTTCGGCCGCAACTACGCGGCGTTCCAGTACGTCTTTGCCGGCGTCGCCTTCGTCAACGCGGCGTTGACGGGGCTGATCGTCCGCGTCACCGGCGGCGCGCGGCTCCTGGCCGCGGGCGCCTTCGGCGGCTATCTGATCTTCGGACGGCGTCTGGAGCTCTGGGTGATGACGACCGAGCCGCTGGCGACGCTCGCCGCTCTTTTCGGCGTCCTGGTCTGGCTGGTCTGCCTGCGCAAGGGACGAGAGCGGCTCGGCCTGATCGTGCTGGGCGTCGGCTACGGCCTCGCCGTGTTCACGAAGCAGCAGGGGGCGTTCGTGGCGGCGGGGGCCGTCGGCCTCGTCCCCTCCCTGTGGGGCGGTGCGCGCTCCTGGAGCCGCGCGCTCGCGGATGGGGCGATCGTCGTCGCGGCGGCGCTGGCGACGTTCGCGGCGGCGATGACGCTCGACGGCGGGGGGATCGCCGCCGTGAAGCTGGGCCTCGCGACCGCGGTTGGATACGAGAGCCGAGGCGGCCTGCCGGCGCATCTCGTCGGGCTGGCGCTCTGGTCGCCCGCGCTCTTTGCCGGCTTGGCCGCGGCGACGATCCTGTGGATTCCGGCGTTTCTTCGGGGGCGCGAGCGCCCCGGTGAGAATCGTCGCGCGCTCCTCGGCGTCTGGGCGCTCGGGGTCGCTACGGCGATCGTGACGCTGCTCCAGTACACGAAGCGCGGCTACGCCCACTACGCTCTGCTGACTCTTCCGTTCGCGTTGATAGCGATCGCCTCCGCCGCGACGTGGAGCTGGGAGCGATTCCGCGCATCGCTCGACCCGAAGCGGCTCGCCGTCGCGACCGGCGCGGCTGTCGTGGCGGTCGCGGCGCTCTTGGGAGCGGAAGCGTGGGCTCTGCCCGCGCAGCCCGCCCTTCCGCCGCCGCTCCACGAAAAATACCTCTCGATGTGCGAGGGGATCGAACCGGGGAAGCGCCTGCTGCTCCTCCCGTCGCGCGAGAACGCGCTGCACTGGGCCTGCGGCACGAACGCGCGCGGGACGCGGTGGGGGTACACGTTCAACTTCCAGGAGCGGCCGGACGAGTACGTCGAGGAGCTGTCGAAGCCGGACCTGACGCAGGTGTTCGTCTTCTCGGCCAATGCCTCGCACCCCTACGAGATGGAGATCGCGCGGCGGCAGGATTGGACGAGCTTCTTTGCGGCTCTCGAAAAGTACGGATTCCGGTCCGCGGGCAGGCGGGACGCCGGGATCCTCTACCGGCGCACGGAGAAAACCGATGGCCGTCCATAACCCGACTTTCCTGTCGAAGGGACCCGACATCCGAATCGGCGACAACGTCCGCTGGGGAACGAACGTCGTCTTCGGCGCCAACTGCAAGCGGGTGTCGATCGGCTACGGCGCTTTTTTCGGCAACGACGTCTACGTCGACGTCGAGGAGCTGTCGATCGGCGACTACCTGACGGTCCATCACGGCTCGACCCTCCACGGGAAGACCTGCACGATCGGCCACAACTGCTGGATCGGTCAGTACTCGATCCTCGATTCGTTCGGTGGCCTGCTCGCGATGGGGAACAACGTCGGCGTCGGCGCGCACAGCCAGCTCTGGTCGCACATGAAGTTCGGCGACCGTCTCGACGGCTGCCGCTGGTACCGCATGGGCTCGCTCGAGATCGGCGACGACGTCTGGTTCGTCGGGCACTGCATCGTGACGCCGATCAAGGCCCACCCGCGCTCGATGCTGATGGTCGGCGGTGTCGCGGTCGCCGACATGGAAGAGAATCACATCTACGGCGGCTCCCCCGCCAAGGACATGACCGAAAAGCTCGGAGCGCAGTTCCGGCACGTGACGGACAAGGAGAAGGCCGCGGGATTCGCCGCCTACCTCGACGAGTACCGGCGGCAAGGGAACGACACGGCGTTCGTCCGCGTCGTGGAGAACCGGAAGGATCTGGTCGCCGACGGCGTCCACACGTCGTTCTGCCTCGCGACCCGCGAGTACCTCCCCCGCTACGCTCCCGACGAGTTCCGCTTCATGCGCTTTCTGCTCTACGACAAGGCGAAATTCCTGCCGGTCTCCGCTCGCGCCGAGCTTCCTCCCGGGGAGTGGCGATGACCGCAAGCGGACCGAATCGCCCCGGTGTCTCGATCGTCGTGCCCGTGTACCGGTCGCAGGGGACGCTTCGGCCTCTGTTCGATCGCCTCGCGAAATCGCTCGCGGCCCGCCCCGGCGGCTTCGAGGTGGTCTTCGTCGACGACGGCAGCCCCGACGGGAGCTGGCGCGTCCTCGAGGAGCTGCAGCGCGACCATCCCGAGCGCGTCACGGCGATCCGACTCGCGCGCAACTTCGGCCAGCACAACGCTCTGATGTGCGGCTTCCGCGAAGCCCGCGGCGAGATCGTCGTCACCATGGACGACGACCTGCAGAATCCGCCCGACGAGGTCCCGAAGCTCCTCGCCGCTCTCGACACCTCGGACCTCGACGTCGCCTATGGCCGATACGGAGCGAAGAAGCACCGCCCCTGGAGGAACGTCGGCTCCTGGCTGATCAACGGCTTCTACCGCCGCGTCTTCGGGAACGACATCACCATCTCGAGCTTCCGCGCGATCCGCCGCGGGACGATCGAGAGCATTCTCTCCTACGACTTGAACTACACCTTCGTCGACGGGCTCCTCGCCTGGAACACGCAGCGGATCGGCGAGGTGGACGTCGCCCACGAAGCCCGGCGCGGCGGCCGGAGCGGCTACACGCTGACGCGCCTCTTGACGCTCGCCTTCAATCTGTTCACCAACTTCTCGCTGCTGCCGCTGCAATTCGTCACCGCGATGGGCCTCGTGCTCGCAGGCGGCGGGTTCGCCGTCGGCCTCTGGTATCTCGTCGCGTTCTTCCGCCACAAGATCGGCGTTCCCGGCTATGCCTCGACGATCACCGCGATCCTGATCCTGGGAGGCGCGCAGCTCGTCGCCCTCGGGATCATCGGCGAGTACTTGGGTCGCCTCCACCTCAACGTGAATCGCAAGCCGCAGTACGCCGTCCGCCAGCGCCTGGGCTCGACCAGGACCGACTGACCGCTCCCGTGCGCATCCTGTTCGTCACGTCGGGCCTGACGCGGGGAGGGGCGGAAGGATTCCTCGTCCGCCTCGCGCGGGGCCTGACCTCGCGCGGCCACGTGTGCGCCGTCGCGGCGATGGGTGAGGGCGGCACGCTGGCCGCGCCGCTCAACGAGGCGGGCGTCACGGTCGAGGAGCTGGGTCGCTACGTCATCCCGCCCATCTTCAAGCTCCGGCGCTTCGCTCACGACTTCAAACCCGACGTCGTCCAGGGTTGGATGTACCGCGGCAACGCCGCCGCCCTGCTCGCGGCGCGCGCCGCCCCAGGTCCTCCCCCGCTGATCTGGAGCGTCCGCCAAGGTCTGAGCGACTACGCCGCGAGCCCCTGGACAACGCGCCGCTCGATCTCCTGGGGCGCCCGCATGTCGCGCCGTCCCTACGCCATCGTCTACAACGCGGCGAGCGCCGAGGCCCAACACAACGCGTTCGGCTACACCGCCGCCCGAACTCGCATCATCCCCAACGGGATCGACGTCGCCGCCGCGCCGCCGACCCCCGCCGCTCGAGCCGCGGCGAAGGCACGCCTCGGGCTTCCCGACTCCGCGTTCGTCGTCGCGCTCTTCGCGCGCTGGCACCCGGTGAAGAACCACCTGGGATTCGTTCGGGCAGCCGGCGCGTTCGCCGCGCGCCGCCCCGAGGCTCGTTTCCTCTTGGCAGGCGCCGGCGTCGATGCCGCAAACGCCAGGCTCGCCTCCTGGATCGCCGACGAGGGGGTCTCGGATCGAGTCCTGCTGCTCGGCGACCGGTCCGACGTCGCCGAGCTCCTGCCTGCGGCCGATCTCGCGACGCTCGCCTCGCAGGGGGAAGCGCTGCCGAACGCGCTTCTCGAAGCGATGGCCGTCGGCATCCCCTGCGTCGCCCCCGACGTCGGGGACGTCGTTGCGCTGATCGGCACCACCGGCGTCGTGGTTCACCCCGACGATCCGTCCGCCCTCGCCCATGGCTGGGAGACCCTGGCCGCCCTCTCCCTCGACGAACGCGCCCGCCTCGGCGAGCGAGCCCGGGCGCGGGCGGCGGAGCGCTTCAGTCTCGCGCGGGCAGTTGAAGCGTTCGAGAAGTTGTACGGGGAGGCGGTCGGGAAGAGTCGATAGCGCACTCCAGTCCCCTGGCTTAGGAGTGCGGAGCCAACGCGACCATCATTGGTCGTAATGCCCCTTACCAGCGCATTCTTCGTGGTACAACCAGAGCAAGGCGGTCGATCCGCTACCTCAAAGCGTGACGGGAGAGCGAGATGCTAGGCACTACAAGGAATCTAATCCGCCTTATCCACGCAGTGTTTGGCATGCGAACCAGCCACCAGGTTCCGTACATTTCTAGGCAGCGGCCAACAGCGCTAACGTACGGCTTGGCGCGGCGCGCCCATCACAGAGGAGATCACGGAAAATGGCAAGGTTCCTAATTGAGGTTTCACACGAATCGACTAAGGTAACATGTGCT
>CAZEII010000065.1:10822-17310 GCA_964511835.1 uncultured Acidobacteriota bacterium | reverse complement strand
CACACCCTGAGTTCCGCGGAACAGATAGAAGAGCGCCTGTCCCGGTGACGGCGTGATGAAATCCGGATAGCCGGCGGTCGATGTGTCGCCGGAGTCGTCCTTCAGACACGTCACGGCGCCCATGTCCACCGTCGATCCCGCGTTGTGCAGATTGGCCACGCTTCCGCGGATGATGTCGTAGCGGACCATTCCGGGCTCCGGGTGGAACGTCACGATCGTCGGCGCCGGACCGCCCGAGATCACGGGCGGGTTCGGTGCGTTGAAGTCTACGAAATCGAGCTCCCAGTACTCGTCGGGATTGGCCCCGGTCGAGTCGCTGAACGTGCTGTAGAGGACCTTCGAGCCATCGGTGTTGACGCTCGGCTGCCAGTCGAAATTGGTGTTCTCGAACCTCAGCCCGCCCGAGCGTTGGATCGTGTCGGTGGTGAGGTCGTAACGATACAACGCGGAGAACGCGTGATCCGGATCGTTCTCGAAGAACCCCGAGCTCGAATTGAAGTTGGCGGAATCCGACGCGCCCGCGGTCGATGACGTGATCTGCCGCGGAGCGGCGTCGCCGACGGTGATCGCGAAGACCTCGTTGTTGTGGTCGGCGTTGCCGCCGGTGAGATCGCCCGTGTGGTTGAACGCGATTCGAGTCCCGTCGTCGCTGATCCAGAGGTGGTCGATGGTGCCGCTCGGAGCATTGGTGACTTGAATGAGGTTCGACCCGTCCCGTTGCATCACGAACACTTGGTGCGCTCGCTGCGGATTGCCGCCGGTCAGGTCCGCGCTGGTGGCGACCATCACACGATCGGCCGTTCCGGCCATCGCGATGCGGATCACACCGCCGCCGCTGGGCCCCGAGATGTGCGTGAGCTGGGTCAATTGCGTCCCATCGCGCTTGATGGAGAACGCCTGATCGGCGCGCGCGGGATTTTGGCCCGGGACGAGGTCGCCGTTCGAGATGAACGCCAGCCACTGGCCGTCCTCGGTGACCGTGACGTTGTGCCGCAAGTGCACCAACGACGCGGGGAATGACGTGATGGGCGTACCGACCCCCGTGGTCGTGTTGAACGCGACGATGCGGAACAGGTGATTCGGATTCCCGCCGGCGTCGTTCGACGACGTGGCGACGAAGATCTCGCTCCCATCGCCGTTCGGCATCGGCCAGTCGTAAGAGACATCCTTCGAGTCCGTGATTTGTTTGACCAGGCCGGCCGAGACAGGAGCTGTCGCCGTGAATACTACGAGAGCGACCGTAGTTGAAGCAGTCCGGATGACGCGATTCATGTGCCCCTCCCCGGGTTCCTCGCCCGTAGATAACAACGAGGATGTACCGACGGGGCACCACGATGTCAATCGTTCGGTCGCCCGCTTCCCGACGTCCTCGATGCGGCAATCTCACCGCAACCAATCTGATGGCTCGACCGTGTCGAAAGGACACCGGGTTGTGAGCTCACAACTTTATTAAGTCTTCCCCTCGCGTGACCGACGCCCTACGGCCGAGGTGCCGATGCGCGAACCGGCACGAACGCGACCTTCCACACGCGTGCGTTACCGACCTCGAAGCCGCTGACGGCGCCGTGCGCGTCGCGCGTGAAGCGCAAGAGACCGCGATCCGTGAAGAACGCGTCACGAAACGCCGGCCGCACGACCTCATCGGGAAAGTTGCTCACCTGAACGATGAGTCGATCCTCTCG
Organism: uncultured Acidobacteriota bacterium; assembly: GCA_964511835.1. Classification (GTDB taxonomy): domain Bacteria; phylum Acidobacteriota; class Polarisedimenticolia; order Polarisedimenticolales; family DASRJG01; genus DASRJG01. Next base: position 15,628 of record CAZEII010000065.1, on the reverse strand, counting down.
AGCCCTGAGGCGCCACACGGCATCCACATCGGAGCTGTAGTAGTCCCCGGCCAGCTCTTTCAGCGCCGACGCGTCCGCCGCCGGCTCGCCGACGCGCACGAGGGTCCGCCGAGGCGCCGAGCTCTGGGAGACGGCGATCTCCGAAGCGTCGGTGTTGAACGCCATCGTCAGGGGACCAGCGCGGAACCGATCGTCGCCAGCGCGCTCGAGCTTCATCGAAGGACCGTTGGGGAGCGCGGAAGCCGTCAGCCTATCGTCGGTGACCGACAATCGATAGACCCGATCGAATCGGCCGTTCCAATAGAGCCCGGCAAATCGTTGAAGCGGGGGCGCGTCCGCCGAAACGCTGCCGGTGGGCGGCGTCTCCGACGGGGGGCTTCCGGCGGCACCCGTGGGAGAGGCGGCCGGCGCCTCGAGATAGATGTCGAGCATCTTGCGAGCGAGCGGCACGGCGGTCAGCGCATGATCGGCTTGATCCTCGTCCCGAACGTTGCACAAGACGGCGATCGTGAGCTGTTGATCGGGAAACCTGATCATCTCCGAATCGCTGCCGGCCCCGCCTCCGCTGTGCTCGACCTTCCTCAGTCCATGGAACGCGCCGACGTAGAGACCGGTGGCGTAGTCGTTCGGCGAGCCGTCGCTCAGCTTCGCCGTCTCGAGCATCAGCTCGATCGCCTTCGGCCCGCCGACCACGGGCTTGTAGAAATTGCCGTCCCATTTGGCCAGATCGGCGATCGTCGAGAAGACGCCGTCGGCGCCGAGCGCCTCGACGTGGCTGTCGGCGTTGTGGAACATGCCGTCCGAAGGGCTCGGGTCGTAGCTCTTGTTGTACTGCGTGGCGCGATTCGGAATGATCCGCGACGAGTCCTGGCGAAATTCCGTGTGCGTCATCCCGAGCGGCGCGAAGATCTCGTCGTGCGCGAACGCCTCCAAGGGCCTCCCGGAGACACGCTCGACGATGAGTCCGAGCAGGAAGTAGTTCGTGTCGCTGTAGAGGAACTCGGAGCCCGGAGCGAAGTTCAGCGTGCGCTGGCGCAGGATGAGGCGAAGAAACGTTTCTTTTGTCTGCACGTCGAACGGCGGCCGATAACCCGCGAGCACCAAGAGCTCGCTGCCGTCCTTGAGCCCGCTGGTGTGGTGCAGCAGGTGGGAGATTCTCACCGTCGCGCCGTAATCGGGGAGCTCGGGGAGGAACTTGCGGACGTCGTCGTTGACGGAGAGCTTGCCTCGCAACGCGAGCAACACCACGCTCATGCCCGTGAACTGCTTGGACATCGAATCCAACGCCAGCACCGAGTCGCCGCCGAGCGGTACCGCGAGCTCGACGTTCGCCATCCCGAAGGCGCGGCTGTAAACGACCGTCCCGGCACGGAAAACTCCCGCCGCGCACCCGGGCCGGGAGCCCTTGAGGGGGGCGAACAGCGCGTCGGCGGCAAGCTCCCGCCGCGCATCGGCGTCTCCGTCTTGCGCGAGCGCGGGGGCGGAGAGCCCGAAGCCAAGGCAGACCCACGCGATCGTCCACCAGGCGAGCCGCATCCGCGCAACCCCCCTTCGGGCGGTAGTACGCTCGAGGGCGCCGCCAGGCCGACTTCGATTCAAGCGGCCCGAGCGATCTCCAGCCTGATCGCGTACTCGCCCGCGACCCCGGGCTTTGGCTGCACGGTGAGCGTTCCCTTCCAAGGCTTCCCGTCACGGCCGGTGAACGTCCAGTGGCTCGTGATATCCGACGTCGTCGTGGCTCCCGCGTCCTTGACGCGCGTCCACTTCGCTTGCGAGACGCTCGACTTCTCGAAGCGAGCGGTCAGCTCTGCGGCCGTCAACTTCGATGTTCCTTCGGCGATGACCTCCCATCGACCCGTTCCGCCCTGCGTGCTGATGAGGCGCCAAGTCCCGACGTCGTCGAGCGAGGTATCGATCCAGGGCTGAAGGTTCATGTCCGCGAGCGCGCCCCGCGCGAACCCTCCGTCGGGCCGCCAGTCGTACTCTTCGCCGAGCGCGACCTCTTGCGCTGTTCCGGAGCCCAGTGTTTTCGCGACGACGTGGAGCGCGCCGTCGATCCCGGCGGTCAGGCCTCCTGCCGTGATGACCTTGCCGTTGTCCACGAAGCGCTGGTCGTCGACGACTTTGGTCTTCGGGTACTGGTCTCTCAGCCTCGGGATGTTGCCGCTGGTCGTCGTGGCCGTCAGGCCGTCGAGAAGGCCCGCCTTCGCGAGAATGAAGGCGCCGTTGCAGACCGAGAGCGTGCGCTCGGTCTTGGCCGAGGTCGCCTTGACCCAGCCGATCGTGGATACGCTTGCGAGAGCGCCCCCGATGCCGCCGCCCGGGACGACGAGAACGTCCGGCTGCGGCGCGTCGTCGAAGGCGTACTTCGGCACCACCTTCATGCCGGCGACCGTGGTGATCGGATCCTTCGTCGCCGCGACGGTGTAGACGTCGAACCCGGCGGCCTGGAAAATCTCGAAGGGTCCGGTGTAGTCGATGATCTGCACGCCGTCGAAGACGAGGATCCCGACCTTCTTCTTTCCCGTGGACATCGCGTTCGCCGATTCCTGATCGACGAGCTTCATGCCGCACTTCGGGCAGTTGCCCGGCTCGTGGTAGACCGTGCCGTCGCACGGCAAGCCGCAGGGAGGGCAGACGAAGCTCTTGGCATCGTCCTTCGCGGAGCGCGTGACGGTCACGCCGACGGCGAGCACGGCCAGGCCGAGCAGAAGCGTCACGCCGAGTGAGAGTCGATTGATCATGCGGACCTCCGTTTGCGCGGGGGCGCGGCCTCGGGCCGCGCCGGGGGGCTGTGGCGATGGAAGCGCTCTCGGTACTGGCTCGGAGGGACGCCGACGACGCCCAGGAACGCGCGCCGCATCGACTCCGTCGTTCCGAGTCCGCTCGCGAGGCAGATTTCCTCGAGGCGGTCGGTTGTTTCCTCGAGAAGACGGCGCGCGGTCTCCACGCGAACCGAGGTGACGAACCGGGCGGGCGTCGTCCCCACCTCGCGCGTGAACACCCGCGCGAAATTCCTCGGGCTCATCGCGGCGCGGCGCGCGAGCGTCGGAACCGAGAGGTCGCCGGCCGGGTGCTCGAGGATGTACGTCTGAAGATCCCTGAGCGGCCCGTGCTGCGCGAGCTGCACCGCGAGCTGCGAGCTGAACTGCGCTTGGCCGCCGGGACGCTTCAAGAACAGCACGAGGAGTCGCGCGACGGCGAGCGCGACGTCGCGCCCGTGGTCTTCTTCGAGAAGTGCGAGCGCGAGATCCATGCCCGCTGTGACGCCGGCCGACGTGTAGATCGAGCCTTCCTTGACGAAGATCGTGTCCGGCTCGACATCCACTTCGGGAAAGCTGCGGGCCAGGTCGTCACAGTACTCCCAGTGGGTCGTGGCGTGCCGGCCGTTCAGCAGGCCTGCTTCCGCGAGGAAGTACGCCCCCGTGCACACCGAGGCGAGCCGCCTGACTCGGCTGGCCTGCTGCCGGATCCAGCGGAGCAGGGCGGGATGCGAGCGGTAGCGCGCCGCTCCGACGCCGCCGGCGATCAGAAGCGTGTCAATTCCCGAGCCGGCGTCGGCGATGCCATGGTCGGCGTAAAGGCGAAGGCCCGACGATGCACGGAAAGGGCCGCGGGTCAGCCCGATGATCTCGACGCCGTACGCGTCGTCGTCGCGCTGGCCGGTGTCCTTCAACCAGCGGGAGGCCCGGGAGAAGACCTCGAGCGGGCCCATGACGTCGAGCACTTGGATCCCGGGGTAGGCGAGCATGGCGATCCGCCGCGTTGCGTGCGAAGCCGAGCGTCGTGTCTTCATGGGACGAGCATGCGCCCGGCCCGCTCCGGGTACAATGACAATGTTCCAACGAATTCTGCCAAGCCCGGAACCGGATCGATCAGTCGATGACGGCCATCCTTCTGCGGCCGTAGTCGAAAACGAGCTTTTTCGGGGCGAGCAGGATCCCCCCGAAGGTTCCGAGAGTGTGCGGATCGGCCAAGGCGCCGGACTTGCCGGTGACGAACATCGCGCGCACGTCGGTTTTCCGCTGGCCCGCGATGTCGATCCACGAGACCTTTCCGACCATCGAGTCCACTCTTCCCGACGCGCCCTGAACCGCGACCGGCTTGGTTTCCCGCCCCTCGAGAAGGTGCATTCGGTCGACCGCGGGAGAGTGAAAGAGGATCAACGGTCCGGCGCCCGTGTCGATCTGGAACAGGCCCTCGTGTCCTCCTTCGAACCGGCAGTGAAGACTGGGTATGCGGTGCTGCAGCTTCAGATCGAACCAGGCCCCGGGCGTGGGCCCGCCGTCGCGCGGATGGAAGATCGCCTCCGCGCGAGCGAGATCGAGCTCGACGAGACAGCGTCGGAACAAGTCGTAGCCACAGGTGCCCACCACGTCGATGTCCGCCAATCGCTTCATCGTGACGTTCAGATCCTGCGGCAGTTCGGCGTAAATGCTGTCGCTGATGGTCATGGGGCCCAGCTGGAATGTCTTACCCTGTCGGAACGCGCTCACCTGGACCGCGGAGCCCGCGCCCCCTCCTACGGCCCGCCCGAATCGCGGCAGGCCGATCTCGTCCGCGACCGACGCGAGGAGGGCGAAGCCGGCGCCGCTGCCGGTGTCGAATACGAACCAGCCGACGTCGCGGCCGCTGATCCTCGGACGCACGAAGACGTGACCCGAGGCGATCTTCCGCAAGGCGAGCCGCGGCGAGACGGCCGGATCGAATCGAGAATCCTTCGGCTCGGTCGTCACCGGTGCGTAAGGGGAGGCCGCGTCCCCCGGCAGGAGCGCCAACGTCTCGAAGCGATCGATCTCGGCGAGA
>CAZEII010000065.1:0-10722 GCA_964511835.1 uncultured Acidobacteriota bacterium | reverse complement strand
GGCCGCGTCCCCCGGCAGGAGCGCCAACGTCTCGAAGCGATCGATCTCGGCGAGACCTTCCTGCGAGCAAATCAATTTGCGAGGCAGGGTGAATCCACCCTCGGTGCGGTGATCGACGAATTCCCAGCTCCGCTCCCACCCGACGAAACGCCGCTCGAGTCGAGCCGGGAGCCAGGTCGCGCGATCGAGCAAGAGCAGAGCGTCCATCACGCCGTCCTTGATTCGTATCCTGAGACCTACGCACCTGTCGTCGGCTCTCGATGGATCGAGCTCGACGTGAAACGAGCCGTCCTCGTCGAGCCAGCGCCCCGAGAGCACGCCGTAAACCGTCCGTGGGGTCTCGAGATCGTCCAGGTCCAACGGCATCGGCATGCCGCTCATGTCGAGACCCCATCCGACCCGGCCGTCGAAGGCGGCGGTCGTCCCGATGCCCCCCTCGAATCGATCGACGAATTCGCCGTGGGTCGAAAACGTCAGGGTGACTCGACCGGCGACGCCATACCGGTCGGACGGACCCGAGAGGACGACGTGCTGCTCGAGCGCGCGCAGCTTGGCCCATCCGACCGCGGCCCGCGCTCTCTCCAGAATCTCGCTCAACGACATCGACATGATTCAGCCTCCGATGCGAGCCGCGTCTAAGCTCACGTCCTCTGTTTCCTGACGAGGGGGACGAGCGCCGTGGTGACGACGTGCAGCGTTCCCCGCCGCCGGCGATTCTCGTAGGCAAGGCGCTTTTCCAGGCGGCCGATGATCTGTCGGACTTTCTCGAGTCCCTCGTCGCTCAACCAAACGCGCTGGCGCGAGAGGCGCGGCCGCGCCCGACGCTCGCCTGGCGGACACCCCTCGATCGCCGCGGCAAACTCGCGACCGGCCATCCGCAGCGCGGTCTGTGCGGCGGCGACGAGGCCGGCGCGATTCTCGGGCTTCGAAGCTCCGCCGGCGGCCGCGCGTGGCGCGACGAGCGCGTAGACGATCTCCTCGCGCTTCCCCGACACGCGCCTGGCTTTCTCCCGGAGTAGGCCCGCCTCCAAGAGGAGGCGCACGTGATGGTAGAGGCCGTCGGGCGGCCGCGAGAGATGGGCCGCCAGCTCTCGGACGGCCAGCGGTCCCTCCGTCTGCAGAACGCCGATCATCTCCGCGCGAACGGGAGAAGCGAGCAAGCGCGGGTCGACGACGAGGGGCGGTTTCGGCTTCTTCACGCCCCCATGATCGTCTACTATTGAAAAAACTCAATAGTTTTCAACAGTGACGATCGTAGGCCCGCTAGTTCGGCGGCACCTGGAACACGAGGATCGAATCACCGACCGTCGTGACGAGGCGAGCGTCCCTGAAATTGTGCTCGCAGTCTCGGGTCGCGTCGCCGGCGTAGAAGTTGCCCAACCGATAGATGTGGCGGCTTATGGCGTAGTAGCCCGCCCCAGTGGGTGCGCAGCTGGCCAGGTTCGTGGCCATCGGGCCGAGGGTGTAGCGCACGCTGCCACCGCCGAAGTAACGAACTCCGATCGAAGGAATACGGTTCTCGTCGATCCACCGCTTCAATCGTTTGAGATCCTGGCCCCAATCGAGGTTCGAATCGATCAGGTATCGATCGGCGTCCTTCGAGCGGACGAGCGCGTTGAAGTATCCAATGTATCCCGGATAGGCGGCGATCCCCGCCGCCACCGAGCCGCACACGAGCAGCGCGATGGCTCCCACGACGACCGCCTGCCGCTGTCCTGCCGCGGCGACCGCGCGGACGGCGACGGGCGCGACGAGCACATAAAGAAACGGGTAGACGGGGAGCACGTACCGGAGCCCGATGTTGAGCGTCGACGCGCAGGCGACCGCCAGGAACAGGACGACGAAGAGGAGAATCGCCCAGACGTCGAGCGGCCACGGAGCCGGAACATCGCTCCTCGTGAACACCCGTCTCGCGTACGGAACGAACGGACCGAAGAACGCCACGGCGATGAGCGCCGACGTCGTCAACGGAGTCTTCAACAGCATTGCGATCAGGTAGTAAGTTCTCCACCCTCCGTACGAGAACGATCCCAGGAGATATTGCGGCTTGTCGTAGGGCTGCGCGATCCATCGGAAGACGGCGTTGACGCTCTTCGAGTATTCGAGGAACGGGGCGAGCGGCGAGGCCCGGCGCATCTCGACGAGATAGACGGCCTCGAAAACGATCAGTGCGGCGCCGGCGACGATCGCGAGTCGTGCGGCGAGCAGGAAAAAAAGGGCGCGGCGCTCGCGCTCGACGAGCACGAACGCGATGGTCGAAAGCGCGGCCCATGGCAACAGGATCAACGCCGACACTTTCGTCAGGATGGCCAGCCCGAGACACGCGCCCGCGGCGCCGGCGCGCGGGACGGTGGGCGAACGGAGAAACCGAAGGAACGTGAACGCCGAGAGCGTGCAGAAGAACGCCGCGCCCATATCGACCGTCGCGAGCCGCCCGTGGGCGATCAGGTTTGGGCAGAACGCGGCGAGCGTGGAGCTCGCCATCGCCGCGACCCGGCTTCCCGTCAGCTCGAGCGCCCACGCGTAGACGAGAAGCGTCAGAAGTAACAGCATCGCGACGTTCGGTAGGCGCGCGAGGAAGATCATCGAGTCTGCATCGCCGCCCGATCGGAACAAGAATCCCTGACCGACGCGCCATGGATTGGCGTCGGCCGCATCCCAACCGGCCGGGAGCGGAACGTCCCGGAACGCGAGCGGGAGGGAGGACAGCGAATCGATCAACGGCGGCTGCTCGCTGAAGAAATCGAAGTGCCCCAGCTTGACCTTGAGGTACCCCGCCACGATGTGCGCCGGCTCGTCGTCGGTCGCGCTGTCCATTCGCATGCTGCCGATCGCGAGGCCCGCCGTCACCAGAAGACCAGCCGCCACGGCGCCGCAGGCGAGCCAGGTCGTACTGGGGTCGTCGATCGATCGCCACCACGCCACGGCCGCCATGAACTCCGTCTCCACGGAAGCGGCGAGAGTACATCACGAGGTTCGAAGTCCAGGCCGATCAAAAGAGGAGTAGCCTGCCTGGCCCATGAGCGACCGAAGTGGCGAGCGAGGGCAGGCGATCAGGTCCGCGACGGCACTCTTCGGCACCATCTCCGCGGCGCTTTGCTTCTGGTCGTTCGGGTACACCGTCATGCGCGCGTCGGATCTGTGGTGGCATCTCGCCGCGGGTCGATGGATCGTCGATCACCGTTCGATCCCGCCGGTCGACGCCTGGTCGTACACCCGCGAGGGCGCGCCGTGGATCCACCACGAATGGCTCTCCGACGTGATCTTCGATCTGTATGCCCGCCTGTTCGGTCGCGAAGCGCTCGTCTTCTGGAAGTGGGGACTGATCGCGGGAACGTTCACGATCTTGTTCGTGGTGCTTCGGCGCAAGACGCAGGGCGCCGCGGCGAGCTTCCTCGCAGCCTTCGCCGCGGCGGCGGCCGCGCAGCCTTTTCTCGACATTCGCCCGCATCTCTACACGTTTCTCGGAGTGGTCCTTTTGATCGGGCTCGTGCTGGGCCGCGAGCGGCCGTCGTGGGCCGTGCCGACCCTCTTCCTCGTCTGGGCCAATCTCCACGGCGGATTCTTCTTCGGCTTGCTGGCGCTCGGCGCGCTGCTCGTGCCGCACCTGCTCTTCGGCGATCGCGCGGCACGAATCCGTGCCGCGTCGATCGCGGCGGCCTCGACGCTGGCCGCATTCGTCAACCCCAACGGGATCCGCGCGTTCACCTATCCGCTCAAGTACGCCTTCGACAGGAGTTCGCCCTTCCGTGAGCTGGGCGAGTGGCGCCCTCCGTTCGAGGCGGGCGGAATCCCCACCCCCGCGTACCCGGTGGTCCTCGGACTGTTCGCCGCCGCGGTCGTCGTCTGCCTCGCGGTCCGCGCGCTTCGTCGCGATCGCGCATGGCTCGTCGCGGCCCTCGCTATGGGCGCGCTGACTCTCGCCATGTCCTTGACGAGCCGGCGTTTCGTTCCGCTGTTCGGGATCGCCCAGGCTCTCGTTTCGGCGCCTGCCCTCGCGCATGTGCTCTCGCCGCTGACGCGATTCCTTCCATCGCTCGTGACGCCCGCGCTCTTTCTCGGCGTCGCGCTGTTCCGGCTCGCGCCGTACCCGCTCGGCCCACGCGCCTTCACCTATCTGACCGTCGAGGAGGGCTTCCCGGTCGATACGTGCAACTTCATGGAGGCGAACCGCCTCCAGGGGAAGGTCTTCGCGTACTACAACTGGGGGGGCTACCTCCACATGCGAAGCGCCGGCCGGCTCAAGGTGTACATCGACGGCCGCGCCGATACCGTCTTCGACGACGAGACCTACCGTCGCTACCTCCGCGTGCTCAACCACGAGCCGGGCTACCTGGACGTGCTCGAGTCGTCCGGCGCGGAGTTCGTGCTGTGGGACCGGCGCGGCGATCGCGCTCTCGGCGACCAGCTCGTCGCGACCGGGCGCTGGCGGCAGCTCTACGGCGACTCCGTCTCGGTCCTTCTCGTGCGCGACGGCGTCCCCGTGCCGGATCCGCTCGTCGAGCCCGCGGACTCTGCATGGCACGAAATCAAGCTCGGCGACGATCTCTATCGCTCGGGCAATCTCGCCGGCGCGGAGGAGCGCTTCCGCTGCGCGTTGTCGATGCCGCCGCGACCGCGAAGCGCGTGCTCGGGCCTCGCCCGCGCACAGATGCGGGCCGGAGCTTCGGACGAAGCTTGGCGGACCGTTCGGGAGTGCGAGCGCCTCTTCCCGTCACCGGAGCTGATCGAGAGCCTTCGGCGGCTCCAGCGCTCGAGAGGGGTCGGAGACTAACGCCCTAGCCTCAACGAACCATGCTACGGCTGCTCTCCTTCCGTGCCGGTCACTCCCGCCACCGGGCGGAACCCGCGCGCGAGGCTCGCGAGGATGAGCGGCGTCGCTGCGCCGATGTTGATGGCCAGGATCCGTTGGTCGATCTTGTACCCCACGGCCAACATTCCGGCGAGGCACGCGAGAAGGGCTCGAGTGATCCAGAACCCGACCCTGTGATAACGGGCAGGGAGCCTCGCGGAATGCGCGGAATAGAACCCGAGGATCGCGACCAGCTCGACGGCGACGCTTCCCGAACATCCCCAGAGAAACGTTTCCATGGGAGACATCGCGCGGCCTCGCTTTCGCTCCTCTCCCTACTCGACCTGCTCCGCAGATCGGATGGCGTGACGGAGCTCTTCGAGAACTCTCTCCAGCTCGGGCGTGGACACGTCGCTCGCCTCCGAGCGCCCGCGCACGTAGTTCATGAGCACGCGGGCCGCTCGATTGCGACGCCGATCCGGCCCGTCGATCGACCATCTCTCCCGCACGTCCGTATTGCCGACGTACTCGACGAGCACGCGATGGAGCTTTCCGGGAACTCGAGGAGATGACGGCGCGGGCTCCGGCGAGCGGGAGCCGGGGAAGAGCCGGCGCACCGCCGGCGCGACGACGAACCCGGTGATTCCAATTGCGATGACCGCGGCGTACACGTAGACCGTCACCACGCTTGCCGTCTCCACCCACGGAAGCTCCATCGCGGCACCGTCCTTTCGGGAGCGCCCCTCGAGCGTGGTCCGAACGGGCCGACCGCGATCACACTCTCGTCAGGCGGGATACGTCCTCGAACTCGGCGAGAGCGCGAGTCTCGTTCGAATGGCGGCACGGCGCGCCTCCATCCCTCGCTCCGTAGGGATCGAGCAACTCGCGTGCCGCCCGAGCCCGCTCAACCCTTCGGCTTGTCTCCCCGCCGCTCCTTGACACCCTTCAAGATGTCATCGCGGATCGCCTGCGCCTGCGCGTCGCGGGGCGCGGCCTGCATGGCCCCCGCGAGGTGCGCGAGCTTCTCGGTGAGCAGCGTCCCGAGCAGCCCCTCGATGAGTCCGGGGCCGCGCCCACCGTCGGTGCTCCCGAGCGTGATCTTCGGGACGACGTCGACCTGGGACTTCTCGACCGCTTCGGCGAATCGGCTCATCACCTGCTGCACGAGCTGGAACTGCGGGCCGCCGTAAGCGCGAACCTGCTCCTCGATCGCGAGCGCCTGCGCGATGCCGACGTTCGCAGCGCGCATGGCTTCGGATTCGGCGAGCGCCCGGATCCGCTTGGCCTCGCCTTCCCCGGTGAGACGCGTCCTCTCGGCTTCGGCCTGGGCGAGCGTCTGGATCTGCGCCGCCTGCTGCTGCGCGCGCGCGTAGTCCGCCTTGCCTTGGTTCGACTGCACGTTGATCGAGATCTCCGATTCCGTCAGGAGCGTTTGCTGCTTGGCGCGCGCCTCGGCCTCGCGCAGCTCGCGCTCCTTGGCGGCGGCGCGCTCCTGCCGCGAGTAGGTCTCGACCTGCTCCTCGGCGATCTGGCGGCTCCGGAGCTGGATGAGGATCTGCTCGATCTGGGTTCCTCCGGCGCCCGCCACCGCTCCTGCGGTTGGCGTGCCGATCAAGACCTCGAGCAGCTCCAGGTTGTATTGCTGGAATTTCTCCTTCATCTGGTCGCCCGCCAGCTGCTGGATCGCGCTGCGATCCTGCAGCAGCTGGATCAGCGTTCGGGTCTGGCCGATGTTCTTGAAATACGCGGAGACCATCGGGTCGAGAGTCTGCTCGACCAAGCGCTTGATGTCTCCGAAGCGCTGGATGACCAGCGGCGCCTTCCGGTAGTCGATGTGCACCACGACGGAGAGCGGCAAGCTCGGCTCGAAGGCATCCTTGGTGATGAGACTGACTTCGGCGAGGTTCTCGTCGAAACCGTGGGCCCCGGCCTCGTTGCGCACCCACTTGAGGATGAAATTCGTGGTGGGCACGTGGAGCACCTTGCCGGCAAAGGTGTTGAACGCGTACTTGCCGGGCAGGAGGGGGTCCTTCCAGACGCCGCGCAGGTTGTTTTCGACCAGCTCGCCGTGCCTGTATTCGGCGCCCGAAATGTCCGGCCCGATCTCGCCGGTATACGAGACGACGACGCCGACGGTCCCCACCTCGACGACGGTCTTCGGGATCATCTCGATCGTCGCGAACAGCCGGTTGATGTAGTAGGTGCCCTCCACGAGCACCTGGAGCTGGCGCCCGCGCTGGCCGCCGGCGGCGAGGAACTTGTCCGCGTCTTGGAAGTTGTTGTGGTACGTCGCGCCGTTCTTGACGTCATGGCCGACCATGGGGGCGATGATCTCCCCCGGCTGAAGCGACGGGCCGTCGTGGACCGTCACGATGCCGACTTGGTCGTCCGTCCCCTTGATGACCTTGGGCGAGAACCCCTCGCGTTCGGCGATGACGGCCGACATCTTGGAGAACGTCGCCGCTTCCGAGCGGTCGAGCGGCAGGTAGAGGATTTGGTCGGGCGTGAGCACGACGAATTGCGCGAGATTGATCGCATACGTGCCCTCGCGCAGAATCATGCGCTGGGGCCCCTTTTGACCCCCGGCGCGAACGAACGCCGCCACGTCTTGGAAGCTGTTCGCCGAGACGTTCGAAGCCAGGGCCTGCGTCGGCGGGAGATCCCGTCCGTCACGCGCGAAGACGTAACCGATCTTCCCTTGCGGGATCGTCACCAGCGGCATCCGGTGGACCCGGTATTGGAAAGGCGTCAGGAAGTGCCAGCCCCCGCGCAAGACGGCGGGCTGGAATCCGGCTTCGCCGTCCAGCGCGATGAGTCCGCTCTTCACCGAGCCTTTCGCGGACACCAGTTTTTCCACGATCCCCACGCGGGTGTTCGGAATGTATCGAATCCACGTGAGGAGAAGCGCCAGTCCGAACAGCGTCCCGGCGACTCCGAGCACGAACTGAAGAGGATGAGCGAGCAGCCAACCCAACATGGTCCACCCCTCTCGTTTGTGGATGCGACTGGAACCCGCGGCCCGAGCGGGATCTTATCCCGGTAACGGCACCATGGAATCACCTGTCCTGCACGTAACTACGCGCCGAGGGCGGGCGGGGTTTCGACTCCTCGGGAGCGCGGCGGGTGCGTGGGACCCGAACCCCGCAGGAACACCCTCTTGCGCGATCGTGCCGCACGGTGCATAACTATGCTCCATGCAGAAAAAATGCATGGCCCTGGCGTTCTCCGGTGGGCTCGACACCTCCTTTTGCGCCGTTCGCTTGCGCGAGGAGGGCTGGGCCGTACACACCGTCCACGTCGACACGGGCGGCCACGACGCTTCGGAGCGCGAGGCGATCCGCGCGCGAGCTGTCGCGCTCGGAGCCGTCGGGCACCACGCCGTCGACGCGCGAGAGGCGGTCTACGAGCGGTTCGTCCGACACCTCATTCGCGGCAACGTCCTGCGCGGCGAGGTCTACCCGGTCTCCGTCGCCGCCGAGCGCACGCAGCAAGCGATCGAGGTCGCGGCGATTGCGCGCCGGATCGGGGCGTCGGCCATCGCGCACGGCTCGACCGGGGCGGGCAACGACCAGGTCAGGTTCGACATCGCGTTCCGGATCCTCGTCCCGGACCTGCCGATCGTCACGCCGATCCGCGATGCGAACGTGACACGACGGGAAGCCGCGGCGTATCTCCGCGATCGCGGCTTTCCGGTTCCGGAACCCGGCGGCGGCCCGTCGATCAACGCGGGCCTCTGGGGAACGACGCACGGCGGCGGCTGGACTCTCGGCTCGTGGGACGGTCCGCCGGAGGAGTTCCTCGATCCTCCCGGTGACGCGCCGTCGCCGCGCGAGATCGTCATCGGCTGGGAGGAGGGCCTTCCGGTCGCGATCCACGGCGAGCCCCTCGCCGGGGCCCGCGTCGTGGCGGCGCTCGGGGACCTCACGCGGGCCTACGGCGTCGGTCGAGGGATCCACGTCGGTGAGACCGTTCTCGGCATCAAGGGGCGAATCGCGTTCGAAGCCGGGGCGGCGATGGTCCTGATCGCGGCGCATCGCGAGCTCGAGAAGCTGGTCCTGACGAAGTGGCAGTCGTTCTGGAAGGACCAGCTCGCCCGTTTCTACGGTGACCGTCTGCACGAAGGTCAGGCCCTCGACCCCGCCCTCCGGGACATCGAGGCGCTGTTCGCATCGTCGCAAGCGAACGTTCTCGGGGACACTCGCGTGCGCCTGGCGCCCGGCCGATTTCAGGTCACCGGCGCCCGCTCCCCGCGCTCCCTGCTCGACCACGACGTCGCGATCTACGGAGAGGAGAACCGGATCTGGTCGGGGGACGAGGCGCGCGCGTTTGCCCGGATCGCCGCAATTCCCGCTCTGCTTGCGGCGCGGCACGGCGGTGCCTCGTGATCGCGACGCGCAAGGTCCGCCTCGACCGGATCGCCTCCTCCACGAAGAACGCGCGCCTCCCCGCCGACGTCATTCTCGGACCTGAGATCGTGGCGGAGGAGGGCTACGTCGTCGCCGTTCGCGTTCTCGAGGACAAGGCCACCTACGCCAGCGTCGAGGGTCCCTCCGGCCGGATGATCCCCTTGCGGGTGGGCGACGTGCTCGCAGGGACGCTGGGATCGCGACGCGCGCTCCGCGGATACGCCGGAGAGGTTCCACGGTCCGTGGCGCCCGGCGACGTGCTCCACGTCCTGAATCTCGGCGGCGTCATCGGGTGCTGCACGTCGTCCCATCCCGATCTCGGCGCCCCGCTCCGCGTCGAAGTGCTGGGCGCCGTGCTCGTCTTCCCCGCTCTGGGCGATCGCATCGGGCGGCCGGCGCACATCCGCGAGCACGCGATTCCGGCGCGCGACACGCTCTCCTGCCGTGCCCCTGTGATCTACGTGGCCGGGACGTGCATGAGCGCGGGGAAGACCGCGGCCGCCGCCGAGCTGGTGCGCGGTCTGACCCGAGCCGGCTCCCGCGTCGCGGCCGCCAAGCTCACGGGCGTCGCGCTGATGCGGGACACGCTCGCGATGACCGACGCCGGCGCCGTTGCCGCCGCGACCTTCAACGACGCGGGGGCGGCGAGCACGCACGCCGGCACCGCGGCTCCCGTCGCGCGCGGAATCCTGTCCTACCTCGACGAGAGCGCCGGCCCCGACGTGATCGTCGCCGAGCTCGGCGACGGGATCCTCGGAGAGTACGGCGTGCAGGACATCCTCCGCGATCCCGAGCTGATCGGCGCCGCGGCGGCGATCGTCATGGCGGCTCCCGATCCCGTGGCCGCGTGGGGAGCCACGACGATCTTGCGGGACGAGTTCGGGCTGGCCGTCGATGCGATCACCGGCCCGATCACGGACAACGAGGTCGGGCGCCGCTACGTGCGGGAGTCGCTCGGCATCCCGGCGCACAACGCCATCAACGATCCCGGCGGACTCCTCGAGGTCGTTGCGGCGCGGTGGAGCGCGCGCCCTGCAGCGGGAGCGGCGTGATGCGGGTCGCGGTTATCGGGGGGGCGGGATTCGTCGGAGGGGAGCTGCTCCGCCTGCTCCAAGCGCACCCGGCCGTCGACGAGATCGTCGCCGTCAGCCGCTCGCACGCCGGCCGCAGGTTCTCGGACGTGCACCCCTCTCTCGAAGGGAGCAACGCCGCGTTCTCCGAACAAACCCCGGCCCAAGCGGCGCGCCGGGCGGACGTCGTGTACCTGGCACTCGAATCGGGAGCGGCCCACGCGATCGCGCCCGAGATCTTCGAAGCGGGCCCGCGCGCGGTGTGCGATCTCTCACCTGATTTCCGAATACGGGACGAGGCGCTGCACGCCCGTCACTACGGCGAGCGCCCCGTCGCCTCCCGAGAGCTGGCGCCTCGCTTCGTCTATGCGCTCGCGGATCTGGAGGGGCGCGAGCTCGGCGGCGCCCGCGCGCTCGCGGCGCCCGGCTGCTTCGCGACCGCGGCGCAGCTCGC
>CAZEII010000064.1:0-17437 GCA_964511835.1 uncultured Acidobacteriota bacterium | reverse complement strand
GTGAATCCGATTCGCGGCGCGAAGTCCCACTCGAACGTATGGTCGCCCGGAGGAATCGGGGTCGTGCCAATACCCGGAGGCGGATCGATTTCTGGCGACCCGTCGATGTAGTGGTAATTCAACGTGAACACACCCGAGCCGGCGATCTCTTGCTGACTCGCGCGCACACCGGCTTTCAACGTCCACCGCGGCGTGAACGTCCAAGTGTCCTGTAGGAACAGCGCCTTGTCCTTCGTCTTGGTCGGTCCGGGGTTCGGGTTGAAGCGGCCGCGGTTCGAACGCCACTGGGGAACGCCCGCGGTGCTCTGCCGAAGCAGCGCGTTGAGGCCCCCGTTGAGATCGAGAAGGGTGTAGCAATTGACCGCATAGGGCGGCCCGGTGGTCTCGCACGGCGTCGCGAGGGCGCTCGCGGTCGTGCCGCCGCCCGTTCCGGCCCTGATGAATTTGAGGGGAATGTCGGTTCCCGAGTAGTTCTGCTGGTCCGTGTACGAGATGTCGTCGTACGAGATGCCGCCCTTGAGCTCGTTGTTCCCCTTCGCCCAAGTGAGCACGACCTTGGCTTGATTGTTGATGTCGGTGGAGTTCGAGTAGAAGCCGACGCCACCATAGGCCCACGTGGCCGCGTTGTCACGTGACTGGCCGGGTGTACAGAACCTGGGCGATAGGAAGCATCGGAGCTGTCGCTGATCGGTGTAGCGCGAATCGTTCAGCGTCGATGTTTCGTTGAACTTGGCGTCCTTCCGGCCGATCTGCGCTTGCATGAAGAACGTCGGCGTGAACACTCCGTCGTATTTCAAGGTGTAGTTGTTCCCACCGTAGTCGATCGAGGACTGACCGCCGCCCTGCTGGTAGTCGAGGTTGCGAAGAACGCCGCCGATGAACATCCGCTGAGGTCCCTGATCTCCGGTCGACGGGTCACCGAAGCCGGAGAGCTCGAGGCGATGGTTTGGCGTCGCGTACCAGGTCAGCTTGCCTGCGTAATTGTTTGACGTTCGCTTGTACTGCTGGTTGCCGGCCGCCGCGGCCGGATACTGCGTCGTGCCCGCGAGGCTTGCCGGCAGCGGGATGTCCTGAATCGCACCGGTCGATTTCTGCTGCGTCGGATTGTAGGCGACGAAGTAGAAGAGCTTGTCCTTGACGATCGGGCCGCCGACCGACATTCCGACATCGTAGGTGGCGTTGTCGTTGAGCGAGCCCTTTTGCGGATTGACGGCCCCGACGAAGAACGAGGTCTGCTTGTAGTCGTTGATCGGCGCGCCGGCGAAGAGCGCCACCTTGCCGGAAAGGTCGTTGCTGCCGGTCTTGACGACGGTGTTGACGACGCCACCCGTTGCCTGTCCGAATTCCACGTCGATGCCACCGGTCTTGACCTGCACTTCTTCGAGGAAGTCGTACGTCACGCCGGTTCCCAGGGATCCGAACACGCTGTTGAATGCGCCGATTCCGCCATAGCCCGTGTTGGTGATGTTGACGCCGTCCACGATGTAGGAGTTCTCGAGCCCGGAGGAGCCGGAGATCGAGTAGTTCCCTGCCCCCGTCCCGAGCCCGCTCTGCACGCCTGGCGCTAGGGTCAAGGTCGCCGCGAGGTTGCGGCCGACAGGAACTTGGTCGATGAAGTTCTCGACCTTGAAATTGCCGCCCGTCGTGACCGACTTCGTGTCGACGACAGGGGCTTCCGCCGTGACGGTGACCGTCTCGGTTTGCCCGGCGACCAACGTGACGTCGACGCGCGTCCGCGTGTTGATGCTCACGGTCACGCCGTCTAGAACCACCGCCGCCTTCCCTGGCGCCTCGGCGCGCAGCGTGTAGTTGCCCGGAGGCAGGTTGGCCAGTGTGTAGCGACCCTGGCTATCGGTCACGGTCGCTGATGGCGCGCGACTCGCAACCCCGGTCACGGTCGCATCGGCGATCGGGTTGCCCGCTTGGTCGCGAACGCGCCCTTCGATGATGCCTGTTGTGGATGTCTGCGCCCAAGCGGATAGCGACACGAGAATCGCGGCTACGCCGGACAGCAGGATCCGGGACCATCTTTTGTCCATTACGACTCCTCCTGGATCAGGAAATTCGCAGCCCCCAAAAGCGCGTACGCCCCACTGTCGATGCCCCTTCAACGCCAACTTCCGAAGAATCCTGGACTTCAGGCGTTGACGCGGTGAAGTATTAAAGCATCTTCGATGCCAGTCAAGAATTCTGTGTGTTTCTTAGCTAAGTGATTTATTTACAACTATTTAAATGCTTAACCCGGCTGCATTTGCACCGCAATGCGCGCCTGCGAATCCAATGAAATGAATATAGATGTATTTGTGGATTTTTGAAGTTAGCGGTAGAGGTCTAGAATCCAGAGATGCGGCGCGGAAGCTCGGCGCTCCATTCTTGCTTCCTCGGGCTTTGGCTTGTCGCGCCGAGCGCCCCGATCACTCCTCCTACCGAGCGGATCGAGGTGCGCCTGGCACAGTTCGATGTCGTCGTCCGAGACAAGTCGGGGGCGATCGTCTCCGGCCTCGGCGCCGCTGATTTCACCGTTCTAGAGGACGGATCCCCCATGGAGATCGTCGCCGTCGACGAATGGGGGCGGCCGAGATCGCCGACGACCGCCGTCACTCCGACGTCGCCCTCGCCAGGCGGTGCGGGGCCCACGACGGCGCCGGCAACCTCTGAAACCGCGGCCGCCCCGACCGCCACCGAGCAGCGCAGCTTCGTCCTGATCTTCGATGCCTTGGGTGATTCAACCGCACTCCGCATGAATCAGGCGAAGCGAGCGGCCGCCAAGTTCTTCCGCGAACACTTGCGTCCCGAAGACTCGGCGATCGTCTACCAGCTCGATCTGTCGCTCCGTCCGATGTCGGGCATCACGTCGAATTCCGACGAGCTCGCACGGTCGATCGACAAAGTCTCCTGGATGGCGGCATCCCACATCCAAGACGACATCGCCGAATCGATCGTCTCGTCAGCGATGAAATCGAACGCGTCCTACATGGCCGATCGCCTGTCGCAGCTTTCGGTCAACGCGGCCCAAGAGCTGGACTGGCAGCGCGAGCACGTCTACTCGTCGCTCAACGACCTCGCCGAGGTGTTCCGGGCCCTTCCCGGGCGTCGCGTGCTCGTCCTCGTGTCGCCAGGTTTCCCGCTGACGACCGCCGGCGATCAGAAGTCCGGCTCGGGGGGATTCACGCCTCGGTTTCGCGACCTGATCCGGTCGTACGCTTCGTACGGCGTCACGGTCTACTCGCTCGACATCGGCAACGATCTCGCGGCAGGAGACGTCAGCGAGACGATCGACTGGCGCGTCGCCGTCGGGAAGCTCGGCATGGACGAGAACGCACTGGCGAACCTCGGTCTGGAACGGTCGCTGGGCACGAGCACGGCGTCGGCGCGTCGGGAGTTCCTCGGCGTGCTCGCCTCGGAGACGGGCGGCCGACTGCTCACCCAGACCGATCTCTCGAAGGCGTTCGACGCGATCCAAGAGGAATCCGCGCGTTTCTACCGGATCTCATGCCGGGTTTCCGTGACGCCCTCCGGAAATCGGTACCGGTCTCTCCAGGTCAAGGTGAAGACTCCCGGTTACAGCGTCATCACGAGGCGGGGCCGCTACAGCGACATCTCGCCGAACGAGAAGATGCCCCCTTCGGGGGCGGCGTCGGTCGAGTCGATCGCCAAGTACAAGCCGCTTGCGGCGCGCGGGATCGCGACCCCGCTTCCCGGTGGCGACGGGAAGAAGATCCCCGTCGCCGTGGTCGTCGAGGCGCTCGGTCCGATCGATCTCCCGACGGACGCGCAAGGCGTGGCTGCGCTCGACGTCGACTTCCATCTGGTGGCCCGCGCCGCCGGCGAGATCGTCGATCGGTACGAGCGATCGTTCACGGCGCGCGTGAAGCCGGACGGCGTGAATGCGATCCGCAGGGCCTTCCGACTCGAAGGGCGATTGATGCTCGTCCCCGGCGTCTACGACTTCCAAGGCTCGGTTCGTCTGGGCACCCCCGCCCAGCTCGCGTCCTGGTCCGCCACCGTGGCCGTCCCGCCTCTCCCGAAGGGGGCCGCGCCGGCCTTTGCGGGAGTGATCCTGAGCGCGGACGAAGCGTTCGAAGCACCGCTCTTGAGCAGGCCCACGATCGCGGACGACGTCGATCCGCTCGTGCTCAAGCCGGGGGCGCGGATCCTTCCCGCTGCGCACAACGACTTCGAATCGGGCGGCGGCTTGAACGTGCTCTTCTGGCTGCGGGGCTTCCCCGAGCCCGGCGACAAGCCGCCGAGCCTCGACTTGACCGTCGCCGTCGAGGACCAGGCCGGAAAGTCGGTCTCGCTCCCGACGAGCCTGCTCTTCTTCGGGAAGGATCCCGCAGGAGGCTACCGCGCGCTCGCGCGAGTCGAGACCTCCGCACTCTCCACCGGGAGCTATTCCTTGAAGCTGGCGGCTTCCGTCCCGGGATCGGGCGTGCCTCCCGCGCGTCACGCGGTGACCTTCACGCTGCGGGCACGGGAGTCCGCCTCCGCCGCTACTTCTTCTTCGGCTCCAACGCCTTGAGCACGTCCTGGGTTTCAGGCGCGAGCCGTCCTTTGGGATCGAGCTCGAGACACTTCTTGAACGACGCGATCGCGTCCGCGTTCTTGCCGTCCCGGAGCTGGAGCTTTCCCAGGAGCCCGTAGGCCATGGCGAGGTCGGAGTTCTGGGCCTTGCTCTCGGTCACTCGCCGGAACATCGATTCGGCGTGGGCGTAGTCCTTCTTGTTGAAGTAGGAGATCCCGACGTTCAAGAGCGCGACGGGATCGTCGGCGCCGACGGACTTTGCCTTCTCGAGAATCGCGGCGGCCTTGTCGGTCTGCCCCGCTTTGGAATACAGCGCGGACAATTCCACGTAAGCCTCCGGACGAGTCGGCGCAGTCTCGACCGCCTTTTCGAACGTCGCGATCGCCTCGGCATCCTTCGCTTGGTCGCGTTGGACCGCCCCCAAGCTGAGGAGAGCGTCGAGATGGAGCTCCGCAGGGTTCTGGGTACCTTCGAGCTCTTTCTTGAAGGCCGCCTCCGCTTCCGGAAGGCGCTTCGTGCGCGCGTACACCTTCCCCATGAGTGTGCTCGTCCCCGGAAACGCGGGATCGAGCTCCCGCGACTTCCCGAGGGCGACCAACGCATCGTCGTCGTGTTCGAGCACGGCGTCGCAGAATCCCTTGAGGTAGAAACCGCGCCCACTGGTCGGGAAGTCGGTTGTGAACTTCTCGATCCCCGGGAGAGCGCCCTGACAGTCCCCCTTCTGGACTTGCTGGGCGAGGATGGCGAACGCCTGATCCGGGGAGGCCACGGCCTTTTCCCCGGTCGCCGTCACGACCTCGGTGGCCTTGCCCACGACGAGATCGCATGTGATTTCCATGCCGTCCTCAACTTGGATCTCCGTGGGCTTGTCCGGACGGACGTGCCCCTCGACTTTCCACTTCGACTCCTTCTTGCCGGTCTCACCGAGTGCCGTCGCCTCGGCCTTCATGCTCACGAGGGCCAGACCCGGCGCGTCGACCTTCACCGCGTACCTTCCCGCGCGGAGGATGCCGATCAGATAAGAGCCCTTCTTGCCCTTCGCGGCGACCTCGACGCGCGCCCCCTGCTGCACCGGCTCCAGGATGACCTTCGTGTTGGGAACGCCCGCGCCCGTGTCGTCGGTCACGGTGCCGTACATCTTCGCCTGCTGCGCCGCGGCGACCGTCGCGACGACCAGCGTCGCGAGCCCGGCGGCCGCGATTCTCGACATCGTTCGCTTCTGCACGTGCTGCTCCTCGCTTCGTCCGGTTGGTGGGTCGTTCGCGATTAGTCTAGCGCTCGTGGGGAATCGTTCAAAGCACGGCGCTCCGCAAGGCGGGCCCGCGAGGCGCCGGGTAGAATCGAGCCCATGCGCTTGCCTCGTCGCGCGCGGTCGGCGTCGATCTTCGCAGTGGTCGCGATCGTGCTGGCCGGTGCCGCTGCGGCCACGCTGCAACATATCCCCGCCGGCCGCGTCGGCCTTTCGGCGTCGCATCGGGTCCCTTCCGGGTGGACGCTGCACGCGCCGTTCGTGCCGTTGCCGACGATCGCCCTACAGGGCGAGCTCACCGGGAGCCGCATCACCCTGAGAACTCCGGAGGGGAGCAGCCTGGGGTTCGATCTCGAGCTTCGATACGTCGTCGGGGGAGCCGTCGCGGCTCAGCTCGTCGCGGACATCCGCGGTCACGGTTTGTCGGCCTCCGTGGCGGACCTGGCCCGCCGGGTTCTGGAGGACGTCGCGCGCCGTACCGACACCGAGTCCCTCTTGGCCGAGCCAGCTCGCGTCGAGGAGCCACTGGCGGCCGCGCTGCGGGCGGCGGGATTGACCCCGGAGAGGCTGTCGTTTCGGAGCGCGATCGGCGACGAGATGATCCGCCGCCGCCGCACGGACGAGGCCAGGGCCAAAGCGCGCGACGCGCTCGCGCGCATGCTCGTGGTCGGGTGGGACGGCGCGGACTTGCGGATGGCCGGCCCCTTGATGGCCGCCGGCCGCATGCCCAACCTTTCGCGTCTGGTGCGCGAGGGGTCCTCGGGTAATCTCCGATCGAACGATCCGATGTTCTCGCCGCTGCTGTGGACCACGGTCGCGACCGGAAAGGCTCCGACCGAGCACGGCATCGCCGATTTTCTGGTCAAGGACGCCAGCGGCTCTCGGCATCCGATCACGAGCGATTTCCGCCGGGTGAAGGCCCTCTGGAACATCCTGGGCGACTTCGACCGAACGTCGGCATGGATCGGCTGGTGGGCCTCATTCCCGGCCGAATCGATCCGCGGAACGGTGGTCACCGACTTTCTCGCTGCGGCCGTCAGCAAGTCCGGACCCGAGGCCGCGGCCAGCGTCGAAGGCGTCGCCAGCCCCGCGGGGATTCTTCGCGAGCAGGCCGGGCTCCTCGTGGCTGCGGCGGCGATCCCCCGGGACGAGGTCGGCAGGATCATCCCCGTCACGGATGAGGAGTATCGCGCGGCGATTCAGGAGATCAGGGCGCCCGCCAAGAAGATTGAGAAGGGACGCGTCGATTCCCCCGTCGCGTTCGTGATGCGCGTTCTGGCACAGGCCCGCACCTACCACAACCTCGCTCTCGCCCAGCTGCGATCGGGCGTGCCTTTCGTCGCGGTCTACTACGAAGGGATCGACATGATGGGCCACGCTTTTCAACATGATCTCCCGCCCAAAATGTCTTTTGTTACGGACGCGGACTTCGCCCGCTTTCACGACGCGGTCCCCAACTTCTACGTGTGGCAAGACGAGCGGCTCGGGGAGCTGCTGAGCGCCTCCGCACGCGACGCCGTCACCGTGCTCCTCTCGGATCACGGATTCCGCACGGGAGACGACCGGCCGAATTTCTCGCCGTCGATCAAGGGTCAGCCGGAGGAGTGGCATCGCGATTGGGGGATCGTCGTACTCCACGGACCGGGTGTCTCCGCGCGGAGGCTTCCGCCGTCGAGCATCTTCGACATCGCCCCCACCCTCCTCTACATCGCCGGCCTTCCGCTGGCGGACGACATGCCGGGCAGGCCGATCATGGCGGCGTTCGATTCGGATCTCGTCCGCCGCCGACCTCCCTCCCACACGAGGTCCTACGAGCTGATCGGCGCGCGGCTCGGTCACGGCGCCGCGGTGGCGGGTGATCCGGAGGTCATGCAGGAGATGATGGCGAACCTGAAGGCTCTGGGCTACGTCGGGGGCTCCGATGAGGCCTCGCCCGTTGCGAGCGGCGCGGCGCTCCCCGCGGCCCCGCCTCCGGAAGGCGATGTCGCCCAGACACAATTCTTCTTCCACCGCAATCTGGCCGAGTCCTACCTTCGTCAAGGACGGTATGCCGAGGCGGAGACGGAGCTGCTGCAGGCGAACGCGCGCCAACCTCGAGCGAAGACGTACGCGATGCTCAGCGAGGTGCGGGCCGCCCGAGGACGGTTTGCGGACGCGTCCTCCGCGCTGGAAGAGGGCTGGGCTCGACTGCCCGGTGAAATGGAGCCCACGAGCCTTCTTTGGATCGTCGAGCTCCAGTTGCTCGCGGGGCAGCGACCTGCAGCCGAGGCGGCCGCCGCGCGCTGGGCTCGCAAGATGCCCTCGGCGGTCCAGCATGCCGTCGACGGTCGGCTTGCGGAAGAGCGGGGAGACGCCGGCGCTGCCGCGGAACTGTATCGGCAAGCGCTCCAGGAAGATCCTCTTCTCGTTCGCGCGGCGCTGCGGTTGCAGCTCCTCAACGCTGCGTCGGGGAGACCGTTTGCGATCGAGCCGTTCTTGACGACGACGCTGGCCGCTCACCCCGAAGTCGATGCCTACTGGGACCTGGCAGGGCAATTTGCGCTGACACGGTCGGATGCTCCGTCGGCGGTCGAGCGATTCCGGCACGCCACCGACATCGAGCCCGAGAACGCGGTCTACCTCGGGCATCTCGCATCGGCCCAAGCGGCCGGCGGGCGCCCGGCGGACGCCCGCGACACGCTTGCCTGGGCCGATCGATTTCCCCCGCGTGACGCGGAGGGCTGGATGGCTCTCGGCGCCGCCTGGGACAGGTTGGGAGAAACCGACCGCGCCGTGGCTGCCTTCGGCCACGCACGTGAGTCGTCCAGCGGAGGGCCGGGACCCGACATCGGGGCGGTGCTGGCCCTCGCCCGAGCGGGTCGAATGACCGAAGCTCGACGCGCGCTCGACGACGGCCTCCGGCGGTACCCCGACAGCAACGCGCTCAGGCAGCTCGCCGGCCGTCTCGGGGGTTGAGGTCCAGTCGCGACCTCCGCAATTGCGGCGAACGATGGAAATCCGCTAGATTAGAGGGCGTGTTTCGCCGAAAGGTGGGCGCAGGCCCACCTTTTTTGTTTGTGACCTCATGAATGAAGAAAAGAAAAAACTGTTCTCGGAGATCGAGCGAATCGCGCACGAGATCGCGGCCGGTCAGGGTGTGGAGATCGTGGAGCTCGTCTTCCGGAGCCAGGGCCGGCATTCGTTGCTTCGCATCGACATCGACCGCGCCGGCCTGCCGGGAGTCGGCCTCGCGGAATGTGAGAGGATGAGCCGCGCTCTTGGCGAGAGAATCGACGCGCTGCCCTTCTTCGATTCGCCCTACGACCTCCAGGTGTCTTCCCCCGGCATCGATCGCCCGATTCGGACCGACGACGACCTTCGGCGTAATGCCGGGCGGCCGGTCTGGTTGGAATTCCAGGATGAGAGCGGAAAGCTGCGAGAGCTGCGGGGTACGCTCGGTGCGACGATCGGCGGAGGGGCGGTCAGCATCCTCTCCGAGCGTGGGAACATCGCCGTGGCACGCGACCGTATCCACTTCATGAAACAAGACGTTACGCTGGGACGGCGGCGATGACCCGGCGCGAGAATCTCGCATGCTATAGTCACTCCGTCCCTTCGGAGCATTCGCGAGGTTCGGGTGCACCGGTCGTCGGAGGGGTGCGCCCGGAGCGGCGGCCCGGAGGGAGTGAAATGCCTCGGCGGTGTGGACGAATGGCCGTCGATGGAAAGGTGATCGACCGATGAGCAATGAGCTTTATCAGACGATCGAGATCATCGGCCGGGAAAAGGGTATCGACCCCGATGTGATCATCCAGGCCGTCGAAGAAGCCTATGCGGCCGCGTCGCGGAAGTACCTCCACAGCAAGGAGGACTTCGGGGCGCGCTTCGACCGCGAGTCCGGCAAGTTCGTCGTCTTCTCGAAGCAGACGGTGGTTACGGAAGACGAGCTGATGGACCCGCACATCGAGATCACCGTCGAGGACGCGCGCCAGATCAAACCCGACGTCGAAGTCGGCGCGGTGATCGAGACGGTCAAGGAAGGCATCGACATCCCCCTGACGCGCATCGCCGCCCAGGCCGCCAAGCAGGTCATCTACCAAAAGGTCAAGGAAGCCGAGCGCGAGATCGTGTGGCGCGAGTACGGCGATCGGATCGGCGAGCTCCTCACGGGGCAGGTCAAGCGTTTCGACCGCGGCGACATGATCCTCGACCTCGGACGCACGGAAGGAATCATCCCCCGCCGCGAGCAATCGCGCGCGGAGCACTACAACCCGGGAGACCGGATCCGCGCCGTGCTGGTCAACGTGGAGAGGCTCGGCAAGGGCCCGCAGCTGACGTTGTCCCGTGCCAGCGAGCTCCTGGTCAAGAAGCTGTTCGAGATGGAGGTGCCGGAGATCTACGACGGCACCGTGCTCATCGTGAGCGTTGCGCGTGATGCCGGCGAGCGCACCAAGATCGCGGTGCGCTCGAAGGACCGGGACGTGGATCCCGTCGGCGCGTGCGTCGGCATGAAGGGCTCCCGCGTCCAGGCCGTCATCCGGGAGCTGCGAGGCGAGAAGATCGACATCGTCAAGTACGACGAGGATCCCGCTCTGTACGTGCGCCACGCGCTGAACCCCGCCTCGATCAACCGGGTCTCGATCCGCGACTACGAGGCCCGCGAGATGGAGGTCATCGTCTCCGAAGATCAGCTCTCGCTGTCGATCGGTAAGCGCGGCCAGAACGTTCGCCTCGCGTCGAAGCTGGTCGGCTGGAAGCTCGACATCAAGAGCGAGGCCGAAAAGAAGGCGGAGATCGAGGTCGAGATGGAGCGGATGGCGCAGGCCAGCCGCGAGCTGTCGAGCCTGCCGGGAATCGCGCAGTCGACGGTCGCGCGGCTGCTCGACGCCGGGTTCCGCGGCATCGAGGAGATCTGCTTGGCGTCGCTCGAGGATCTCACCTCGATCGATGGAATCAGCGAGGACGAGGCGATCGAGATTCACGACGCCGCGGAGCAGGCTCTGGAGGCCCGCTCGCAGGAGCCGGAGGAGGGCTCCGAAGCGGCCGGTACCGCCGTCGAGGCCCCTGCGGAGAAGGCCGCGGGCGAGGCGGCAAAAGAGTAGCGGGCGGCGCAAGCCGCGGGAGCACGCATGCCGGGTGTACGGGTCTACCAGCTCGCGAAAGAGCTCAAGGTTCAGAGCGCTCTGATCGTCGAGCTCCTCGACCGCCTCGGGAAGGAGGTCCATTCCGACCTCAGCTCGATCGACGACGTCACGGCGAGTCTCGTCCGCGAACGCCTCGCGGTCGCGCTCGCCGTCGAGAAGAAGCGGTTGCTCGACGAGCGGCGAACCGAAGGAGACGCCGCGGTTGCGCCGCCCCCCGAGGCGCACGCGGAGACGCCGGCCCCGGCGATCGACCTCGAGGCGGTCGCAGAAGCCCCTCCGACTCCCGCCGAGCCCACTGCGGCGCCGCAGGCCCCCCCCTTCGAGCCCGCGGTCGCGACACCCTTCGCTGCCGCCCCGCGCTCGGAGCCCGCCAAGCCGGCGGCGTCGGCCGTTCTCCCGGCCACACCGGCTCCAACCGAGGCTCTTCGCCCACGCGTGTTCGCGGCCAAGCGCCTCGTCCCGAAGCTGATCCCTCCGCGCTCAACCGCTCCTGGAGGCTATGGGCAACGACCGGCGCCTCCGAGCCGTCCGCCGGCTCCGCCGCGCGTTGCGGACCCATCGCGCATCGGGCCGCTGCCCCGCGCTGCGGCCCCGGGAATCGCCAGCCGTCCGGTCCCCCCCCCGGCGGCCCCCGGCCGGCCGCAGCAGGCCCCGGGGCGTGCCACGCCGTCGGCCGATCGCGAGTCGCGACGTGCGCGGGCCAAGGCTCTGGACATCCCTCCGCCGCCGAGCCGACCGAAGCCCGACCTGCCTCCGGTCCCGGCGTCGATCCAGCTGTCCGAATCCGTGACGGTGAAGGAGCTCGCGGAGAAGCTGAACCGGAAATCCAAGGACGTCATCGCCAAGCTCTTGACGCGCGGAGTCTTCGCGAACATCAACCAGCCGCTCGATCCGCAAATGGCGATCGAGGTCGCGAAGGAGTTCGGCTCGGACGCCGCCATCATCTCTTTCGAGGATGAGCAGAGGCAGGATGCCTCGCCGGACGCCGGCAGCGCCGCCGTCGGATCGGGAATCGCCGTAGCACGGCCGCCGATCGTCACGGTCATGGGGCACGTCGATCACGGGAAGACCTCGCTGCTCGACGCGATCCGGGCCACGAACGTCGTCAGCGGCGAGCACGGCGGGATCACGCAGCACATCGGGGCGTATCAGGTCGAAGAGCGCGGGCGCAAGATCACGTTCCTCGACACGCCGGGCCACGAGGCGTTCACGCTCATGAGGGCCCGCGGGGTGCGGGTCACGGACATCGTGGTTCTCGTCGTCGCAGCCGACGACGGCGTCAAGCCGCAGACGATCGAGGCGATCGATCACGCGAAGGCGGCCGGAGTGCCGATCGTCGTCGCCATCAACAAGGTCGACAAGCCCGACGCCCGGCCGGATCGCGTCAAGCAACAGCTCGCCGAGCACGACCTCCTCATCGAGGAGTACGGAGGGAAAGTCGTCGCCTGCGAGATCTCCGCGAAGAAACGCACCGGCATCGATGCGCTCCTCGAGATGATCTTGCTGGTTGCCGACATCGCGGACCTGAAGTCCCCGACCGATCAGCCGGCCAACGGCGTCGTGCTCGAAGCGAAGCTCGACCGCGCCCGCGGGATCGTGGCGACGGTCCTGGTTCAGAGCGGGACGCTGAACGGCGGCGATCCCTTCATCGCCGGCTCGGCGTTCGGCAGGGTCCGCGCGATGTCGGATGAGCACGGACGCCGGATTGCGGTGGCGGGGCCCTCGACCCCGGTCGAGATCATGGGCTTCGCCAGCGAACCGATCGCGGGCGATCTGTTCCAGGGAGTCACCGACGAGTGGAAGGCCCGGCAGATCGCTGGCTTCCGCAAGGAGAAGCAGCGCGTCGCGGCGCTCGCGAAGTCCTCGCGGCGCACGCTCGAGAGCCTCTCGCGGGAGATCGCCGAGGGGAGCGTCAAGGAGCTTTCGGTGCTCATCAAGGCCGATGTCCAGGGGTCCCTGGAGGCGCTCCAGAAGGCGGTCACGGAGATCCCGTCCGAGAAGATCCGTGTCGGCATTCTCCGGGCGTCCACGGGCGCCATCAGCCAGGCGGACGTCCTCCTGGCGCTGGCGTCGAACGCGATCATCGTCGGTTTCAACGTCCGCCCGGATCGGGCCACCGCGGACCTCGCGCGCCGGGAAGAGGTCGAGATTCGGCTGTACAACGTCATCTACGACGTCGTGAACGACATCAAACAGGCGATGATCGGGCTCCTCGAGCCGACGACCAAGGAAACCGTGCTGGGCCAGGCGGAAACGCGCCAATTGTTCCGGGTGCCGAAGGTCGGCGTCATCGCCGGCTGCATGGTCACCGAGGGCGCCGTCAAGAGAACGGCCGAGGTCAGGGTGATCCGCGACAACGTCGTCATCTACACCGGCAAGATCGGGTCGCTGCGCCGCTTCAAGGACGACGCCAGCGAGGTCAAGGCAGGGTTCGAGTGCGGGATCGGCATCGCCAACTTCAACGACCTGAAGGAAGGGGACGTGTTCGAGTTCTTCACGGTCGAGAAGGTTGCGGTGCAGAGTTTGTGACGAGTGACGATCGGGGTCCTGACCTTCGAGATTCACCTCCCGCAGTCGAGGTCGCTGAAGGATAAGCGGCAGGTCCTCCGTTCCGTGAAGGACCACCTGCGCTCGCGTCACAACGTCGCCGTCAGCGAGCTCGAGGACGACGCCGATGTCTGGCAGCGCGCGAGCCTCGCGGTGGTTTCGGTCGCGTCGCGCCGCGACGTTCTCGAGCGGCTGTTCGAAGCAGTCGTCCGGGAGACCGAGGGGCGCATCCCGGGCCACCTGGTCGAAACCGGACGGGACTTCCTGGATGGCGCGGACGGGGGCCCCGGCGGATGGGAGGAGGAGGTTTCGTGACGCACCGGAGGCCCGAGCGCGTCGCCGAGCAGATCCGAAGCGTGCTGGCCGAGGCCATCCGCCAGGTGCGCGACCCGGCCGTCGGCTTCGTCACGCTGACCGGCGTGGATCTCTCGCCTGATCTACGTCAGGCGCGCGTCTACGTCTCGCGGCTCGGGACGGAGGCCGATCGCGCGGCCGCGGTTGCGGCTCTCAATCACGCTGCGCCGTTCCTACGCCACGCGGTCGCCGAGCGCGCTGGGCTACGGTTCGCGCCGGCGTTGCGGTTCCTGGAAGACGTTGCGGTCGAGCGGGGGTCGCGCCTCGAGGAGATCTTTCGCGAGATTCATGCGGCCGAGCGTCCCGAGCCTCCGGGCAGCGAGGATCCATCCGAGTGAGCGGCAGCTGGGACGGGCTTCTCTTGGTTGACAAGCCCGCCGGTCCGACGAGCCACGACATCGTCTCCCGCGTCCGTGCGGCCACCGGCGCGCCCCGTGTCGGACACACGGGGACCATCGATCCGCCGGCCAGCGGGCTGCTCCTCCTCGTGCTCGGTCGAGCGACCCGCCTCGCGCGCTTCGTTCCCGATGCGCCGAAACGCTACGAAGGGGAGTTGGTTCTGGGGGTCACGACGACCACCGACGATCTCTCGGGCGAAGTTCTCAGCCGGCACGACGGAGCGAAGCTGGAGCCGAGTGTCGTGCGCGACGCCGCCGCGGCGCAGGTTGGCGCCCAGCTGCAGGTTCCCCCGGCGGTCTCCGCACGCCATGTCGCCGGAACTCGTATGTACCGGCTGGCCCGGCGAGGGATCCACGTTTCCGCCCCACCCTCGGAGATCGTCGTCGAGGAGTTGGAGCTCGCGCCGACCTCCGTCCCCGAGCGATGGACGTTCGCGATGGCGGTCTCGGCCGGGACGTACGTCCGGGCGATCGTGCGCGATCTCGGTGCCGCTCTGGGATGCGGCGCCGCCGTCGCCTCGTTGCGCCGTACGTCGATCGGGCCGCTCCGGGTGGCGGACGCCCTCGGCCTCCCCGCGAATGCGAGCGCAATCCGCGACGCTATCCGCAGCCGCCTGGTGCCGATCGACGCCATGCCGCTTGCGGTTCCGTCTTGCGCGCTCGACTCCGCGGGAGACCGCGTGCGGTTCGCGGCCGGGAGCGCGGTCGCTGCGCCGGTGCCGCTTCCGGAGTTTCAGCTCGCCGCAGTGCGCGACGACGCGGGCCGGCTCCTCGGAGTCGCCCGATCGAGCCGGGGGATCCTGAGGCCGCATGTGGTTCTGACGCCCTCGTCCTGATCCCCCCGGTCGGGTGCCTAGGGTTGTTCACACGCTCGCGGATGTGCTAGTGTTCGCTTGGTTTTCGGTCCTCGTTTCATGGATTCTACGAATCTGGGCCGTGCGCGATTGACGGCGGCGCCGGAGGAGGCAGCCCGTGGCTCTCGACCTCGCTCGCAAGACGGACGTCATTCACGACTACAGGACCCACGACTCGGACACTGGCTCGCCGGAAGTCCAGATCGCTCTTCTCACGAAGAGGGTCGAGCAGTTGACCGAGCATTTCCGGTCGCACGCGAAGGACTATCACTCGCGCCTCGGGCTCATCAAGATGGTCGGCAAGCGCCGCCGCTTGCTGGACTATCTGAAGCGCAAGGACTTTGAACGATACCAGCGCATTATCGCCCGGCTCGGCATCCGCAAGTAGGCCTTCGCTCGCCATGCCGCTCATCTCGTCCTATGCGCGCTCGCGCGCGGACGCGCGCGTTGGATTGCGCGCCATCGGGGCCGCCGTTCGCCCCCTCGCATCCGGAACAAACTCGAGAGAGAAGACGACCAAGGAACCAAGGGAGTTCCTCCCGTCCCCTCGCCGCTCGGAGGTCGAGCGCCGTGCGAGGGCGTCACGGGCGCGGCAGGAGGCAAGGCGTTGATACGACGTAAGGAAATCCAGGTCGGAGGGAAACCCCTCGTCGTCGAGACGGGGAAGATCGCGAGACAGGCCGATGGGGCGGTCACGGTGCGTTGCGGCGACACCGTCGTCCTCGTGACGGTGTGCGCCGCAAAGAGCGCGCGAGAAGGGATCGATTTTCTCCCCTTGACGGTGGACTATAGGGAGAACACGTACGCCGCCGGCAAGATCCCCGGCGGCTTCTTCCGCCGCGAGGGTCGTCCCAACGAGAAGGAAGTCCTGACCTCGCGCTTCATCGATCGGCCTCTGCGCCCGCTCTTCCCGTCGGCGTGGGCGTGCGAGACTCAGATCATCGCGTTGGTGCTCTCGGCAGACCAGGAGAACGATCCCGACATCCTCGCATTGACCGGGGCCTCGTTTGCCCTCGCCGCCTCCGACATCCCCTTTCCGAATCCGATCGCCGCGGTGCGCGTCGGGCTCGCGCCCGACGGCCGCTATCTCATCAACCCGACGTACGCCGAGCTCGAAACCAGCCGCTTCGACCTGATCGTCGCGGGATCGAAGGACGCGGTCGTGATGGTCGAGGCGGGCGCCAACGAAGTCTCCGAGGACGAGATGCTCCAGGGCATCAGCCTTGGTCACGCGGCGATCCGGCAGATCGTTGCCGTCCAGGAGGAGCTGATCCGCGAGATGGCGAGGCCGAAGCGGCCCGTTCCCCCGGCCGTGGAGCCGGAGGGGATCCGCGACCGTGTGACGAGCGACTGGAAGGACAAGCTGGCCGCCGCGATGCGGATCAAAACCAAGCTCGAAAGCTACGCCTCGGTCGACACTCTGAAGTCCGAGATGCTCGCGACCTTCGGCGACGATGATGACTCGGCCAAGCACTTCGCCGCAGGCTTCTGGTATGACCTTCAAGATCGGATCCTCCACGAGGAGATCCTGGAGCGGGGCGTCCGGCTGGACGGCCGGCGGTTCGACCAGATCCGCCCCATCACGTGCGAGGTCGGCGTCTTGCCCCGCACGCACGGGTCCGCGCTATTCACGCGGGGCGAGACGCAGGCGCTCGTTACGGTCACGCTCGGGACCTCCGCCGACGCTCAAAAGCTCGATTGGATCGAAGGCGTCTCGCTACGCCGCTTCATGCTTCATTACAACTTTCCGCCGTTCTCCGTCGGCGAGGTGAAGTTCCTGCGGGGTCCAGGCCGGCGCGAGATCGGCCATGGTGCGCTCGCGGAGCGGTCGCTCCTCCCTCTGGTGCCGTCGGAAGAGCAGTGGCCGTATACGATTCGGATCGTGTCGGACATCCTGGAGTCGAACGGGTCGTCGTCGATGGCGTCCATCTGCGGGGGTTCGCTCGCCCTGATGGATGCGGGCGTCCCGCAGCGTGCGCCCGTCGCTGGTATCGCCATGGGGCTCGTCATGAGCGGTGACAAGTGGGCGGTGCTGACCGACATCGCGGGCGCAGAGGACCATCACGGCGACATGGACTTCAAGGTCGCCGGCACGGCCGCTGGCATCACCGGCCTCCAAATGGACATCAAGATCTCCGGGATCACCTCGGAGATCATGCACAAGGCTTTGGAGCAGGCCCGAAAAGCCCGCCTCGAGATCCTCGAGACCATGAACGCAGCGCTCCCCACCCATCGCGCCTCGATTTCCCTCTACGCGCCGCGGATCATCACGATCCAGATCAACAAGGAGAAGATCCGGGACGTCATTGGGCAGGGGGGGAAGACCATCCGCTCGATCGTCGAGCGCACGGGCTGCAAGATCGAGGTCCACGACGACGGCCGGGTCG
>CAZEII010000063.1:6095-17459 GCA_964511835.1 uncultured Acidobacteriota bacterium | reverse complement strand
GATCGGCAAGATTCCCTTTCTCGACGCGGGTGTTCGTGGTATCCATCCTGCAAGGTGCGCAGGGGGAGTTTCCACATCGCTGCAGTGGCCGCGGTCTCCGTCGGCGTCGCCTACGCCGGAGGGGGAAAGGCTATCGAGGTGAAGCCTGGGCCGGCACTCATGACGTCCGCCGAGAAGGAGATCTCCGCCGATCTCGCCAAAGGCGTGCAACATGGGGTGATCCTCGTCGAGGAGACGGTTCAGAACGACAATCTAGGATTCGGCTCCGAGACGGATTACCACCTCCGCGCCAAGATCCTGTCCCCCGAGGCCCGTGCACTCGCCGACATCGCGATTCCCATCGCACGGGGCGTCGGTGATCTGAAATCGTTCTGGGGAAAGACGCTCCTCCCGGACGGCAGCGTGCTCGAGCTGCCGCAGGCCGAGCTCAAATCGCAAACGATCGCGAAGTCGAGCTTGGGAGAGATCGTGGAGTTCAAGGGCGCGCTGCCGGGCGTCGTGCCCGGTTGCGTCATCGATTACGGATACGTCGTGAAGCAGACCGCATTCAACGACTCGAAACGTGTGTTTTTCCAGAGGGAATGGCCGGTGCAGCTGTTCCGTTATCAGTGGATCCCCAACCAGCACGCCTCGGGCGCCTATGCCACGTCTCATGCGGAAGGTCGCGCCATCGGAGTGCAACGCGACGGCAGGTCGATCCTCGTGACAGGACACGACCTCGAGCCCGTGCCCAATGAGCCTCTCATGCCTCCGCTCGACGCGGTCCGGGCGTCCGCCACGTTCTACTACACGTCGGAGGTGAGCGCGGAAGTCTACTGGGATCTCATCGCACAAAGCGTCGACGACAATGTGAAGGGCTTTCTCGGTGGAAGTTCAGCGGTGAAGAACATGCTCGCGTCTGCGGCGATCCCGCCCGATGCGTCGTTGAGCGACAAGCTCAAGCGAGCCTACGATTGGCTCGGGAACGCCCTGAGGAACACCGTCCTCCTCAGCGCGGAGGAAGAAGAAGCCGGCTTCGGGAGGATCAAGGACGTCGACGACGCCAACAGGGTTCTTCAAGCGAGGCAAGCGTCTCCGGTGCAGCTCGCCTACCTCTTCATCGGCATGGCGCGGGCGCTCGGCGCCGAAGCGAACATCGTCTTCGCCGTCGACCGGACCGACCGCCTCTGGAACAAAGCCCTCAAGTCGACGGCCCAATTCAGGTACGCACTTGTGGCGGTACGCGCTCCCGGCGCGCCCGACGACGCGGTCGCTTTCGTCAGCCCGGGCTCGGGCCTCCCGTACGGCCAGGTCCCTTGGCGCGCGACGGGCGCTCCCGCGCTGATCTGTACGCCCAAGAAGAGCTCGGCACTCACCATTCCGCCTTCGTCGCCGACCGTCAACCGAGCGGACGCGCATGTGACGCTCTCGTTTTCCGATGACAACGAGACGATCCACGCGAAGTGGGACCGCACGGCTGTCGGTGCCACGGGCGCGCACTACCGCCGATGGCTCCGCAATCTCGACACGCAAGAGCGAAAGGAGACGCTCGACCAGCTTTGCGGTGCGACGGGGACGACGGAAGTCGCGGCGGCCGAGCTGCCCGGACTCGAAGAGTGGTCGGCGCCTTTCAACATGGCCTGCGAATCCGATCGGACCGACGCGAACGTCAGCAGCGATCTTGCGCGCTACAGCTTGTCCGTCATGGGGGCGTGGTGGCCCGACACTCCCGAATTCACCGCCGCAAAGCGCGCCCACATGGTCGTCTTCGATTACCCGAGAGTGGACATCGTCGGCATCGACATTGCCGCTCCGCGCGGCTTCAAGCCCAAGGACCCCCCGGCGCCCGTGACGCTCGAGTCCCCCTACGGCAGGTACCAATTCGTCGTCGCGAAGACGCCGACCGGCTTTCACGTCGACCGGGCGTTCGTCCTCACGGTCCTGACGGCCAAGCCCGACGAGTACGAAGCCCTGCGCAAGTTCTTCGCCGACATTCGGAAAGCCGATCAGACCGATGTGATGTTCGCGCGGGACACGAGCGCCCCATGAGATCCGTCGCTCTCATCGGCGCGGTCACCGCGTCTCTCGTGATGGTTGCGGCGGAGAAGCCGGCCAGCGCAGGCATTCCCGACTGGGCCAAGGACATCGTGAAGACAGCCCCTCCCGTCCCTGAGGGGGTTCCCGAATGGCCCGAGCGCACGTTGTTGTTCGAAACCTCGATCGTCGTCTCGCCGGACGGCGCGACGTGGAGACTGCAGCGGCATGAGGTCATTCAGGTCCTGACCAACCGCATCGAAGAGGGGGCGGTCGCGGGGTTCGCATTCGACGACACGACGAAGGTCAAGAAATCGAAGGGGTGGCACATCCCGCCCGGGGAGCGCGCCCATCGCGACGTCGGCGGGGCCGTGGATCTGGCGATCTCGGACGAGTTCCTCAGCGACGCGAAGGCGCGATTCGTCGCCTTGGAGGATGTGAAGAAAGGAAGCATCGTCGTATTCCAGTTCGATGCGGAGAGCCATCCGTACACGCTCACCGACGTTCAGTCGTTCTACGAGAGCGTTCCCGTCTCCGTCGCGCGGTGGTCGATCGAGCTGCCGTCAGGTTGGTCGCTCAAGCACGCTTGGCTCCCGGACACGGGACCCGAGCCGGCGCACACCGGGTCCATGTTGAGCTTCGAACGGCGCGACCTTGTGCCTCCGCCGAAGGAGCCGAGGGGCGAGGCACCGGAGCTTCTCGGGCCGCTCCTCGTCGTCGCGCTGCAGCCTCCCGCGAACGGTTCGTCCGTCGCTCCCGCTTTCGAGGATTGGGCGTCATTCGGCCGCTGGTTCCAGCGGCTCGCCGACGGCCGCGACGCCGCCACCCCGGCGGTCCAGGCGGCCGCCCGAGAGGCGCTTGCGAAAGCCGGGCCCGCTCCCCTCGATCGTATTCGCGCGATCTCCCTGTTCGTCAGAGACCGCGTGCGCTACCTCGCCCGTGAGGTCGGGATCGGCGGATATCAACCGCGCAACGCGTCCCAGGTGCTCGCGGAGCTCTACGGCGATTGCAAGGACAAGGGAACTCTGCTGCGGGCAGCGCTTCAGGCGTCGGGCTTCGAGTCATACCCCATCCTCATCAACGCGACCAATCCTTACACGGTCGCTGCCGACGTTCCCGTTCCGGGCTCGTTCAATCACTTCATCATCGGCGTCGTATGGCCGAAGGATGCGCCGTTCCCGGAGGAGGCCGCGTCGGCGCGCGTCGACGCCGGAGACGGCGGAACCTTGCTCGTCGTGGACCCGACGGACCCTTACGCCTGGCCGGGCGCACTCCCGGAGAATCTGGCGGGCAAGATCGGCCTCGTCGTCGTCCACGGCCGGGGCGTGCTCCTCACGCTCCCCGACGCGCAACCGAATTGGCACCGGATCGTCCGGACTTACACGGTAACGATCGCCGCCGATCATGCGGTCTCGATCGACCGCGTCTCGCGTTTCTACGGCGGACCGGCCGAGTTTGCGCGCGCGGCGTCGGCGTCGTCCTTCAAGACTCGCCGGGAGGACGTGGAGCGCGATCTCCGCGCGGCGTGGCCCGGTGTCGACATCAAGAGCTACGACGTCAAGGCGGAGGACTCCGACGGCGCCTACGTCGAGACCGTGGCGCTGACGATTCCGGCGAACGCCGCTGCGCTTCAGGAAGGGACCTTCTGGATGTTCGCGGGCGCGATGAGCGACGTCGACCGCCTATCGCTCGGGAAGCGGAAGACAGCCGTCCAGTACCCGTACCCGATGATGCTGTCGACGGAGATCGCCATGACCGGCGCCGCGGTGAGGAACGACCTGCCGACGCCGCAGAAGGCTTCGGGCCATGGCTGGTCGGTCCAGTCCACGTTCCGACGTGATGCCGGAGTGATTCATGGCGCCTGGACGGCCGAGCGATCGTATGCCCACTTCGAGCCCTCGGCGTTCGCCGACCTGAAACAGTTCTGGTCGGCCGCCGCCAAAGCCGCAGGCCCTGGCGTCGCACTCCGCGACTAGAATTCGATGGCCCACCAATGCATGCACTCCAAGTGACGGACAATTACTGCGCGCACCGAGGAAAAATTCGATATGCAAAGAGCTTTGCGCGCGTTCGAAATACAACTCGGCTCGCAAGTCGTTCTACGGACCACGGGTTTTAGGCTCCTGCCGAAACTAGCGATGTAGACTCTGTATCCGACCATCGGGAAGAAGTGTGGCGAATATCGATTACGCCGTGTACTGGATGCACTCGGTATTCTGGGGTGCGTTCGGCGTGACGCGCGCCATCCTGAACCGGCGCGACCGCCGGGCAGCGCCCGTTCCCGAAGCGCCGGTCGCGGGACAGGAGGCGGTCGCGCCACATTCGCGCCTGCTCGTTGCCGCGCACGGCGTGGCGTTCGCGCTGATGTACATCGGCGTGGGGAGCGCGGTCATGACGAACCGCGTACGGGAGTGGTTCCCCGGTCAGCGCATCGCCGGATCGCTTGTGATCCTCGCGGGTGGCGCGCTGATGTCATGGGCGCTGACGTCGTTCCGATCGTGGCGTTTCCAGGCGAAGGTGGAGCGCGATCACGAGCTCGCGCTCGGCGGTCCTTTCCAGTTCATCCGGCATCCGATTTACCAGGGGATGAACATGCTGGCGCTCGGCACCGCGATCTGGGTCCCGAATATCCTGACGTGGGCCTCTGTCGCCGCGATGGCGATCGGGAGCGATCTGCGGGCGCGCGCGGAAGAGAGACTCCTCGTGCAGACTTTCGGCGCGTCGTATCGCGACCTCATGTCTCGCACGTCACGCTTCGTGCCCTTCGTCTACTAGTAATGTAGAGAACACGACTGCTCACGTCAGTCCTGGACGTTTCCTGGGCGAAAAACGGGAGCGTCATGAACGCGCGATCTCGGGTCGCCCGCTACGGAATCTGCCACACCAGATACGCCGCCACGATGGATCCGATGATCGCTCCACCGTAACAGAGCGAGTTGACCGCGTGGTTCAAGTGCTTGATCTGGAGCCCGTCGTAAAGGGTGTAGCGGAAGCGATGGGCCCAGTGGAACAGCGACAGCGCGCAGAGAACGAACAGAGCCGCGCGCGTGAGCGGATGGCTCGAGAGCGCGAGCAAGTACTCGTGGCTAGGAGGCGAGAGCCATCCCAGCGGGAAAGCAAGGCCGAAGAGGAAGACGAGGCCGGGCATCAGCAGCGCCGCCAGCACTCCGCCGGCGCTGAAGAGCAGCCAGAGCAACGGCTCGATCGGTCGCTTGACCATCTACCTCCCCACCAGGAGCCATGCGAGGAGCCCCGACATGAGCGCGCAAGCCAAGTAGTTGGAAGCGGCGATCGCGAACGCCGGCACGCGTCGACCCCGCACGCGCACGACCATCGCTTGCGGGGCCAGGTTGAACCAGGTGATGGCGTGGAAGACGATGAAGAACAGGCTGGCGAGGTTCACCACCAGGACGAGCGGGCTCGCCGACCAGTCCAGGAACTGCCGGTAGCCGGCGACACCCCGGCTCACCGCTCGGATCAGGACGAGGAGGTAGACGACGAGCCAGGCCACGAAGATGCTGCTCAGCTCGCGCAGGATGAAGACGAGGTACGATCGGCGACTCAGCCACCAGTACGTGGAGACACGGGACCGCAGCCATCGCGGGTGGTAGACCGTGGAGCCGGGGCGCTCGGTCATCGAGCGCCCGCCGGTAGGACGAACGACTTGAGCGTCTCCAGGGCGGCGCTGAGCTTGTAACGCTGGATCGCGCCGGC
Organism: uncultured Acidobacteriota bacterium; assembly: GCA_964511835.1. Classification (GTDB taxonomy): domain Bacteria; phylum Acidobacteriota; class Polarisedimenticolia; order Polarisedimenticolales; family DASRJG01; genus DASRJG01. Next base: position 11,732 of record CAZEII010000063.1, on the reverse strand, counting down.
TGGGTCGACGTGCTTCGGACAGACCCGCGTACACTCGCCAACGAACGTGCAGCCCCAGATCCCGTCGTGCTGGGAGAGGATGTCGAACCGCTCCCGCGCCCCGTGGTCACGCGCATCGAGGTTGTAGCGCTGCGCGAGCGCGATGGCGGCCGGCCCGATGAATTTAGGGTCCAGGCCGTAGATCGGGCATGCCGCGTAGCAGAGCATGCAGTTGATGCACATGCTGAACTGCTTGTACTCGTCCAGCTCCTGCGGCGTCTGTCGATACTCCCCGGTCGGCAAGGGCTTCTCGTCGCCGGGGATGAGCCAGGGCTTCACTCTCGTCAGCTTGCGCATGAAGTCGCCGATGTCGCTGACGAGATCGCGGATCACGGGGAAGTTCGCGAGCGGCTCGACGCGCACGGGGCCCGGCGCGTACTCGGCAAGGAACGTGGCACACGTCAGCTTCGGCTCGCCGTTCACCATCATGCCGCAGCTGCCGCAGATGCCCATGCGGCACGACCAGCGATACGAGAGGGACCCGTCCAGTTGGTCTTTCACGTAGTTGAGGCCGTCGAGGACCACCCAGTCCTTGGGGCACGGCACCTCGTACGCCTGGAACGAGGCCTCGGACTCCTCCTCCGGACGGTAACGTGCGACCTGCAAGGTGATTCGCTCGGTCATGCGGTGCTACCTCCCGTAGACTCGCTCGCCCGGCGGCCAGCGGGTGATCGTGACCGGCAGGTATTCGACCCTGCACGATCCATCGGGGTTGCGGTAGGTCAGGGAATGCGCCAGGAAGCGCTTGTCATCACGTGAGGGAAAATCGGTGCGTTGGTGCGCGCCTCGCGACTCCTCCCGGCGCAAGGCCGAGTTGACGATCGCCTCGGCCACGTCGAGCATGAACGACAACTCCAGCGCCGCCAACCGCTCGGTGTTGAACGTCCGGCTGTGATCCTCGATCGCGGCATCCGAGATGCGTGCCTGCAGTCCTCGCAGCGCGTCGGCGCCCCGCGCCAGCGACGCGGCCGACCGGTAAATGCCGGCGCTCTCCTCCATCGTCCTCTGCATCTCCTGGCGGAGCGTCGCGAGGCGCTCGCGACCGCCGCGCTTGTTCAGCAGCTCTTGCTCGAGCCGCCGCCGCTCGTCGTTCGTCTGGGCCACGAGGGCGTCGGACACCTCCCGTGTCTGGGAGGCGTAGGCGGCGGCGGCGCGGCCGGCGCGCGCGCCGAACACCAAGAGTTCGGGCAGCGAGTTGGAGCCGAGGCGGTTCGCGCCGTTGATGCTGACGCACGCGACCTCCCCGGCGGCGTACAGGCCGGGCAACGTCGTGGCGCCGTCGATGTCGGTGTGGACGCCGCCCATCATGTAGTGGACGACCGGTCGCACGGGGATGAGCTCCTTGACCGGGTCGATGTTCTGGTACTTCAGGCACAACTCGCGCACGAACGGCAGCTTGGCGTTGATCAAGCGCTCGCCGAGATGGCGGAGGTCGAGGTGCACCACCTCGCCGTACGGCGTGCCGATCGCGCGCCCCTTTTCCACCTCCTTCACGAAGGCCTGCGAGAGACGGTCGCGGGGACCCAGCTCCATGCTGCGGAGCACCGGCCTCGGCTCCGGCTTGCCCAGATCGTAGTCCTGCAGGTAGCGGTACCCGTCCTTGTTGATCAGGTAGCCGCCCTCCGCGCGGGCCGCCTCGGTGATCAGGATGCCGGTGAACGGCAGGCCGGTCGGATGGTACTGGACGAACTCCATGTCCTTGAGCGGCGCGCCGGCGCGATAGGCCAGGGCCATCCCGTCGCCGTTCTTGATGTTGGCGTTGGTGGTGAACGGAAAGACCTTGCCGCACCCGCCCGTGCACAGGATGACCGCCCGGGCGGTGATCGCCTCGACCTTGCCGGACGCAAGCTCGATGGCGACGACCCCCTGGACGCGGTTGTCATCGACGAGCAGCTTCGTCACGAACCACTCGTCGTACCGCGCGACCGCTGCGTACTTCAGGGACGTCTGGAAGAGCGTGTGGAGCATGTGGAAGCCCGTCTTGTCGGCGGCGAACCACGTGCGCATCTTCGTCATGCCGCCGAAGGGCCGCACCGCAACCCGGCCATCCGACTCGCGGCTCCAGGGGCAGCCCCAGTGCTCGAGCCGGAGCAGCTCCTGCGGGGATTCCTCGACGAAGGCTTCCACGGCATCCTGGTCCGGCAGCCAGTCTCCGCCGGAGATGGTGTCGTACGCATGCTCGTCGAGGCTGTCGTCCGAACGGGCGACGCCCGCGGCCCCGCCTTCGGCGGAGACCGTGTGGCTGCGCATCGGGTAGACCTTGGAGACCACCGCCACGCTCAGCCGAGGATCGGCCTCCGCGATGGCGATGGCGGCGCGCAAGCCGGCCCCGCCGCCACCCACGAGCACCACGTCATGAGTAGGGGTCACGGCCTGTCGCTACTCCGCGGAGAGGAGTTCATCCATCACGACAGTGCCGTCATATCTGCCTCAAGGAGAACAACTCGCTGTCGGCTGATCATACCCTCATCCTTGGCAACGCCGTGTGGAACCCGCGATCTCGACTCAAACCCGAAGCGGCTCGGTAGAGATTACTTATCCACTGCAGCTCCCGGCTGCCGTACGATAGCGATGGAGGCAAGAGGGCTGAACAACGCTTGCGCACACCAAGAGAGGGAGGACCGCTATGAAGAGCTTGCTTGCGATCGCGATCGCCGTGGCCGTGGTGCTCGTTCTACCGGCGGTTGTCGCCGCCACGGGGACGACGCACAAGGGGACGCCGCACCTCACCGGGACGATCTCGAGCTGGGATGAGGCAACGAAGCAGGGCACGGTGAAGGACTCCAGCGGCAAGGAGCATTCGTTCACCTGGAACGACCAGACGGTGGTGAGCGGAGCTCCCAAGGTCGGCGAGCACGCGTCCGTGACCTACAAGAAGGACAAGGACGGGAAGATGACGGCGACCCAGATTCACATCGGCGCTAAGACCACGTCGACGAAGACAACAACGAAATAGCATCGCGCCCGAACCGCCCGCGCGTCTTTTTTGGTCGGGAGCGTAATACCGGACGATTCCGCGCGTCTTTCGGGTGTGAAGCAGAGCAAGGGCACTTCGGCCGCTCTCGCCGCGCTCGTCAGCTCGCTGGCTACGCTCGGTTGCTGCTTTCCGCTGGGATTTGCCGCCTCTCTCGGAACGGCCGGCGCCAGCCCGTTCTTCGGCCCGTTGCGTCCCTGGCTTCTGGGTCTGTCCGTGGCGCTGATAGGTCTGGGCTTCTGGCAGCAGCGCTCGGCGCGGCAGTGTGCGTTGAAGGGGAGAGCGTTGGGGGAGGTGCTGCTCTGGACGGCGGTCTTCGTCCTGCTGGCGGTCGTTCTCTTCCCGCAACAGATCGCCGGACTCCTTGCCGACTGGAGGCCAACGTGACCAATCGGATGATCGCGTTTCTCATCGCAACGGGAGGGCTGTTCGCGGCGCTCGCGGCGGTTTATCTCAGAGGGCCGTCGTCGCCTCCGCCGGGACAGCCCGCACTTCTCACCCTCGTGGCCGCGGGTCCCGGCGGGTTCGACGCGGCATTCGACGCCAGCCCGGAGCAGCCGCGGCTGCTCCTCTTGTTCTCCCCCACGTGAAACGTCTGTCTGCGGGGGGTCTCCGCAGCCGAACAGCTCTTAGGCCGTCACACCGATTGGAATCTGCAGGTGCTGGTGATCTGGGAGCCGATCGCGTGGGGCGATTTCACCTCACCGAACACCGCGACGATGGCGCGGATCCCCGACGCAAGGGTTCGCCAGCTTTGGGATCCCCGCCACCTGGTCGCCAAGGAGCTGGCGCACCGGGCCGAGTCCTCGAACTCCGACCCGTCCTATCCCCACCCTGATTGTTGCGTCGAGAGAGGGTTCGAGTTCGACGAAGCGGTCCTCTACGCACCAGGGTCCCGGTGGCACGACAACCGGGCTCCCCGGTTTTGGAACGGTGCGGTCGACGAGGTGATCGAGCGTCTGGAGAAATCCATCGGGGAGCAGCCGGAGACGCCTTGGGATCGCTGTGTCAATGTGATTTGATCTGGCCCGCCGCGACGGGCACGCTCACGACCATGTCGTCCACGGGGATTTCGTTTCGATGAACGATGTCAGGGTGGCGATTGGGGTCGTAGTCCTTTCCAAATCCCAAGAAGTGGAACGACGAGAACATCCACGGCACGCCTTCGGCGGCGATGGAGGAGTTGGCGTCCATGACCTCGAAGTGAACGTGTGGCCCGGTTGTATTGCCGCTGTTGCCGAGTTGTGCGATTTGGTCGCCCTTCTTCACGCGCTGGCCTTCCTTCACGCGCGCGCTCCCCTGCTTGAGATGGGCGCACATGACGTAACGATTCGGAGCGAACCGGATGATGACGTGATTGCCCGCGATGTTGTCCACCGTGACCGGCGGTGGCGTCGAACGCGGTGGGTTGTCGGGGTACACGTCGACGACCCGCGTGACCTCACCATCGGCCGCGGCCAGAATCGGTTCGCCATAGCCCCACCAGTTCTCGAGCTTCGTTACGTCGTCGTGAGACGTGTCGCCGTTGGCACCTATGAGAAGCCAATCGATCGCGAAGCGCTGAGAGATCGTGGCCCGACCCGCGAGCGCAATGACCGAGCGGCGGTGGACCGATGTATTGGAGGGCCCGTTCCCCGCAAGCCAGATGCCTCCATGGAAGGGTGGCTCGAGGACGGGTGGTCCGGAAGCTTGTGCTCCATCCGTCGTCACGCCGGTTGGGACCGCGACGCCGTCGAGCACCGACAAATGAGGACTCGCATCGCCCGCCGTCGATTTGTCGCCGAGCTGGAACGTGAAGCGGTGGCGCAGCGTGGCGGGAACGGGTCCGCCTGACACTCCCGCGGGAGGGAGCGGAAACCAAACAAAGAGGATCGCGCGGCGCCCAGGCTCCAGACGCGCGGGATCGTCGCCTGGGCCCACAAGCTGCAGACTCTGTGCGAGGGTCGATCCATCGATCGTAGCCAGCGGCGGGGCCGTGCTACCGCCGGAGATTTCGACGCTTCGAAGCGTGAGCGGCGCCTGACCGAAGTTCGTCAGGTGAAGCTCGTAGCAAAGCACGAGCCTCTCATCGGCGGGCACTGCTACAGGCGACTTGGGGCAACTGACGTCAATGGGGCTCGGTCGGGCATCCACGTCCGCCGAAGCGCCGGAAGGTGCGAAGAGCAAGGTGCCGAGCGCCATCAACGGTGCCAGTCTCATGGCGGCTCTCCTGGTACCAGGTCGGGTTTCCGTTCCGTGATACGTCTCGCCGCGGAAAGAAGTCGACTTCGCAAAGGCGAGTGGGAGACGGACCGCTCCACGGTTGTGGATTCTCAACCTCTATTTGCGATGACTTGGGGAACTTCAGCGCGTCGCCGGGTACATCCATCACAGGAGGACTTAGCCATGTCGAAACGAATGAAGGTCCTGTTCGGGGCTGCGCTGATGATCGTCTGCTCGATTCTGGCAGCGAGGAGAATACAGCCGGTCAAGACGGCAGCGGTTCCGCAGGCCACACGGATGGAGCTGAAATGTGACGGGCCCGTCGACTGCACAGATTGGTGCGCACGTTGTCCCCAGTGGGTTTACACCGACAACGACTACACGAAGTGCACCTTGCTTTATTGCGACGCGTCTTGGCCCAA